>JBAPRL010000065.1:0-21009 GCA_049281095.1 Candidatus Acidiferrales bacterium
CGAGTGGTGCAGGTACTCGGTCTCGCGTTCCTGTTCGTTCCTATTAACCTGGTCTCGTACGTCGGCATGCCGGCAGAGAAGAGCAACAACGTTGCGGGCCTGGTGAATTTCATGCGCAACATAGGAAGCAGCATCGGAACGTCCATGGTAACCACGCTGATTGCGCGCCGCTCGCAAGTCCATCAGATGTATTTAGTGGCTCATACGACCCCGGGACAGCCTACATTTGCACAGGCGGTCCAGGCTCTCTCGACGCGCCTCGCGGCGTCGGGCCTGGAAGCCTCCCAGGCGACCAGCCAGGCTTACGACCGCCTGTATCAGGAATTAATTGGCCAGGCGACAACTCTGGCTTACATCGATACATTCTGGGTTCTATGCATCGGAGCAGGAATTATGTTCCTGCTTTCTTTTGCATTGAAAAGGAACAGGCCAGGTGCGGGAGGGGAGGTAGCAGCGGGCTAAGAAATTGGGAAGCCCTGGCTGGATTCAGAAAATTTCGAATGCAGAACAGACGCTCGATGTTCGAGCCTGTTAGGGAGCGGGCGGCGTTCACGCGTGAGAACAAGTGAGGACTTATGCCGATTCAAATCATCACCCTGGAGCGCGAATACGGGAGCGGAGGGGGCGAGATCGCTGAGCGAGTGGCAGCACGCCTGGGCTGGAAGCTCTGGGATCAGTTGCTGACCGAGGAAATCGCGCGGCGGTTGGATTGTGATTGCCGCGCCGTGGAAGAGCATGAAGAGCGAAGAGACCCGGCGTATTACCGGCTTCTCAAGGCCTTCATGCGAGGGAGTTTCGAAGGGAGCCTGAACGCTCCGCGATTGAAGATGGTGGATACCGAGTGCGTTCGTGAAGTGGTGCAAAAACTCCTGCCTGAAATCGCGGATGCCGGCAACTGCGTGATTGTGGGGCGCGGGTCGGCATATTACCTCAGCAAGCGCACCGACGCGTTTCATGTTTTCGTTTATGCTCCTTTTCAGGAGAGGGTCCGGCGCCTCCGAGCGACAGGAAAAAGCGAGAAGGAAGCGGTCGAACTCGTCGAGACGGTGGACCGCGATCGCGCAGATTTCATCAAGCAGTATTTCAACGTCGACTGGCCTGGAAGGCATCGATTCCACTTGATGGTTAACTCCGCAATGGGCAATGAAATGGCGGTCGAGATTGTCCTCGATGCCGTTGCACGGTATGCGAAACAGAACAGCTGATTCATAAATCTGCACTTCGGGGAGGAAGAGCAATGTTTGGTAATCAGCGGGCTCGGCATCTGATATTTTCCCCAGCTGTCCTGTTCATCTTGCTCGCGAGTTCTCCGGGGTTGAGCAGGGCGCAGGCGCAAAGTCCTTTTCTCGGCAGCGTGCCCACGGGTCAAACTACCGGCACGACGCTGGAGCTTTCTCTCCATGAGGCATTCGAGCGCGCATTGAAATACAACCTCGGCGCGATTGAAAGCGACCAGAACACTCGGGCGGCTCACGCCGTGCGTCTGCGCAATTTGAACGCTCTGCTGCCGGACCTTTCGGCGCGTGTCAGCGGTGCGCTCGAACAGGTTAATTTCGGAGCGGAAGGCCTGAAAATCCATATTCCAGGGATTATCATCCCTACGGTCGTAGGCCCCTTCGGCGTTGCGGACGCCCGTGCGTACCTTTCCCAAGAGATTTTCAATTGGTCCGACGTCCAGGGCTGGAAGTCAGCGTCAGTGTCCGAAACGGCGTCGCGGTATACGTACGAGAGCGACCGCGACCTCGTGGTGTTCACTGCGGGAGGCGCCTATCTGCTAGTGCTTTCGGATCTGGCCACCGTGGATTCGATTCGCGCTCAAGTCAAAACCGCCCAGACGCTTTATCAGCAGGATACGGATCGCAACAAGCAAGGCTTGGTCGCGAGCGTCGATGTGCTGCGCGCTCAAGTGGAGCTGCAAACCGAACAGCAGCGGCTCATTGCTGCGGAGAACCAACTGGCCATCGACAAGCTGACTCTTGCGCGCGTGATTGGACTGCCGAATGGCCAAGAGTTTCAGTTGACCGACTCGGTTCCCTATGCACCGCTGGATGACATCACCCTGGACCAGGCGCTGAAACAAGCCTATTCAACACGCCCCGACTATCTCAGCGCCAAGGCGCAAGTCCAAGCGGCCGAACTTGCCGGCGGGGCGGCCGCGGCCGAAAATTATCCCTCGTTGTCTACGGACGCGAACTATGGCGACATCGGCAGTCCCAACTTCGGGACGTCGCACGGCACGTTTTCCGTCACTGTCGCGCTGGATATACCCATCTTTCAAGGGACCCGCGTGCGGGCAGACAAATTGCAAGCGGACTCGGCACTGCAGCAACGCAAGGCGGAACTCGCAGACCTGGGCGGCAAGATCGACGACCAGGTGCGCACGGCGTTCTACAACTTGAGATCCTCATCGGACCTAGTGGCCGTGGCGCGGAGCAATATTGATCTGGCGGATCAAACACTGACGCAGTCTCGGGACCGTTTTGCGGCGGGTGTTGCCGACAATCTCGAAGTCGTTCAAGCACAGGAATCAGTGGCCCTGGCGAATCAGTCCTACATCGCCAGTCTGTACTCTTTTAACCTGGCAAAAATTTCTCTCGCGCAAGCCCTGGGCGTCGCCCAACAATCGGCCTTGCGCTATCTGCTGGGAGGCAAATAATCATGGGAAGTACACCGACGAAACCCTCGGAAACGGCTTCGCCCGCCGAACCCAAGTCGCCAATAGTCGCACAAGAAGGCTCAGGCCTGCCTCCCGCGCGGCGCGCGAGAACACGCAGACGAATTGTGTATGCGGCGCTCGCCGTCGTCATCCTTGTCATCGCGGTCCTGCTGTATCGGCACTTCGCAGCTTGGGAGTCCACGGACGACGCGCAGATCGACGGTTACATTTATCCGGCCAGTTCTCGCGTGTCGGGCTATGTAACTCGCGTCGCAGTGGATAACAACGAATACGTTGAGGCCGGCACCGTGCTGGTGCAGCTTGACCCCAAAGACTATGAAGTGGCGGTAGCGAACGCCAAAGCAACCTTGGCGAACGACGAGGCCAGTGCGGCAGCCCTGCAAACCAATGTCCCGATTACTTCCGTAAATACTTCAAGCCAGCTCTCCAGCGCTCAGGCGGATATTGAGAACGCCAACGCTGGATTGCTTGCCTCCCAGAGGGAGTTTGATGCAGCGCAGGCTTCCTTGCGACAGGCCGAAGCCAATGACCTGAAGGCTCAAGATGACGTGAACAGATACAAGCCGCTGGCGGCAAAGGATGAAATCCCGCAGCAACAGTACACGCAAGCTGTGGATAGCCAGAAGGCCACGGCTGCCGCCGTCGAGGCTGCCCGAGCTTCTGCCGCCGGCGCCGAGCAGGAGGTTACCCAAGCTCGCGCCCGGCTTGCGCAAGCTCACGCCCAATTGCAATACGCTGAGACCAAACCTGAACAAGTATCGGTGCAGCGCTCACGTGCTCAAGCGGCGGAGGCGGAAGCCGAGGAGGCCGCCGCGATCCTGCAGCAGGCGCAACTGAACCTGCAGTACACCACCATTGTGGCGCCAATCAGCGGGATCGTAGGCCAAAGATCCGTCCAGCCGGGCCAGAACGTCTCGCCGGGCCAGCAACTTATGACCATCGTCCCTCTGGACAGCCAGAACATCTGGGTGACCGCGAATTTCAAAGAGACGCAATTGAAATACATGCGGCCCGGCCAGCCCGTGAAGATCTCGGTGGACACCTACGGTCGTACGTACGACGGGCATGTTCTCAACATTGCCGGGTCCACCGGAGCCCGCTACAGCTTGCTGCCTCCCGAGAATGCCACGGGAAACTACGTCAAGGTCGTCCAGCGAATCCCCGTCAAGATCGTGTTCGAAAAGGGCCAGGACCCCGAGCATCTTTTGAGGCTGGGCATGTCTGTGGAGCCCGACGTTAGGGTTAAATAGTGCGGATGAGAGGCCGAAGCCCCGGCATGACCCGTCTGTTATCCGGCATCTGCAGAATGGATAAGAGCAACAGATGGAATTTCGAAACAATTAAGACCGTACGGTGAAACCGGCGCCGGATTATTGCGCGTTGCGGCCAGCGTCTTTCTACGCCAGAATCGACTTATGATTACCTGCCACTTTCAAAGGCGCGCGCGCTGTGCCGTCACGGCATTTGTTCTGCTCGGCGCAGTTTCCCTGGCGTGGGCCCAGCAAAACGAGCCCGAGGCGACGATAATCACAATCAATGTGAATGCACCGGGACAGCCATTTCCGCATTTTTGGGAGGACATGTTTGGCTCGGGACGGGCGGTACTTTCGCTACGTGGCAGCTATCGCCAGGATTTGCGCACCGTGAAAACGATCACCGGATTCGAATACATGCGCTTTCACGGCATCCTGGACGACGACGTGGGCCTGTATGATGAGGACAAGAACGGCAATCCCGTTTACAACTTTTCTTATGTCGACCAGATTTACGACGGCCTGCTCGCGAATGGTGTACGGCCCTACGTGGAATTGAGTTTTATGCCGCCGAAGCTGGCCGCGCGCGAAGTGCATCAGGCGTTTTGGTATCACCCGGTTGTGTCGCCTCCCAAGGATTGGGCGCGCTGGGACGATTTGATGACGAAGTTTGCGCAGCATTTGGTGGACCGATACGGCATTGACGAGGTTTCGCAGTGGTATTTCGAAGTCTGGAACGAACCGAATATCGACTTCTGGGCGGGTGAGCCGAAGCAATCGACATATTACGAACTTTACGATCACACCGCGCAAGATATTAAGCGCGTCAGCCCGCGGCTGCGCGTTGGCGGGCCGTCGACGGCGCAGGCGGCGTGGGTGAGCAGCTTCATCGCGCACGCCGTGCAGAACGACGTGCCGGTAGATTTCGTCTCGACGCATGTCTACGGGAACGACACGGCGGACCATGTGTTTGGCACGAACGAAAATATCCCGCGATCAGACATGGTGTGTCGCGCAGCGAAGAAAGTGCACGATGAGGTGCAGGCTTCCGCGCGGCCACAACTCCCCGTGATCTTCAGCGAATACAACGCAAGTTATGCGAATGAACCAGACGTGACTGACTCGATTTTCATGGGTCCGTGGCTTGCAAACACGATTCGCGAGTGCGATGGACTGACAAGCATGATGAGCTACTGGACGTTTTCGGATGTGTTCGAAGAGCAAGGTGTGATCAAGACGCCATTCTATGGGGGATTTGGGTTGGTTGCCGAGGGCGGCGTGCCGAAGCCGGCGTTCAATGCATTTCTATTGCTGCACATGCTGGGAACGGAAAGACTCCCCGCAGATTCCGACTCAGTGCTGGCGACTCGGGCCACAGGCCACAAGTTGAATATCGCTGTTTGGAATTATTCCGCGCCAGAAACAATGGGAAATACGAAAGAGGTGACGCTGGAATTCAGTGGACTGCATGGCGGACACAAAGTTTTGATTTACCGGCTCGATGCGCAACATGGAAACGCGTTGCAAGCGTATGCAGCGATGGGCAAGCCGGCCAGCCCTACGGCGCGGCAGTATGAAGAGCTAAAGGGCGCGGCGAAACTGGGCCCACCGGAAGTTCAAAAACTGAAAGAGAATCAAATTACGCTAACGATGCCGCCGAAGGCGCTGGATTTGTTGGAGGTGCAGTAGCCGGCTCTTCCGGACTGAATCCGGTCAGTTGCATTCCCGTCTGCGCTTCAGGATTCTTCATGAAGGTTTCCCAGATGAAGCCGGTGCGAAGATTTTCCGCCATCAATACGCCAATTCCCGTGTTGATGCCTACAATCTCCGCGTTGTACCAGTCTTTCAGTGGATTGAAAGCATCCTGAAACGCATAGCGCTTCCATAATTTGTTTCCGAAACGCCGGCGCATGGTGTGAAGCACAAGCAGAGTCTCGCGTGGAAGAAATGGCAAGGATCCCGCGGGAGCGGCCGGAACAAGCGTGCCGTCGATCGTTCCGATGGGAGGAGGACCGCCCCACCAAGTGTAACCGTCTATCGAATCCGACGCGGTCACGCCCCAGAGGCTATCCGAAAAGTCGGGGAAACGATTGTGAAGCCCGATACAAAAAGAACGATGGGCTTTGGTAGCGATCACGGAATTTTGGAAGTAATTCGCGTAGCGGTCATGCTTATCGCGAAAATCGAACCAGGCGTGCGAATACTGGTGAACGAATAGAGGCGCGTATGAGCCAATATATCGCTGTCCTTTGAAGTCGAAGATTGGGCGCCACCATGCATCCCAAGTATCCGAGGGGATCGCATGGGTGCGCGAACCGATGCCGAGCAAATAGATCAACATCAGCTCACAATACGTGTTCCAGCGATAGGGCAAGAATCCGTTCTCCGGCGTCCAGCCGTGCGAAAGGGTGCGGCCATAATCGAGCATCCAAAGCCAATCCGTGCGGTCGAAAATCTCGGTCGCCAAAGCGCGAATTTGCGGGTCGGCGAAATGCTGCTTGCACATCAGCACGCCGCACAGCAGGAGGCCGGTATCAATGGAGGAGACTTCACAATCGAAGGCGCGCTCGCCGGTGTTTACGTCGACGAAGTGATAGAAAAAACCGCGCTGGTTGTACATTCGCGTGGCGAGAAACTTCAAGGTAGCACGCACGCGAGACGTGACGGCGTTGCCGGGAATGAATCCGCGTTTGTCGGCAATGCAAAGAGCCGTGAGGCCGAAACCGGTGGCAGCAATGCTGGCAACCGTGTAGTCGTCGAATTCGCTCGGCGTGCTGCGGTCCTTGACTAGTCCCGTGTCCGGGTTTGCCTGTTCCCAGAAATAAAGGCAAGCTGCTTGCTCGAACTGATCGAGCAAGGTCTCATCGTATAGCGTCAACTTGTAGGGAGGTTCTGGCGTTGGCTCCGGCAACTGCTGCAGTGCGGACGCAAGACCGTCTCTCGCAATACCGAGCAGAGGCGATACAGCTCCGAACCGAGCCACGTGCGCAATGAATTCCCTTCGGGTCCAGCCCCGAAACCGTCTCACCATCCTTGCTCCAGTGCGTCCTCCTTACAGACGACCTATACACTCAAAGTAATTCATGTAGAGATACTTTTACAACCGGAGAGCTACCGGTCTGACGCCATCGTACACAACGATACAGGATGCATGGCGCATTCACCGCTCGGAACACCTAGCAGTAACAGCAAACGTTTTTGACTTATCCTTCTCAAGCTATATAAAATCCCTGCGCCATTTGAAAAGGCAACAAAGGGAGAAACCATGAAAAGGATCTTTGATACGGGTGTGGCGGCCATATTCCTTAGCCTCTTCCTCTTTCTTGGATACACAAAGACCGCACGGGCGCAGATGCCCGATAACGCGACGAAAGCAGAGGACAAAAAGGCTGCGGACACCGCGCAAGACTCGAAGGAGCAATCATCGGTTACCGAACACAGCATTCGTGTTGATGGCCAGACCATCCCCTATAAAGCAACCGCTGGGACGATCATCCTAAAGGATGCAAAGGGCGAGCCCACAGGTAGCATGTTTTATGTGGCGTACACGCGGTCGGATGCAGAAGACATGAGCCGCCGCCCGGTCGCGTTCTTCTATAACGGAGGGCCTGGGTCATCGACGATTTGGTTGCACATGGGCGCTTATGGGCCGAAACGCGTGGCCACGGTAGACGCTGCTCCGACGCCGCCGGCTCCTTACAAGCTGGTGGACAATGAGGACACGTTGCTGGGCGTAACGGACGAAGTGTTCATCGACGCCATGGGAACAGGATTCAGCCATGCTGTGGGCAAAGCGCAGAACAAGGACTTCTGGGGAGTTGATCAGGATGTTCAGGCGTTCGCGCAGTTCATCACGACTTACATCACTGAAAACAACCGCTGGAACTCGCCCAAATTCTTGATCGGCGAAAGCTACGGCACATTTCGTTCCGCCGCGCTCGGAAATTATCTGCAATCACGCGATAACATAGACTTGAACGGCATTGTGCTGATGTCTTCGGTTCTCGATCTCGGCACGATCTCTTTCTATCCCGGTGAGGATCTCGCGTACGTCCTTTACGTCCCGAGCTACGCAGCGACAGCTTGCTATCACAAAGTGATGAGCTGCCCGTCAGACTTGGACGGATTTCTGGAGCAGGCGAGACAATTCGCGGAGACGGACTATGCCGATGCACTGCTGAAAGGATCGAAACTCAGCCAGGCGGAACGCGAGAGCGTCGCCAAGAAGCTTTCGCAATTCACCGGGCTCAGCGCAGACTACATTCTGAAAGCAGACTTGCGCGTGAACCTGCCACAGTTTATGGAAGAATTGCAACGCGCCAAGGGGCTGACAACGGGCCGGCTGGATTCGCGTTTCTCAGGCTTCAGCGATGATCCTCTCGCTGAATACGCTTTCAACGATCCGCAATCCTCCGCTCTCAGCAGCGCGTACACGGCGGCGTTTAACAATTACATCCGGCAGGACCTCAAATTCGGCCAGAACATGACTTACGAGGTTTCGGCGAATTTTGCGGGAGCAAGCTGGGATTGGAAGCACAATGAAGGGCGCGGATACGGTTTCCCCGGCGCCCCCAACGTCGAGCCGGATTTGGTCCAAGCCCTTATCTCGAATCCAGATTTGCACGTCGAAGTAGAAAACGGTATCTACGACTTGGCCACACCATTTTTCGAAACGGAATACACGATGGACCATCTCGACCTGCCGGCAAATTTGAGGAGCCACGTCCAACTGAAATATTACGATGCGGGCCACATGATGTACGTATCGGAAGCCGCTCACGCAAAGCTCAAGGCAAACGTGTCGGCATTTATCGAGAACGCCCTGAAGCAGCAGTAGGAGCGTGTTGCCGCTGGCTCGGATGAACTAGCGGGAGCCGGCGGCTGCGTGCGCGGGATATTGCACGGCTGTTTTCATTCCTGGGGGATCAAGGATTGAGGGCGTTCGCAGGCAGACGTCAGACGAAGGGAGGAACTCGTCAAGAAGGTAGAAGAGCTGCTAGTTTTGACCGGCAGCGCGACGTAAGATTATCGTCGCTGATGTTTCCGTGCGGGCGCTGCGGCGAGGCAGGCTATTTGGCCGATAGAAGCCGCCGGACACGATGGACATTAATTTTGTTCGGATGGCGGCATCGTTTCCCGCCGCGACACACGCCTGCAAATCTTGCAACTGGCTCTGCAGGGTAGTCCAATCGATTCTTTCGCCCCGAGCGCTTCGAATCTTCGGGTAGCGCGTGCGAGCAATCGTTTCCCCAGGATAAAACAACTCCTCGCACACCTTTTCGCCGGGCCGCAGGCCCGTGAATCGAATCTTCACTTCTTCAGATGACTTGCCAGAAAGCCGGATCAGGGTCCTTGCCAAATCGACAATGCGAATTGGACGATCCATGTCGAGCACGAGAACGTCTCCGTGATTGCCGATCGTGAACGCCTGCAAAACAAGAGAAACCGCTTCATGAATGGTCATAAAGAACCGGCGCACAGAAGGGTGGGTAATCGTAAGCTCGCGCCCATCGCGAATTTGCTCCTGAAGCAGCGGGATCACGCTGCCATTCGAGCCCAGAACATTTCCAAACCTTACAGAAATACAGTGCATGCCACTGGCCGGCCGGCAAGAAACGATAAGCTCTCCGGCTCGTTTCGTCGCACCCATAACGCTGGCCGGGTTGACCGCCTTGTCGGATGAAATCAAGACAAAAGCCTGACATCCATTCGCTTCGCCGGCTTCGAGCAAACCGATCAGCCCAAAAACGTTGTTCTTGACCGCTTCACGCGGGTTCGCCTCCATGATCGGCACGTGTTTATAGGCTGCCGCGTGGAAAATCACGTGCGGTCGGTGATGCCCGCAAATGCGCAGCATCGTGTCGTGCTCGGCCACATCCGCCACGTAATGAATCACCTTCATTCGGGTTTCGTGATTCGCCAGCTCGCGCTGCAAATTAAACATTCCTGTCTCGCTCTGGTCCACGCAAACGAGCTTTGCCGGCCGAAATTGAGCAAGCTGACGGCACAATTCCGAACCAATTGAACCCGCAGCCCCAGTCACCAGCAGCGTGCGGTCCTGAATTTCCGGGCCAACCGCTGTGAGGTCGATGTGGACCGGCTGGCGACCCAGGAGATCCTCGATATTTACCTCGCGAAGCTGCTTGACGGTCATCTCCCCGGCAATCAATTCGCGAAGAGCAGGCGCGGTGCGGAATTTTGCGCCGCTTCTCTCGCAAGTCGCTATGAAACGCCGCATCTGTGACGCCGTGGCCGAGGGTACGGCGATCAAAATCTCGTCCACGGGATGTCTTGCGAGGACGTCAGGAAGTTCGTCGATTGAACCCATGACCGGAACGCCCTGAATCTTGAGCCCTCGTTTCGACGGGTCGTCATCCACGCAGGCCACCGCGATGCAGCCCGCACCAGGCTGCCGAAGCTCCCGCAGAATCATTTGGGCCCCCACGCCTGCGCCGATGATCGCGACTCTCTTCGACGAACGGGCATCCTCCCGCACCGATTCGAACACTACGCGAGAAAGCAGCCGCACTCCGGCCAAGACACCAATCGTAAGGAGCGGCTCAAGGACGTAGACCGAGCGCGGAAAACTGGTGAAGCCGAGGAAAATGTACATGATCAGGAAAAATGCGACCGACCCTGCGCCCACCCCTTTCAAAATGTCGGCGACGTCACTGATTCCTGTTTATCGGCATCAGCATTCAAGGCAGGGCTCCATCTACGCTTACAAATCCGAAATCGAAGCCTGGTGGAAGGCCCGCCCGCCGGCCTCCAGGCAACGGCAAGCCGAAAGCGATCATGCGCCGCAAAGGCGCGGCCGAGCGTCACTCGAAATCTCGTATCCTCAGTTGGCGGTTTACGCCGTTCTCATTGTTGCTCTTACCCTCTCTATCGCCGTGGCGCAACAAATGTTGCACAATCGTAGGCCCGCTCCCTCGATGGCCGCTCACCCACGCGCTCCGACCATTGCCATCTTGCCGTTCCAGAGCCTGTCCAAGACTTCCGCGGACAACGATTTGGCACTCGGTATTACGGAACATGTGATTACCCATTGTAGCCAGTCGAATGAATTGCGCGTCGTTGACCCGAGTCTGGTCATGCATTTCGAAGGCGGCACCGGCAGCCCCCAGCAGATCGCACAACTCCTTCATTCCGACAAACTACTCAGGGGCACGGTGGGCCACACCGGCGATAGTGTTCAAATTACAGCAGAGCTGATTGATCCCGCGAGCGGCAACGCTGTCTGGTCCAGGCAATTCGAACGCAAAGCGGCCGACTTACCCGAAATTGAGGATGAAATTGCAAACGCCATCGCCACCGACATCGCGAGCACTCTTGGCCACGACGATCGGCCTCAACGGTAGCGCCGTATACGGCGCCAGCGGCTACGGCGGCGCCGAACAGCCCCTTAGTATCGCAACCCGGCAAGATATTCACAGCGTCTGCGTCACAATTTGCAGCGACCGCGGACGATCCGGATCCAGCCCCTTCGCCTCCGCCAATTGCGCCGCAAACAGTTGGCCCGGCACGATATACGGTATCGCGCTATAAATCTCCGGAATCCTTCCCGGCACGCGAATCGTTTCCGTGATTCCCGGAAGGCGCACATCTGCCGACGTTATGGCGATTGTTTCCGCGCGTAATCCGGCAAGTCTCTTGATCATTTGCCGCTGCCCCGCGAATGTCTTTCCCGCAGGCGCAAACAGAATCACCGGAAAATCGCGCTCGATCATCGCGATGGGGCCATGCAGAAAGTCCGCTGACGAAAACCGTTCCGCCACGATGTAACACGTCTCCATCAATTTCAGCGACAGCTCGAACGCGTTCGCGTAATTCAAGCCGCGCGCAACCACCGCGCATTGCCTCATGTATCGATACCGCTGCACCATGGTTCGAATTCCTGCCGCCAATTTCAGCGTTTCGCGCACTCGTCCCGGGATCTCGCTCACCGATTTCAGCTCAATCTCCCGCCCCAGCGCGAACGCCATCAGATACAGAATCATCAACTGGCCCGTATATGTTTTTGTCGCCGCCACCGAACGTTGTTTTCCGGCGCGCACCAGGAAAGTCTCCTCTGCTGCGCGCGTCATCGCCGAATTCGCCTCGTTCGTGATGGCCACGGTGAACGCGCCCTGCTTCCGCGCGTTCTTCAGCACCAAATTGATGTCTGTGCCCGCGCCGGACTGCGAAACCCCGATCACCAGCGCCCGGCGAAAATCTAAGCGCGCGCGGTAAAGCGTATGCACCGACGGCGCACACAGCGACACCGGAATCCCTGTCGCGATCTCCAGCAAGTAGCGCCCGAATAGGGCCGCGTTGTCCGAGGTTCCGCGCGCCACCAGCACAATCAGCCGGAAATCTTGTGCCGCGGCGAACTTCTTGAAATCGGCCGCATGCCCGCGCTCCGCCTCGAAGGTTCGCCGCAGCGCCTCCGGCTGCTCGTGGATTTCCTTCATCATCCGCGACATCGCGCTTCACCACCCCAGAAAATACATCCGTCGTTACTGCTCTTCCGCGCCTCCATGCCAACCTGGCCCGCGGAGCGCGCGACCCGCCGTCACGCCCGTCAGCTTTCTATCTTCGAATTCCAACTGCCCGTTCACGAAAACGTAATCCACTCCCACCGACATCTGATTCGGGTCCGTGTAAGTCGCCTTGTCGATGATCGTCTTGGGATCAAAAACCGTAACGTCCGCAAAAAATCCCGGCTTCAGCAGCCCGCGCCCCGTCAAATGCTCACGCTCGGCCGGCAGAGACGTAATTTTGCGAATCGCTTCCGCCAGTGGGACCAAATGCAAATCCCGCACATAGTGGCCCAGAAATCTCGGCATCGATCCCCACGCCCTCGGATGGCTGTGCGGCTCGAAAATCGGTCCGTCCAGCGACGTTTCGTTGGCGTCGAGCCCAATGCTCGTCCAACGCTGTTTTAGCCCGTACTGCAAGTCCTGCTCGTTGGCGATGAAGTACAGCGCGCCCGTCTGCGCGTTATCCGCCAGCACAAAATCGAAGAGCGCATCGAGCGGATCTTTCTTTTCCGCCTGCGCCATCTGCGCCACGGTTTTCCCGTCGTACTTTTTCAGATCCGGATTCACTACGCCCGAAATCATCACGCCCGACGGCCCGCCGCTGTCGAAATACAAATTCTCCCAGCCCGGATGATCCGCCGCCATCTCCAGCTTGATTCGCCGCCGAACTGCCGGATCGCGCAGCCGTGCGAGCAATTTCTCCGTGCCGCCATCCGCTACCCACGGCGGCAGGCACGAAGCCAGCGCCGTCGCCCCCGCGAGGTAAGGATACATACTCGCCGCGATGTCCAGGCCCGAATCCCGCGCCGCGTCGATTTTCGCCACAACTTTCGTCATCGAGCCCCACCGCGTTTTTCCGCTCACCTTCATGTGAAAAATTTCCACCGGCAGATGCGCCTCGCGCCCAATCTCGATCGCCTCATCGAGCGCTTGCATCTCCGTCTGCCCTTCGCTGCGCATGTGCGAAGCATAAATTCCGCCGTATTGCGACGCCACTTTCGCCAGCGCAATCAGTTCATCGGTCTTCGCGTAATGGCCCGGCGGATAGATCAGTGCCGTCGAAACGCCCATAGCTCCCTGCTGCATCGCCTGCGCCACCAGCGCCTCCATTTGTTTCAGCTCGTCCGCCGTCGGCGCGCGGTCATCGTCTCCAATCACCGCCTCGCGAACCTGCGCAGCTCCCACATATGTGCCCAAATTCAGCGGCGTCCCTGATTTTTCCAGCCGCTCGAAATATCCATTCAAGTCCGTCCAGTCAATCGTCAAATGATACTGATCCATGAACGGTTTCAGCGTCGCAAGCGTGCGCTCGTCCTGCGGCGCGGCCGATTGACCCTCGCCCGTGATTTCGCTGGTGATTCCCTGCGAGAGTTTGCTCAGCGACCGCTTGTCGATCAGCAGCGAAGTCTCCGATTGCCCCAGCATGTCGATAAAACCTGGCGCAACGATTTTACCCGTCGCGTCGATGGTCTGCTTCGCATTCGCGTTCTCGAGTTTTCCAATCGCCACAATCTTGTCGCCGCGAATCCCAATATCCGCCGCGTACCAGGGATTCCCCGTGCCGTCGAGAATATGCCCGCCGCGAATAATCACGTCGTAATTGCCTGCGTCCGCGCTCGCATCTTGCCGTGCTACTGAACGCATTCCAACCGCGGCGATGCCCACTACCAACAACACTCCCGCGCAAATCATCATTCGCCGAATCATGCTGGCTTCCTCCTCCGGCTCACAATTTTCAACAACCGCTTCTACGGCTGACCTGGCGCTCCCGCCCTTTCGAACTCGATTCCCGCCAGTGTCAATTTCGAGACGTCTCCGCCTTCATCCAGGCTGAACATTGCCGGCGCATTGCCGAACCCGCCCAAATCGCCGACAAACGTATCGTACTGAAAATGCCTCAACGCTCCACTGAACGAACGGAATTGAATCTGCAGCGCATCGCCTGCGAGCGACACCACCACGTCGCCATACGCCTTATTTCGATACGTTCCCGCATACGCCGCAAGTTCGCGCGATGGATGCGTATCCGGATGTTTTGGAGTTTTCGCAGCTTCCTCCGCCTGTTTCTCCATCGCCGTGAACTGGTCCGCTACTTTCGCAAAATGCGCCGTCCAGTCCTGCTGAGGCAAATTCAGAAATTCATCAATCAAGTGCCAACCGAGCCCGGAACGCAGCGCCGTGTGATCCAAATTCGTCAAAATCACAAAGCCGGTCTTCACTTCCGGAAGCAGTACCACCAGCGACGCGAACCCGTCGATGTCCCCTGGATGCAGCCAAATCTGGTGCCCGCCATAATCCTGAATAAACCAGCCCATCCCGTAGCTCATCTGCAGGGATTTCGGAAAGAACAGATCGAACTCCCCACCTTGTGGCACCACGATCTGCGGAGTGTGCATTTCTCGCAGGCTTTTCGCGGAAACAATCTGCTGCCCGTTCGCCATCCCGTCGTTCAACTGCATGGCGATCCATTTCGTCATGTCCTTGACGCCGGCATTGATTGATCCCGCGGGCGCAACGCTATCGATATTTCGCCAAGGAATGGTCACCACTTTCCCGTCTTTCAGATCATGCGGCGTCGCATGGTCCGCTGCGTTCTGCGCATCCGTCGCGCTGAAATCTGCTCCGCTCATGCCGAGCGGTCCAAAAATATGCGCGCGCACAAAATCCTGCCACGTCCCCCCGCTTGCCTGCCCCACCGCGTAGCCCGCTGTCGCGTACATCACATTTTGATATTCGAACCTCGCGCGAAATCCGAACTCCGGCTTGATGTAACGCACTCGCCGGATAATCTCTTCCGCCGAAAATGACGAACCGTACCACAGCAAATCCGTTCCGCCCATTCCGGTGCGATGCGTCAGCAAATCACGCATGGTCACATTTTCGTCCGCGAGCGGATCATACAAATGAAAGAAAGGAATGTACTCGTCCACGCGGTCGTCCCAGTGCATTTTTCCTTCATCCACCAGTATCCCAGCCGCCGCCGCCGTGAACGCCTTCGTGCACGAGCCAATGTCAAACAGCGTGTCCGGCGTCACCGGCTGCCCCGTCGTGATGTCCCGCACGCCAAATCCTTTCACGTAAACCGCGTTGCCGTTCTGTACGATCCCCACCGCCAGCCCCGGCACTTTCCCATCGTGCATCGCGGACTGGATATAGCTGTCGAGTGCTTGCCATTGCCCATTCGACTGCGCATGCGCCGCTGCGGCAAATCCCAGCAAGCATGCGATCATCAAAACGCTACGCGTCAAGCGGTTCTTCATTTGTCTTTCCTCTCCAAGAAGTGGCCCGCGCATCCTATCACACAGTTCGCGCGCAGAAATCCTTCGCTCGCATCCGTTCCGTTCCTCGATGCCGCCGCATACGCGTGGAACTCTTGCCGAGCAGGACTTGCCGCACATCGCCGCGGAATCTTCGCGCAAGCAAAAAAAGAGCGGGCAGCGCCTTGCGGCCTGCCCGCTTCAATTCACGGCTTGGAAGTAAGGAATTAGCTTCCCGGGTTCGCAGCCGGGGCTGGAGCCGGTTTCGCCGCGCTCAACATTCTCACGTGGGTGACGTGAATTGTGTCCCCATCCAGCGTGCCCGACACGCTCACGTGATGCCCAGGATGATCGGCCACCGCCGATTGTGGATCCAGCTGATAAACCTTCTTGTTCGCAGTGTCGTAGAGAACATACTTGTCGCCCGCATCGACGCACTTCTTGACGCAAGCCGAGTCCGTTCTGGCTTTCGCATTCATGGCGCACTTACTGTCCGTTACGTATCCATGCCACGACTTGGTCGCGCTTGCCGCCTGTGGGGCCGCAAAGCCCACACTGGCCGCAAACAAAAATGCGGCGGTACCCAACAGCGCACGCTTCAACATGTTTTGCATCCTCCTCAGCGTAACCACTTTATGGCTCAATTGAGGGCCAATTTCGTCAATACTCTGCCACTTTCCCCCGTCTTTGTCCATACAGCGCGCTCCGCGCGCCTGATCCCGCCCGCCGTTGACAACCGTCTCTCCGCGGCATAGCCTCCCTCTGAAAATGCCCGTCCCAGCCACTCCGAGCCCGCTTCCTTATCGCCCTCATCCGCATCTTTACGAAATCAACACTTGGGCTTGGCTCGAAGAGCTCTCCGCAAAATATAGCCGCCGCATGGCTTTGCGCGACGTCCCTCCAACCGAATGGGATGAAATCGCCCGCCTCGGCTTCGATTTCATTTGGCTCATGGGCGTCTGGCAACGCAGCCCCGTAGGCCGCAGATTTTTTCAGCTCGATCCTCCCAGTTTCCCTGGATTCGACCAGGCCCTTCCCGGCTGGAAACTCAGCCAGATCGTCGGCTCGCCCTATTCCGTCCGCCAATATCAGCCCGACCCGCGCATCGGCTCCTGGGCCGATCTCGACTACGCCCGTGAACAATTGCGCTCCCGCCACATCGGCCTGATTCTCGATTTCGTCGCCAACCACACTGCGCCCGACCATCCTTGGGCCTCCGCGCATCCCGAATACTTCATTCGCGGCACGCAGGACGATTTCCGCAGGGATCCCTCCGCGTTCTTCTTGCAAGAAACCGCCGGCGAACCCATTCTCTTCGCCCACGGCCGCGATCCTTACTTCCCTGCTTGGCGCGACGTCGTGCAGCTCGATTATTTCGAGCCCGCCGCGCGCGCTGCGCTCGTCGCCGAACTCCGCGAAATCTCCAAGCACTGCGACGGCGTTCGCTGCGACATGGCCATGCTCGTCTTGAACGATATTTTCGCGCGTACTTGGGCCCCGCTTCTCGCCGGACGCAAACCTCCTCCTCGCGAATTCTGGAGCGAAGCCATCGCCGCTCTGCCGCGGGAATTTGTCTGGCTCGCTGAAGTCTACTGGAACTGCGAAGCTCCCATTCAATCGCTGGGCTTTCAGTTCACCTACGACAAAGGCCTTTACGACGCCTTGCACGACGGCCACATTGACGAAGTCCACACGCGCCTCGCCGCCGACGTTGCCGCACAAAGCCGCGCCGCGCGCTTTCTCGAAAACCACGACGAGGCCCGCGCCGCCGCAACGTTTGGCGCCGCCAAGCTCGAAGCCTTTGCCACTTTGATCGCCACGCTTCCTGGCATGCGCTTTTATCATCACGGCCAGCTCGACGGCCGCAAAATTCATCTGCCCATTCCTCTCGCCGTCGCCGCGCCGGAAAAACCCGACACAGCGACGCGCGCTTTCTACGAGCGCATCTTGAAGCTCTCCGGCGAACCCGTTTTTCACTCCGGCCAATGGAAACTCCTCGAGGTCAGCTCTGCGGGCGACGACACCTTTCGCAATCTCGTCGCGTATCAGTGGCTCTCAACAAACGCTCGCAAAATTGTCGTCGTGAATCTTGCCGGCGCCGCGTCGCAATGCCGCGTGCGCATCTCCGAAGGAATTTCCGCGTCGCAGCAGTACACATTTCTCGACCAGCTCCACGACGTTCCCTACCCGCGCTCCGGCGCCGAACTCGCCGAGTCCGGCCTCTACATCCGCCTCGACCCCTTCCGCGCCCACCTTTTCGCCCTCACACCGTTCTGATCGCTCGTCGCGAACCTAAGACACGCAAAAGATTCGCGCTCGCCTGACCGAAAAATATGCTCTTGGCCGTAATCTCATTTCGTGTTTCTATGCCGCCAGCACCCTGAAGTCTCGAGCAAATTCACCTTTGGAGAAAACAATGACCGAACGAAACAACTCGGCACCGTCGGCCAATACCCCCACTCGGCGGCAAATCATCTTCGGCGCCGCCGCCGCATTTGGCGGCCTGGTTCTGGGCTCAGCGAATGCCCGGGCTGACAGCGCTGATGAAATCTCGCATACCGCGGAATCCATACATATGGAGCCTGTTTTCAAAGCCGGCCCCAGTCGCGTCTACCAAGCGCTTACCGTCACCGCGCAGTTCGACAAAGTCTCCAAGCTCAGCGCCGCCATGCAGTCCGGCATGGCTCCCGCAACCAAGCCCACGATCATCAGCCCCGTCGCGGGCGGCGCATTTTCACTTTTTGGCGGTTACGTTACCGGCAGGAATATCGAGCTTGTCCCCAACAAGCGCATCGTCCAGGCTTGGCGTCCGATGACTTGGACTCCGGGCACTTATTCGATTGCGAAATTCGAACTCACCGAACAGGACTCCGGCACAAAAATCATTTTTGACCATACCGGCTTCCCGCAAGGCACAGGAGAGCACCTCGCCGAAGGCTGGCACGAAAATTATTGGAACCCGCTGGTCCTCTTCCTTGCGACGGCGCCGTAACTCACGCCTCGCCGCGCGAGGCGTGATTTTCAGCGTCTTTTTGAAGGCTCCGCTAGTATGGTGTAATCTTCGACGTCGCTTGAGCGTTCCCAATGAAACTCAGACACCCGGTCACACTGTGTACTGATTTCAACCTGGAGGAATGTCGCCGTCGTCTTATTGAATCCGTCGACCCGGAACGTTGGACATTTTTGTCCCTCTCCGGCTACAAAGGTTCCAAGCCGATTATCGGCAGATTTGAAGGTAATGCGTTTTGTCTCCACAAGCGCCGATATTACCGGAACGATTTCGCTCCGCGATTCTACGGCAGCCTCGTCTCCCTGCCTCGCGGCACACGGGTCGAGGGCTACTTCGATGCTCGTCGAGACGCTAAGTTGTCTATGCGAATATGGCTTGCAATAGCAATTCTGATAGGCATTCCACTTTTCGTCGAAAGTCTGCGGGATGCGCTCCTGAAAACTAGATCTATTGAAGGCAATCTATGGGTAGGCTTGCTCGTCCCTTCTGCACTAGTCTTGTTTGGAATCGTGCTCCCAAAATTTGGCTTGTGGCTTGGAAGAGGCGAGGAACGATCAATTCTTGCGCTGCTGGAGAGCACGCTGGTCGCAACCACAGTGAGCGCAAATGAACAACCAACTCAATTTAACCAAACACAATTTCGAACATAACTTCGGTGGCCATATGCATGCACAACCCGCGAGCCACACCTTTTCCGCCTTGTTCCTTGCCAAAGAACGGCCGCGTCTTTTGCGGCCTTCCTTTCGCGCGCTTCACCCGCGCGATGTCTTCTGTTTTTTTCTAGCCACTGGTCACTCGCCACTAGCCACTTGTTTTACTCGACCGCGCCGCCCGCAGCATCGCCTCGATGCTCTGCTCCACGTCCACGTCTGTCGTTGACCAGTTGCTCACGCTGATGCGCATCGCCGTGCGGCCCTTCCACACAGTTCCGCCGCACCAGCACGTGCCGTCCTCTTGGATCGCCGTGATGGTCCGCTGCGTCTGCTCCGCCGTGCCAAACGAAACCAGCACCTGATTGAGCGCCACTTCGTTCAGCACTTCATATCCTGCAGCGCGCAAAGCTTCGCCAAATCGCCGCGCCTGCCGGCAGTTGCGCTCGATCAATTCAGCAAAACCTTGCCGTCCCAGTGATCGCACCGCTGCATATACGGGCACCGCTCTGCCGCGCCGCGATTCCTCGGGCACGAACTCGTGCGGATCCCGCTCGTTCCCCGTGGCCACAATATATGCGGCCGCCAGCGACATCGCGCTCCGATGAGCCGCTTCGTCCGCGCAAAAAGTGATCCCGCAGTCGTACGGAACGTTCAGCCACTTGTGCGCATCCGTCGCCACCGAATCCGCCTTCTCCACACCGCGCACCAGCGCCGCGTGTTCGCGCGAAGCCGCGGCCCACAGACCGAACGCGCTGTCCACGTGCAGCCACGCCCCGCGCTCCTTCGCCGATTCCGCAATCCCATCGATGGGATCGAACGCGCCAGTATTCACATTTCCCGCCTGCGCACATACGATGCAAGGTCCCCGGTGTTTGCGCAAAGCGGCAGCCAATTCATCCGCGCGCATCCGCCCCTGGCCGTCCGTGGGGATTCGTTGAACTCGACTCGCTCCCAGACCCAGCAATCGCAGCGCCATGAATATCGTGTAGTGCGCTTCCTCGCTCACCACCACGTCAATCGGCGGCGCCCCAAAAAGCCCGTTCGCCTCCACGTCCCACCCGGCATCACGCAACACTCGATGCCGCGCCGCGGCCAGCCCGGTGAAGTTCGCCATCTGACCGCCCGTCACAAACCCGAAACTCATCGTCGGCGGCAATCCTGCCAGTTCTCGCAACCACGCTCCGGTGATCTGCTCGATCACGGCCACCAGCGGAGACAGCGCAAATATCCCGGTGTTCTGATCCCACGCCGACACCAGCCAGTCCGCGGCAACCGCCGCAGGAAGCGTCCCGCCTACCACAAATCCGAAGTATCGCGGCCCCGCGGAAGCGATCGCTCCTTTCATTCCCGCGTTCGCAAGCAACTCCGCGATCTTCTGCGGCGCAATTCCCTCCTCCGCAAGCGGTCCTCCCAGCATCTGCCGCAGCTCGTCGCCCGATACCGTCGCGCGCACCGGCCGCTTGTCCAGCGCCGCAAACCAGCTCGATGCATGTTCCTGAACGCTTGCCAGCAGACTCGACATATCCTCGCGCATTTCCCTGACCTCCGAACTGGACGCCCAATTCATATCAATTCATCTCCGTATCGCATTTCGCTTCCCCTCCCAACGCGACGCGCGGTGCACACCAACTCATTGC
>JBAPRL010000066.1:0-28485 GCA_049281095.1 Candidatus Acidiferrales bacterium
CACGGCCAGCAGCGCCACGATCATCGATCGCCGCGACGCGCACGCCTCGAAAAATTCCTTCAGCGACACGGCCTCATCGCTCGCCATCAGCCGCGTCCGCAACTGCTCCATCATCTGCGCCACGGTCACCACTTCGTGCGCCAGCTCGATCTTGGCCACCGCGCGCCGCCGCTCGAGCACTTGCTGAAATACCTTCACCAAGTCCACCAGCGACACGATCAGCTCGCCTTCCGTCTCTTCGCTCTGATACAGCGACATATCCGGATGCGACCACACGTGCGCTTCGAGCTGCTGCTTTTCGTAGAGCATCTGCGCCGCGTTCTTGAATTTCTCGTGCTCCAGCAGCCGGTACACCAATTCGTTGCGCGGGTCCTGCTCCTCCGGCGGCGCCAGCGGATCCACGGGCAGCAGCATCTTCGATTTGATGTAAATCAGCGTCGCGGCCATGTACAGGAAATCCGCGGAAATATCCACGTTCAGTTTTTCGAGCTGGTGCAAATAATCGAGGTACTGCTGGGTGAGTTTCGCGATGGGAATATTGTGGATGTCGATTTCCTGCTTGCGCACCAAATCGAGCAGCAAATCGAGAGGCCCTTCGTATGCGGGCAAATTGATTTGGTAATCGGGTTGTGCGTTCGCCGCCATCCATCACACTTTCTCACGATTTCGCCGTCGAGGCGCAGGATTATTCTCGCATTCTATTCCATTTTGTTTACGGGTGAAGACGAAGGGCCGGCTTTCCGGATGGTGCAGAAATGCAGGTCGGCGTTCCTGCCGCAGGTTTACCGGCCGCGACTTTACCTTTCACTTCGTCCGGCTGCAACGCCCACTCTTCCCGCGCCTTCCCAGTTGAACACCGCCTTGCGCACGCGCTCCATGGTTTGCTCGGCGACTTTTTTTGCGCGCCTCGAGCCGTCCTCCAGCACAGCCCACACTTGCTGGGGATTCGCCTCGTACTTCGCGCGCCGCGCTTGAATCGGCTCGATCCATTTCACCAGCGCGTCGGCCATCAGCTTCTTGCAGTCCACGCAGCCAATCGCCGCCGTCCGGCACTCGCGGTCCACGCGCTCGATGCGCGCGCAATCCTCCGCGCTTTTCTTCTCCGGAAATAAATTATGATACGCAAACACGGGGCAAACTTCCGGCCGGCCGGGATCGGTCCGCCGTACGCGCTGCGGGTCGGTCATCATGTTGCGCGTCTTCGCGCGAATCTCCTCCGGCGTGTCGCTCAGCCAAATCGCGTTCCCGTAACTCTTCGCCATCCGCCGCCCGTCGGTGCCGGGGACGCGAGGAGTTTCGGTCAAAATCACATCCGGCTCTTGCAGAACGTGCCGCACAAACGGGAAATATTTAGCATCCGGTCCTTGCTTTTCGAGGAAATTGTCGTGTCCCATTTCGGCAGCAAGCTTTCCCAGATCGTTTGTGATGTCCGCAGGAGTCGAATCGCCAAAAAACTCGTCGAACTGCTCCCCCGTAATACGTCCGCTCGCAGGCGCCTCTCTAAAGGGCAATGGCGTGTTGCCTAGAATCCGAACAAGCGCGTCTCGGTCCTTGAAGAGTTTATCGCTGACTCTAAATGAGAAATGCGAATTAAACTTCCTCACAACCTCTCTCGTCATCTCAATATGCGGCGCCTGATCCTCCCCCACCGGCACCAACAACTCCTGCCCCGCTTCTCCATACATCACAATGTCAGCACCCTGCAGCAGCGGATACCCCAAAAACCCATACGTCCCCAAATCCTTGTCGCGCAGATTCTCGATCTGCTCTTTGTACGTCGGCACGCGCTCCAGCCACGAGAGCGGCGTAATCATCGACAGCAGCAGATGCAGCTCCGCATGCTCCGGCACGCTCGATTGAATGAACAGCGTCGCCTTCTTCGGGTCCAGCCCCACCGCCAGCCAATCCGTCGCCACTTCCAGCGTGTTCGACGCCACCTGCGAACTGTCCGCGTAATGCGTGGTCAGCGCGTGCCAATCCGCCACGAAGTAGAAGCAGTCGTACTCCTCCTGCATCTTCAGCCAGTTCGACAGCGCGCCGAAGTAATGCCCGATGTGCAGCGGGCCCGTCGGCCGCATCCCGCTCAAGACGCGCTTGCGTTTTTGCCGTTGTACTTGATTTTTCTCGTCACTCGTCACTTGTCACTCGCTTGCCCTGATGAAGGAAGGGTCATTGCTTCAAAAGCTCTCTCGCGATCACCGTGCGCTGAATCTCGCTCGTCCCCTCATAAATCGTCAGCACGCGCGCATCGCGATAATACCGTTCCACATCGCTCTCCCGCGAAAATCCCTGGCTGCCGTGAATTTGCACCGCCTTCGCGCAGACGCGATTGGCCATCTCGCTCGCGTACAGTTTTGCGCGAGACGCCTGCGCGCCGCGACGCGCCGCCGCGAACGCCGCGCCCTGATCGCGCATCCACGCCGCGTAATAGAGCAGCCCGCGCGCCGCCTCGATCTCCGTCTGCATGTCCGCGAGCATCCACTGAATCGCTTGGAACTCGCCAATTGTTTTACCAAATGCGCGCCGCTGCTTCGCATACTTCACCGCCGCCTCGAACGCCGCCTGCGCAATCCCCACCGACTGCGCCGCGATTCCCACGCGCCCGCCGTCGAGCGCCTCGAACGCAATCTTCAGCCCCTGCCCTTCTTCGCCGATGCGATTCTCCACCGGCACGCGCAAATCGTCGAACGACAGCTCCGCCGATTTGGAAATTCGCAGGCCCATCTTATCTTCATAGCGCGCCACGCGAAAACCCGGAAACGTTGGCTCGACCAGAAACGCCGTCACGCCTTTTGCGCCAGCGGCGGGATCGGTCTTCGCGAACACCACGTAAATTCCCGTCTGCCCGCCGCTCGACACCCAGCTTTTCGTCCCGTTCAGCAGGTAAAAATCGCCCTGGCGCACGGCGCGCGTCTGAATCGCCGCCGCGTCCGAGCCCGCCTGCGGCTCCGTCAGACAAAACGAGCCGAGAATTTCGCCCTTCGCCAGCCGCGGCAGATATTTTTTCTTCTGCGCCTCGGTGCCGAACTTCCACACCGGCACGGCCACCACGGAATTCGTCACGCTCAGCGTCACCGCCGTCGACGCGCACACGCGCGCCACTTCTTCCAGCATCACCGCGTAGCTGACCGTGTCCATCTCCGCGCCGCCCCACTCTTCGGGGATGAGCATCCCGCAGCAGCCCAGCTCACCCAGCTTGCGCAGCTCCGCCGCCGGAAATTTCTCCTCGCGCTCGTACGCGCGCAGCACCGGACGCATCTCCGTCTCCATGAACTGCCGCACCGTGTCGCGCAGCACTTTTTGTTCCGAGTTGAGCGAGAAATCCATCCGGCAGGTGTAAACGCGATGCTAGCACAGCATCAATAAATCGCAAGCTTGCTACCGAGGACGACAGCCATGCTCCTTGACATTCGTAAGGGTACCGTAACCAGCCCCGCAGTAAGTCATTGTGGACTTCACTTCGCCATTATGGTCAAATCCGCGAAATGCAAACGCTTGGGATTTCGAATTCACCGGTCAAAAGTGAAGGTCGTCTTAAGAGTCTGCTTTGGCCTTCTGTTGGAACCAGCAATGATGTCGACTATCTCGGAGCGCAAGGCTACTGGGTATGCTCGATCCTCGCACTTCTTTCGTTTGCGATGTCAGCGATTGCCGGCCACCCGATAGCTGGCATATTTGTTTTGCTTTTTTACTATTTCGGTGGTGTGGGAGTACGCGAGCACAGCCGCTATGCCGCCATAGTGGTGCTCATTTTGTATGTCATTGATTCTTTGCTGAGCACTGGGAATCCGGCCGTCAAAATCCTCATAGCTGCACTGCTCTTGGCGAATCTCCGAGCGACTTGGATTGCGTCGCGCTGGAAGCCTGAGGCCGACGAGGCGGCCCCGATACCGCGTTTCAGCGAGACATGGAGCGACAAGTTCGCAGATCAGCTTCCGATGTGGCTGTGGCCTAAACTGCGCATTCCCTACTACGTTTTCTCTGCGGGTTTTCTATTCTTCCTTGCTTTCGGCCTACTGATGCTACTAGGCCATCACAAGCTCTGACTTCCCCATGCGTGTCCCTCTCACATCTTAATCAATTCCCTCAACCTGCGCGTCTGCGCGCGGCTCACGGGAATCTCGCTCGTGCGCTTGTCGCTCATTTTCAGCATGAAGCTCGACTTGAACCACGGCACCACTTCTTTGATGTGATCGATATTCACCAAATACGACCGGTGCGCGCGCCAGAATCGCTCCGAATCCAGCTGCGACTGCAACTCCTCAATCGTGCGGTAATTCGAAACGCCTTCCGCGTCCTTCGTGAATATCGTGATCGTTCCGTCCTGAATCGACGCGTACACCATTTCTTCCGCGTCCACCAAAAACATCCGCTGCTGCGCCTTCAGCAGCAATTTCACGTGCTTCGCGCCTTCCGCCGGTTTCGGGCCGCCGAGTTGCTCGACCAGCGTCTCGAGCCTCTCCACCGGCGAGGTCTGCGCCTCGATCATTTTCTTCGCGCGCTGCACCGCCTTGGCCACGCGCCCCTTGTCGAACGGCTTCAGCACGTAATCCACGGCGTTCACTTCGAACGCGTGCACCGCGTATTCGTCGAAGGCCGTCGCGAAAATAATCTGCGGCATCTTGATTTTCTTCTCGGCCAGTTTTTTGATCACGCCGAAGCCATCGAGCCCCGGCATCTGCACGTCCAGAAAAACTAAATCCGGATTGTGCTCCTTGATCAAGTTCACCGCGTCCAGCCCGTTTTTTCCCTGCCCGATAATCGCGACCTCCGGAATCCCCTTCAACAGGAACGCCAGTTCCTCCCGCGCGGGCCGTTCGTCGTCGATGATCAGCGTCTGCATGGCCATAGATTATTCTCGCCGCAAAATTCCCGCGCCAGTATACGCAATCCTCGCCGCCGCTGCCAATTCGCCCGCCCCGCGATTTGCGCATTTCACGCCCGCATTTTTGCTTTTCGCCTTCTGCTTCCGCGCTTATGATGTCCATCGGAGAATCGCATGAGCCCGCGCGCCAAAATCCTGTCCAGCGAAACCGTCTTCCATGGACGCGTCTTCGACGTCCGCCGCGAGCAAGTGAAAGAGCCGAACGGCGTCGAAGCCACGCGCGAATACGTGGTTCACAACGGCTCCGTCGTCGTGCTCCCCGTTTTCGACGACGGCCGCATGCTGCTCATCTGCCAGTATCGCCATTCCGTCGGCGGATATTTGTGGGAACTGGTCGCGGGCCGCATGGAGCCCGGCGAGCAGCCGCTTCCCGGCGCCAAACGCGAATTGCTCGAAGAAACCGGCTACACCGCGCGCCGCTGGCAGAAAATTCTGGACGTTTTCCCCACTCCCGGCTTCGTCAGCGAACGTATGGTCGTCTACGTCGCGCGCGATCTTCGCGCCGGCATCGCGCATCCCGAAGAAGATGAACGCATCACCGCGCGCGCCTTTTCTCCGCGCGAAATGGAAAACTGGATTCGCACCGGCAAATTGCGCGACGCCAAATCCATCGCCGGCATTTTGTATTACCTCCGCTTTTGCGCCGCCAAACCCCGCCGCCGACAAATTAAGCCCCGCTGACAAACTTGCCAGCTTGTCATTCCGAGCCTGCCCGCCGCGAGGAATCTGCAGTTGCCTGTTGTACCGCCGGCCTTCAGGCCGGCATCCTGTCTGCACAAAATTCCGCCGCAACTGCAAAATCACGCGATAATCATTCCTTGGCGGGCGATATAACGAAATGCACGGCACCGTGAAATGGTTCAATAACGCGAAGGGCTTCGGCTTTCTCGGCCGCGACGACGGCCCGGACGTCTTCGTCCACTACTCCGCCATCGTCGGCGACAAATTCAAAACCCTCCGCGAAGGCGACCGCGTCGAATTCGACATCGTCCCCGGCCCCAAAGGCGACCAAGCCGCCAACGTCGTCAAACTTTCCTGATCTGTTGATTGGAAGCATGGGGGCCAAGCGGTACTTCCCTTTGTCGTTCCTACCCGTATAATGGCCGCGTGAAAACTGCCTCTCGACGGCCCGGCTTCTTTCTCTTCGCGCTCTTCGCTGCCTCGGTTTTAGCGTTTTCCGCGCAGGCGCAGACGCAGACAGCCTCCGGCTTTCGCCTGATGAAGATTTCCGTTACCGGCCTGCGCCAGTTCAACGAAGCCCAGGTTGTTGCGGTGAGCCAACTTTTTTTGGGCGAGACTATCACTCTGCAAGACCTGAACGCCGCTGCAAATCGGCTTACGCAATATGGCGTCTTCCAGAACGTGACGTACCACTATCGAACCCAGAATAACGAAATGGATCTCGAATTCGAGGTTGTCGAGGCGCAAGAATTGGTGGCCTGCCAATTCGACAATCTTGTATGGTTCACCCCCGCAGAACTGACCGCCCAACTTACGCGGGACGTTCCGCTGTACAACGGCTCGGTGCCTCAGAGCGGCCTGATGCTGCAAGCCATAAACGATTCCTTAGCGGCGATGCTCAAACAGAAGGGCGTGCCCGGCAATGTGCTGTCAATGCCGTTCGCGAAGGAGTTGGGTGGGCCAATAACAGCGGTCGTATTCAGCGTTTCCGCCGTCGCTCTGCCGATCCGCGAGATTCATTTCCCGGGAGCCAGCGCGATCGCAGAAGACAAATTGCAAAAGAATGCCAAAGCGCTGCTAGGCCAGGACTACACGGCCACCGAAGTCGACACTTTTGTTTCGAAAACGCTCCTTCCGCTTTACGGCGAACTCGGTTATCTGCGCGCCCATTTCGACGCGGCTCAGCCGCAACTTCTGACTGCCAACGCAAGCGCGCCTTCCCAAGATATTTCCGTCAATGTTCCTGTCGAAGAAGGCGTCTCCTATGCGTGGAAAGGCGACGAGTGGGCTGACAATCGCGTATTTTCCGCGGATGCGTTGAACAAGTTACTCGGCATGCATGCAGAAGGCGTTGCCAACATGCAGAAGTTCGACGACGGCATGCAAGCCGTCCGCGACGCGTATTTGAAGCAAGGCTATCTGCGGATCGCTATTTCACCCCAGCGAAATCTCGATGACGCCACCCGGCACGTAACCTATCAGTTCTCGGTTAACGAAGGCCCTCAGTTCCACGTTGGCGCCGTCACCGTTACGGGCCTTCCCGAAAACCTGACGCGCCGCCTTCTCACAGCATGGAAACTCCACCCCGGAGATGTCTACGACGGAACCTATTTGCCGCAATTCATGAAACAGGCTCTGCCGGATCTGTACCGCAGCGGCGTGCGGGTGGGAAGTCCGCAATATAGCATTCACGCCGACCCAACCACGAATGTCGTCAACGTCGAGGTCGATTTCCACTAACAGCGGCCATCCGTTCACTTCATCTCCACATTTCCCTAACTTTCCTTCTATAATCCCACCATGGAAAATCGTGAAATCGCGCGCATCCTCCACGAAACCGCGCAGCTTCTCGAAATCGACGGCGCGATCATCGGGCGCTACCGCAGCTACGAAAAAGCGGCGGAGCTGATTTACAGCCTGCACGAGCGCGTCGAGGAACTAGCCAAGGACCGCAAGAAGCTCACCGAACTTCCCGGTATCGGCGACAACATGGCCGAGCACATCGACGAAATCATCGCCACCGGCGACTACGGCCTGCGCAAAAAGCTCCTGAAAAAATACCCGCCGACCCTGCTCGACGTGCTCTCGCTCCAGGGCCTCGGCCCGAAGAAAGCCGCATTCCTGTGGAAGAATTTCAAGGCCGGCACCGTCGAAGACGTTGCCAAACTCGCGCGCGAACAGAAACTGCGCGACGTCGCCGGCTTCGGCGAAAAAACCGAAGAAAACATTTTGAAAGCCGTGGAATTTTTCCAGCGCTCCACGGGCCGCTTCCGCATCAACGCCGCCGAGAAAACCGCCGAGCAAGTCACCGAATACATCCAGCAGCTCGGCGACCAGATCGCATCCGTCACTCCAGCCGGCTCGCTGCGCCGCGGCAAGGAAACCATCGGCGATCTCGATTTCATCGTCGTGCCCGCCGGCAAATCTTCGCAGAAAAAAGTCGACGCCATCTGCGAGCACATTTTGAAATTCCCGCCCATCGAACAGACGCTGGCCCACGGCGAAAACAAAGTCAGTTTCCTGCTGCCGAACGGCATGCAAGTCGACGTGCGCGTCATCGCCGCGGAGAGCTATGGCGCCGCGCTGCTCTATTTCACCGGCTCGAAGGAGCACAACGTCGCGCTGCGCGGCCGCGCCAACTCGATGGGCTACACCCTCAACGAATACGCGCTCACCACTCTGAAGGGCGGCAAAATCGTCGCCAGCCGCACCGAAGAAGACATCTACGCGAAGCTCAAGCTGCCGTATATCGAACCGGAATTGCGTGAAATGACCGGCGAAATCGAGGCCGCCGAAAATGGGAAACTCCCGAAGCTCATCACCCTCGCCGACATTCGCGGCGATTTGCAAATGCACACCACCGCCTCCGACGGCAAACATTCCATCGAACAAATGGCCGAAGCCGCCCGCGAACTCGGCTACGAATACATCGCCCTCACCGACCATTCCAAAGCCGTCACCGTCGCCAACGGCCTCGACGAGCGCCGCACCATGCAGCAAATCAAGAAAATTCGCGACGCCGAAAAATCCGTCGGCGGCATTCGCCTGCTCGCCAGCAGCGAAGTCGACATTCTGAAAACCGGCGCGCTCGACCTCAGCGACGAAGTCCTCGCCCAGCTCGACCTCGTCGTCACCTCCGTTCATTCCTATATGAACCTCGACAAATCCGCGATGACCGAACGCATCCTCGCCGCCATCGAAAATCCTTACACGCAGATTCTCGCCCATCCCACGGGCCGCCTGCTGCTGCGCCGCGATCCTTTCGATTACGACATGGAAAAAGTGCTGGACGCCTGCCGCAAATATGGCGTCGCCGTCGAATGCAACGCCTATCCCGACCGCCTTGATTTGCGCGACGTGCATCTGCGCCTCGCCAAGCAGCGCGGCGTCAAAGTCGTCATTTCCACCGACGCGCACGCCACCGTGCAGCTTCGCGTGATGAAATATGGCGTCGAGACCGCCCGCCGCGGCTGGCTCGAAGCCCGCGACGTCCTCAACACCCTGCCTTTCGAGAAATTCACCGCCGCCCTCCGCGCGAAACCGGGCGCGGCGCACAAGGCAGCGGCGCGCTAACCCCAGCCGTTCTCCGGCGTCCAACTCGTGGGGAACTTTTTAATGCTAAACTGCGTACATTCAACTGAACATCAACGAGGAGGTCTTTGTATGCGTCGTTTTTGGCTGACGTCTTGCGCGCTCGCCGGCTTATTCGCTTTTGCAACGCTCGCTGCCATCCCCGCTCACGCCGAGGAATGGCAGAAATCCTACAAGCTCAGCGGCCGCCCCAACCTTCGCGTCATCACCAACGACGGCCACGTCGACCTCTATGTCTCCGGCAGCAATCAAATCGACGCGCATGTCACCACCAACGGCTGGCCAATTGGCGATAACGGCGTGCGCATCACCGAGAGCCAAACCGGCAACGAAGTCGACCTCGAGGTCCACGTCCCGACTTTCCATTTTTCTTTTGGCTGGAACAATCGCTCCGTGCGCATCGAGCTTAGCCTTCCGCGCGACGCCGATTTCGACATCTCTACCGGGGATGGCAGCGTCACCTCACAGGCGTTCCAAGGCCAGTTGCGCATTTCCACCGGCGACGGAAATATCGACGCCACCGGATTGAAAGGCCAGGTGCGCCTGCATTCCGGCGACGGTCACATTCGCGGAACCGATTTTGACGGCGAGCTGCGCGCCGACTCCGGCGACGGCAGGATCGAAGTCACCGGCAGGTTCGACACGCTCTCTCTCGAATCCGGCGACGGCAGTGTGGACGCCGAAGTGCTCTCCGGCTCGAAAATCACCAACGATTGGTCCGTGCGCTCCGGCGACGGCAGCGTCTCCCTTCGCCTGCCCGACGGCCTCAACGCCGATCTCGACGCCCATACCGGCGACGGCCACATCACTCTCGATTTTCCTGTAACGACCTCCGGCATTATTTCCGGCACCACCATTCACGGCAAAATTGGCGCGGGCGGCCCGCCGCTCCTGGTCCACACCGGCGACGGCTCAATTCACATCTCGAAAATGTAACGTTATGATGAAAAGAAACAGCATGTCATTCCGAGCTTGCCCGCCGCGGCGGGCGAGTCCCGGCGCCTTTGGTCGGGACGACGAGCCTGCCTGCCGCAGGCAGGGAATCTGCTTTTCCCTCTGTCGGAGTGGGAGGATCCTGATGCGAAAGACAGCGGCGATTTTCGCCTTCGTTTGTTTCCTCGGCACTTGCAGCGCGGCGCCTTCACTCTTCGCCGCCGACGGCACGTGGACCAAAACCTGGAACGTCTCCGGCGCAGCGGCGGATCTGCGCGTCGAGGCCGATTATGGCACTCTGCATATCGTCCACGGCGCGGCAAGCTCCATTCACGCCAACGTCACCACCACCTATTGGAGCATTCCATCCGACGTCGAGGTTTCCGATTCGCAGGATGGCAACCACGTCGAAATTCGCGTCCGCACTCCCGAAAATCACGGCGGCGGATGGTTTCACTGGCACTCGCCGAGAGTCGAGATCGACCTCGAAGTGCCCTCTGGCTCGCATCTTGACCTTCATACCGGTTTCGGCGACATCCGCGGAGAAAATCTCCACGCGGAAGCGCGCGTTGATACCGGCTTTGGAGGCATTCACTTCCCCGAATTCAATGGCCAGCTCCGCGGCGAAACCGGATTCGGCGACATCACCGCCGACGGCCGCTTCGACTCGCTGGAACTGAAGAGTGGATTTGGAAGCGTTCGCGCCGAGGCGGATTCGGGCTCACAGATTCACAACGATTGGCGCCTCGAATCCGGCTTCGGCGATGTAGCCTTGCGCGTGCCTTCGGATTTGAATGCGGATATTGACGCGCAAACCGGCATGGGACACGTGTCCACGGATGTGCCGCTCACCGTCACCGAGACTTCCAGCCATTCGTCCCTGCGCGGCCAGCTCGGCAAAGGCGGCTCGCCCGTCGAGCTCGAAACCGGCTTCGGCTCCGTCCACCTCGGCCGCTCCTGAAGCCTCGCAATCGCGCCGACATTGCTCTTTTCACTTCAAACCCAGCAGTGCTCGCAGTTTGCGCACCGCGTCCGGTATTTCTTCCACGGCGACGCTGCCAAATCCCAAAATGAATCCCTGCCTCGTCTTCTTGCCTAGATAGAGCCGCGACAGAGGCACTAACCAAAGGTTCTGGCGCGCCGCGCGCTCAGCCACCTCACGGTCTGAGATCCCTTTCAATATTACGGAAAGATGCATGCCCGCCTCTGCGCCTCCTATTTCCGCCATCGGCCCCAATTCCTTGCGAAGGCTCTCGATCAAAGCGCTCCGGCGTTCCGCATACACCAAGCGCATCCTTCGGATATGCCGCGAAAAATGGCCTTCGCGAATGAAATCCGCGAGCACCCCCTGATGAAAGTTCGCCGGACTGATGTCGATCGCAAACCGCACCGCCAGAAAGCGCTCTACCAGATCCGCGGGAATGACCACGTAACCCAGCCGCAGAGAGGGAAACAGCACCTTGCTGAACGTTCCGATGTACACCACGCGAGAATTGCGGTCCAGTCCTTGCAACGAAGTGACCGGCATACTTTCATAGCGGTATTCGCTGTCATAGTCGTCCTCGATGATCCAAGCTCCGCGGCGTTCCGCCCAATCCAGCAATTGCAGCCGTCGCGAGGCGCTCATCGTGACCCCCAGCGGATACTGGTGGGACGGCGTCACCAACACGGCCCGCGCGTCGCGGCATTTTTTCATCCCGGCGGCGACGTTCAGTCCCTCTGCGTCAACCGGAATCGGCACGATGCGGCAGCCGCTACATGCAAAAACACTTCGCGCAAAACCGTAGCCCGGCTCCTCCATCCAAACGCGATTCCCCGGATCAACCAGCGCACGGGTGGTTATCTCCAGCCCCTGCTGCGAGCCGCTCACGATCAGGATCTGCGGCGCCTCACAGCGTACTCCGCGCGCCGTTCGCAGATGCGCGGCGATCGCTTCCCGCAGCTCCTTTAACCCCATCGGATCGCCGTAATCGAGAGACTTGGCGCGCATGCTTCGCGAGTGCCGCGTCACCAAGCTGTTCCACACTTGCAGCGGAAAATGTTCAAAAGCGACTTGACTGGCTACGAACGGTCCCGCTCCGCGCCGGCGGTAAAAGTCTTCCCGGCTCGCGAGGGCCAAGCAACGTTTGGAGAGCGGCCGGCGCCCCGCATTCGCTTTGGTCGACAAAGCGCTCGCCGGCTCAGACGCGGTCGCCCTCTCCGGCAGCGACCGCGACACAATCGTCCCCGAACCAACGCGGCTTTCGAAATACCCTTCCGCCAGGAGTTGCGCGTACGCGCTCAAGACCGGAATGCGCGAGATTCCCAGTTCCTGCGCCAGCACGCGAGTCGACGGAACTCGCTGTCCCGCGCGCACGTTGCCCTCCACAATCGCTTTGCGATAGCCCTCGTACACCTGCCGGTACAGGGACTTCGCCAACTTCTTGTTGATGGCGATAACCGGGGAAATTCCCGAAGGCACTTTCTTCATGTCGCGGAAATCATAATGGCTATATGAAAAGACGGTCAAGTGGATATTGCGCGCAGCCATTTTCAGTATCATTCTTGCGCCGCGAAACGCGCATGCGAGCCGGACCGAATTGCCGGCTCCCGCCACGCTGAATTCAACTTTCACGTTTTGAGGACAACCATGCGGAAGATGATGAAAACCAAAGTAAAAATCACTACAGCCATTCTTGCCTTGTTGCTTTCGCTGGCCTTGATTCCTGCCAGCGGCGGCACTCGGAATCAGCCGCAGAACCAGCCGCAAAATCCGCCTGCCAGCGACACGCAAATCAAGGGCAAGGTCGTCTACGTATGCGCCTGCCTAAAAACGAAGTCCTGCTCTTGCATGACCGAAGCCAAGACCGAGGGTCCATGCTCCTGCGGCACCGAGGGTGGGCCGCCCATGAAGGCCGTCCCCAAAGATAGCGCCTGGGCTAAGGCCAATCGCCGAGAGCTGGCGAAATAAGGTACTGGGTCAGTTTGAATTTTCTTGATCATGACACAAAGAGTCAAAATTCAAACTGACCCAGTACCCGAAATAAGCCTATGCCCCGCATCGCGTTAGATCGATTGAACCGTCAGAACGAAGAAAGGACACCTGCCATGGCAGACTCCGCAAACCGCGTTTTCGCAACTTCATCCCTCGCACACCCGCAGCCTTTTCTGGCCATTGGTGTCGGCGGCGTGATCGTCGGCGTCCTCGATTTGCTATACGCCATCATCGTCTACAGTCCGCATCTTCCGATCCTGATCCCGCAGGTAATCGCCAGTGGCGTGCTCGGCCGGAAATCGTTTCAGGACGGCGCCGCAAGCGCCGTGTTGGGAGTTGTGCTGCAGTTCACTATCGCGCTCGGCGCTGCCACCGTCTACTATCTCGCCAGCCGCAAACTGACGTTCCTGACTCGCCGCGCGGTCCTCTGCGGCATCCTCTACGGCGCTGCGGTTTATCTCTTTATGCATCTGGTCGTCCTGCCGCTCTCCGCCGCGCCGCACGGCCACATGCCGCTGGCCTATGCCGCCGCCGAATTTGTGGAGCACTGGTTCTGCGTCGGTCTGCCCATCGCCCTTTCAGTGCGCTATTATTCATCGTAAGCCCAGATGAGAGCCCACCTCGGACGTCACGTGTATGGCTTGGCGGCCGTCGGTTTCGGCGTCCTCGCTTTGGTCTGGCACGACTTCAACGATTGGCAACAGATCCGTGCACTGGGGAACATTCCTCACCGCGAGATCCTCCTGTACACCGCCGCTGCCATCGAGATCTTTGGCGGCGTAGCAATTCAATGGCGTAGAACGGCGCGCGCTGGCGCCATCGCACTGGGCGCAATCTATCTTGTTTTTGCGTTGCTCTGGCTGCCGCTCTTCATTCAGAAGCCGCACTATGATCCCTTAGGCAACTTTTTCGAGCAATTTTCACTGGTCTCCGGAGTGCTGATCGTTTATGCGTCTCTTGCTCTGCGCGATCCAGCGCGAGCGGCGAAACTCGCCCGGATTGGGTACTATTGTTTTGGAATTTGCGTGGTTTCATTCACGCTCGGACAACTCTTTTATCTTTCCGCAACTGCGGATTTCGTTCCGAAGTGGATCCCACCGGGACGAATGTTCTGGGCGATAACAACCACGATTGCGTTCGCGCTCGCCGCCATCGCCTTACTCTCGGGACGCTCGGCCCTTCTCGCGTCCCGCTTGGTCACGGCAATGATTGTAGGTTTCGGGTTGTTGGTATGGCTGCCAGCGCCTTTTGCCAACCCTCATAGTTTCCTAAACTGGGCCGGCAACGCGGAGAATCTGGCCATCGCTGGAGCGGCGTGGATTGTCGCCGACTATCTTTGCCAAAAGCGCTCCGCCGCAATGGCTGCTGAGTAAAGCATCCATCGAAAAAGAAGTCTCACCGTTTCTGTCCGCCAGCGCACTCATGGATTCGCCCCGCCGTTTCGGTTCCGCAACCATCCGTCGCCGCACCCAACTCCCGGAAAAAGAAAAGCGCGGCGTCGCCGCCGCGCTCTTCTTTGACCGCAAATACTCGCCGCCTCTGCAGCGGCAAACCTCAGTGTTAGTGGATGTTCCCGAACATTCCGTCCAGCACCTGCGTGCCTTCCTGCTGCACAGACTGCAAGGCGGTTGGATCAAGCCCGAGCGCTTCCAGGATGGTCGGAGCCACCTGCATCGTTTCCACCGGGCCGGTCACTGTCATGGCCTTGAAGCTGGGATTCGACAGCAACATCATCACGTTTGTGTCGTCATGCGCGAATCCGCCGTGCTCGGCCAGCTTCTTTGTGCTGCCGGAGTAAGTCACGCCGATATTCGGGGTAGTCAGAATATCCGGCGTCCGCGGATCGCCATTCGGTGGAAGCCCCGGCGCGTTATAGAGCTGGGTAATCCCCCGGCCCCAAAACAGCTCGCCGATGCCTGCGATATTGGCCGTCGCCGGCGACTGCGCCTCCAGCATGGCCACCGCGCTCGCTGTCGTGCAGCTGCTGTTCAGCCAGACCAACGAAACATCATCCTCGGTCGGCCCGAGACCCGTCGGATTCAACGGCGATTCGGAGTACGGTATGCATCCGGCATTCGCCAAAATCGTCGCTGGCGAGGTCGTCACCGGACCCGTTGCCGTTATTCCCGTGTACCGCGACGAATCGATCGGACTCTGCCCGTGCTTCGCCGTGATCACGATCATCGTCGAGTCATAGACGCCGTAGCTCTTCAGCGCCGCGACCATTTGGCCAATCGCGGCGTCCACGAACTCGATCTCCTCCAGCAGTGACTGCGTCGGTGTTCCTTCCGAGTCTACGTAACCACCCGTCGTGCTGATGCTCTTCTCGATCAGCTTCTGGCCTACGCTCACAGCTTGAAAATTCATTCCGAATATCGTTGGTATCGGAGCAGGCTTCGCTCCGTTGTGCGTCCTTCCGCTGATTTCCGTGAGGATCGCGTTGACCTTCAGCGTGTCGTAGCATTGAATGTTCTGGAAGCTGTTGGTCCACGTATCCGATGCGGACACCTGCGTCTGATCCGGCAGCGGATCACAACTCATAGCCCCTGCGTTCACGCCCGGCAGCGGCACCGGAATCGAATTGATCTCCGGCGCATAGTAATCATCCAGGTTGCTGCCGTTTCCCGGGCCAGCAACGGCCGAATACGATGGATGTTTGTCGGACCACGCGGTGTATCCGCCCGCCGCATGCACCACCCCAAAAATTGTATTCGTGCGCACAAAATTCCAAGGATAAACCGGCGCACACCCTTTGCTCGGATCGCGATCCAGCCTCAGCGAATCGATGGACGCGATTCCTCCATCCACTCCGGCCGGCGCCCCGCCATTCAGCAGGGTCTGATTTATATCGATTCCCTCGTCATATTCTGTGGTGTAACCCTGTGGTGCGGCGCCCGCTGTGCAGCTGCCGCCAGCCAATCCGTCGCCTGTCGTAATCACGGGCGGATCGAGTGACCGGTCGTACGCGTCATCGTAAAACGCCCCCACGCTCCGCGGAGACCCGCCGGTCATCAGCGCCATCAATCCCGGAAACGAATCCGACGGCTTGGAAGTCGCTGCATCCAGGTAATCGATGCCCGTCTGTTTGAGTGCCGCAAGGTTTGGACAATATGGCGCGCCTCCGTTCACACCGCTGATTCCTTTGGCGCAATTGATGAAGTCCAGCGCGTGCATCCCGTCGATGCTGATCAGCAATACATGCCGGATACCGTGATCGTGGCCATTCCCCTGGCTCGGCCATGGACCGGCCGATAGCCGCTGCGCCGCCGTCGTGGCCAGCAAAAATGCCGCCGCGAACGCAACCATCCTCAGATTCTTACTCATTGCTTCCTCCTCTTCGCACCCGCAAGATTCGAGAAACGAGGGGCAGTTAAACCAGCACCCTCCCCTAGCCGTATAGTCGTGCACGATTAGCGGATTGTGACTTCGAGATGAAATGAAGATGAAGGAATGGAGCAGCCGTTCACATTTGACGCGCGATCCAGTGAGCGCTTTGCGCGCTCGCCACGTCTACGCTTTACACCATTCGAGACCTTCCCCCTTTCGAAATTTTTCCTAAGTGCGCCCTCACCAACCGCGCATTCCTTCGTCTAAACACAATGCTGACTGAACAAGCAGGCGCTTAACTCCGTATAAGCCTAAGAGGGGGCTGCCATCCAAAACTTGCTCTTCAATCTTCGCTACGCGCTGCGGCAATTTCGCCTGTCGCCGGTCTTCACTGCTTCGGCCGTACTCACTCTGGCGCTCGGCATCGGCGGCACCACCGCAATCTTCACTCTGATCCACGCGGTGATGCTCCGCTCCTTGCCCGTTTCCAATCCCGCCATGCTCTACCGCGTCGGCGACGGCAACGATTGCTGCGTCGAAAGCGGCTCGCAGGAGCGCTGGGGCATGTACTCCTACCCTCTCTACGAGCTTCTCAAATCTCAAACGCCGGAATTTGAAGAGACCACCGTCTTCCAGGCTGGCGAAACCCGCCTGAGCGTCCGCCGTGAGGTCGAATCCTTCGCCCGTCCCTCCATCGGCGAATACGTCTCCGGAAACTATTTCTCCACGCTCGGCATCCGCGCTTTCGCGGGCCGCGTTTTCACCCCCCAGGACGACACCGAAGGCTCCGCTCCTGTGGCCGTTATCAGCCATCACCTCTGGCAAATGACCTACGGCTCCGATCCTTCCATCGTCGGTTCCACCTTCGACATCGACGGCCACTCCTTCAGCATCATCGGCGTCGCGCCTCCCGGATTTTTCGGCGACACGCTGCGCAGCGACCCGCCGGACCTCTGGCTTCCTCTCCACCAGGAGCCACTGGTCAATGCCAACGGCAGCCTGCTCCATCAATCGCCATCTGCGTGGCTTCGCATGATTGGCCGCTTGCGCCCCGGTGCTTCCGTCGCCGGAATGTCCGCCCGCCTCACCGGCACGCTGCGCCTCTGGATCCAGCACGATTCCGGCTATCCCGCCGATTGGATGCAGGACGAAATTCGCAATCTCCCCAAGCAATTCATTAACCTCGTCCCTGCGGGTTCCGGTGTCGGGGAAATGAAAGAAGAATACGGTCGCAGTCTGCAAATCCTTCTGTCCGTCTGCGCGTTGGTTTTGCTCATCGCTTGCGCCAACGTCGCCAATCTTTTGCTCGGCCGCGCCGTCGCCCGCCGCGCGCAAACCGCCGTCCGCCTAGCGATGGGTGCCACGCGCCGCCAAATCGTCACGCAAGCGCTCATCGAAAGCGTTCTTCTCGCCATCGGGGGAGGCATTGCCGGTCTGTTCGTCGCCATCGCTGCCGCTCGTCTGCTCCTCGCGCTCGCTTTCCACGGCGCGCATTTTCTGCCCATCAGCACCGCGCCATCGCTCATCGTTCTGGCGTTCACTTTCGCCGTCGCGCTTCTCACCGGAATCGTTTTCGGCGCTGCTCCTGCCTGGTTCGCCACGCGCACCGATCCCGCCGAAGCATTGCGCAGCTCCAGCCGCAGCGCCACCGGACAGTCGACCTTTGCGCGCAAAGCCCTGCTCATCCTTCAATTCAGCGTCTCGGTTGCACTCGTGGCCGGTGCCACCATGCTCGCCCGCAGCCTCGGCAATCTCGAAGGCCAAAACTTCGGCTATCCCATCAAAGGCCGCATCGTCGTCACCCTCCACAACCCCGAAGCCGCTCGCACCGCGCCGCAACTTGTTGCCCTGTACCGCCAGCTCGAAGAACGCCTCACTCAAATCCCCGGCGTCCGCAATTCTGGCCTCGCCGGCTACAATCCGCTCACCGACAACTGGGGTGAGACAATCCAAATCGAAGGCCATGCTCCTGCCAGCGAGACCAGCTACGATGAATTCGGAGCCTCTTGGGACCGTGTGAGCTCTAACTATCTCCAAACTCTCGGCGTCCCGCTCGCCCGCGGCCGCTACTTCACCACCGCTGACAACCAAGACACCGCCCCTGTCGCCATCGTCAACCAGGCCTTCGTCAAGCGCTTCTTCAAACGCGGCGAAGATCCTCTCGGCCACCATTTCGGCATGGACACACCCGAGTATGCTGGCACATTCCGCATCATCGGCATCGTCGGCGACGCGCGCTTCGCCGGCTGGGCATTCAGGCGGCCGCCCTTTCCCATGTTTTACGTTCCGCTGGCTCAGTCTGTAACTTACAAGAATGACTTGATGGAAAAACCCGAACTCCGCTCTCATCAAATCTCAGGAATTCTGCTCGAAACCAATGTCTCGCCGGGAACCCTTGAACCCATTCTCACTCGCATTCTCGCTGGTATCGATCCCAACATCACCATCACCAGCGTCCGCACACTGCAGCAGCAGGTTGATCTTTCCTTCGATCAGGAGCGCGCCGTCGCCAACCTCGCCGGACTTTTCGGCATCGTCGCTCTTTTGCTCGCCGCCGTCGGACTCTACGGCGTCACCGCGTACACCGTCGCGCAGCGCACCAACGAAATCGGCATTCGCATGGCGCTCGGCGCCAACCGCGCAAGCGTCGTCCAACTCATCCTGCGCGGCGCCTTCGTGCGCGTATTGATTGGCCTGCTCTTGGGATTGCCTCTCGCCGTAGCCGCCGGACGCCTAATTTCGTCCCAGCTCTACGGCGTCTCTTCGTGGGACCCGCTTGCTCTCGCTGCCGCCGCCGGCGCTCTCGCGCTCTGTTCGTTTCTCGCGGCCATCATCCCCGCCGCCCGCGCTGCCTCCATCTCGCCCATGACCGCCCTCCGCATCGAGTAGGGACACAACGTCGGAAACGCCTTTCCGCCGGATTTTTTTCACTCTGGTATATACGCCTCAGGGGTGCGTCACCACGCGTTGCGGTTCCACGCGTGTAATCTGCCGCGTTCTGCTCAAAAGGAACAGCCCAATCACCACCACAATAATGACGATCAAAATGACGTTTTTATTTTTCTTTCGCCGGCCGTTCCGGCTCATCGAGCCCCCGCCTAGCGCGTCCATTTCCCACCGCGCTCTATCTCACAATGAATCCCTAAAGGATCGCCCGCACCACGCCGCCATCCACGCGCAGCGCCGAGCCGTTCGTCCCCGAAGCCAGTGGACTGCACAGATACACGATCATGTGCGCCACTTCATCGATCGTCTCGAATCTCTTCAAGAGCGAACTGGGCCGCACCGTCTTGAAAAATTCGGCTTCGAACGCCGTCGAGTCGCCCTTCCCTCCCATCTGCGCGATGAACGTCTCCACTCCCTCCGACCGCGTCGGCCCGGCCAGCACGCTATTCGCGGTGATCCCTGTTCCCGCCACGCTCTCCGCGATCCCTCTCGCCACCGCAACCTGCGCCGTCTTGGTCATTCCGTAATGCACCATCTCCGCGGGAATTTGCACCGCGGATTCGCTCGACACGAACACGATTCGCCCCCAATTTTTCTCGCGCATCCCCGCAAGATAATGCCGCGACAGCCGCACCCCACTCATCACGTTGGCCTCGAAAAAATGCAGCCAATCCTCGTCCGGAATTTTTTCAAACGGCTTCGGCTCGAAAATCCCCATGTTGTTCACCAAAATATCCGCTCCGCCTAGCGCCTGCGTCAGCTTCGCGCAGCCCGCCGCGTTCGATACATCGCTCGCAATGCCCGACACATTCGCCTTGGGATGCGCCTTTCGGATTTTGTCGATCGCCGCGTCCACGCGTGCCTGCGTTCTGCCGTTCACCACCACTGACGCGCCTTCCGCCGCCAGCGCGCGCGCCGTCGCAAAACCAATTCCCGCCGTCGAGCCCGTCACCAACGCTTTCTTCCCTTCCAGTTGCAGATCCATGACCCTTCCTTCAATCGCGCCGCGAGCCTGTTCGGCCGCGATTCATTTTCAACCCGCCAAACGCCCTCCCCGGCAACATAGCACAATTCAAAATAGCGTTATGGACTCCTTTTGCGCTCTCCCGACAAATGCGATCCTCCGAAACGAAAATTTGACGCAATTTTCTCCGCTGCGTCATCTTATTAATGGTGACTACGCGCTTATACTGCCTGGTTTCGATACTGCGAATCACGTCGCGTAGGCATCCGTCCCGCCCTTTGAATAACAAACACTGAGGAGAATCTATGAACCGCTTCAAATATCTTCTGCTCGCTGTTCTTGTTGGAGTCTGCTTCACGGCCGCTGCTCCCAAAGCACAGGCTCAGGTCACCATCAACATTGGCCCCGAGCCTGTATGTCCCTACGGATACTATGACTACGCTCCTTATCCTTGCGCTCCTTACGGCTATTACGGCCCGGAATGGTTTGTCGGCGGTGTCTTCATCGGCGCGGGCCCGTGGTTTCATGGCCCGGCCCACTTCAATGGCCACGTAAATAACCATTACGACCCTCACCATGGCTACAAGGGTCCAGTGCCAAGGCGCGGCGAGAAACCTGAGCCGTCAAAGCGCCCCGACAGGGCCACCCACTTCAAAGGAAATGAAGTGCGTGACGGTCGCGGCCACACCGTACCGGGCAAGCACTGAGAACAGCCGTTGCGCGTAATCCCATAATTCGCGGAAACCTGTTCCGGGTGGCCTTCCCGGCCATCCGGAACAGCCCGCTCCCGCCGCCGTAGCCAACGGCAATCCCCCGCAGCGCTCCGGCGTCCGTTAATTTTCTTTTTTTCTTCTTGACATACGAATTACTTAGTACTATAAAACGATTGTCATGCGACCCAAACACACCACCCTCACCCCGCAGGAACTGGAAATCATGAAGCTGGTCTGGCTGCGCGACTCCGCCACCGTCCGCGACATCTACGAAGACCTCCTCGAGCGCCGCAAGATCGCCTACACCACCGTGATGACCATGATGAAAATCCTCGAATCCAAGGGCTACTTGAAAAAACACCGCCAGGACCGCGCCTTTGTTTATCGCCCCGTGCACCGCAAGGACCAGGTCATCGCCAAAATGATCCGCGAATTCATGGACCGCGTGTTCAACGGCTCCGCTGAACCGCTCCTCGTCCACCTCGTCAAAGCCCGGCACATTCGTGAAAAAGATTTGCAGAAGATTCGGCGCATGATCGAGGAAACAAAATGAACCTTCCGCAATCGAGTAAAGCAATACGGAGCTGGCCATGAACGCACCGCTGTGGTTTTCCAATCTCGTTTTTTGGAGCGCCCAAGTGGCGCTGCTCATCCTGGCCGCGGCGTTTCTCGTGCGGCTTCTCCGAATCCGTCAGCCGCGCGTGCTTCTCGTCCACTGGCGAGCGCTGCTTCTCATCTGCCTGTTGCTTCCCTTCCTCCAGCCCTGGCATCGCCCGCCAACCCTCGGCGCCGTCTCCACCGCACCGATTTTCCTTGCCCCCGCGATTCCCGCGTCGAGCCCCGCGCCGTCGCACTGGCATTTCCCTGATCTTTTGCTCGTCGCCCAGATTCTCGGTGTCGTGATTCTGGCTGGAATCGTCGTGCGTTTCGCCATCCTGCTGCTCGGCCTTTTCAGACTTCGCCAGTTCCGCCACGCATCCTCACCAATTCCTGCGCACGCCGAGTCCGCCGCCATTCTCGAACGAATCCGCACCCTCGTCGGCGTTCAGGCCGAATTTCGCCTTTCCACGCAAGTCGACTCGCCCGTCACATTCGGCTTTTCCGCTCCGCTGATTCTCCTGCCTGAACGATTCCTGCGCCTCGACCCGCAATTCCAGTCCGCGATCGCCTGCCACGAATCGCTGCACGTCCGCCGCCGCGATTGGGCGCATCATTTGTCCGAAGAAATCCTTCGCGTAGCCTTCTGGTTTCATCCCGCCATTCTCTGGCTCGTCTCGCGCATTCGTCTCGCGCGCGAGCAAGTCGTGGATCTCGAAGTGGTAAAACTTACCCAAACGCGCAAGCCGTATCTCGAAGCTCTGCTCGAATTCACCACCAGCCGCAGCCGCATCGCGGCCATTCCCGCGCCGCCCTTTCTCGTCGAGCGTCAGCTCGTCGAGCGCGTCGCGCTCATGCTCAAGGAGGTTCATATGTCTCGCGCCAGGTTAATCGCTTCGTTGTCCGCCATCGCCTGTTTGCTCGCAGCCGCCGCAGTTCTCGCCGTTTCCGTTTTTCCTCTCAAAGCCGCCCCGCGTCCCGCGCCGAATCCCCCGCAAATTGCGTCCACTCCGCAAACATCATGGGTCGCCATCAAGCCCGTTGTCGCCGCCAACACCATCTGGACCGACACGGTTAAGAAGGGCTCCATGGCATTCGTCGCGCGCGGCACGGGAACTCTTGTCCCCGCGGACAATTCCGGAGTTTTGGTTTCTAGAGTAGCGTTGTCGTTGCCGGAAGAAGTGGAGCGCGCCGTGCGACCTGGCCAAAGTGCTTATCTGCAGTTCGCGAAGGCCGAAATTAAGGGACACGTCAGCAGCACTGGTTACCAAGATTCATATGGAAACCGCTGGGCTGACATCACGCCGGATTCACCTCTGCCGCACGGAACCGTCGCGAATGCCTCGGTCGAAGCCTTCATTGAAGTCGGCAAGCTCGAAAATATTCTCTATATCGGTCGTCCAGCCGGACCGTGGGTGGCAAACGCGAACGCGATGCCCTTGTTTAAGGTCATCGACAATGGCAAGCAAGCGGTGCGCGTCGAGGTGTCCCTCGGTCACTCAGGTATGAACACAATTCAAATCCTGTCAGGACTCAACGAGGGCGATAAGGTCATCTTGTCCGACATGTTCCCATATAACAAATTCGACCGCATCCAAATCAAGCGCTGATCTAGCCCGCGCCATCATGCGAGAGCTTCAAAGCTTCGCCCCCACTGGCTGAATCGCCAGCGGGCCATCTTGAAGGAAGTGTCGGTGCCTCGATCGGCCGGGAAATCCCCCCTTCCATCGGAAATCTTTTTCCAACCAGCGACTGCGCGCCGGTTTCTGGGGCATCTGGTCGTCGACATCTGCCTCGTATGTGTATTAATATAAACGACTTACATTAACATTCGCGGAATATCCTTTGGTCTCTGGATTGCTCGCGAATCGAATGGGCAACTGCGTGCGTTGATGACCTCGCGCGACGCGGCTCACACGGTCCCAGGACCAGGAAAGGCAGCCTTTTGAGTAATTCTACACTCGACGTAGTAGTTGTCGGCGGCGGGTTCAGCGGAACCGTGCTCGCCGTGCAATTGCTACGCCGCATTCCCGATCTCTCGGTCGCCGTCGTGGACAAAGGCTCGGCACCCGGCCGTGGCGTGGCCTACGGCACCAAACATCACTGCCATTTGCTGAATGTTCCCGTCGGCAACATGAGCGCTCTGGCCGAAGAACCAGATCATTTCTTGCGTTGGGCGCGCGCCAACCATGAACCATCGGTTCAACCCACCAGCTTTCTCTCCCGTTCCCTTTACGGCCGGTACGTCGGCTCTCTGCTCGACGAAACGGTGGCGCGCTGCGCCGCCGGCAACTTTCACTGGATTCAGGGCGAGGTCTCTTCCTTCGCGTCCGGGCCATCTCGCGTCCCATCCCGTGTAAACGTTCAGTTGACCGGCGGCAACATCCTCGCGGCGCGAGTACTGGTGTTGGCGGTCGGCAATTTCCCTCCCCCGAACATTAACGTCCCGGGGCTCTCCGACGGCTGCAAGCGCTACGCTCCGCATCCGTGGTCAGCGGCAGCATTAAAGGGCGTCCCCAAAAATGGGAGCGTCCTGTTGATCGGTTCGGGCCTGACCAGCATTGATGTGGCCGTCGCTCTGAAGTCCGAAGGCTTCGCCGGCCACATTCACATTCTTTCGCGCCGCGGTTTGTTGCCGCAGCCTCACCGGCAAGAGCCTTCGTGGCCCCAATTCTGGAATGAGCATAGTCCACGGACAGTTCGCGGACTCTTGCGGCTGGTGCGCAGCCAGCTTCGCGCCGCGTCGGAGGCAGGCCGCGATTGGCGTTCGGTCATCGACGCCCTTCGCCCGGTCACGCAAGAGATTTGGCAATCCCTCCCGCTCGACGAACGCCGCCGCTTCTTGCGCCACGTGCGGCCTTATTGGGACGCGAACCGCCATCGCATGGCCTCCCAAATCGCCGACAGGATTTCGGGCCTTCTCCAGGATGGACAAGCCACGCTGTACGCCGGAAGAATCACACGGTATCGCGAATTGAGCGACCACGCCGAAATCACCCTCCGTTACCGCAAGACCCGCGTCGAACGCGTTTTGCGCGTCGATCGCGTGATCAATTGCGCGGGCCCCGAAACGGACTGCCGGCGAATGGACGCCCCTCTCATCAAGAGGCTTCTGGCGCAGCAAATCGCCCGACCCGACCCCTTATTCCTCGGTTTGGACGTCGACGCCAACGGCGCGCTGATCGATTCGAGCGGCAACCCGTCTCCGTCTCTCTATGCCATCGGCGCGGCCAGAAAAGGTCTTCTATGGGAAGCCACCGCCGTACCGGAAATTCGCGAGCAGGCATCTCAGTTGGCCGAGCATCTGGCGGCCCGCTTTGCCGCGCATGCCGAAGACGAAGAGAAAAACAAAGGCCGCCAGCCCTCGCAGCCTTCACCCGGAAGTTTGCAGTTGGCGCCATAACCACAGAAGGCTGCCCGCCGGTCAGCGACTAGCGTGCCTTTGATCCTCTTTTCTTAGCAGATCGTCCCGCCTTGTTTTCCGCCCAGCGTTCTGTTGCGCCTTTCCTCGCGTGCATCTGCATTTCTTTCTCAATCACACCCGCGTCTCCGTATCTGTGCAGGGGGGCCGCGGACGCTTCCCGAAAACTGAGCGGGTCTCTGAGGTTCTGCAGTTCCCGGTAATAGTAGAGCGCCGTCGGACGTTTTCCTTTGAACCGCAACCTTTTCAGGAACTCGATCTCTTCCTTGCTCGCATCGCCGCTTAACGAAGCGCTCCGGCGGAACTCTTTGAAGCCCGGTTCCTCCTCGGAAGATTGCCCGCCTTCCTTTTCTACAAACTCGAATCTCTTGGGATTCCCCGGCGCCAACCGGCGGTTTAACACAATCTCCATGGCAAAGGTCACCAGGTCGATATCCCAGGATTCGATCAGCGGGTCCAGGAAGGAAACGCAGTTTTCAACCGACACGTGGAACACGTCCGTATCCAGAAATTCCAGGATGATGACCCGCATTTCTTCATAGCTGCGGTCGCTCAGCCGGGCCACCAGGTGCAGCCAATTTTCGCTCTCCAATTCTTCTTTGGCCACTCGCTTCACCACATCCAGCAGCGTCTGTGTGACTAGTCGCTCCAATTCGCCAAACGGCTGTTTCTCGAAAATCGCCCGTACTTGTCTTTCCTTGTTGTGTGCGCACTTCCGGAGAATCAGCTCGCGAACTTCTTTCAGTAACGGCGCGGGCGGGTCTCCCAGCTTTTTCCGCAATTCTTCCTTGCGCTGGTGCTCGGCCAATTCTGCGAGATTGCCGGCGGGAAGCTTCAAGAACTTGCCCATCTTCTCGTAGATGTCCGTGCGATCCGGCGCCGGAGGCAATTTCCTCCGCGTGAGCAGTTGCGAAATGTAGGACTCCGTAACCCCCGCGGCCGTGGCCAGGTCCTTCTGCTCCAGTCCCAATTCTTCGAGTCGCTGTTTCACCGCTAGGCAAACATCCACGGGACGCCTCCGTTCCACTTCACTCAATTGAATTAACCACTGAAAATATTCACAGATTCTACTTGACAGGTCAAGTGAATTAACCTAGTGTGGTTAATGTACTGAGGGAGTCGTAAGGTAATCTAAACTAAATGGGGTTATCTGTTAGCGGCCCTTGGCCACACACAACCAAGGAGGTTGCCAATGTATGCACGCAAAGTTTCCATGCAATTGAAGCCCAATAGCGGTCCGGAATTTACTCTAAGGATGGAGAAGGACGTTCTTCCCCTCCTCCGTAAACAGAAGGGTTTTCAAGACGAAATCACCTGCGTCACCGCCGGCCACAAGGAAGCGTTTGGAATCAGCTTGTGGGAAAACAAAGAGAGCGCGGAGACGTACAACCGCGCACACTACGCCGAAGTCACCAAGTTCCTGGCGGGTGTAGTTGAGGGAGTTCCTCAGGTTGACAGCTACGAGGTTTCCAACTCCACGTTCCATAATATCGCCGCTTCTTCAGCGACGGCCAAGAACTAACGGAACCATTCTCTGGGTGGGGCGGGAAGATTCCGCCCCCTTCAGTTTTTCATTGCGGCAATAGCCGTCTTTCTTCGCGATATTCAGCATAAGGAGAAATATCATGCCGTTACTCTTCTGGATTGCGGAAGGCATGGTTATAGGCTGGCTGGTGGGGAAGCTTATGTCCAGTGAAGGACGCGATCGACTCATGAACATCGCGATCGGTGGTGTCGCGGGCGCAGTGGGAGGCGGGTTTCTGATAAACGTCGCTCCGATCCTCGTCCACGGAAAAATGATTTATACCAACTTGGCCGCAAGTTCGGGCGCCATGCTTATGGCTTTTTCTTCTCGATACATCGGCGAAAGCCGCGAATACCGCCGAACGAACTAAGCAGCGTGCGAATTCTCCGGACGAGCAGACCCCGGCGGGTGGTCGTACTCATTTTCGAGAAAATTCTGCTGGAAATGGTATCTCTGATGACTAACTCCACGAAGTATCAAATGTCGCTCATCCTTTGGTCCCTTGCCTGGGCCTTCGCCTTCATTGCCGCCGCTTTTCTATTCAAAGGCAAACCAGAAAAGTTTTGGATTGAATCAGCCATCTTCGTCGCAGCCGTCACCCATTTGATGTGGAAGTGGGAGCGCCGCACCCGCTGCGGCTAGCAAGTTCCCATCCCCGCAATCTGCCCCATAGAGTCAAAATTCAAACTGCACCACTACCGAATTGCGAAACGGTTTGCAAATCCCCTCCGCTTCGCGCATCATATTTTGTTTTTCATACGGCGCAATTTTTGCCAGAGCATACTTGGCGCCGAACTCCATTTCATTCGAGGAGATTTGCATGCGGAAACCCGGAAAAATCGCGCCTGCCAAAGGCAAACTTGGCGTTCTGACGCCCGGCATCGGCGCGGTCAGCACCACTTTCATGGCCGGCGTGGAACTTGTGCGCAGCGGCGAGGCGCTGCCCGTCGGCTCGCTCACGCAAATGGGAACCATTCGCCTCGGCAAACGCACCGACGGCCGCACGCCCAAAATTCAGGACTTCGTCCCGCTCGCGGGTCTCGACGATCTCGTTTTCGGTGGCTGGGATTTGTTTCCCGACACCGCGCACCAAGCCGCCACCAAAGCCGGCGTGCTCGACGCCAATCATCTCCGCAAAGTCCAGCCCTTCCTCAGCAAAATCAAGCCCATGAAAGCCGCTTTCGACCAGAGCTACGTCAAAAATCTCCACGGCGAGCACGTCAAGCGCGCCAAAAATAAATTCGATCTGGCCCAGCAGCTTCGCGAAGACATTCGCAACTTCAAAAAATCCGCGAAAGTCGACCGCACCGTGATGGTCTGGTGCGCCTCCACCGAAATTTTCCTCCGGCCCGAAAAAGTCCACCAGACGCTCGAAAGTTTCGAGCGCGCCATGAAGGAAAATCACGAAGCCATCGCGCCTTCCATGCTCTACGCCTACGCCGCCATTCAGGAAGGCGTGCCCTTCGCCAACGGCGCGCCGAACCTCACCGCCGAACTTCCCGCGCTCGTCGAACTCGCCAAGGAAAAAGGCGTGCCCATCTGCGGCAAGGATTTCAAGACCGGCCAAACGCTCATGAAAACGATTCTCTCCCCCGGCTTCAAAGCGCGCATGCTCGGCCTGCACGGCTGGTTTTCCACAAACATTCTCGGCAATCGCGACGGCGAAGTTCTCGACGACCCCGGCTCCTTCAAAACCAAGGAAGAATCGAAACTCGGCGCGCTCGAATATATTTTGCAGCCGAAGCTTTATCCCGAACTCTACGGCGATTTCTACCACAAAGTGCGCATCAACTATTATCCGCCGCGCGGCGACAACAAAGAGGGCTGGGACAACATCGACATTTTCGGCTGGCTCGGCTATCCCATGCAGATCAAAGTCGATTTCCTCTGCCGCGATTCCATTCTCGCCGCGCCCATCGTTCTTGATC
>JBAPRL010000067.1:0-113278 GCA_049281095.1 Candidatus Acidiferrales bacterium
AGCAGATTCCTCGTCGGATGCTGGCCGCATCCTCACTCGGAATGACAAGCGAAAATCGGGAGACGCCGTCACGGTTTGGCGCGGCGGGCGATTTCGAGGGCGTCGGCGACGCACAGAAAATTGAGCAGGCCAGCGATGGCCAGCAGGCGCGTGCCAATGTCGCCGGTGGCGACAGCAGTATTCGCGCCGGCGGGTTCCAGGAAGCGCGAGAAAAAGTAAAAAGCGCCGGTGCCGACGTCGGCCAAGTGGCCCAGGATGCCGAAAATGTCGCCGCTGCCCATGGAAAAGACTTGGCCCTGGAGTTGGTAACCCACGATGGCCATGCCCGCGACGCACAAAAAGATGATGGCGGCGCGGCCCCAGCGGCGAAGCAGCAAATGGCCGAGTCCAGGGACGAACCAAGCGGCCGCGGCGGCGAGCCAAGCGAGCGTTGGAGCGGGCGTGCCTCGCGGGTCAACGTGAATGCTTGCTGCGTCCGGGTGAAGCGGCGCGGCAGGCTGAACTGGCTGAGCTTCGCGAGAGTCGGTGCGTTCGTCCACGACAGACAAGAATACTTCGCGCAGAGGAAATGCGCGATAGGAAGGCTACATTTTATGAAGCAAAGCGTGGCGGGAGGGGAGTTTCGTGAGGTTCAGGGTATCGGTCATGATCGTCGAGAAGTCCTGGTCCTCACTTTGCGCGCACAAGGTCAATGTGCGCTTGGGCAGGCTTATTCGCCGGGCTCATATAAGTCCAATCTTCGGTGTGATGATCCGCATCGATAATTGTGAACACGGCATGGTGCATATGTCCGTACCTTGTGCCGCCGGAGACATCGAGAAAATCGAACTCTACGGTTTTGCCGTCTGGCGACAACTTGCCCACCATCCGAGGCCGGTTCTTCCCACTGTCGCAATAATGCGTAAGCATCAGGCGATTGCCATCGATGTAGATCATCGTAATGGGATCGTCATCCCCATTGCTGGGGTCATCGGATCTTCCTTCCGGCACCATCTCGTGCATGAGCGCGGCGCCGCCGGAAGTGACGCGCAATGACACGCGCACCGGTGCGTTCATTCCAGGCCCCATCGCTGCCTGGCCCTTCCAATTGCCTGCGAGAGTTTTCAGCCGAGCAAACGCCTGTTGCGCGGACGCCTGTTGCGCATGAGGCTCTTGACCATCCGGCTTGCGCGTCTGCGGTTGCGATAAACCGATCGTTGAGACGCACAGCATCAGGGCGCACGTTACAAATGAAATGGCCTTCATATGCTCTCCTATTGCCGCCTAATCTCTCCTAAAGGCGGCAAAATCGCAAGCAGCGGCGTTGCCACACCCTCGATCGCCTTGAATCCTCCAGCGGACCTCGTTGGCAAGAACGATTCCAGGTCGGATACCGGTCGATCTCGTCCGCCGAGGACGGGCAAGCTCGGAACACAACAATGACGCAGAAACCTGCTAAGCCAGAATCGGGATGATTTCCTGCTGAATCGGGCCGGTGACTTCGGCTTTGCCGTCGCCGACGTAGACGTTCACTTCGCTGCGCACGCCGAACTCGGGCAAATAAATTCCCGGCTCGATGGAAAAGCAGGTGTGCGGGACGATGCGGCGATTGTCGCGCGTTTCGAGGCCATCCATGTTGGCGCCGTTGCCGTGAACGTCCTGGCCGATGCTGTGGCCGGTGCGATGCGTGAAATATTTTGCGTAACCGGCCTTGCGAATCACTTCGCGGCACGCGCGGTCGACTTCCCAGCCGTGGATTTCGCGGCCGGCGGAAACGGACTTGAGCACAAAATCGATGGCGGCATCGCGCGCGGTGCGAACGATCTGGAAAATCTTGGCGTACTTCGCGGGCACGGACGCGCCGAGATAACCCATCCAGGTGATGTCGTAAAAAACGCTGGCGGGACGGTCGAGTTTGCCCCATACGTCGAGAAGCAGCAAATCGCCTTCGCGAATGGGCGCGCTGCCGGTGGCGGGCGGCTCGTAGTGAGGATCGCCGGCGTTGCGGTTGACGCCGACAATCGGGTCGCCATCGGCGACGACGTGCTGCGCGCGGAATTGCCCCGCCATCCATTGTTGCAATTCGTGTTCGCTGAGCGGTTTTTTCTCGCGCACAAACGAGCCGGCGCGCGAAAATGCTTCTTGCGTGACACGATGAACGATCTGGCCGGCGGCGCGGTGCGAGACGAGTTGGTCGGGCGTCCAAGCGGCTTCGAATTCCTGCACCAGATCGGCGGAACTGTGGACCTTCGCGCCGAGTTTGCGAACGAGTTCGATTGTGCCGGCGTCGACGAGGCCGATGTAGGGAATATCGTTTTGCGGCGAATATTGCATGGCGATGGATTTCGCGCCATGGAGAATTTTGCCGAGGCCTTTGTGAAGCTCTTCCCACCCGGAATACTCGAGCTTGCGGCCGGGGAGCGAATCGAGGCCGCCCGCTTCGATGCGGTGAACGAGCTTCGAGGGCGCGCCTTTGGCGGGAATGAAATAGAACCAGCGGCGCGTGACTTTGCCGTTGGAGTTCAGGCCGAGGATGCGCGCGGCGATGGCGTCGCGATGATGGTGATCGTAAAAGAGCCAGCCGTCGAGTTTCTGGGTGCGAAGTTCGGATTGAATGGCCTTAATTTCGGGCATGTCGGTGCTCACTTTCGCATATAGGTTGTCGAACGAGATTCTAGCACGAAGAAATGCGGCAAGAGCGGCCACAGGCGAAAATGGGCTGACCGCAGCAAGCGGTGAATCGAACAGGAACCGCCAGGCATCGAACTGTTTCGAGGAGAATGAACATGAGCGACGGAGCTTCGCGCACTTCGGTTCAAGACATTCGCGCGCGCCTCATCGGCGCGTGGGGGCTTCTTTCCATGCGGGAGATGGGTGCGGATGGCAAGGTCGTCTATCCGCTCGGCGAGGACGCCCAAGGCCAGATCATGTACAGCGCCGAGGGCAGGATGTCGGCTCAACTGATGCGCGCCAAGACGCCCAGGTTCGCGAAGGATGACACGCGCGAGGCAACGTCGGAAGAACGAGCCAGGGCTTGGCGAGACTACTTCGGTTATTTCGGGAGTTACTCGATCGACGCAGAGAGAAATGCGGTTATCCATCATGTGGAGGGAAGTTGGTTTCCAAACCTCAACGGCAGCGAACAAGTCAGGGTTTTCCGCTTCGAAGGAGAACGGCTGGTGCTTGACGCGGACACCCCTTGGGGCAAGGTGCAAGCCGTGTGGGAAAGGGTACCTTCGCTGGTCGCCTAACGAATGCGCCGCCCGCCGGGACGACGTTCAAGGAAAACTCTGAAAGAGTGGGCCACCCGCCACCCTAGTTGTCTCCCGCCGGGCAAGCGGGGAGAAACGCGATGGGTTTGTTTGGCACGGGGCGAACATAGGTCTCGTCTGCAGCCGTAACGAACACTACGCAGGCCCTTCCGGTGGTTGGGTCGAAGAGAACCGCATCGTTCAAACGCTCATAATGATGAACGGGAAACCGCTGCCCTGTAGGGTACCCAACAAGAAACGCCGCAACGAGCAGCAGGAATAGCAAAGCCCATCCCTTATTCTTCATGTTGCTCCTTTCCGTCCGCCTTCATTGAGCCTCTTTAATCCAGAGCGATAATCGTTTGCCGGGACGCTTTGAGTCCCATTCGTTGCCAACCCGTCGAAAGCCTTGCTTTTTCATGACACATTTCATCTTGGCGTCGCTGGTCGTAGCGAACACGCTTCGGTTGTTGAATTCCGGCAGAATTCTCTGAACGACTTGGGTTGATAAATGTTGGCCCCGATAGCCTTCCAAAACCACAACGTACCCAAGTTCCGGCACGTCGTCAGCCAGATCGTACCCGCTGAGCTTGCTTAATTTCTTGGCATAACTCGGTATGGCCTTTTTCATGGCCGCAACCGCCACCATCTTGCCGTCACGTTCAACGAACGCGACTTTCTGCGCCTTGCGTAGCTTTTTATCCACGCTCTGACGATCGACCGCGTCGCCACTCCCGACCAATTCTACGAACTCATTGAGTCTTTGAGCGGACATCTCTGACCTAGTAATGATTTGCGGCACGACGTGCTGTTCTGAAGGCAGCTTAACAACTTTTCCCATCGTCATAGTCTCTCAGCGAATGCTGCCCCCACACAAATTTCTAATGAGCATGCCGCCGAGCGTGCGTTGCAGCGCCACGGTGATCATTTTTTGGGGCGGGGACCGAAGATGGCGGAGCCGATGCGGACCTGCGTAGCGCCCTCTTCGATGGCAATTTCGAAATCGTGGCTCATGCCCATGGAAAGCTCGGCCAACCGCCTGAGACCTTCAGTTCACCGGAATAATTAGTATCGCGTAAGCTGTGCCGCCGAACATCACAAATGGTTTGCGCGTGTCAGGGTTCGCCTGTCCCGATGGGAATCCCGAGGAATTTGCGACTTTTGCGTTCAGGATCATGATGTGCGCGGGGATGCGAATGTAATCCTTCTGGCCGGGAGCCAGTTTTGTGGCGCTAGGATCCGTGTTGCTCCAGGATGAGCCGCCTTCCAGCATATACGCGTAGCCAGTGCGGTCGGGATTCGGAACGCGTCCGGCCGCAAAGGCTTCCATCCATTCCAATCCATGTTTGTCGAAGCAGGCCGGATGGTGCTGGATGGGATCATGTTGTATCGCTGCCGGATCGTCGATTACGCATGTCCAACCATTCGATCCATGGCGCAACTCTGTCATACGTCCTTTCGCATCGGCGATAGCAACGGCTGCAACTGCCGATACGGAAGTTGGAGCAGCCGATAACGCGCGTGCAATTTCGGATTTCACGTTGCTCGATTGGCCGATTGCACGCGGACTCGCAACGCTGATCAATGCCGAGCCGACCATCACGCAGAGAAATGCCTTCATGGATGCTCCTGTCAAAACGATCGTTGACCGCGAACGATGGCCGTATTGTATCTTGAGAAATCCTCCCGCGCATGCCGACTACTCGGACCCACCGCTTGTCACGCGTTGCCGCCGGTCTGATGCTCCGCTCACTCGCGAATCATAATGGCCGGCACCGACCATTCCGCGCTCAGCCGGGGAGGGCAGTTTCGCTGTCTCCTAATCCCTATCGCGTCATTTCTTTGGGCGCGCGCCGAAGATGGCGGAGCCGATGCGGACCTGCGTGGCGCCCTCTTCGATGGCGATCTCAAAATCGTGGCTCATGCCCATGGAAAGCTCGGGGAGCGAGCAGCTCAGATGCTGTTCGAGGTCGTCGCGCAAGCGGCGCAAGCGGCGAAAGGAGGGGCGCGCGTCGCGAGGGTCTTCACAAAAAGGAGGAACGGCCATCAGGCCGCGGAGCTGCAGATGCGGCATCTGCACAACGGCTTCGGCGAGCTTCGGCAGATCAACCTGCGCGACGCCGGACTTTGTTGCGGTGGGATCGACCTGGACTTCGATGAGGACGGCGAGCCACTCGTTTGTTTCGCCCGCGGCGTCGTCCAATTTCATGGCCAGGGCAACGTCGTCCACGGAATCGATCCAGTCGAAAAGGCGCGAGGCGCGGCGCGCTTTGTTGCTTTGCAGGTGGCCGATCAAATGCCAACTTGGTTTCAAATCGGCGAGCTCGGGCTGCTTCCCTTCCCACTCCTGAACGCGATTTTCGCCGAAGGCGCGAACGCCGGCGTCGTAAGCGGCACGAATTGCTTCCGCGGAAAATGTTTTCGAAGCGGCCACGAGGACAACTTCCTCGGGCCGGCGGTCGGAGCGCGCGGCGGCGCGAGCGATGCGCTCGTGAACGCGCTCGACATTGGAAGCAATCGACGAGGCCGCGCGAGACATGCGGGCATTTTAGTGCCGAACCAAGTTGTTTGGACAAGCAATTTTGGCGGTGAGAGCGATGGTGGCCGCGCCAATTACGAGGAAGGGGCCGTTAATCGAAGTCGCGCCGCAATGGGTAGTCGACGATGATGGCTCGGCCGTTGGTGCGAGCTTTGAGCGAATGGCGAACGCCACTCGGCACAATCACGACTAGACCGGGCCGGGCGACTTGATTCACGCCGTCGATGTTCACTTCGATCTCGCCCTCCAGCACTTCGTAGACTTCCTCCTGCGGATGGAAGTGCTCGTGAACGGAAGCGCCGGCGACAAAGTCGTAGTGCGCGAAGGTCATGTTCGGCGAATGGAAATAGCGCCCGCGCCAGCCCGGAAGGCGCTCAATAACACGAAGACTATTGGTATCGACAGTTGGCATGAAGGATCTCCCCGTTCGAGGATGGTAACACAGGCGCAGAATTTTCCGCGGCGCGCGCCGCTTTGCGATTGCGGAACGATTCCGCGAGGGGGCGCGACGGATGGGACGGTGTGTTAAACTGTCGGGCGTTCCGATGCCTGCCCGCGGGAAACTCATCGTACTGGAAGGAATCGACGGCTCCGGGAAGCACACGCAACTGGAGATGCTTGCGCGCGCGATGCGGGAGCGCGGCGTGGCGCACACGACCATCGATTTTCCGCGATACGACGGATTCTTCGGGAAAATGGTGGCGCAGTATTTGAACGGCGAATTCGGCACGCTGGCTGAGGTGGACGCACATTTTTCCGCGCTGCTTTTCTCCGGCGACCGGCTGGAGAACAAGAAGCAGCTCGAGAATTATCTGGCCGGCGGCAAGCTGGTGCTGGCGGACCGGTACATCGCGTCGAATCTGGCGCATCAGGGTGCGCGCGTGCCGGCGCGGAAGCTGGCCGAATTTTTGCGATGGCTGGAGCGGCTGGAATATGAAGTTTATGGGCTCCCCAGCGAGGACTTGGTGATTTATCTGCGGCTGCCAGCGACGCGGGCGCAGAAGCTCGTGGGCAGGAAAAACGCGCGAAGTTATACGCGACGGCGCAGAGATTTGCAGGAGGCGAATCTGGCGCATTTGAAGATCGCGGCGCGGATTTTTGACCGGCTGGCGCGACAGCGAAATTGGACAACCGTGGATTGCATGGAAAGTCGAAAAAATGAGTTGCGGCCTCCCGAGGAAATTCACCGGGACATCATGGCCATCCTGCAAGGGCGCGTGTTTGCGGCGGCCGAGGAATCGTAATGGGATTCAGTGAATTTCTGGGGAATGAGCGGATCGTGCAGGCGCTGCGTACGATGCTGCGGCGCGAGCACGTGCCGAGCGCGCTGCTGTTCGTGGGGCCGCACGGGATCGGGAAATTCACGCTGGCGCGGATGTTTGCGCAGGCGGCGAATTGCGAGAGGCTGCGAGACGACTTCTGCGGCGAATGCGACACGTGCAAGAGAATTGCGCGGCTGGCGGATCCAGCGCCGCTGATCGAGCAAGGGTTGGCGGAGCGCGGCGAAAGCCCGGATGCCGCCGCAGTGGAACGGATGCCGCTGATCCTGGAGGCGCATCCGGATGTTTGGGCCATTGTGCCGGACCCGGTGCGGCGCAAGAATCCGGTGGCGCGGCCGATGATTCGCATGGGGCAGCTTCGCGCGGTGCAGCGGGCGGCGTATTTCCGGCCGCAGGCGCGGCGGAGAATCTTCATCATGGATGGCGCGGAGACCATGCGCTGGAACGATGCGGACGTCTTTCTGAAAATTCTGGAAGAGCCGCCGGAAACGGCGACGTTGATCTTGTTGGCGCCGCGCGCCGATGCCCTGCTGCAAACGATCCGTTCGCGATGCCTGACATTCTGGTTTGCGCCGATGGCGCCCGCGCAAATCGAGGGATTGCTGAAAGGGCGTTCGGAATGGAAGGCCGCGGAGCGGAAACTGGCGGCGCAACTGGCCGACGGGAGTCCCGGCGTGGCGCTGGGACTGGATTTGGCGGAGTCGTCGCGGCTGCGGCGAGAGGTCTTGCGGCTGATTGCGGATGCGATGGACGGGAAATCGCATCACGCGATTTTTGCCGCGACCACGCGGCTCGCCAAAGAAGAGTCCGAATCGTTTGAAAATGTTCTGGGGCTGTTCTATAGTCTCTTAGCAGACCTGCTTGCGTTGTCCCACAAGACGAAGAGTTTCGCGCCGAGGAATCCGGATTTGCGCCGTGAACTGGAGAACCTGGCGACCAGGGTCACGGACGTCTGGGTGGCGCGAGCCACGGACAGTTTGGACCGGCTGGAGGGCCGATTGCGGCGCAACGTCGGCCGGCAGTTAGGATTGGATGCCGTGGCAGAAAGCCTTCGGATTGGATGAGCGAGCGCTGCGAGAAGTGCCCAGTATTTTTTTAATATTTTAGGAAACCCAATCGGGCTAGGCGCAGTCATATATACAGGAAACGCTAACCTAGAATTCCTGAAGGAGTATTCATCGTGAATCGCAAGCTATTCCGTCCCTCTCTCACTGAGGTAAAAGAGCAGCAGTACCCGGCACGCAACGCGCACGAGCCAGGGCAGAGAAAAAAGCCCGCGCCGCCCGAACAAACTCACGCCGAAAGTTTCTACTACGTCAAGCAGATGCAGGCTCATACACCGGTGGCCGTGGTGCTCACGGACGGAGAGATTTTGCACGGCATCGTGGAATGGTACGACCGCGACTGCATTAAATTGACGCGTTTCGGCAGCCCGAACCTGCTGCTTTATAAGCACACCATAAAATACGTCTATAAGGACGGCGAAGAGGCAGCCCAAGGCGGAAACGCCAATGGCAACGGCCACGGGGCCTGATTCGCTGTACCAGCGCCTTACCTTCAGTAATCGCCGCGTGAGATTTGCGCTCAGACGCCCGGCCTGCTAAGTTCGCAGGCCACGCTGATGACTGAGAAGAAAGAATCCGCGCGCGCCACTGTGATTCTTGCGCTGGTTGCTTTGGCGATCGGCGTCTATGCACTCAGCTATGGACTGCAAACCATGTTTTACTTCCAGGCGCGGTACTGGGCGAGCCAAGCACCGTTCCTGAGAGAAGTGCCGCAACAACTGCCCTCGACGGCGGCCTCACCGGCGCAGGGGAAGAGTTTTTCGTTCTATGAAATGAGTTTTGCGGCGCCGTGGAAAGGCACTGCCGTGCAGACGAACGGCGATGCGCATTCGGAAGTGGACTTCGACGCCGGGCCGATCATCATTTTTTTCAATCCGCAGGGCGAGAAGGACATCCTCTCGAGCGTCCGCGACGGCGACCCGGACACCTATCACGGATATCAAGCGGTTTTTGGCGCGAATCTTTTTCCGACAAACTACGATCTGTACATGGCGGTGTATAGCGCGTCGCCCGCATCGCTTTCGCCCTTCATGTCGCGGGAAGAAGTGGTACGGGTGGGCACGCTGCTGGAATGGAAGCTGGCGTTTGCGGCCAGTGGCGCGAGCGCTGTCTACACGGTGCAGACCCCCGGTCTGCGCGGCTTTCAGTTCGGCGACGCGTCGCGAGACCCGATGGTTGTGGTCCGGCTATTCGATACGCACAACGCGCAGTTCCGGCTGCTGTTCACGTCGAAATCCGGCCCGGGGACCTTCCCGCAGTCGGACATTAATTGCGTGCTGGATTCGCTGCAACCCGTCGCGCGAGGGCAATAGCGGACTTCTACGCCGTGGCGCCGGAAGACGCGGCGAGGACTTTCTGGTAGTAGGCTTCGTAGAGCGGGATGACGTCGTTGGAACAGAATTTCTTGCGTGCGTCGATGCGCGCTTGCTTGCCCATTTCCTTGCCGCGGTCGGCGCGCGAGAGAATCTGGATAGCGAATTTGGCGGCCGCGGCAACGTCACGCGGCTCGACGAGATAACCATCGACGCCGTTGGTGACAACTTCAGGGAGGCCTCCGACATTGGTGGCCACCACGGGCACTTCGCAGGCCATGGCTTCGAGCGCGGCGAGGCCGAAAGACTCCAGGTCGGACGGAAGCAAGAAGAGATCGGCGAGGCCGAGCAGTTCGTGAATGCGATCCTGCTTGCCCAGAAAAAAAACGTCAGCACCCAGCTTTTTCCTGCGCACCAGATGTTCGGCAACACCGCGATCCGGGCCGTCGCCAATGAGCACGAGTTTTGCGGGCATTTTCTGACGGGCGAGGGCAAAAATCTCGACGACGTCGGTGATGCGTTTCACCGGACGGAAATTCGATAGGTGCATCAGCAGCGGTTCGCCGTTGGGGGCCCATTCGCTGCGGCGGCGCTGGTCGACGGGGCGGCAATACAAATCGCAGTTCACAAAATTGCGAATGACCTCGATGGGCCGGCGCGTGTCGAATTCCTTGATGGTCTGGTCGCGCAGGTAATTGGAGATGGCGGTGACGCCGTCGCTCTGCTCGATGGAGAAACGCGTGATGGGAAGATAACTGCGGTCGCTGCCAACAAGAGTGATGTCGGTGCCGTGGAGCGTGGTGATGAAGGGCAGGCGGCGAGGGGCGGACATTGAGCGAGCCAGCAATGCGCTGACGGAATGCGGGATGGCGTAATGCACATGCAGTAGATCAAGCGACGCGGCCTCGGCAACTTCGGCCATCTTCACGGCGAGCGCCAGGGTATAGGGAGGATGGTCGAAGAGCGGGTAGGAGGTGACTTCGACTTCATGAAAATAGATGCGGTCGTGCGCCGGATCTAGCCGCGTGGGCATGGCGTAGCTGATGAAATGAATCTCGTGGCCGCGCGTGGCGAGTTCCATACCCAGCTCAGTAGCAACCACGCCTGAGCCGCCGTATGTGGGATAGCAAGTGATTCCAATTTTCATCGGGCGGTGCACCCTTGCACGTGCGCGAGGCGGATGCTAGATTCGCAGCTTTCCGCGCACTCTTTTAGACGTGGCGAGGCAGGGCTGCGATGCATCGACTTTCGGGCAAAATGGCGTTTATTACAGGAGGCGGCACGGGAATTGGGCGGGCCTGCGCGTTGCTGTTTGCGCGGGAGGGCGCCAAGGTCGCCGTGGCGGCGCGGCGGCGGGAAAAACTGGATGCGGTCGCGCAGGAGATTATCGCCGAGGGCCATGAGGCGCTTGCTGTGGAATGCGACGTGACGCGAAAGGCCTCGGTGGAAGCGGCCATTCGCGCGGCAGAGGAGCGATTTGGCGGGCTGAACGTGATTGTTAACAACGCCGGCGCGCTGCACGTGGGCACGGCGGAGGAAACGTCGGATGAGGATTGGAATCGCGTGATTACGGCGAACCTTACGGGAACGTTTTTCGTTTCGCGGGCGGCGGTGCCGGCGCTGCGGCGGGCTGGCGGGGGTTCCATCGTCAACATCGGGTCCTACCTAGGGCTTGTGGGGATCAAACAGCGGGCGGCGTACTGCGCTTCCAAGGGCGGGGTGACGCTGCTGACCAAGGCGATGGCGCTGGACCATGCGGCGGAGCAAGTCCGCGTGAATTGCATTTGCCCGGCGCTGGTGGAAACGGAAATGGCGCTTGGTGCGATGGCGCGAATGCCGGATCCGGCGGCGTATCGCAAGTTGCGCGAATCGCAAATCCCGCTGGGGCGCGCAGGGCGGCCGGAGGAAGTCGCGCAGCTCGCGGTGTTTCTGGCGTCGGATGAATCTGCGTGGATGACGGGGAACGCCATTGCGCTTGACGGCGGCAGCACTGCGGGATGACATGAAGCGCAAAGCGAACGTCGGCAAGCCGCTCACGCTGGTAGCGCTGGGGCGGCAATTCCATTTCAGCAATACGGCGCGGCAGTTCGGGTTTCGCCTGGAAAGCGCGGAGCAGGGACGCGCGGTGCTACGCATGAAAGTTCAGCCGCGGCACATGCAGATTCATGGAGTGGTGCATGGCGGAGTGCTGGCGTCGCTGGCGGACACGGCGGGCGGCCTGGCGATTTATTTGGCGCTGCCGCGCGGGTCGCGAGCGGCTACCGTCGAGATGAAAATGAATTTTCTCGAGCCGGTGCAAAGCGGGACAGTGTTCGCGGAGGCGCGAATTCTGCGGCGGGGAAAGTACCTCGCGGTGGTCGAGTGCGACCTGACGGATGATCGCGGAAGAATGGTGGGGAAGGCGCTGATGACTTTCTCGATTGGGTTGGCGAAGCACACGAAACGGCGATAGTTCGTACTTCCTGGCGCACACACGGCTTTACTTCCCTTCCGAGATTGGCTAAGTTGAACGGAAGACCATGCAATCGCCCGTCTCCGGCAGAGAGCTACTCTTCACCCTGGTGCTGAAGGTCGGCTTTGCCGCCTCGTTGGCTGCGCTGCTGGTGCGGTTCGCGCGATTTCGCCGCGTGCTATTCACCGAGCAGCGCGATTCGGACCAGAAAGCTCTTCTGCTCCTTTTTTTGACGCCGCCGCTGGCGCTGGGCGTGGTGCTGCGGCTCTACGGGTACGAGTTTTTCGATTTGACGCTGGCAGGCTCGTTCCTGATGGGATTGATCGGTGGACGAATGGTCGGATTGCTTGGCGCTTCGATGCTCAGCCTTCCGGCGTTTGGAAATCATGAATGGCTGGCGACGCCGATGGCCGCGCTGGTTGGGCTGATTGGCGGGATGATTCGGCAAGGACTGCCGAATACAGAAGACATCTGGCATTTCGGGCCATTTCTTTTTTTGAACATTCCGCAATCGCTGTGGAAGCTGATGCGGCGCGGACAAATCAATTGGGCCATGCTGCCGCTGGGAGCTTGCGTGGCGCTGGAATTGGGGCGCTATGCGCTGGCGCGCGCGGTCCCGGCAAAGTGGCTGTACACGCTGCCGTATCCGAGCTGGCCGTGGATGCTGCTGATTGTGCTGGCGACGGTGATGTCCGTGGCCATGCCGGTGAAAATCTGGAACAACACGCGCATCGAAATGAATCTGGAGCAGAATGAGCAGCTCCTGCTGAAAGCGCGTATGGACGCGCTGTCGCGCCAGATCAATCCGCACTTCCTGTTCAACACGCTGAACACGGTTTCGTCGCTGGTCCGGTACGATCCGGACATGGCGCGCATCGTTGTGCTGAAGCTGTCGAACATTTTGAGGCGCTTGCTGCGCACGCACGAGACTTTCGTGCCGTTGCGGGACGAGCTGGATTTCATCGACGATTACCTGGATATCGAGGTTGCGCGCTTCGGCCGCGACAAATTGCAGTTTTTCAAGGAGGTCGACGACAGCACGCTCGACGCTTTTGTTCCCAGCATGCTGCTGCAGCCGATCATCGAGAACGCCATACGCCATGGGTTAGCGCCGAAGCTCGAAGGCGGCGAAATCCGCCTTTCCACCAAGATGACGGACGGACGGCTGACGATCGACATCAACGACAACGGCATGGGGATTTCCAACGAGCGCCTCGCGGAGATTTATCACGACGGCATCGGCATCAGCAACGTGCGCGAGCGGTTGCGCCTGCTGTATGGCGATCAATTTCTCATGGAGATCAAAAGCCAGGAAGGGCAAGGCACGCAAATCCGCATCGAAATTCCGGAATTGGTCGAGTCCGCGACGACCCTCGGCTGAGCGCGGCGTAGTTCCCCGCACCGTTCCCGCGCCCCTCATTTAAGAAACATACTTTCGCATAGCCGCGGTGGCCGGGCGCATTTTCCTGTTGACATGCCACAGGTCGTAAGCGATACTCCTGTGGGCATTCCACAGGAAAAGACCATCGGAGGCGGCATGGCGGACAGCAAATCGGAAATTCTGCAAGGCACGCTGGATTTGATGGTGCTCAAGACGCTGGCCGCGATGGGGCCGCTGCACGGCTACGGCATCGCGCGGCGCATCGAGCAAATCAGCGAAGAAGCTCTGCAACTCAATCAAGGCACGATCTACGCGTCGCTGGTTCGTCTGCAACAGAAGGGATGGATCAAGGGCGCGTGGGGCGCGTCGGAAAATAACCGCAAAGCGAAGTTTTATTCGCTGACGCGGTCCGGGAAGAAACAGCTTTCCGCCGAATCGGAAAACTGGGAGCGCATCGCGAGCGTGATTGGCCGCGTGCTGCGACTTGAAGAGAGAAGCTAACGCCATGCGTACTGGATGCGGCTGGAAGCTCGACAGAAAGCGAGCGGCATAAACCTGCGCTGCGGAGTTGGTGACATGCTTACATCACTGAAAATACTGGCGGCGCGGATGCGAGGGATGTTTTCGCGGCGGCGCGAGGATGAAGAATTCTCCGACGAGATTCGCGAGCATCTGGACATGCTCACGGAAGAAAATGTGCGCCGCGGGATGCCGCCGGCGGAAGCGCGGCGCGAGGCACGGATTCGGCTAGGTGGTGCAACGCAGCTTCGCGAAGCGCACCGCGAACTCACCGGCATTCCCTTCCTCGAAACGCTTTTCCAGGACATTCGTTACGCGCTGCGCACGCTACGGAGGAATCCCGGCTTCACGGCCGTCGCCGTGCTTACGCTGGCCCTCGGGATCGGCGCAAACGCCGCGATTTTCAGCGCGGTAGACCCGATTCTCTTCGAGCCATTGCCGTATCCCCATCCGGAACGAATCATGACGATTTCGGGAATTTCTCAGGGCGCTCGTTCGAAGGTAACGTTCTACAACTATCGCGAACTCCTGGCGCGGAACCGTTCTTTCGACGCTCTCGCCATATTCGAGCCGTGGCAGCCAAGTATGACCGGCCCGGCTGAGCCGGAGCGGCTTGATGGCCAGAATGTAACTTATGGATATTTCCGCGCGCTGGGAGTTGAGCCCGCGATGGGGCGCGATTTTCAGCCCTCAGATGACGCATATCACGGTCCACGCGTGACGATTCTGAGCTACGGCCTGTGGCAACAGCGATTTGGCGGCGACGGTTCGATTCTGGGCCGACAGGTCACTCTCGACGGCGACAGCTACACGGTGATTGGGGTCATGCCGCGCGGGTTTGACAATGTGCTTTCTCCCACGACGGAGATCTGGTCACCCGATCAATACAACCCAGCGAACATCGCGGACACCAACAGCGTGGAGTGGGGCAATCACTGCAGCGTGGTTGCCCGGCTAAAGCCAGAGGTCAGTTTCGGGCAAGCCCAAGCTGACATCGCCATGATTGCGCACACGCCTGTGGCAGAATTCCCGCGCCCGTCCTGGGCGAATCTGCATCGCGGGTTCATCGTGGATTCGCTGCAGGACGACGTCACACGCAGCGTCAAGCCGGCGCTGCTCGCCGTGCTCGGCGCGGTGATGCTGGTGCTACTGATTGCGTGCGTGAACGTGGCCAATCTGCTGCTGGCTCGCGGTGCGCAGAGACGTGGCGAATTTGCGATGCGCGCGGCGCTGGGCGCCGGACGTTTTCGCTTAACCCAACAGTTGCTCACGGAAAGTTTAGTGCTCGCGCTGATCGGCGGCGCTCTGGGGCTGCTGGTCGCGCAATTGGGCGTACAGGCGCTTTTGGCGCTCAGTCCGCCGGATCTGCCGCGGTTGAGCGCGATCAGCCTCGACCGAAACGTGTTTCTCTTTGCGCTGGGAATCACCACGGTGATTGGTCTGGCCGTGGGCCTGATTCCCGCGGTTCACGCCTCCCGCAGCGACCTGCAAACTGGTCTGAAGGAAGGCCCGCGCCAGATGGCGGGCGGCCACCAATTGACGCGCCGCGCTCTCGTGGTCGCCGAAGTGGCGCTCGCGCTGGTGCTGCTGGTGAGCGCGGGGCTGCTGTTACGCAGCCTGGGGCGACTGTTCGCCGTTGATGCAGGATTCGATGCTTCCAACGTGCTCACTATGCAGGTGCAGACATCCGGGCATAAGTTCGACGACCCCAAGGTGACGCGCCTGTTCTTTTCGCAGGCGCTGGAAGAAGTGCGCCACGTTCCGGGCGTCGAGTCAGCGGGATTCACGAGCCTCTTGCCGTTGACTGACGACACTCAGTATGGCTCCTATGGGACGGATTTCGAGAAGGACAAAAAGTCTTACGACGTGTTTCGCTATGTGGTGGGCCCCGGTTATTTCGAAACTATGCACACCCCGCTCCGCCGCGGCCGGTATCTGGACAAGGGCGACGTTGCAGACGCGCCGCACGTGGTAGTCATCAGCGAGTCGCTGGCGAAGGAAGAGTTCGGCAATCAAGACCCGATCGGCCAGCGCACTCATGTCGGAGGCGTATCGAACTGGCCTTGGTACACGATCGTCGGCGTGGTCGGCGACGTGAAGCAGGCTTCGCTGGTTGCGAGCGACCCGGATGCGGTGTACATCACGCCTGAGCAGTCGTGGTTCGCGGACCAGGCGATGTCGCTCGTGGTGCGAACACGCGGCGATGCTGCGTTGCTCACTCCCACGATCAAAAAAGCGATTTGGTCCGTGGACAAGGACCAGCCGATTGTGCGCATCGCGACCATGGATCACCTGCTCGCAGCGACGGCGGCCGAGCGAAGTTTCACGCTTATCCTGTTCGAGGCGTTTGGAATCGTGGCGCTGGCGCTGGCTGCGGTCGGCATTTACGGCGTGCTTTCCGGGAATGTCACGGAGCGAACGCGCGAAATCGGGATTCGTGTGGCGCTGGGGGCGCCGCGCGCCAATATTCTCTCGCTGATCGTCCGGCAGGGAATGACGCTCACCGCGCTGGGCACACTGATCGGCTTGGCAGGCGCAGCAGCGGCGAGTCGAGCGCTCGTCTCGCTGCTGTTCGCGGTGTCCCCGCTCGACATCATCACGTATCTCGGGGTCATCGCGGTGCTGGCAGGCGTGTCGTTGGTCGCCTGCGGAGTGCCGGCTTGGCGTGCGGCGCGCGTCGATCCCATGGTCGCGCTGCGTTACGAATAGCCTTCCGTCCGGCGGCGGCGCGCACGCGCCCGGCAGAGAAATACTGCTATAATGGCGCTTCAGGAATCGCTCCGCATCTCATGGCCAAGAGACAAAACAGGAAAATACGGCGCGTCAGTTCACGTAAAGCCGCACGCAATGTTGCACGTATTGTTGCGCGCGCGGAATTTCCGACGGAATACGGGCAGTTTACAATTCTGGGAATCGAAGGCGCTGAGAAACTCAGCCTCACAGGAACGGCGGAAACGGCGGTCGCGTTGCAGCACGGGAAAATCCGCCGGGGCGATGCGCCGTTGGTGCGCATTCATTCGCAATGCCTGACGGGAGACGTTTTTCATTCGGAACGCTGCGACTGCCGCGCCCAGCTCGAAATGTCGCTGCGTGAAACAGCGCGCGCACGATGCGGGATTGTGCTGTATTTGCCGCAGGAGGGCCGCGGAATCGGCCTGATGAATAAGCTGAAGGCTTATGAGCTGCAGGACCGAGGCATGGATACGGTCGAAGCCAATCGCGAGCTGGGATTCGAAGCGGACCACCGCGACTACAAATTTTGCGCGGAGGCGCTGAAACTCCTGGGCGCAAAGACAGTGAAGCTACTGTCGAACAATCCCGACAAAGTGGCGCAGCTCGAACGCGGCGGCGTTCGCGTGGTCGAACGGGTGCCCTGCCGCCCGCCTACAAGCCGCCGTTCACGCGGCTACCTGAAGACCAAGAAGGACAAGCTCGGCCACATTCTTGGCGGGATTTGACGCGCTGACGCGTCTATTGCGGCGAACTCCGACTGCTTATCCGCCGCCGACAAAGTGAACAATTTCGTAGGAGTCGTTCGTTTCGACGGCGGTTCCCTGCCACTTTGTCCGAGGAAGAATGTCGCGGTTGCGTTCGATGGCGACGCGATCGGCGGTGATCCCCAGATGCCCGAGCAGCTCAGCGACGCTCAAGCCCTCGGGAATTTCGCGCGGTTCGCCGTTGATCGTTACGGTCAACGTTTCGACTCAGGCGCGCCGGTCTTGGGTTTCGCGCGCAGGATGAAGCGGATTTCGTCGACGGCAGCGGAGGCGCCAGCGTCCGCGCGAATCACCAGCTCCGCGCCGTGGGAGGCGAGATTTGGCACGGCAAAGCGGAGCTGCGCGAGACCATCGGCGCCCGTCGTCGCCTTGGAGCGCGCGTCCTCCTTTGCGCCGCTGAGATAGGCCTCGATATTCGCGCCGCTCACCGGACCATTATCGGCGCGTTGCAGCACTTGCACATCAAGCGTGGCCTGGCCGCCCGCCAGCCACGAATTGGCGTTACGCAAGCGCACTTGAATGCCCTGCGAGGGGGCGCCACCCGCCCGCGGCGAAGCTAATGGGAGGGAAATCGCGCCGTTACGAAGCTCCTCGACCACGGAGCGGTGCTGATTCTCGGCGCGCTCACTCAACACATCCTCAGAATGATCTGCCGCACTTGCTAAATCGGAATAGCTGGAATTCCGCCGGTGAACGATTTGCCCTCGATGATAAACGACTGTGACAATACTGAATTGCGGCTGACCATAATTCTCCGTTTGCACATGAAAAACGTGCTGTCCAACAGACACATCCGAGTTGAATCCCACGCTCATTGTGCGATAATCCTTCGCTCTTTTGGTTCTTGCGGCGCCACAGCCAGCGCAAAAATTTTTCGCGTGTTCATTGACCAGAGGGTGGTGCCTCGTTATTATAGCAGTGCATCGAAAATGAACGGAAGCTACCTCGACGCGTACGCGCCACTACTGCTCATGTTCCTGCTCGCGGCAGGATTGGCCGCGGTTTTGATTATTGCTTCTTCTGTGGTTGGCCGGCATTTGAAGTCCCGCGCGAAAGATCAGCCTTACGAATGCGGCATCCGCCCAACGGGAGACGCGCGCGAGCCTTTCTCCGTGCATTTCTACATGGTAGCGATGATTTTCATCCTGTTCGATATTGAGGCCATTTTTCTTTATCCCTGGGCGATCGTATTCAAGAAGCTGAACCTGTTCGGTTTCGTGGAAATGCTTTTGTATATTGTCATCCTGGTGGTGGGCTACATTTATTTGTGGAAGAAGGGCGCGCTGGAGTGGAAGTAGTAGCCTGACTGCCAAGACCGGGACTCATAGAGTGGAATCGGAGCAACAAAATAGCCCGCTGGCCGTACGCAAACTGAAAGAACGGGATCCGCAAGGGATCACGGAAGTCATCTCTTTCAGGGACGAGACAACGATTGTGTTGCCGCGCAACCGGCTGATTGCCGCGTGCGAATTCCTGAAATCCGATCCGGAGCTGGATTTCGCGTTTCTATCCGATATCACGCCCGTCGACCGCTTCCCCATCGAGCCGCGCTTCGAGGTCAATTACCACCTGGTGAGCCTCAGCCGGCGGGAGCGCCTGCGCCTCAAAGTGAAAGTTACCGGCAAGGACCCGACCGTGCCCACGGTCACCAACATTTGGCCGACGGCGAATTGGCACGAGCGCGAGGCTTGGGACTTGATGGGCGTGAAGTTCGAGGGCCATCCGAACCTGACGCGCATTTTGATGCCGGACGATTGGGAAGGCCATCCGCATCGCAAGGATTATCCCGTGGAGGGTTATCGCTGATGGCGAGCAGCGTCCAGACCGTGCCCGAAAGCCGCACGATGGTGCTCAACATGGGGCCGCAGCACCCGTCGACGCACGGCGTCCTGCGCGTGATTCTCGAACTCGACGGCGAAATTGTCCTCAAGGCTGAGCCGGTTATCGGTTATCTGCACACCGGCATCGAGAAAAATTTCGAGAAGCTCACCTATTCGCAGTGCATTCCGCTAACCGACCGGATGGATTACCTCGCCAACCTGTCGAATAATCTGGGTTACTGCCTCGCGGTGGAAAAACTTGCCGAAATCGAAGTCCCCAAGCGTGCGCAGTACATTCGCGTGCTGCTCACGGAATTGACGCGCATCCAATCGCATCTGGTTTGGCTGGGCACGCACGCCATTGACCTTGGGGCGATGACCGTTTTTCTGTATTGCTTTCGCGAGCGCGAAGAAATACTGAAAATCCTCGAAGCCATTTCCGGCCAGCGGATGATGACCAGTTATTTCCGCATCGGCGGCCTGGCGCTGGAACCGCCGCCGGGCTACCTCGAATGGATCTCGAGATTCCTCGATTCGTTTCCAGGGCATCTCGCCGAATATGAAGATCTGCTGACGGAAAATCCGATCTGGAAGCTGCGCACGCAGGGAGTTGCCGTTTTGAAGCTCGAAGACGGCATCGCCATGGCCGTTTCCGGACCTTCTTTGCGCGGCAGCGGCAGCGACTACGATGTTCGCAAGTATTTTCCGTATTCCAGTTACGAGGAATTTGATTTTCGCGTGGCGACACAAACCGCTGGCGACGTTTATGCACGTTATCAAGTGCGCCTGGAAGAGATGCGACAAAGCGCCAAGATTTGCCGCCAGGCCATTCAGAAGATTCCGCCGCAAGGACCTTTCCGCGCTGAGGTTCGCGGCCTGGTTCCGCCGTCTCGCGAGGAAATGAAAACGTCGATCGAAGGGCTGATCTATCACTTCAAGATCTGGACGGAAGGAATTACGCCGCCGCCAGGCGAGGTTTATCAGGCCATCGAATCGCCGCGCGGCGAAATCGGATTTTACGTCTGCAGCGACGGTTCGAATCGGCCCTATCGCGTGAAGGTGCGCGCGCCGTCGTTTGTCAACCTGCAGGCGCTGCCGAATCTGGTGATTGGAAAATTGATTGCGGACGTGGTGGCGAGCATCGGTACCATCGACATCGTGCTGGGAGAAGTGGACCGCTGATGCAAATTTCTCCACAACTGGACGCCAAGTTCAAGCAACTTGTCTCGCGCTATCCGGTGAAGCGGTCTGCGCTGGTGCCGATGATGCTCTACGCGCAGGACGAATACGGCCATTTGAGCGATCCGATGCTTGAGGAAATCGCGGAACGCCTCGGTCTGCGCATGACCGAAGTGACCGAAACGCTCTCCTATTACTCGATGCTGCGCCGCAAGGCCGCGGGGAAATATCACGTGCAAGTGTGCACGAACATCTCCTGCCAGCTTCGCGGCGGGTTCGAGATCATGGCGCACGCCGAGAAGCGACTCGGAATTGGCAATCGGCAAACCACGGCGAACGGCATCTTCTCGCTGGAAGAAGTGGAATGCATCGGCGCGTGTACGGGCGCTCCGGCGATGCAAGTGAATTACGATTATTACGAGGATCTCACGCCGGAGAAAGTCGATGCCATCCTCGATCAGTTCGCGGCCGACAAGCATCCTGCGCCGGTACCGGTGATTTCCGGCTCACTGCACGAGCCCGATCCCGCCGAAGTTCGCGTTATCAGCCAGCGCTTCGGGATAAGGGATTCGTGCACGCTGAAGGTTTATCAACAGCATGAAGGGTATCAGGCACTGCAGAAAGCACTGAAGGAAATGACGCCGGAGCAGATTATCGATGAAATGAAAAAGTCGAATCTGCGCGGGCGCGGGGGAGCGGGCTTTCCGACAGGGATGAAATGGGCTTTCGTGCCCAAGGATTCACCGAAGCCGAAGTATCTCGCTGCCAATGCCGACGAAAGCGAGCCGGGAACCAGCAAAGACCGGCCGCTGATGGAAATGGACCCGCACGCGCTGATCGAAGGCATGGTCATCGCCGGAAAAGCAATCGGGTCGCATCAGGGCTACATTTACGTGCGCGGGGAATATCGCTACATTCTGGACATTCTGGACCGCGCGCTCGAGGAAGCATACGCCGCGGGCTTCGTTGGGAAGAATATTCTCGGTACGGGATTCGATTTCGAGGTGTACACGCACACGGGCGCGGGAGCGTACGAGTGCGGCGAGGAAACGGCGCTGCTCGAATCGCTCGAAGGCAAGCGCGGCTACCCTCGCATCAAGCCTCCCTTCCCTGCTGTTGCCGGCCTGTATCAGTGCCCCACCGTCGTTAACAACGTGGAAACGCTGAGCACGGTGCCGGCGATCATTCGCAAGGGCGGCGACTGGTATTCGAGCCTGGGGGTTCCCAAGAACGGCGGAACGCGCCTCTATTCGATTTCCGGGCATGTGAACCGCCCGGGGATTTATGAGCTGCCTATGGGATTCAACCTGAATCGCATGATTTACGAAGTGGCGGGCGGAATTTCGAACGGCAGAAAGCTCAAGGCGGTTCTTCCTGGCGGGACTTCCTGCCCGCTGCTCAGCGCGAACGAATGCGACGTGGCCATGGATTATGACTCCGTCGCGAAGATTGGCTCGATGCTGGGCTCGGGCGGCCTGGTGGTGATGGACGAAGATACGTGCATGGTCGACGTGGCGCGGCGAATCATGCATTTCTACGCGCACGAATCCTGCGGCTGGTGCATCCCGTGCCGCGAAGGGACGGCGTGGCTGCGGAAAGTGCTGGACCGCTTCCACGAAGGCGGCGGGCGGCAGGAAGACATTCCGCTGATCGATGAAGTGTCCGAAAACATTCTGGGTAAGACGCTCTGTGCGCTCGGCGACGCCGCGGCGCTGCCCACGATGAGCATCGTGCGCAAATGGCGCAACGAATTCGAGGATCATTTGAAGGGCAAGTGCCTGCACAAGCCAGCCGACATGCTGGCCATGGCGCGTTAGGAAAAAGGGAATCATGGCGGAAACGCAAACACAAACCATCAACTTCACGCTGAACGGCCAGAAGCTGACGGTGCCGAAAGGCACGCTGGTGATCGAAGCCGCGAAGCAGGCCGGGATTGAGATTCCGTCGTTCTGCTATTATCCCGGGCTCGCGTTGCAGGCGGCCTGCCGTATGTGCCTGGTGGAAGTGGAAAAGCAGCGAAAAATGGCCACGGCGTGCACGCTGGTGGCGGAAGAGGGCATGGTGGTCCATGCCGATACGCCCGAGGTACATAAAGCACGCAAAGACATGCTCGAATTCGTCCTGACGAATCATCCGCTCGATTGCCCGGTCTGCGACAAAGGCGGCGAGTGCGAACTGCAGGACATGACCTTCACGTACGGCATCGACTACAGCCGCTACACCGAAGAAAAGCTGCATTATCCCGAGGAGAAATGGTCGCCCGCGGTTTATTACGATGCGCCGCGCTGCATTTTGTGCTTCCGCTGCGTGCGCGTTTGCGATGAAGGCATGGACGTGAAGGCGCTGGGCGTCGCGCAACGCGGCGTCACTTCCGTGATTATTCCCAACAATTCCGGGCAGCTCGCCTGCGAAGAATGCGGCATGTGCATCGACATTTGCCCCGTTGGCGCGCTCACCAGCGGCACGTATCGCTACCAAACGCGTCCGTGGGAAATGAAATATTTCGGCACGGCTTGCGCGCACTGCTCGAATGGATGCAAGACCACGCTCTCGGTTCGCAACAACGAAATTCTGCGCGCCAACAATCGCGACCATGGCGGCATTAATGACGAATTCCTGTGCCCGAAGGGGCGTTTTGGGCACGACTTCACGACGAATGCGGAACGCATTCGCCAGCCCCTGGTGCGCAAGAACGGCACGTTCCAGCCCGCGAGCTGGGAAGACGCCATCGAAGAAATCGCCCGGCGGCTGAAACAGGCGCACGACGCGCACGGTCCGGCGGCGATCGGCGTCATTGGATCGAATCACACGACAAATGAGGAAAACTATCTACTCAACCGCTTCGCGCGCGCGACGCTTGGCACGAATAACATCGATCATCATCGCACCGCGGACTACGCGGGGCTGGCTTCGGCGCTGGGATCGAAAGCCAATGACGCCATGGCGACGATGGCCGATGTGTACAACGCGAACGCCATTCTTCTGATCGGCAACGATGCCACGCAGCAGAATCCGCTGGTCGCATGGCAGATTCGCACCGCGGTGCGCCATCACGACGCGCGCCTTTACATCATCCACGGCCGTCCCATGAAGCTGCAGCGCCAGGCAAAGCAATTTGTGCAGGTGCCGGAAGGCGCCGAGGGGCGCGCAGCCAGTTGGCTCGCTACGGCCAGTGGCGATTTGGGAGGAAACGTCGCGGGCGAGCTTGGGAAGCTGAAAGAAGCGCTGGCCAAGGAAAAAGACGTGGTGATTTTGTTCGGCGCGGGCGTCAATGGCGCAGCGGTGCGCGACCTTGTGAAATTCGGCACGACGCTGCAAGGGCAGACGCGCTATATGGCCTTGGGCGATTACGCGAATTCGCGCGGCGCGGCCGATATGGGGATTTTGCCGGACCGCTTGCCGGGTTACTCGCCGCTCTCCGACGCGGCGGAGCGGACGCGATTCAGCAAGCTCTGGGGCAAGGAGATTCCCTCAGCGGCGGGCATGAACGCGCGCCAGATGATGCAAGCGGCGCTTGATGGCAAGCTGAAAGCTCTCTACGTCGTTGGCGCGAACCCCGTCAAGACATTCGGCGTAAACGCACCAGAAAAACTTTCCGGCGTCGATCTGCTGGTCGTTCAGGACATGTTCATGACGGAAACGGCGCAGCGCGCGGACGTGATTTTGCCGGCGGCGTCGACTTATGAAAAAGACGGCAGCGTGACCAATACCGCCGGCGAACTGCAAATGGTGTGGCGCGCCGTGGATGCGCAGGGTCCGCGCAGCGATTTCGACCTGCTGCGCATTTTGATTCACCAGCTTGCGCAGCTTGGCCTCGGCGCGGCGATGAAGCATCGCACGCCCGAAGCAGTGCTCGAAGAGATCCGCCAGAATGTTCGCGGCTACGACGTTCCCGCAGCAGGATTGCTGACCGGAGGAGTGGAAAAAGTGGCCGCCACGCCGGCGAATGCGAATGGCGCGGCGGAAGCGCAGTCCGGCAACATCTTTTCATCGCAGGACTTTTTGTTTTCGAGCGGAACCCTGGGGCGCTACTGTTCCAAACTCAATTCATGCAAGGAATCCAAGGACAGACCGTGGAGTTCGTCGCCCAACATGCAGTCCTGGTGGTATCGTTAATTAAAATCGCCATCGCGCTGTTTGTCGTGATGACGGCGCTCGCCTACCTCACGTGGTTCGAGCGCAAAGTTGTCGCGCGCATCCAGTCGCGCTGGGGACCCTATTGGGTCGGCCCGCACGGACTGTTGCAGCCGCTCGCGGACGGCATCAAGTTCCTTTTCAAGGAAGATGTGGTGCCACCGACGGCCGACAAAGTTTCGTACGTGCTCGCGCCATTTTTGGCGCTGGCGCTGGCGCTCACCACGCTCGCGCTGATCCCCATCGGCCCGAAGACCATTTACATTCTCGGTCAGCCGACGCAGCTGGTGATTTCTCACAGCCCCATCGCCCTGATTCTGCTCTTCGCGATCAGCTCGATCGGCATTTATGCGGTGGTCCTCGCCGGCTGGTCCTCGAACAGCAAATATCCTTTGCTGGGCGGGCTGCGCAGCTCCGCGCAAATGATCAGCTACGAAGTATCGCTCACGCTTTCGGTTGTCGGCGTGCTGTTGCTCGTAGGCTCTTTCGATTTTTACGATATCGTCGGCCACCAATCGGGACATTGGGTTCACTTCTTCCCGCGCTGGGAGATCATTCCGCAATTCCTCGGATTTATCTGTTATTTGACGGCGGCGATTGCCGAGACGAATCGCGTTCCCTTCGATTTGCCCGAAGCGGAAACGGAATTGGTTGCCGGCTTCCACACGGAATATTCAAGCTTCAAGTTCGCCATGTTTTTTATGGCCGAATACGCGAACATGATCACGGTGTCGTGCCTGGCGACTTTGCTTTTCCTCGGCGGCTGGCTCTCGCCTTTTCCGGAGACAGGCGCGTGGCGCTGGCAGCTTTATCTTCCTGCGGCGGGTCTGATTCTTGGTGGGCTCGCGCTGATTATCGGCGGGCTGCGCAGCGTGCAATGGAACGCCAAGGCTGTTTTCCCTGTGCTGGGCATTGTCTGCATCGGCGTCGGCTATCTCTGCACCTTTGCCTCCGTCATGCCCATCATTCAGGGGCCGTTCTGGTTCATGGCAAAGGTTTTCTTCCTGTTGTTTTTCTATGTTTGGGCGCGCGGCACGCTGCCCCGCTTCCGCTATGACCAACTGATGTCCTTTGGCTGGAAGTTTCTGCTTCCGCTCTCGCTGATTAACCTCGTGGGAACCAGTATTGTCGTGGTGCTGAGGATGCGCTCATGAGCGTGGCCATGCTTGTGTTCATCGCCTGCGGGATCTTCTCCGTGCTGGGGGCAGTCGGCCTGATTCTCGCGCGCGAGCCGGTGCACAGCGCGTTGTCCCTGGTGCTGGTAATGATTGCGCTGGCGGTTTTGTACCTGCTGCTGGGCGCGGCGTTCATCGCGGCCGTACAGATTCTGGTCTACGCCGGCGCGATCATGGTGCTCTTCGTCTTCGTCATCATGCTGCTCAATGCCGGCGTGGAGGTGCGCACGAACCTGAGCCATTTGGCGCGGTGGGTAGGCCTGCCGCTGGCGATCCTGTTCCTCGCCGAGATGAGCTATTCGCTGTTCCATGCATACGTCGCCAGGACGGCGCTTGCCACAGGAGGGGCCTTCGCCGGTCCAGTGCCGGCTTCGACCGAAGATCTTTCGATGAAGCTCTTTACCGAATACGTGCTGCCCTTCGAGCTGACGTCGATTCTGATTCTCATCGCCGTCCTTGGCGCCCTGGTGCTGGCCAAGAAGGAGGCGTCCTGATGGTGCCGATCTCCTATTACGTTATCTTAAGCGCCGTTCTTTTCGGCTTGGGCGTGATTGCGGTGGTTTTTAAGCGCAACATCATCACGATTTTTATGGGCATCGAGCTGATGCTGAACGCCGTGAACTTGGCCTTTGTGGCGTTCAGCCGGGAATTCAATCAGCTCGACGGTTTGGTTTTCGTTTTCTTTGTGATTGTGGTGGCCGCGGCGGAAGCGGCCGTAGGTCTGGCGATCGTCATGGTGATCGCGCGCAATCGCAAGTCGCTGAACGTGGAAGACGTGAATTTGATGAAATTCTAGTTTCCGTTAGGGCGAATGTTCATACTTCACAACCTCTGGATCATTATGGCCCTGCCGCTCGCGGGGTCGATGCTGACGCTGCTTGTCGGCCGCCACTGGCCGAAGAAGCTCGTCAACCTGTCGAGCGTAGGCTTTGTCGTGCTCTCGTTTCTGTCTTATTGCGAGTTGGTGCGCGAGTTCTTTCACCTCAGTGCCTCCCAAATTCCATGGCCGGGAGACTATTTCACCTGGATGACCGCGGGAACCTTCCGCGTGGATTTCGCGCTGCAAATCGACCAGCTCACCATCGTGATGTTAGGCGTGGTCACCTTCGTAGGCATGCTGATCCACATCTATTCGATCGGCTACATGGCCCACGAAGACGGCTATTACCGCTTCTTCGCGGAAATGAACCTGTTCATGTTCTTCATGCTGACGCTGGTGATGGCGTCGAACCTGGTGCTCATGTTCGTAGGCTGGGAGGGCGTAGGCCTTTGCAGCTACCTGCTGATCAGCTTCTTCTTCACCAAGAAATCCGCGGCGGATGCGGGCAAGAAAGCGTTTATCACCACGCGCATCGGCGATTTCGGCTTCACCATCGGCATCCTGATGGCCTTTTGGCTGTTCCATTCGATCGACTACAAGTCGATGTTCGAGACTGTCTCGAACATGGCGCCGGAAGGAATGCATCATTGGGGCGCGCTCACGTCAATTTGCCTTTTGCTGCTTGCCGGCGCGGTGGGCAAATCCGCGCAGCTCCCGCTGTACGTCTGGCTGCCGGATGCGATGGAGGGCCCCACGCCGGTCAGCGCGTTGATTCACGCCGCGACCATGGTCACCGCCGGCGTGTATATGGTTGCGCGCATGAACCCGCTTTTCAGCCGCGCGCCCGCGGCCATGCTGGCCGTCGCGATCATTGGCGCTGTGACCGCGCTTTACGCCGCCACGATTGGCCTGGCGCAATCGGACATCAAGAAAGTCCTTGCCTATTCGACGATCTCCCAGCTTGGCTACATGTTCCTGGCCTGCGGAGTGGGCGCGTATGCCGCCGGCATTTTCCACCTGATGACCCACGCCTTTTTCAAGGCGCTCCTCTTCCTCGCCGCGGGCAGCGTGATTCACGCCATGGGCGGCGAACAGGACATGTTCAAAATGGGCGGCCTGCGCAAGAAAATCCCGTGGACCTACGCCACCATGCTCGTCGCCACGCTGGCCATTTCCGGCGCACCGCTCTTTGCGGGATTTTTCAGCAAGGACGAAATTCTCTTCGACGCCTATGCGGGCCCGGGCGCCAATGTCGCGCTCTATGGCCTGGGCATCGCGGCGGCCCTTTTGACCGCGTGCTACATGTTCCGGCTGATTTTCCTGACCTTCCACGGCAAGCCGCGCTTCGACGAGCATCACGTGCACGTGCATGAGTCGCCGAAGGTGATGCTCGCGCCTCTGGTGATTCTCGCGATTCTGTCGGTCATTGGCGGCTGGTTCGTTCTCCCCACGTACTGGGGCGGCAAAGATTACTTCAAGGGTTTCCTCGATCCCGTTTTTAGCGCCTCGAATCAGCTGGCGCTGCAGATGCACCCGAACTGGACAGAGCCGTCGCATTCGCTTGAATTGCAAATGACGGCAATTGCGGTGGTCGTCGCGCTCATTGGATTCTTGATCGCGCTGTACCTCTACATCATTAAGCCCGCCGCTGCGCGGAAACTTGCGGACGGCGTGCACCCGCTCTACGAGCTTCTCTGGCACAAGTATTATGTGGACGAACTTTACGGCGCGGTGATCATCGGCCCACTCATTTGGCTATCGCGCAACGTGCTATGGAAGATCATTGACGTCAAGCTGATCGATGGCACGGTCAACGGCCTGGCGTTTCTGTCCCGCGACGTTGGCGGAGGAGTGCGCCATATTCAGGGCGGCAACACGCGCAGCTACGCGACCTGGGTGGTTGTCGGAGCCGTAGCGGTCACGGTGTTCTTTGTATGGATGGTGCGTTAGTGGCGGAACACAATTATTTGCTGAGCGTGCTGACGTTTTTCCCGCTCCTGGGAACGTTTGCGCTGCTCTTGCTCCGGGGCGACGACCACGTCTGGATTCGCCGGTTGACGCTGGTCACTTCCGTCATCGAATTTATCCTTTCCCTGCTTCTCTTGCGTGGCTTCGACCTCGGCAACGGCTCGTATCAGCTGGAGGAAGTTTACGATTGGATTCCCAGTCTCCACATTCATTACCACATGGGGATCGACGGCATCAGCCTGTTTTTGGTCTTGCTCACCACGTTCCTCACGCCGCTCGCAGTGCTCTGCTCCTGGAACAGCATTCACGAGCACATCAAGGAATTCTTTGCGATGCTGCTGGTGCTGGAGATGGGCATGGTCGGCGTGTTCTGCTCGCTGGACCTGTTCCTCTTTTTCGTTTTCTGGGAAGTGATGCTGATCCCCATGTATTTCCTGATCGGCATCTGGGGGCATGGCCGCAAAATCTACGCCGCGCTGAAATTCATTTTGTACACGATGCTCGGCTCCATCCTAATGCTCGTCGCGATCCTGTGGCTCTACCGTGTCTCCGGGACATTCGATTTGCCCAAGATTCAGGGCATGCTTTCTTCCGGGCTTACCCTGCCGTGGGACACGCAGGTTCTGATGTTCCTCGCGTTCATGCTGGCGTTCGCTATCAAAGTGCCGCTGTTCCCGCTGCACACCTGGCTGCCGGACGCGCACACCGAGGCGCCCACCGCCGGCTCGGTAATTCTTGCCGGCGTGCTCCTGAAGATGGGCACGTACGGCATGTTGCGATTCTGCCTGCCGCTCTTCCCGGAGGCCGCGCATCGCGCCGCGCCAGTCGTAGCCGTTCTCGCCATCATTGGCATCGTCTACGCGGCGCTCGTGGCTATGGTCCAGGTTGATCTGAAGCGCTTAGTCGCGTACACGTCCGTCAGCCACCTCGGCTTCGTCGTGCTGGGCATTTTTGTTTTCAATCCGACGGCAATGGAAGGCGCCATCTACCAAATGCTGAACCACGGCGTCTCCACCGGCGTGCTCTTCCTGGTTTGCGGAATGCTCTACGACCGCCGCCACACTTACGAAATGAAGGAGTACGGCGGCTTGGCGAAACCCATGCCGATTCTGTGCGCGTTTTTCTTGTTTGCGTGCTTGTCTTCGTTGGCGTTGCCCATGCTCAACGGCTTCGTCGGGGAATTCATGATTTTGATTGGCGTGTTCGATTCACAACATTTCGCTTGGGCCTCCTGGGCGGCGACCGGCGCAATCCTTTCCGCGGTTTATCTGCTGTGGGCCTATCAGCGCGTGGCGCTGGAGAAAGTGACGGTCGAGAAGAACGAAACCCTGCCGGATGCTTCCGCCCGCGAGCGCTTCATTCTAATCACTGCATCGGTCGTGATTCTGTTCATGGGCATTTTCTCGCCGATGTTCACCCATCGCATGGACGCGACGACCAATGCCCTGCTCGAGCAAATGCGCACCACGGCGAGCTATCAGGCCCGCGCGCGCCAATCGCAGGTGGCTTCTCGCGTTCCGGCCGCGAAGCCGACTGCGCATGAAGCCGCCATGCGCAGCGTTTCTTTGGAAAGGCAGGCCCGGCCGTAATGTTTCCTCCGATCCAGGACCTCTATCGCATCGCCCCGGAGATTGTCCTCTGTTTCTTTGGCATGCTCATCATGCTGATCGACCCGTTCGTTCCGGCGGGGCGCAAACGCTCGATGGGCTGGCTGGCCCTGGTCGGCACGCTTGGCGCCTTTGCATCGCTGCGCTTTATGTTCATGAATCCAGGTTCGGCTTACTCCGGCCTGCTGCGCGCGGACACCTTCAGCCTGTTTGTCCACGGCATCGTCATCGCCGTGGCGGCGCTGGCCATCCTTGGCTCGTTCGATTATCTGGACCACGAAAACATCCAGCGCGGCGAATACTACGCGCTCCTGTTGTTTGCCACCGCGGGCATGGGAATTCTGGCCGGCGCCAATGAGCTGGTCACCGCGTTCGTGGGCCTGGAGATCAGCTCGATTTCCACGTACATTCTGGCCGGCTTCCGCCGCAACGCTCTGAAGTCCAATGAAGCGTCGCTCAAATACTTCCTGCTTGGGTCGTTCGCCACGGCCTTTTTCCTGTACGGCGTCGCGCTCACTTACGGAGCGACGCGCAGCACGCGTTTTGAAGTGATCAACCAGGCGATTGCCGCGCACGGATCCGGCGCGTTGCTGATTCTCGGCCTCGGCCTGATTTTCGTGGGCCTCGGTTTCAAAGTGGTCGCCGCGCCCTTCCAGATTTACACGCCGGACGTCTACGAGGGCGCGCCCACGCCCGTCACCGCCGTGCTCGCTTGCGGGCCAAAGGCCGCCGCGTTTGCCGTGATGCTGCGCATTTTCTATAGCGCCTTCGGCAACGCCTCGCACACCTGGTTCTGGGCCATATGGGTCTCCGCCGTGCTGACCATGTGCATCGGCAATTTCGCCGCGATCGTCCAATCCAACGTCAAGCGCCTGCTGGCCTATTCCTCGATTGCGCACGCCGGCTACATCCTGGTGGCCTTCGCTGCTTTGAGCGAAATCGGAATAGCCGCGGTGCTGTTTTACCTGGCCGCATACGCCGCCATGACGCTGGGCGCGTTCCTCATCGTCGCGCACGTCGGCGGCACGGGAGAGCGCCGCTTGGACGTTTCCGATTACGCCGGCCTGGGCACCAGCCAGCCATGGGTGGCGGCGTGCTTCTCTCTGTTCTTGTTTTCCTTGCTGGGATTGCCTGCGACGGCGGGCTTTCTCGGCAAGTTCTATGCGTTTTCCGCGGCGATCGATCACCGCCTGGTCTGGCTGGTGGTCATTGCCGCGATCAATAGCGTGATTGGCTCGTACTACTATCTGAAAGTAGTTGTCGCCATGTATTTCTGGGAGCCAAACAAAGACTGGGCCCCTGCGCCGATGCGTGCGCCCATGTTGATTGCCTTGCTGCTCACCGCGGCGGGAACGATTTACCTTGGCATTCTGCCGGATCGCGTCATGCAGTGGGCCTTGGCCTCCGCGCACTCCCTGCATTAGCGCGTTTGCGTCGCGCCGCCCCTTCTGAAATACCGTTTCGCGCCGTTCAATAATTTCATGCGCAAACAAAAAGGCCCGAAGCTCGCTCGTTGCGAACTTCGGGCCTGAAGTGTATTGGGTATTTTTGCGAAAATTTACTTCACGAAAACAACCACGAGCGCGTACAGCGTCAGCGATTCAATGAATGCGATGCCGACGATGAACGCGATGCGGATCGGTCCGCTCGCGCCTGGATTCCGCGCCGTTCCTTCGCACGCCGATGCTGTTGCCTTGCCCTGGCCGATGCCGCAGCCAAGCGCCGCAAGCCCCAATCCCAACGCCGCCGCCACGTCAATCCAGTCGTAACTGGCACTCGGTGTTGCACCCGTCTGCGCGAACGTCACTGGCGCCAGCACCAGAGCCGCCGCCACAGCCACCAGAAGCCATAGCATTCTTTTCGTCATCTCTTTCTCCTCTTTATGAATTGGCCGTCAGGAGGTGGTTCCCGGACACCGTGCAGCCGGGCTCACGCTGGCAGCGCATAATTCCGGACTAATGTTCCTCTGCCACAGCAAACGCCAGATAAATGATGGGCAGTATCGTAAAAATGAAGGCCTGCAAGACGGATTCAAAAACGTGAAGCACAATCAGGATCAACGGAAAGCCAACGGGCAAGATGCCCGTTATGTATCCCACTGGATTCCGGTGGCCCGCAAACAGTGTAAGCGTAACCGTCAGGCCCACGAAAACGATGTACACAAGCTCGCCAACAAACATATTCGCCCAAAGACGAACTGTGAGGGACAGCAATCTGGCAAAGTGGCTGATCGTTTCTATGATCAGCATCAGGCCCTTGAAAATTGCCGTCACGATCCCGGGAAATCCCAGGTCTTTTGGGCCCATAAATGTGTTTACATACATGGCCCCGTGATGGCGAAAGCCCTGCCCGTGATAATAAAGAAAAACGACGACGGCGCAGGCGAGCGGGACGGTCTTCTCGGCGGTGGGCGCCATGGATCCGGGGATGACGCCGGCCAGATTGCAGAACAGAATGAACAATCCAATGCTGCCAACAATCGGCAAATACCCCTCAGAACCATGCCCCACAATATCGTCGAGCAGATCCTTCACGCCCACGCCCATCGGATTCGATAAGAAAAATTCCATGCACTGCTGCGTCGCGCCGGGGCTTTCCACGGACATCCGCGCTCTGAGCCACAAAAAGAAAACAATCGCGAACAGGAAAACAACCAGTTCCATGGCGAAAAAATTGGGGATGGGATACTCAGGATTCGCCGGCTGCAAATGCAGAAGCGTGAAAAGGGCCAGCGCCGGCTTGGCAAACAGCCAATTCACCAGTCTTGTTACCGCCAGAACGTGCTCTTCGCCCATGAATCTCCCGCTACAGGGGTAAGCCGGATTTTCTTTAACGAACGAAACCTACGGATTACAGCGCTTTCCAGTGATGATGCCCGTGCGCCAGCTCATAAAATAATTCAACAACAATGGCCGGAACCACCGCGACTGCGCCGCACAGAAACGCAATTACAGGCAACCGCAACCAAGCGAGAATAACATACGCTACAATCAGCAGCAACACGAGGCGTCCGAAGAATTTCGCGCGAACGCTGCGCGGCACGTGTACCTGTTCCGCGCCTGCCTGCGCCATTCCCAACCGCATTACGCCTGCCGCTCCATGCCGCAGCCAGCGGAAATTCAACCAGCAAATCGCCGTGCCCACGGCGCAGGATTCCGCGGCACGCAAGCCCCAGCCAATTCCGGCGCCCAGAGTCATCACGGCGCCCAGCATCAGCAGAAAACGCTCGATGCGCCGCTCGATGGCCATGTGCTCCGCGTCAGTCGCCATTTTTCTTGTCCGCTGCACCCGCCAATTTCAACACTTCGCGAAGCCCGATGCCGAATCCCGCAAGTCCCAGCACCATCATCAGAATGAATTTCGTGTGCAGCCAGCGATCCAACAGGTAGCCGATTCCGCCGCCGACAAAGATCGGCACAACCAGTGAGAACGGAATCTGCATGGCAATGGCGATCTGCTTTGCGGCGGTCGCAACATTCTTCCGGGATGAGTTGGGGTCCATCGATCGCATCGGCTTTCGCGCACGCAATCAATCGTGCCGCGCGCCGTGCAGCACGGCAACGGCATGCGGCAGCAATTCCGCGATCGCGTCGAACGACTCCACCGCGCCGCGCGGGCTGCCCGGCAAATTGATCACCAGGCACGCGCCGCGAACGCCGGCTATCGAGCGCGACAGCGCCGCATTGCGATTTTTTTGCACGCCGGTCTGCCGCATCAGCTCCGCCAACCCCGGCACCTGTCGCGTCACGGTCGCGGCGGTCGCCTCTGGCGTCACATCGCGCGGGCCCACACCTGTGCCGCCGGTTGTTAGGACGGCGTCCAGTTTTCCGCAATCCGCCAGCGCCTGCAATTGCGTGCGAATGAGCGCTTCGTCGTCCGGCACTACCGACTTCGATATCACTTCCCAGCCCAGTTCCCCACAACGCTTCGCGAGCGCCTTGCCGGAAAGGTCCTCGCGCTGCCCCGAGGAAACTGAATCGCTGATTGTGACGATGGAGACCCGCATTCTAGCGTTGCGCTGCGCGTTATTTCTTTGCCCCGTCCGGCTGGCCTTCGCCAAGCTCCTGCTGGCTTTCGTCCATCAGCCGCATGGCTTCCATCAGCACGCCGGTAGTCGAGCGCTCAATGGTCGTCCGCGACGGCGCCGCGTTGAAATCAATCTCGAACTCGCCGCCGGGCCACCGTATGGCCTCGTAGACGGCCGGCTCGCCCTTCTCTTTGCCCAACTGCGCGTCCTGGCATTGCCCCCCGGCGAAATAAATCTCGCATGCTTTCTTGCCGTTTCGCACTGTCAGCTTGCAGGTCTTCTGGCCCATTTCGAGGGACTGCATCAGGTCCAGCATGCTCATTTCTTCCAGCCGGCCCTGAATCACGCCAGGCCGCGCGGAAGTTTTCTGCAGCTTCTCCAGTTGTAGCCGGTCGATCACTTTTTTCGCGCGCCGCACCAGTTCGTGGAGGAAGAAAGGCTTGGCGATGAACTCTTCCACGCCCTCGACCATTGGCCTCAGTTTTTCGTCCATGTCGGTGCGGCTCGACAGGAAAATGAACGGAATCGGGCGCGACGCAAAACGGCTCCGCAATTTCTCGTACAGTTGCCGCCCGTCGAGCCCCGGCAAGCGGTAATCGCAAAGCACCAGGTCCGGCGTGTCGTCCACGATTTTCAGCAGCGCGTCCGCACCGTCCGCGGCGGTGCGTACGTCACAATGCGGCTCGAGCCCCTTCGCAATCAGGTCCAGCACGAGCGCGTTGTCGTCCACGACCAGAACTTTTACGCCTTTCATCGCCGGCCGCGCGCGGACTTCGGCCGAATGTAATGGCCGCTCCGCCCTCCCGCCTTTTCCACCAAGTAAATTCCCGAAATTTCCATGCTGCGATCCAACGCTTTGCACATATCGTAGAGCGTCAACGCCGCTACGGCCGTGGCCGTCAGCGCTTCCATTTCCACGCCGGTGGGCCCCGTCGCGGTCACCTGCGAGACGATCTCCACCCCATTTTCGCATAGCTCGGTCGCAACATCTATGTGCGTCAAAAGGAGTGGGTGACAAAGAGGAATCAATTCCGCGGTGCGCTTCGCCGCTGCAATCCCCGCGATTCGCGCGATCTCGAAAGGATTGCCTTTCGGCGTTTTCATCTTTCGCACTTTGGCGAGGGCGTTCGCGGCGATGCGCACAAAGCCGCGCGCCGTCGCCTTTCGTTGCGTCGCCGCCTTCGCGGTTACGTCCACCATGCGAATGCGGCCGCGCGAGTCGTAATGCGTCAGCGAATGTTTTCTGCCTGCTTTCAAGGCTTCTACAATATCCCGCGCCGCGGCAGAACGTCCACCCATTCTCCCGCGGCGAGCTTCAGCTTCGTCTGCGGCACCACCAGGAAGCAGTTCGCCTGCGCCACGGTGACGATGTCGCCCGAACCTTGCCAGGGCATCGCGGTCACGGCCGCTTCGCCTTCCGGCCATTCGATGCGAGCGGGCAGAAAGTATGTTAACGGCGCGCGCTGTTCTATCGCGCTCGTCAGTCTCGCTTTCAGCAGGGGCAACGGGCGTGGCTCCGTGCCGCTCACAATATCCAGCGCAGGCGCGGCAAACAGCTCGAAAGTCACCATCGTCGACACCGGGTTTCCCGGCAGCCCAAACACCGGCTTACCCTGGCAAATCGCAAACACAGCGGGCCGTCCAGGCCGAATCTCGACCGCATCAAAAAAAATTTTCGCGCCCAAATCGCGCAGGACCGGCTCAACCAGATCGTATTTTCCCGCTGACACACCCCCGCTGATCACCAGGATATCTTCGCGCAGTCCTCGCTCGATGCTTCGCTGCAGATCCTCTTTGCGGTCCCGCGCATTTCCCAACGGCACCGCCTCTCCTCCCGCAAGCTCCACCTGCGCAGCCAGGGACGCGCCGTTGCTGTTTCGAATCTCAAACTCGCCCGGTTGCGCGCCAACTTCCACTATCTCACTGCCCGTCGATAGAATTGCCACGCGCGCCTTGCGATAAACATCGAGCTGCGTGCATCCCACCTGCGCCGCGACGGCTACCTCCGCATCGCCGATTCGCAACCGCGGCTTCAGCAGAATATCGCCCTTGCGCGATTCCGAGCCGCGCGGCGCAAAATTCATGCCCGCTCCGGCAATTCGCTCGATGACGACAGTCTCGCGTTCCACGCCCGTGCGCGTCTGCTCCACCATCACCACCGCGTCGGCGCCTTCGGGCACTGCCGCGCCGGTCATGATTTGCACGCACTCGCTTGCGCCGACTCGTCCGTGAAAGGCAGCGCCCGCGGCAACTTCGCCAATCACGCGCAGCGTCGCACCCGCTTGCTTGCAATCCGCTGAACGCACCGCAAAACCATCGCGCGCCGCGCGGTCAAACGGCGGATACTCACGGTCGGCGCGAATTTCCTGCGCCAGCACGCGTCCGAGCGCGCTTTTCAGCTCAATTGTTTGCCCTGGAGGAACGCGCCGCAGGCCGCGGCACGCTTCAATCACTTTGCTTCGGGCGTCTTGAAAGGACAGCATGAAAGCTCACAACCAGGAAGCGAGTTTCGTTCCAGGAGGAATTATGGTCGCATCGCGTTCGGGCCCGGTGGAAATCATGCCGATTTCGGCGCCCAGCGAGTCGGAAATGAATTTCAGGTAGTCGCTCGCGGCCTTTGGCAACTCATTCGCCGCGCGAATATGATCGGTCTGCTGCTGCCATCCCGGCACACTTTTGTACTCCGGCGTCACTTCGGCGAGCACTTCCACTTCCGCCGGCATTTCGCTGAGCTTCGAGCCTTTGTATTTGTACCCCACGCAGACTTGAATTTCCTTCTGTGTGTCGAACACGTCGAGCTTGGTCACCACCAGCGAATCGATTCCGTTGACTTGTACAGCGTACCGCAACATCATCAAGTCCAGCCAGCCGCACCGCCGCGGACGCCCGGTCACCGCGCCATATTCTTTTCCGCGATCGCGCACCGCCTGCGCGTCGAGGTCCGGCATCTCTGTAGGAAACGGCCCGCCGCCGACGCGCGTGGTGTACGCCTTCGTCACGCCAATCACGCCGGTCACTCGGGTCGGCGCCACACCGAGTCCGGTGCACGCACCCCCCGCCGTTGCGCTGGACGACGTCACATACGGATACGTCCCGTGATCGATATCCAGCATGGTGCCCTGCGCACCTTCGAACAAGATCGATTTGCCGTCAGCGAGAGCGCGATTCACCAGCACCGATGTGTCCACGACGAATCCGCGAATTCGTTCGCCCAGCTCGCGATACGTCTCCAGAATCGCCGTGGTCTCGAGCCCTTGCCCGTAGCACGCACGGCTGAACGCGTCCTTCTCTTCGATCACGCGTTCCAGCTTCCGCCCGAATCTTTCCGTATCCATCAAATCGCAAACGCGCAGCCCGCATCGCGCCATCTTGTCTTCGTATGCCGGGCCAATCCCGCGTGAAGTCGTTCCAATGCGATGCGGCCCGCGCGCCGCCTCTGCGGATTTTTCCAGCTCGCGATGATACGGAAAAATCAGGTGCGCGCGGTTGCTTAAAAACAGCCTCCCGTTGACGTCAACCCCGCCCTTACTGATGTTATCCACCTCGGCAACCAGGGCCGCGGGATCCACCACCACTCCCGCGCCGATCACCGCTTTCTTTCCCGGCCGCAAAATGCCGCAGGGAATCAGTTGCAGCACAAATCTGTCGCCATTGATGATGACCGTGTGGCCCGCGTTGTGTCCGCCACCATAGCGCGCGCTATAGTCGAACGAAGCGGCCAGGTAGTCGACAACCTTGCCTTTGCCTTCGTCGCCCCACTGCGCGCCCACCACTGCGATCGCCTTCATGCGTTTTGTCTCGTCTTTTTGTCGCCCAGCCGCACTCTGCCCTCTCCAATCTGCTTCGGAGAAATTTCTGAGAGGTTTACAGCAAGCGCAGACTCACAATCCTACGCCCGGCTTGGCGAGAAGGCAACAGACTTCGCATGCGGCGCGCCCGTTGCGCGCCCGTCATGCTCGCCTGCCAGATTTTGAGAGGGATACAGCGGCTTACGCCGGCGTCAGGTGGCGCTCCAGCGCCTTTTCAATGTTCTCTTTGGGAACGCAGCCGACAATCTGTTCCGCCACTTGCCCGCCCTTGAAAATCAGCAGCGTAGGAATGCCGCGGACGTTGTACTTACACGGAGTGTTCATGTTTTCATCCACGTTCATCTTCACCACTTTCAACTTGCCCGCGCGCTCGGCGGCAATCGCGTCCACTGTCGGCGAAAGCGCTCTGCAAGGGCCGCACCACTCAGCCCAGAAATCCACCATCACCGGCTGATTCTTGCTGGCGTCCAGCACTTCAGCCTGAAAATTCGCATCACTCACCGCTGCTACGTTTTGCCCCATGTCTCCCTCAATGTAGAGCGGACATTCTCTCGACAATTTCTATCCGCTAAGGATTAGATGTCGCCGCTACCGCTTGGATTCTCGACTGTTTCGCTGCTTCGTAGAGCTTCACGTACTCCGCCGCCGACGCTTTCCACGAAAAATCCTTGGCCATTCCGTTGGCTTGCAGCGAACGCCACTGCCGCAAATCAGCGTATGCGGCCAGCGCTTCGCGGATACACTTTACCAGAGCCGCACCTTCATACGCTTCGAATTTAAATCCAGTTCCCTTGCCCGTTTTGGCGTCGAAAGCTTCCACGGTATCGTCCAGCCCGCCCGTCGCGCGCACGATCGGCACGGTCCCGTACCGCAAACTGTAAATTTGATTCAGCCCGCATGGCTCATATTGCGACGGCATCAAAAACATGTCCGCGCCCGCCTCGATTTTATGCGCCACCACGTTGTCGTACGCGATCTTCACGCCCACGCGCGAAGGATATTTCACGGCAAGCTCCTGAAACAGTTTCTCGTATTTCGCGTCGCCGTTTCCCAGCGCCACCAGCGCGAAATCTTCCTTCATCAGTTCCGCCGCGGTTTCCGCGATCAAATCGAAGCCCTTTTGGTCCACGAATCGCGACACCATTCCAATCACTGGCCGCGCCATGTTCTCCGCCGGCAGTTGAAACGTAGACAGCAAGTCCTTCTTGCAGAGCTTTTTTCCGTCCATCAGTTTCGCGGAATACGTCGCCACGATGTTCGTGTCCGTCTCGGGATTCCACGCGGTGTAATCCACGCCGTTCAAAATCCCGGCCACGCGATTCCCGCGCGAGCGAATCACGCCCTCCAGCCCGCAGCCGTATTCCGGCGTCTGAATTTCCTTTGCGTACTTGCGGCTCACCGTGGTCAGATAATCCGAAAAAATCAGTGCGCCCTTGAGCAGATTGATTTTGCCGTAGTATTCCAGCGCGTCGATGCGAAAGAGGTCCTCCGGCAATCCGATCTCCGCCAGAGTGGTTCGCGGAAAAAGCCCTTGGTAGCCGAGATTATGCACGGTGAAGACCACCGGAAGCGAAGTCATCGCTTTGTCGCGCGCGTACAGCGTCCGCAAATAAATCGGCACTAGCGCGGCCTGCCAGTCATGGCAATGCAGCACGTCCGGCATCCACACTTGCTTTGTAAACTCAATCGCCGCGCGGCTTAGCTCGCCGAAACGCCGGGCGTTATCCGGGTAATCGCCGGCCTTGTCGCCGTAGAGTTTCTCACGCTGGAAATATTCCGCATCGTCCACAAAGTAGTAGCGAACGCCTTCAAACGTTCCCGCCTCGCTGATTGCCGGAAAGCGCATCATGGAGCCGAGCGGCACGCTCATGCTTGGCACCACCGTCCGCGCGGCTTGGTTGCCTTTGTATCGCGGCAGCAGCACCGCAACTTGATGCCCGCTCTCGACCAGCGAACGCGGCAGCGCCTCCAACACGTCCGCCAGCCCGCCCGTCTTTGAAAACGGCAGCCCCTCCGGCGATACAAACAGTATCTTCATCGTCGAATCTTCATCTTCGAATCTTCACGCGCTCATCCAAATTATACACGGCTCATAGGTTAGAGACACAGGGCAGTTCACTACCTAAGGAAAGGCTTGCGTGTATAAGACTCTCGGTGGCAAGCTCAAGTAATGCGCTCTACCCGCGAAGACCAGATAATTAACGCTTTCCTTTGTGAGTACGAGAACAAATCGTGGAGTGCTGCAGTACTGACTGAGCCCGATAGCCTAGACAGAACGAATCCAGCTGTCGATAAATTCGCAATGAGGGAGTCCGATGGCAGAACACTTGCGATCGAGCACACAATCATTCAACCGTTCGCCGGCGAAAAACAGGATCTTGCATGCTTTCAGAAGGCCTTTCTCCAAATCGAACAGGATGATTCACTCAAGCTCCCATGCTGCCGGATCACTGTGTTTGTACCAGTTGGTATTCTAGAGAATCGAAAGACAAGCCGAGATGCCATTGTTCAATCAATGCATCGCTGGATTCGCGAAAATATCGCAACATTTGGGTGGGGTTCCGCAAATCGCCAATGTCCGATTGTGTCAAAAGTCGGCGAGCTGCTTTTTGAAACTACGCTGACCGTCAAGATGCGCCATCTGCCACCCAATTCTCCTGGCAGTTTCTTTATCAGGAGACAATCGATTGAAGACGACACTCTCGCCAATACGGTGGAGAAGGCTTTGCGCGAAAAGCTCCCGAAACTTGTTAACACGAAAGCCGATAAACGGATCTTTCTGATCGAAAGGCAGCACATGAATTTGTTACCTCGATTCATCCTAGAAAAAATTGAAGAGAGGAGAGATTCATTTCCCAGCTTGATGCACATTGACGAAATCTGGATAGTCGAAACGCCCTTCTACGGCACTACTTTCGGCGGAGACTGGCTTTACTTCGAGCAATACGAAAATGGGGAAGTTGTGAATAGCTTTCCGTTCTCGCACTCGCAGAGCCTGACCCTGTAAGCCCCAAAAGCTTTCATGCCCCGTCAAAAACTTGGCCAGCACTTCCTTCACAGTCCCGCGTGGCGCGAACGCATCGCGCAGACGCTTCCCGCAGCACCCGACGCTGCCTGGCTCGAAATCGGCGCGGGTCACGGCGAAATGACGGAATTTCTCGCGCAGCGCGCGCGCCGCGTCATCGCCATCGAAACCGATCCCGCCCTCGCATCAATGCTTCGCGAACACGCCGCGATGGAGTGGCCCGACGTCGAAGTCATCGAGTCCGATATTCTCACCGCCGACTTGGCCGCGCTCACCCACGAACGCTTCCGCGTCTACGGCAATTTGCCTTACTACATCACTTCGCCGATTCTCACGCGCCTTTTCTCGTGCGCCGCGCAGATCGACTCCATCCACATCGTCATTCAATGGGAAGTGGCCGCGCGCATCGCCGCCACGCCCGGCCATCGCGAATATGCCTATCTTTCCGCGCTGTGCCAGTATTTCACGCGCCCAGAAATTATTCTGCGCATCCCACCGGGAGCGTTTCGTCCGCCGCCCAAAGTAAATTCCGCGCTGGTCGCCATGAGCCTTCCCGGCGAACGCGCGCACTTGAACATTCGTGACGACGCTGCATTCCTGAAATTCCTGCAGAACTGCTTTTCTCACAAGAGGAAAACGCTGCGGAACAACCTGAAGGATCGTTTCTCCGATGAAACAATCGGCGCCGCGCTCGCCGCCTGTAAACTCAAGCCCAAAGCTCGCGCCGAAGAAATGTCACTCCGCCAATTTGCGCAACTGTACCGCCTGGTCGCGCCCGAGAAATAATTTACTTCTTCCCGCAAACGCGGTCCACCGCCTCACGCAAGCGGTCCGGATAATCCGTCATGATTCCGTTCACGCCCATGGAAATCAACGCATCCATCTGCGCCGGCTCGTTCACCGTCCACGTCGCGACCTGCAATCCCGCCTCGTGAGCTTCGCTCAATAAGCGCCGCGTCACCAAGTCCGCGCGCGGAGCAATCTGCCGCACCCCGATTTGCTGCGCCTTTTCCACCACGTTCTCGAGCGGAGTCTCAAACAGAAATCCGGTGAGCAGTCCCGCATCCAAGCGCCGCAAATTCGCAAGCATGCTGGGATCGAACGAAATCACCACCGTCCGCGCCGCTTCATTGGCCGCGCGCAACGCTCCGGCGACTCCATGGTGTACGCCCCATCCCGCCTCGTGCTTGATTTCCAGATAAAAAACCACGTCCGCTTCGCGTGCGAACGCCAGGATTTCGTCGAGCGTCGGAATCTTCTCGCCGGCAAACTCCGGCCCGAACCACGATCCCGCGTCCAGTTCGCGCAACTGCGCCAACGTAAAATCACGCACCAGCCCCCGGCCGTTCGATGTGCGGTCGAGCGTCGCGTCGTGCATGGCCACAAACCGCGCATCATGCGAAATCCGCAAATCGGTTTCGATGAACGTCGCCCCCAATTCGACCGCCCGGCGGAAGGACGCCATCGTATTCTCGGGCGCGTAGCCAGGAGCGCCTCGGTGCCCGATGATCCATGACGGTGGCGTCATGGCCCTATCGTAACAAAGTCCGGCGGCCCGCTAAGAGCCTGTCCGTGGCAAATGTGCAACAAAAATCACAACGTACCAGTTGCCGTCCCAAAGTGTGCAAAACTTCGGTCTTTGCGACCGACACGCCAGGTGGTGCTTCTCGTTAACATCCGCAGATACAACCAGATACGCGCATCCATAGTACTTTGCCTCCCTGGGCACTGAATTGCCCTTACGACGGTGGTTACCCAGGCGGCCCTCATGGCTCTGTTTGCGATTTTCATCGTTACGCTGGTGGTGGGACTTACTTGGTGGGACTGGCGCGACATTGAGCGCGAATCGGGCTTGCCTCAATGGATTGGTGGCTTGGCCTTGGCGGGCATCGCTGCTGCCAGTCTCACCGGCTTCACCTCGATGGGTTCCATCCTTTATGCGCATACAGTCAGCGAGCTGCAAGCCGGCTTCGGCTCGCCTTCGTTCTGGCCCCAATCCATCTTCCTTCTCTGCGGACTCGCACTAATCATAGTCTCCGTGCGCAAGAAAAGCGTGCGCACGCTGCTGGTGCTGGCGGGCGTGCTGACCTTCGGCCTTTTGCTCGGGCTGGCGCTTTACGCTTAGTCCCCTCTCGTACGCCTCCCCTGACCAAACCGACACCGCGCACGGCCTGGAACTTGCTCCGAGAGGAATCCATTGCCATACTGAAACCAATGAAACCCGCCGGTGTATTTCTCGCTTTGCTGTTGGTGTCGGGCTTCGCGGCGCGCGCCGATGAGCTGCACTTGAAGGACGGGACCAAGATCACCGGCACGATCGTCGGCTATCAGGGCACTTCGTTCCGCGTTAAGACGAATTATGGATACGCGCTGGTCGACCGCGCCTCCGTCGTTTCTATCACCGTGTCGAATCCTGAAGCGCAACCCTCCGCGCCGGACAAAGCAGCGGAACACAAAGCCGCCCCTGCCGAGACGAAGGCTGGCGCGTCAAAGGCGGATGCTGCGGCGAAAGTGGCTCCAACCTCGAGTCCCACTGAAAAAGCAGTGAACGTCGCGAATGCTACGAGCGCCACGGCGGCTGCGACCCCGCAAAATCAGACCCAAGAAACCGCAGCGTCAACCGCCAACGCTTCCGCGGCCGCTTCGGCGCAGAAGACGCCGCCCACACTTGCAGCAGCCGGTGCGCCATCCACCTCTGCATCAGCTGCCACGCCGACGGCTGCGCCTGTTTCGGCCGCGCTCCCCGATCCAGCGCCTGCGCCCATTCCCGTACGCGAAGAAGTGCAGGACAATCTCTACATCAACGAAACCTATGGCTTCCACATCTACAAACCTCCCGACTGGGAGCTGATCGATGGCGCGCGCGCCGCGCTTCCCGGCGCGATTGCGGCGCTGGGCACGGCCGATCAAAGCACATATCTTCTCGTTGGGCTCGATACATCGAGCGATACGTTGATGGCGCATGTGGCGGAGACAAATGAACGGCTGGGAGAATCGTTCGACGGTTTCGAGCCTGGCCCGCTGCGCCAAACAACGGTTGCGGGGCTGCACGCCTACGAATATCAGTTTCAGGGAGTTGCCAACAATCAATCGTGGGCAGGCACGGTGGTGTTGTTCAGCCGGGGAGAAAATATTTTTACGATCTTTGGTGTAACGGCGGCGAATTCCGACTTGGTGCAAATTCAGGAGAACGTCATCTCGCGCGCCATCGCCAGCCTACAATTCACCAAACCGCAATAAGAACGCACGCTCTCAGAATTTTGTGACTTCGCTGAAGTGAAAATCGCGAACTTTCATCGCCGGGACGACCATGTCGAAGGACTCTTCGCCCGACGCACGCACCGCCGAGCCCATCATTTCGACGTTTGAAAGCATGTCGATAATGCTCTGATTGAAGCGGAAATTTCGCACGGCGCCGGTGACGCGGCCATTTTCGACCAGGAATGTGCCGTCGCGCGTCATGCCGGTGAGGACTTTCTTGTACGGATCCACTTCGCGGATGTACCACAGGCGCGTGATAAGCAAGCCGCGCTCGGTGGAGCGAATCATCTCTTCCGTCGAAGCGCTGCCGCCGGAAAAAACAAGATTAAATGGTGCTTCGCCGTCTTCCGAGGGCAAAGAAAAGCCGTGGCCGGTGGGCTTCGCCTTCATCTGTTTTGCCGTGGCGCGCGAATAAACCAGATTGACGGGGACACCTTTTTCGACGAGCGCGACGCGCTGGCGCGGCACGCCTTCACCGTCAAAGGGCGGCCCAAGCTGCAGAGGATGGTACACGTCGTCCCAAATGGAAATATTTTCGCCGAACAGCTTCTTGCCCATGCGGCCGGTGAAGCAGGAGCGCTGGTCGTGCACGCAGGTTCCCGCGAAGTCATAGAACAAGAATCCCACCAGATCGAGAACCGCAGGCGGTTCGAGAATCGTGGTGTAGTGGCCGGCAGGAACTTCCCGAGGCGAGCGTGAATCCGCCGATTTCTTGCTGGCGCGTTCCGCCAGGACGTCAGGATCGATATCATCGATGCGCGAGGACGTGGCCTTGGCCCAGCCGGAGGAATCTTTCTCCAGTATGGTGACCGAAAACTCCGCGCGCGTGTCTTCGTAATATTCGAACAGCCCACGCGAATTGGCGAGAGCGAACTCGGAAAGGCCGGTTGAGAAAATCCCGGCGGTCGTTTGTTTTTGGCGATCCGCCATTCGGCAAACGCGCGTAACGGCGCGAGCGCGGTCGGCGGGCGTCGCAGCAGCGGTCTTCGCGGCGAAGCGGTCGACTTTGCACAATTTCTGCGGGCCGAGCATGGGCAGCAACGCAGGATTGCGCGGCTGAACCTGGGCCAGCTCCAGCGCGGCGGTGGTGACGCGCCGCAGAGACTCTTCGTCGGTCTTGTTTGTGGAAGCGCGCGCGGTGCGGCCATCGACGACGGCGCGAACGGAAATCGTGATCCCCTGCTCCGCGACGTTCTGATGAATGGTGTTGTTGGCGAAACGCGTGAGCGCGCTGGTGACGGCGCTGACGTCGACTTCCGTTTCGTCAGCTTCGCTCAACTTGAAAATCTTCTCTGCGATGCGCCGCAACTCGGATGCGCCGAGGCGATGGTCCACCGCCGCAAGCCCTTTGTACCCGCGGCTGACGCGGGCGCGAGTCGCTTTTTTCTTTTTTGTTCGCTTTGGCATTAGTCGGAAGAGGCGATGCCCACTTTCACGTTGCGAAAACGCGCAGGTGAGGCTCCGTGGCCCGTGCCCATGGTCTGCATGGGCTGGCCCTTCCCGCAATTCGGCGTGCCCCACAGCGTCCAGTAATCGCGCGAACAAATCGCGTCGCAACTATTCCAGAATTCCGTAGTGATGCCGCTGTAACTCGGCGTTTTGATCATGCGGCCGCGCTTGCCGTTTTTTATTTCCCAGCCGATCTCCGTGGAAAACTGGAAATGATAGCGGCGGTCGTCGATGGACCAGGAGCGATTGGTCTCCATGTAAATTCCATCGTCAGTGTCGGCGATCAGGTCCTCGAATTTGCGATCGCCGGGAACGATGCTGATGTTGGTCATGCGAATAATCGGCAGGCGATTCCAGCCCTCGGTGCGCATGGTGCCGTTGGAGCGCGGCTGGCCAATGGCCGCGGCGGTTTCGCGATTGGTGAGATAACCGGTGAATTCGCCATTTGTGATGATGGGCGTGCATTGCGCGGGAACGCCCTCGTCATCGTAGCCGAAGGTGCCGAGGCCGGGGCCGTGCGCGAGGCGTGCGTCCGCGACAACGTTGACGATGTCCGAGCCGTAGCGCAGCGCATTCAATTTGTCTAGTGTCAGAAAGCTCATGCCCGCGAAATTCGCTTCCATGCCCAGGACGCGATCGAGCTCGATGGGATGGCCGATGGACTCATGAATCTGCAAGCCAAGCTGCGAACTATCGAGGATGATGGTGCGCTTCCCTTCCGGACATTTTGCCGCGCTGTGCAACGCCACGCATTCCTCGGCAATGCGCGGCGCGTGGCGAACCAGATCGAGCTCCTCGATCAATTCATAGCCGCGAAGCATGTGCTGGCCACCGAAACTATTGGGGTACGAGCGCTTCTGAATTTCCTCGCCCGCGAAACTCGTGGCGACAATTCCCGCGCCGGATTGCATTTTCACTTGATGAATCGACGAGCCGATACTGGAAACGAAAAGCTGCTCGATTTTACGGAATGACATCGATCCCTCAGCAAGGGTAATGCCTTTCACTTTGCGCATTTCCGCGTCGGCGCGAAGTAGCACGCCGGTCTGCGTTTCGATGGGGATGCGGAACGGATCTTTGACGAAAGGATTTTGCCACGTGTCGACAAAGGATTGTTCCGGCGCCATCACGACATCGTGGCGCTTGGCCATGGCGGAGGCCTTGGCGATGGCGATGGCTTCCGCGACGCAGCTTTCAATTCCTTCGCGGGTGAGGCGGTCGGTGGCGGCGAAGCCCCAGGCTCCGTCGGCGATGACGCGGATACCGATGCCGAGGGACTCGCCTTCGGACATGCGTCCGACCTGGCCATTCTTGGTGGAGAGATCTCGATGGCGAATGTCCATGACGCGCACGTCGGCGTAACTGGCGCGCCGCGCGAGCGCCTTTTCGATGGCTAAATTGGCCCAGTCTCTCATCTATTGTTTCGGAGCCTCATTTTCCAGGTGAACCCCGCTTCGCTAAGCTTGCAACCACCATAGCCCCTTCGAGGTCGTGCATAAAAACGCGCCAAAATTATCGATTAGAAATTGCGGTGTCCTTTGTTTTCAGTAAGTTAGAGCGATTTCTAATTTCGCGCATTGGCGATTAGAAAAATCATGAGTTAGCTCGGAAGGCACGGCAAAGGGACACAGGCAGAAGCCTGTCCCACAAAAACTGAAGGATGATGGCCGCCGCACGTGCGAGTTTGGTGCCATGGTCACAAAACGCCATTTTAACATGGGCGTCAATGGACCAGAACGGAAGGAAGAAGAAACGCGGTAAGAATGGCTTGATTTGAGTCTGATGGGGCGTGGAGACGTGCGCCGAAACTCTACAGCAGGCGCCACAGAGCTCATACAGAAGGCAACAGCCGCAGGGCGTGAAAGAACCCCAACAAAGGTCAGGGCAAATGAGACTCCGCGCTAGCTGCCGTGCAAAAGGGGGGTCCACGGGCGAGTTAGCATCGCCCGTGGCGCTAGCCTCAAGGAGGATCAAGGCATCGCGAGAGCGCGGCGAATAAATGGGCCAAGGCCGAGCAAGCCGGCGCCAAGCAGGAAGATCGAGGATGGCTCCTCGGCCGTACCCACCGCGTCAGCGGACCAAACGCCCGGCGTTCCATTGGTTTCAGTGAAAACACCACTATCATCACTTAAGGTTATGGCGAAACCGCTGACACAACAGGTCGTTTCGAGGACGTCTTCGTTGACGAGCACTAGAAGTATGTTCCAGTCGGTGATCGCTCCACTGCCGTTGGTGTTGACGAAGAACGAGTCGATCGCGAAGCTTTCTCCGGAGGAGATGGTGAGACTGCCATCCGTGAAGCTGAAACTGGCGGGAGTTACAAATCCCTCGAAATTGTCGCCGAGCGAGGACGGTACGGTGAATGAACCGGAAATGTCCTGATTGTAGGTGTAGGTCACGGGGTTGGCAAACGCGAGTCTGCTGCAGAAAATCAGGCAACAAGCGGCGAGGAAGAATGACCGCTTTGAAAGCCGCACGACGAAGTCCATGGACATAACCGTCTCTCTCCTTAAAGCCTGGATTCAACAATTCGGCGCCGAGCTTCAGCAAGAACGTCCTGCCGCGTGACAAACGAACGGCGAGGAATGAGCACCTACAGAGCCAAGGCTGCTGATTGCGCATTCTCCTGTTTTCACAGGGCTTATGCCGGAAGGTTGGGAGATCGGGCTTTGGGGCCGGTACCAATAAGGGAAACAGGGGGAACGTTCGCGGATTTCTGGAAGTGCTTCTGAATCAATGTATATGATGGTTTGCGCGAAGCGAAACAGTCGTAAACGCTCCAGGCGATTTTCCTAAATTGGGACTAGGTGTTAGAGCGAGGGCTGCTAACCCCACACGCCGATCCGCCGCACTCCACAAAAGAAATATTCGCGCAAGCGCGACCGTCCGATAATTCCGATCGGGGCCGAGAAGAACGGACCTCAGCGCAAAACCCTAGGTGCCTTCGGACCAGGAGGCGAGGTATTGCTCCTGCTCGGGGGTGAGCTTGTCGACCTGGGTGCCGAGGGACTCAAGCTTGAGGCGCGCGATGTGGGTGTCGATTTCCTCCGGCACTGGATAGACCTGCTTCTTGAGCTTGCTGGCGTGCTTAATGAGGTGCTCGACGGATAGAGCCTGATTGGCGAAGCTCATGTCCATGACCACGGCCGGATGACCCTCGGCGGCGGCAAGATTGATGAGGCGGCCTTCGCCAAGCAGATGAAGTTTGCGGCCGTCGCGCATGACGTATTCCTCGACGAAGGGCCGCACTTCACGATGCGAGCTGGACATTTTTTCGAGCGTAGGGATGTCGATTTCCACGTTAAAGTGGCCGGAATTGCACATCACCGCGCCGTCGCGCATTTTTTCGAAATGATCGGCGGCGAGGACGGATTTGTTTCCGGTGACGGTGACGAAAATTTCGCCGATTTTCGCGGCCTCGTGCATGGGCATCACGCGGAAGCCGTCCATGATGGCTTCGATGCCCTTGGTGGGATTGATTTCGGTGATGATGACATTGGCGCCCATGCCCTTGGCGCGCATGGCGACGCCGCGTCCGCACCAGCCGTAGCCGGCGATGACGACGTTCATGCCGGCGAGAAGCAGATTGGTGGCGCGGATGATGCCGTCGAGGGTGGATTGGCCGGTGCCGTAGCGATTATCGAAGAGATGCTTGGTGAGGGCATCGTTCACGGCGATGATGGGATAGGCGAGCGTACCGTCCTTGGCCATGGCGCGCAGGCGAATCACGCCGGTGGTGGTTTCTTCAGTGCCACCGATAACGTGAGAGATAAGATCTTTGTGTTTGGTGAAAAGAGTGGTGACGAGGTCGGCACCATCGTCGAGGGTGACTTGCGGGCGATGGTCAATGGCAGCGTTAATGTGGGCGTAGTAGGTAGGATTGTCTTCGCCTTTGATGGCGAACGTAGGAATGTTGTAGTCCTTGACGAGGCAGGCGGCGACTTCGTCCTGCGTCGAGAGAGGATTTGAGGCGCAAAGGACCACGTCGGCGCCGCCGTCGCGCAGGGTGATGGCCAGATTGGCGGTTTCGCTGGTGACGTGTAGGCACGCCGACATGCGAATGCCCTTGAGCGGCTTTTCTTTGATGAAGCGCTTGCGAATGAGCTGGAGAACCGGCATCTGCTGATTGGCCCATTCGATTTTACGTTTGCCGCGGTCGGCCAGGGCTGGGTCTTTCACGTCTCCGGACATCTTGGTTACGGTTTCCACGATTGCGTCTCCTGACGATAAACTCGAAAAAAAGACGCCGGCCTGAAGGCCGGCGCTACAAAAACAACGCTTAGCGGGAGGCGACCACGGCGGCGGGAAGGCCCGCCCCTTTGCGAATGGCGTCGGCGCGGTCCGTCTCTTCCCAACTAAAACCAGCGACCCTGCGGCCAAAGTGGCCGTAGTTGGAAGTGGCGCGATAAATGGGCCGGCGGAGATTCAGCGTTTCGATGATTCCGCGCGGCGTGAGCGAAAAGGTGCTGCGAATCAGTTCGGTGATCTGCGAGTCGGGAACCGTGCCGGTGCCGAATGTTTCGGCCATGACGGAAACGGGTTCGGCGACGCCGATGGCGTAGGCAAGCTGCACTTCGAGTTTGCGCGCGACGCCTGCGGCAACGAGATTTTTTGCAATGTAACGCGCCATATAGCAGGCGGAGCGATCAACCTTGGTCGGATCTTTGCCGGAGAGCGCGCCGCCGCCGTGACGGCCGTAACCGCCATACGTATCGACGATGATTTTGCGTCCGGTGACGCCGGCGTCGCCCATGGGCCCGCCAACGACGAAGCGGCCGGTGGGATTGATGTGAAATTTTGTGTGCTTATCGATCATTTCCGCGGGCACGACCGGGCGGATGACTTCGTTGATGATGGCATCCTGAAGATCGCGCAGAGAAACCGAATCGCTGTGCTGCGTGGAAATGACGACGCAATCGACGCGCGCGGGACGGCCATCGATGTATTCGACGGTGACTTGGGATTTTCCATCGGGGCGAAGGAAGCTGACCACTCCGGACTTGCGGACTTCCGCGAGGCGCTGGGTGAGGCGATGCGCGAGTTGGATGGGCATGGGCATCAGCTCTTCGGTCTCGTCGCAGGCGAAGCCGAACATCAAGCCCTGGTCGCCAGCACCTCCTGTGTCGACGCCCATGGCGATGTCGCCGGACTGCTTCTTGATGGTGGAAATGACGCCGCAGGTTTCGGCGTCGAAGCCGTACTTGGCGCGCGTGTAACCGACGCTGCGGACGACATCGCGGGCGATGTCGGCAAAATCGACATAGGTCTTGGTGGTGATTTCGCCGGCAATCACAACCAGGCCGGTGGTGACGAGCGTCTCGCAGGCGACGCGGCCCATCGGGTCGTCTTTCATTACGGCGTCGAGAACGGCGTCGGAAATCTGGTCAGCGATCTTGTCAGGATGGCCTTCGGTAACAGACTCCGAGGTGAACAAGAATTTCTCTTCTGAGCGTGTCAAAACGGTCTCCTCCGGTTGTTTGGCAGGCAAATCTAGTGGCCCAAGAGCCTGTTGGCGCGGCAAAACCAAAGAAAAACCGTAGCATGGGGCTGGATGGGTGTCAACGACTTGCAGCGAAATGGCTTATTGGCGAGCTGGACGGGGCATATGAGGGGCAGAGCGCAGCGCGAATTGCATCGAATTTGGGCGCCTGACCCGGCTGACGTGAAAAAAATTGCAGATTAGCGCGAGCTAAATGTCAGCCGGCTCGGGAGCGGCGACGGTTCCGCCGCCGCGTCGCCGGGCCATGAGATAGCCGCGGATGAACTCGTCCAGGTCGCCGTCGAGGACGCGATTGACGTTGCCCTCCTCGATTTTGGTGCGGTGGTCCTTGATGAGCTGGTACGGCTGAAGTACGTAGGAGCGAATCTGGCTCCCGAAGCTGATGTCGAGCTTGGCCTCGTCGCGCTTCCGAGTTTCTTCACGGCGCTTTTCGATTTCGTGTTCGTAGAGATGGGATTTGAGAACTCTCATGGCGATCTCGCGATTTTTGTGCTGGCTGCGCTCGTTCTGGCATTGCACCACGATGCCCGTGGGGAGATGGGTGATGCGCACGGCAGATTCGACTTTGTTGACGTTCTGTCCGCCGTGGCCGCCAGCACGAAACGTATCGATGCGCAGATCGTCTGGCTTGACGACGATTTCGATGCGGTCGTCGATTTCCGGAATGACAAAGACAGAAGCGAAAGAAGTGTGACGGCGAGCGGCCTGGTCGAACGGCGAAATGCGCACCAGGCGATGGACGCCGCTTTCGCCGGACAGCAAGCCGTAAGCGTTTTCACCTTCGATGCGCACGGTGACGGATTTCAGACCGGCCTCTTCGCCGGGCGTTGAATCGATTATGGTGGTGCGGAAATTTCTGTTCTCCGCCCAGCGGAGATACATGCGCAGGAGCATTTCGGCCCAGTCCTGCGATTCAGTGCCGCCGGCGCCGGGCTTGATGGTCATGATGGCGTTGAGAGCATCGCTTTCGCCGGAGAGAAGGGTTTGCGTTTCGAGCTCGGACACGTATTTGTCGACGGCGTCGAGCTCGGCGCCGATGTCTTTCAAGACCGATTCGCGCTGCGCGGCGTCGGATTCTTCGTGGGCCATGTGAAAGTACGTCTCGATGTCGGAGATGGCGCGCACCAGTTTCTCTTCCGCAGCGATGTTGGCTTCGGCTTGCTTACGCTGCTGAAGAATGGCTTGGGCTTTCTCCTGATCCTGCCAGAATGCAGGGTCGCTGGTCTTCTGTTCGAGGGATTTCAGGCGTTCGCGGTTGGCGGGAACGTCAAAGATAACTCCGCACAAGTTCGATGCGCTTCTTCAATTCTTCGAAGCGGGATTGCAGGTCTTCAATGAAGTTGCTCACGGCTCCCTTTCTGGTCTCAGATGCTGGCCCGAAGGCCGCTATTACCCAGTCATTTGGAACGCTGGCGGGATAAACCCGCCGCTACAAAAGCTAGCCCGGCCCTGCCGCGGGGCGGGTTCGAATCCATGCCAGCAAAAGCAAAACGAGCGTGGCAATGATGCAGAGCCAAGCAAGCCAATCGCCGAAACGCGTGTACGACGTCAAATCTGAGCGAAAACCATACGGCGCGTCAAGCACGGCGCGCGTGAACGGCCCTAGCCGCGCAACGATTCTGCCATACGGGTCAACATCGACGGTGAACCCCGTGTTCGTACAGCGCAGCAGCCAGCGGCGGTTTTCCACGGCGCGGACGCGCGCCATCATCAGATGCTGCGCCGGCGCCGACGAACGGCCGAACCAACCGTCATTGGAAATATTGATCAGCAGATTCGCGCCGTTGGCTGCGAAACGGCGAATCTCCGCGGAGAAGATCGCTTCGTAACAGATGAACACGCTGAAACGACCGCCGGGCAATTGGCCGACGGAGTATTCGTGGCCCGGGGTGAAATCGCCGATGCCCTCCGTGAGGCTGCGCGCAAAAGTGAGCCATTTGCGAAGCGGCACGTATTCGCCAAACGGAACCAAATGAATTTTATCATACGTGAATTGGCGGTGGCCCGCGGGATCGAGAAGGACGGCGCTGTTGGAGGCGAGCCAACGGCGATTCGGTCCGAGCGTCCAGTCGTCAACGCCAACGAGAAAATCCTGGCCGGAGTCTTTCGCGATGCCGCCGGCGATGGCGGCGAATTTCGAATCCTGCAGGCTAAAGGGCGCGGGGACTTCGGGCCAGACAATCAGGCCCGGCGATTTCTTTGGAGCATCGATGCTCATGGATTCGAGCTGCTGCATGTCCGCGGCGTGAATCTCCATCCAATTGGCGGGATAGATTTCCTCCTGCGGGAGATTTGTTTGGACCAGATAGGCCATGTGATCCGCGGCAGCGCGGGGGACGAAGCGGGGACCAATCGAGGCAATCAAGACGAGAAGAATTGCAGCGCCGATGGTGATGCGGCGGCTTTTCCGGGACGGCGACGCGAATGACCAGGCAAGCAATGCATTAAATGCAGCGACGAGAAGGGAGAGGCCAAGGATTCCGGTGATGCTGGTGAGCTGCACGAAAGCGAGATTGCCGGAAGCGGCATAGCCAAGCAGGTTCCACGGAAAACTGATGATGGGAAGATGCGCGCGCGCGAATTCGAGGACAACCCATAGAAACGGCGCCATGGCACAGGCTATGGGAACACTTTTTTTGCCAACGCGGCAAACAAGGACGGCGAACAGCAACGGGAAAAGCGAGCCAGCGAGGGCCATCAGCCCCAGAAGTCCAGCGGCGGCGAACCAACTGATGTTGCTGCCGTATTGCTTCATGACGGTAGCGATCCAGGGAAGGCTGAGCGGGTAGAAAAGAACGCCGTTGATGAAGCCAAAGAGCGCGGCGTCGCGCGTGCGTGCGCCAAGCGCGGCCAGCATCAGCAAGGCAACGGCAATCCAAGCAAGCAGCGGCAAGTCGTAGTTAGGAAATGAAAAGGAGAGCGCGAAGGCAGAGGCGACAGCGAGGAGAAATCGAACAGGCCGCGATAGCGTCATTCAGCGTCGGAAAATGGCTTTGAATCCCTCGCGCTGGAGCGATTGCTTAGCCTTGTCGCCGATGGTCTGGTTATCGAAAGGGCCAACCTGCACGCGATAGAAGCTGTCGGAGGAAGGCGTGATCACAAATGCAGGAAAGCCTTTCTGCTGCAACGCGTCGGCCAGAGCGAGCGCGTCGCTTTCGTGCCGCAAAGCGGCGACCTGCAGAACGATGGCGTTGCGCGACATGCGGGGCGCGCGGAATCGCGGCGGCGCTGGCGCATAGGACGCGTGAGTTACGGGGGCCGGGGCGGAAATTTCGCGGCCACTGGACGGATTCGCGGCGGAAGGAGGTTCCGCGTGAGCGGGCACGGAAGGCGCGATCTCAGATGAAGAAGCAGCTGGCGAGGACGCAGCACGGCCGCCGTGAGCAGATCTCAGCGGAACGTCAGTGGTTTTCTTCTCGGTGTAAAAATCCCACTCGGGAGACGCCGGAGGCTGGGCCTGGGTCGTCTTTGCCGCACGGTCGGCCGAGGGCCTCAGTGGATTCTCGACAGAAGCGGCCTGCACGGGCGAGTTGCCGTACTGCGTTTTGCCCATGACATAGCCGAGCGTGAAGAAAACACAGCAGAGCAATACGACGCCCAAGAACAAGCCGATCAGGTGGCGGCTTTCGAGCACTCGCTCACCGCCGCGTCTGGAAGAACCACTCATATTTTAGAAAGCTCCCAAAATTCTATTTGCACGTCACTCGCCATCGTCTGCCAATCATTTACCTGGCAGCGGGGGGCCGGGCTTGATCCACTGACTGATCAAGTCCATCGGGACCGGAAAAATCACGGTCGTGTTTTTCTCGCTGCCAATTTCCTGCAGCGTCTGTAAATAGCGAAGCTGCACAGAAACGGGCTGGCGTTGCAATGCCTCGGCGGCCTCAGCGAGCTTGGCGGAAGCTTGCAACTCGCCGTCGGCGTTGATGACTTTGGCGCGGCGCTCGCGTTCGGCTTCTGCCTGGCGCGCAATGGCGCGCTGCATGTTGTCCGGAATATCGACTTGTTTGACCTCAACCTTCGTTACCTTAATACCCCAAGGCTCGGTATCCTGGTCAAGGATTGTTTGCAACTTGTCGTTTACCTTTTCGCGCTCCGAAAGAACGTCGTCCAGTTGAGACTGGCCCACGATGCTGCGAAGGTTCGTTTGCGCGAGCTGCGAAGTGGCGTAAAGATAGTTTTGCACTTGTGAAATCGCGAGATTGGCATCGACAACACGGAAATAACAAACGGCGTTTACCTTCGCGGAGACGTTGTCGCGGGTGATGACATCCTGCGGCGGAATGTCCAGTGTTTCAATGCGCAGTGAAACGCGGATCAACTTATCGATGGGGGCGAAGATGAGTACGAGCCCGGGACCTTTGGGTACGGGCAGCATGCGTCCAAGCCGAAGGACAACGCCGCGCTCCCATTCCTTGAGCACGTTGATGCAGTTGAAGAGCCAGATCAAGAAAATGAAAATGACGACCGCAACAAAGATCAATCCATTCATCGTTTCCTCCGGGCGCTCAGTTGCGCCGCAAAATCATTCAGTTTCCAGCGAGTGCCTAGAGCTAGCGAACCAGAGCGCCGGCGACAGCAGAGCCCGCGCCCAGCGGCTCGACGGTGAGAGTGAGTCCATCAACGCGGCTGACGCGCACGCGAGTTCCCTTCGGAATCGATTCACCCGCCGCCGCGCGCCATAATTCGCCGTGAACCAGGACCATGCCCTCGGCGCCGGCGGATTCCACGGGCTCCATCATTTGCCCCACGGAGCCAACCAGCTGCTCGATGCCCGTGGTTGGCTTCCATCGGAAGGAGCGCAAGACAAGGCGCATCAGAAAAATCGCGATCAGCGCGACAGGAATGGTGACGGCAAGCGCGGTGCTCACATGAACGCCTCCGGAGGTGATCGGCGAGCGAATCAGCATCAGCGCGCCGAGGAACATGGCGATGGCGCCGCCGATACCCAGGATTCCGTGGGTTGGGAATTTTGCCTCCAGCACAAACAGAATGAGCGCGAGGACAATCAGCAGAAACCCAGCGAAATTTACCGGGAGCATGTGCATGGCGAAAAGCGCCAGCACCAGCGCGATTCCGCCAATGACGCCTGGCGCAAACATTCCCGGATGGGTGAACTCGACATAAATACCGAGCACGCCAATGATCAAGAGAATGAAAAAAGCATCCGGCTGAACGATGCGGTCGAGAATTCTTTCGCGACCGCTCATCAGGTGAACTTCAACAACAGGAGCCGGAAGATGCAGCGTCTGTGTGGAACCATCCAGGCGCGTGATGACACGGCCGTTGAGCTGCGTGAGCAAAGCGTCCGTGTTGGGAGCGATCAGGTCGACGAGGTGGCCATCCAAGGCTTCTTTTTCGCTGAAGGCTTTGGCGTCGGTGACCGCGGTGACGGCCAGCGGGACATTGCGTCCGCGACGCGAAGCGTAACTCCGCAGATAGGCGGTCGCTTCATTCATGATTTTGCGCGCCAGCGTGTCGTCGATTTTCACGGGATTACCGGCGACTTCCAGGAGCGGCGACGCGGCGCCGGTGTCGGTGCCAGGGGACATCGCGGCGACGTCGGCAGAAATCAGAATGAAAAATCCAGCCGAGGCGGCACGGGAGCCAGACGGAGTGACGTAGGTGACGACGGGAACGCGGGAATGGAGAATGGCGGCGATGATTTCGCGCATGGAGGAATCCAGGCCACCGGGCGTGTCGATGGTAATGAGAATCAAGCTGGCGCCCGCGTGATTGGCAGCGTCAATTCCGCCGACAATATATTCAGCGAGGATGGGCTCAATCTCGCCATTGATTTGCAATTCGTAGACCGCCGACGACGCCGGTGGAGTTGCGGCTGCGACGGAGAGGGGACGCGCAAAAGGCGCTATCGCGGCGGCGATCGCGAACCCGCAAATGGCCACGAAGCACAGGTGCGCAGAGGCACGGTGGAAGGGGCGGCGATTTGACGATTTGCGCATCGGCGAGGGCATTATAACAGGGAGCAAGGCGGAGCGCCGGAAAGATGGAGCTCCGCGAAGGAGCTCCCGCAAAACAGCGCCCCGAAGCGTTTCTTAGTGCGGCTTGGAGTTAGCGAGCTCAGGCACCGGCACGAATACCGCCTGAACTTGCGGATCGGCAATCACGCTGGCGAATGCCGGATCGGTTTTCGCCGATACAAATTTGTCATAGCCAACATCGCGGGCCATCTTCAAATAATGGGCGCAGCGCTCCGCGTTGCCGAACCGCGCATACGTGCGCGCGACGAAAAAGTAAAAAAGCCCTTGATTGGAAGTACCGCGCGGTTGCACGACAGAACCGTTGCTTCCATTCTGGGTCATGACGTGAGGATCGATCTGGATGGCGCGCTGGAAAGCATCCATCGCTTCCGGATATTGCTTCGAGTCGAAATACGCACAGCCCAGGTTGTAATAAACAGCGGCCATATCGGGACGCAGGGCCAGCGTCTTCTGATACCACTCGACGGCATGGCTGTATTTTCGGCGGTCGTATTCCACCGTGCCGACGTTGTTGTAGGCGCTGGCGTAGGTCTTATCCGCTTTGATGGCCCTCTTGAAAGCGCGCTCGGCGGGCCCATCATTGTGGGTACCTTCGTAGGCGATTCCAAGCTTATTAAGCAGGACGGCGTTGTGCGGTTCTTGCTTGATGAGGCGCTCATAAGATTGAACTGCCTCGGGAAACATTTTGCGCGCCATGAAAATGTCCCCACGCAATTCCGCGAGTTGGCGTGGTGTCATCTCCGGTTGGGTCGCGGGCTGAGCCGCAGATACCTGGCGCAGTGTTGCTGAGCCGAGGCGTTGCGCGTGCGACGGAACCGCAAAAATCAAGGAAAGAAAAGCGACGGACAGGGTCGAAAGCTTCATATCCCGACCTCCTCCAATCCCGGCCGTCTAGGAGTTCGGCTTTGGATTGGCTGGTGGCTTCTTGCTGCTCCCAAAGATACCAAAAATCTTGCTCAGTAGCCCTTTTTTCTTTTCGGGCTCAGCGGGAGCGGCCTGAGGTGGCTGCTGCGCCGGAGATGCTTGGGGGGGCGGCGTCCCGGCAGGCCTGCTGGGAAGGCCCTTTTCACGGGCGATCGCGGCGGCAGTGGACGATGGAGGCGGGGGGCTCGATGGCTTGCCAAACAGATGAGATAACCATCCGACCGGCGGAACGTCCGAGAGTTTCTGGTTTCCATGAATGGGGCAGAGTACGGTCGGCTCCGTTCCGGCGATAAAGACTTCGTCGCGGGTGGTCGGACAAGATGGAGTGGCCAGATCGCCGGACTCGGGGCAGATAACCACGTGAACCAGACCCTGCGGCTCGGGCAGAGGCTCCATGTTGTGATACGCAGGCAGCGCCTCCGCGCGCTTCATGAACTCCGCCCACACAGGAGCCGCCGAAACCGCACCTGTCAGATCGAGGTCGCGATCATCGTCATAGCCAACCCAAACAACACAAAGCAAGTTCGAAGTGTAGCCCGCGAACCAGCCGTCCTTCGACGTACCGGTCTTGCCCGCAGCCGGCGCGTCAAAGCCGCGAGCGCGCACGGTGTAACCCGTGCCGTGATTAATAACGTCCTCGAGAACGCTCGTGACAAGGTAAGCGACGCGCGGGTCAAGCACGGAGTGCGATTGGGGCACTGATTTGTCGATCACCTGCCCATCGGAGCTCAACACTTCGTTCAGGAAGCGCGGCTCGGTGCGAATGCCGTCGTTGGCGAAAATCGTGTAGCCAGCGGCCACTTCAATCGGCGTCATCAAGTAAGTCCCCAGTGCCATCGCCGGCGTGGCCTGAATATCCGGATCAAGACCAAGCTCGCGCGCCACTTCTTTCACGCGGTCATATCCGATCATCTCTGCAAACTTGACGGTGGCGACGTTGAGCGAGTGGGTGAGAGCGTCGCGGGCAGAGACGGTGCCGTAGAACTGGCCTTCGTCATTGTTCGGCGTGTAGTCCTTGCCATCGAAGCTGAAAGTGGTGGGTTCGTCTTCGACGGTGGTTTCCGGCGTGACGATGGGCTGAAGGCCGGCGATGGAATTATCAAATGCCGCGGCGTAGACGAACGGCTTGAAAGACGAGCCGGGTTGGCGGCGGGCTGTAGCGTGGTCGAGCTGGCTTTCACCATAGCTGCGGCCGCCCACAAGAGCCAGGATCGCGCCGGTTTGTGGATCCAAGGCGACCAATGCGACCTGCGGCTTCACCACGGGAAGGTGGCGGCGCTTCTCGGCGGCATAGCGGCGCGCCAAGCCGTCGTCGACAACCTTCATGCCCTCGGTAACGGCTTCCTCGGCCGCAGCCTGCAGCGCGGGATCGAGAGTCGTGTAAATGCGATAACTCTGCGTGGTCAGATCGTTCTGCGAGAATTGATCGAGCAATGAATCGCGCACCATGTCGACAAAATACGGGGCGGAACGGCTGGAAGCGCCGCCGCCGCCGACAAAGTGCAATGTTTCCGCACGCGCGGCCTTTTCCTGGGCGGCAGTAATGTAGCCGTCTTCGACCATTTGCTTCAGGACACGGTCGCGGGCTTCATTGGCGCGGTCCGGATTTCGCTCGGGTGCGGCGTAGCGATTGGGCGCTCGAATGATTCCGCCGAGAAAGGCGCATTCCGGGAGGTCCAAATCGCGAATGTCCTTTCCGAAATAAGCTTGCGAGGCTTCGCCGAAACCGCGAATGGCGAAAGTGCCGCGATTGCCGAGATAAACTTCGTTGGCGTAAAGCTCGAAGATGCGCTCTTTGGTGAAGCGGTGGTTCAGTTCAAGCGCGACCATGGTTTCCGCGATCTTGCGGCGCCACTCTCGCCGGGTGGAGAAGAAAAAGCTGCGGGCCACTTGCATGTCGATGGTGCTGGCCCCCTGGGCCTTCTCGCCAAGACGAAGATCGGCCAGCGCCGCGCCGCCGATGCGGATGACGTCGAGCCCGCCGTGCTCGAAGAAACGCTTATCCTCGGCGGCGAGGACAGCGTGGACGAGCGTTGGCGGCAGATCCACGAAGCGCACCACGCGACGCTTCTCGCGTGAATCGTCGAAGAGATTGGTGAGCAGCTCGGGCTCGATTTGGGCCGAGCTGACCGACAAGTTATCCGAGAGCAATCGAATGCGCGAGATGTTGTCGGGCGAGAACTCGACGCGAATGGCGTTGCGCCCATCGAAATAGGAATTCTCCGAAGGGTAGATCTGCATGGAGGAGTTGGTGGCCTCGAAGCGCCCTGCGGCACCCGGCACGTCGGATTCACTATAACCGTTATTGACCAGGTAGCTCGCCAGATTCCTGGGGGAAATCTGTTCGCCGACGAAAATCTTCTGTGGCGCGGTGAAGATATGCGAGGTGTGGCCAAAGACCTGGCCAGTGAGGCGCTGGTCAATCAGACGGCTGAAATGGACCCAATAGTAGGTGTAAGTCCCGGCGGCAACCACCATCACGCAGAGAGCCAAACAAAGCAGAACCACTCCGACACGAGATGACCAGAAGCCGCGGGTGATGCGTATGCGCAAACCTTCCTCCGATTCTTGTCTCGGGAGACGCACGGTCGGAGGCCGGGATGCGCCGCAAGAGCTTTGCGCGCGACGGTCCCTGAAAGCTCCTCCGGGAGCCCTCACATCATTCGATTGCTATTTTAAAGGGAAGTGTTGTCTGCCTGGGGATGAAAATGCAATTGAAGTTGATAAACCTTAAGGTCCACGGGAATGGTGTACTCGAGGGAGATTTGGACGTTTCCCATGACCGATGTGACTTGGATGGTGCTGGGATCCACAGAAAGGCCGAGATTGGTTAATTTCTTCTCTAGATCGGCCTTAATCTGATCGGCGCTTTTGCGATTGACGGAGGCATAGGTTGCCTCTTCTTGCATGGAGTCCTGCAACTGGTAGTTGGCCACATAAATGGGAACGATTTTGATCGCGGAGAAGACCAGGGCGAAGATGATAACCAAGGTCAACAGAGTTTTCACTCTGGCGCCCCCTTTTTCGCTGTGACGCCGCGCGCCGCTCACCACATCCTCCCTATTATGAAGACGTGCTTTCAAACCTTCGCCTGAAAAAATGCTAGCACTGGAGCTATGCAGCGTCGACTAAGCGTTTGGAAAGCGTTCCCGACCGGTTACCTGAACGGAAGTACAGGCCTCGAGGGTGTCGGCTTCCGGCCCGGGCAGGCTTAGCCGGGCGCCACGGAAACTCGGTCCGGAACGCGACGGATCACACGGAGATCAATAGGCTTTGGCGAAGATGGCTTGCTCGGGGGCGGCCTGGCCGCAGTAAACACACTTGCCCGGACCAGCGGTTTGTTCGAGAGGAATGCAGCGCATGGTGGCCTTGGTTTCTTCCTTGATCTTGGCTTCGCAATCGGCGCTGCCACACCAGTGGGAGAGCGCAAAACCCTTTTCGACCGCGAGCTTGAATTCGTTGTAATCCTTGGGCTCGACGGTATTGGATTTGCGAGAATCGAGCGCGCGCTGAAACAAGGCGTCCTGAATTTCCGAAAGCAGCTTCGCCGCGGCGACGGCAATTCCCTGCTGCGCGACGGACGCCTTGCCTTCGCGGCCTGGGCGATCGCGACGCGCGAGGACGGCGTTGCCGCTGGCAACGTCTTTGGGACCGAGCTCGATGCGCAGCGGCACACCGCGCATCTCCCAATCGTTGAATTTGAAGCCGGGGCTCATGCCGTCGCGCTCGTCCATTTTCACGCGAATGTCGGCGGCGATGAGTTCAGCGCGGACTTTCTGAGCGGCCTCGAAGACGACGCGTTTCTCATCTTCAGTCTTGAAAATGGGCACGATGACGACTTGATAAGGCGCGAGGCGCGGCGGAAGGATGAGGCCCTGATCGTCTCCATGCACCATCACGATGGCGCCGACGAAGCGCGTCGAAAGGCCCCAGGAAGTGGTCCAGCAGAATTGTTGTACGCCGCCTTTGTCGAGATACTTAATTTCGAAGGCTTTGGCGAAGTTCTGGCCGAGGTTGTGGGAAGTGCCTGATTGCAAGGCTTTGCCGTCGCCCATCATGGCTTCGATCGAATAGGTGCTGTCGGCGCCGGCGAAGCGCTCAGCTTCGGACTTCCGCCCGGGAATCACGGGAATTGCGGCGTCGCGCACGGCGAAATCCGTGTAAATGTCGAGCATCTGGCGAGTTTCGGCTTCGGCTTCTTCCAGAGTGGCATGGGCGGTGTGGCCTTCCTGCCAGAAAAATTCCAGCGTGCGCAGAAAAAGCTTGGTGCGCAGCTCCCAGCGCACGACGCTGTTCCACTGATTGATAAGCACCGGCAAGTCGCGATAGGACTGAATCCACTTGGCGTAGGCGTGCCCAATGATTGTTTCCGACGTCGGACGAATGACGAGAGGCTCTTCGAGCTCTTCGCCGCCGCCGATGGTTACGACGGCGAGTTCCGGCGAAAATCCCGCAACGTGGTGCTTCTCTTTGTCGATGAAGCTGCGCGGAATCAGCAGCGGAAACGCGGCGTTCATGTGGCCAGTGGCTTTGAAGCGGCGGTCGAGCCCTGCGGTGATGTTCTCCCAGAGCGCCCAGCCGTAGGGGCGCACGATCATGCAGCCGCGAACGGGGGCGTAATCGGCCATCTCCGCGCGTAGGACGAGCTGGTTGTACCACTCGGAGAAGTCTTCCGCGCGAGTTGGGAGTTTGCGATCAGCCATGTCTTTTCCGGTGCTCCAAGCCGCTACAGACGCTTCGAAACAGACACAGAAAGCAAATGAGCGTAGCGGAGGGAACCGGCAATGTCAACGAGACCACAGCAGACCGTGGAGTGGCGAATCGGTTCGGCTCCGTGGGACGTCACGGGCGAGGGGCATGAAACATCCAATGACCGTGCGATCTCAACGAGCCAGCCACAAGGAGCGGCGTTGTACAAATCAAACGGCCAGATATCGCAGTTCCGGATTACGAGAAAGATTAGAAAGGGGGTACGGCTCCTCGCTGCAATAGGCGTAGCCGGGATGTTGGCGTCCAGCGCGTCGGCGCAAGAGCCGGCAAGTTCCGTCACGAAGGCGAAGAAGCAAGGACCGGGAGATCAACTGCCCCTTTATGCTCGGCCAACCTTAGCCAAGCGGCTCCAAACATACGCGAGTAGCACTCTGGGGCCTATAAAAATGGGAAGAGTCGTGTTTGGCGCGGCGATCAGCCAGGCTGACAACGTGCCTCCTGAGTGGGGACAGGGATGGGGCGCTTATGGGAAACGATTTACGTCGCACTTCACCGTCGACTTCATCGACGGCGGAACAAATCTGGTACTGTCCGAAGCCCTTCGTGACGATACACTCTATTATCCTTGCGTGTGCAAGGGCATCTGGCCACGAACAAAACACGCGCTGTTTTCAAGCATCACTGCACGGAGAGGCGCTAGTGGTCACCGCGTGTTCTCGATACCGGCGGTGACGTCGCCTTATGCAGGCTCGTTTACGTCGTTAGCGTGGTATCCGGCACGATATGGCCCCAAGGATGCGTTTCGCACTGGGAACTATGATCTGGTGAATAGCGTGGCAGCAAAAGTCGCGCTCGAATTCCTCAATCCGCTACTACGGAAGCTACACCTCTAGTCTCGGATTGCTGCTATTTGCCGGCGATTTGATCGGCGATGTCTGCGACCAGCGGGAAACGGAAGCGCTCGTGCTGGTAGGCCTTGATCATGCCAACAATCCAGGCAATCAGAGCGACCAAGTCGACTAGACTGCGGATCGCGGCCCAAAAGCTGAACGCAGACCAGGAAAAAGCGCCCCCAAACATGCCTCCTCCGATGAAGGCCATGGTGAGGATGATGCTGATAATGTTGAGGGCCCCGAAGGTGACGAGAGACTGCGCCGCGTGGAAACGAACAAACGGGCGCTTGTCGATGAGCAGGAAGATCAGACCGGTGATCCAGCCCAGGACGTAACAAAGCAGCCCCGCGACATTTTCCGGAAAACCTGTTTGCGATGACGGCATAGGCGCTGGCGGCACGGATCCTACAGCCACTCCTTGGGAAGCGCCACAACTATTGCAAAACGCGGCTCCCGCATCCACCGCATTTCCGCATTTCGAACAATGGGGCATGATCAGCCTCCTCCCACGGTGAATTGCGGGCAGGGTAGCAGACAGCCCTCCTAGCGGCAAGATAAATTGGAACGCACCGGCTGATTGAGTAGAATCGGCGGGCGAAGTTTCGCTGAATGCTTTCGTCCGAGAGGCGAAACGTAGGAGTGCTGCCCTGCCCGTAGAACTTGCCACCGCGCGACCCACGCGAAAAATCCTTGGACTGGAATGGCCGCGAAAGATGACTTCGGCGGAGCGCGATTCCCTGCTCGCGGGCGGCGTGGGATGGATGCTGGACGCGTTCGACGTGATGCTTTACTCGATGGTCCTCGCCACGCTAATGCGGGACCTAGGCATGAGTAAGAGCACGGGCGGCTTGCTGGGCTCACTCACGCTGCTGGCGTCGGCGGTGGGCGGCGTGATCTTCGGATTTGTCGCGGACCGCATTGGACGCACGCGCTCGCTTTCAACCTCAATCTTAGTTTATTCGGTCGCCACAGCAGCGTGTGGCTTTTCGCATACGGTGGTCGAACTGGCCATTTTCCGCGTCATTCTGGGCCTCGGCATGGGCGGCGAATGGACAGCCGGCGCGGCGCTCATTGCAGAGACATGGCCGGCGGAGCATCGCGGCAAGGCACTGGGAATCATGCAGTCCACATGGGCGATTGGCGGAATGCTGGCCGCAGGCGTGGCATGGGCGATTTTGCCGCGATGGGGATGGCGCGGCGTTTTTTTTGTAGGCGTGCTGCCGGCACTGGCGGCGCTGTGGATTCAGAGGCGTGTGCCGGAGCCGGAAATTTGGAAACAGCGCGAGCTGGCCGGAGGGAGAGCGCCGAGCGTGCCGCTGCAGATGCTGTGGCGCAAAGATATTCGCTGGAACGGTTTCCTGGCGACGGCGATGAATACTTTCAGCATGCTGGGCTATTGGGGGCTTTTCACTTGGATTCCGGCGTACTTTTCGCTCCCTGTGTCGCAGGGGGGACGAGGGCTAAGCATTGCGACGACCTACACGTGGCTGCTGGTCATGGGCGTAGGCCAGTGGTTGGGATACGTGCTGTTCGGGTTTGCCGCCGACGCATTTGGACGGCGCAGGACTTATTTCACGTACCTTTTTGTGGCGGCGCTTCTGACACCGATTTATGGACTGACGCGGAGCCCGCTGTGGCTGCTGGCGTTGGGGCCGCCGGTGGCGTTTTTCGGAACAGGATTCTTTTCGGGCTTCAGCGCGATCGCCTCAGAACTCTTCCCCACGGAAATTCGAGCCACGGCGATGGGGTTGAGTTACAACGTGGGGCGCGGAATTTCGGCCGCGGCGCCGTTCGCGGTGGGCGTGATGGCGAGCCGGTTTGGGCTCGGTCATGCGTTTTTCATGCTGGGCGGTGCGTTTTTCGTCGCGGCGCTACTGACGCTAGCATTGCCGGAAACGAAAGGCAAGCAACTCGACTGAAGGAGCAACGGCGGCGAGCGGGTCAGCAGGCAGAGAGCGCATCGTAGGAAGAGCAGTTGTTCATCGCTTGACTTCCATTTCATCGAGAGGAGCTTGAACGGGTTCCGGAGCCGCGACGCTTTCTTCGGACGCCGCCGCAAACGATGGGGGTGGCGCGGCAGACGGCGGGGCTGGCACCTCCGCGAAGTCGGCGAGCTGGAGGCGGAGGTTCCCAGCATTCGTGGCATAAGCCAGAGCCATGGCAAGATCAATTATGCCGGCACGGACGAGGCGCTCCAATTCACCGTCGAAATACTGCATCCCTTCGGTCGAGCCGTCGCGCATGGCATCGATCAAACTCTTGCCTTCCCCTTCCCCTTTCTCGATGTATTCGCGGGTGCGCATGGTGGACTTCAAGATTTCAATCGCGGGAACGCGCCCCTCACCGTTTTTTCGCGGCACCAACCTTTGAGAAATGATGTAACGAAACGTCTTTGCGAAGCGCATGCGAACCACGTATTGCTCGCTTACTGGAAAGGCTCCAACGACTCGTTCGATGGTTTTCGAAGCATCGATGGTGTGCAGCGTTGAGAAAACCAAGTGGCCGGTTTCACCCGCCTCCATGGCAATTTCGATGGTTTCTCTGTCGCGCATTTCGCCGACCAAGATAACCTTCGGCGCCTGGCGCAACGCGGCGCGCAAAGCCAGTGCGAACGAGGGAGTGTCGCTGTGGAGTTCGCGCTGATGAATAGTCGCCTTCTTGTGCGGATGGATAAACTCGATGGGATCCTCGATGGTCAGGACATGAACCGCCTGGTCTTCATTGATCCTGTTCAAAACTGCGGCGAGCGTGGAGGATTTTCCCGAGCCAGCAGGACCGGTGACGAGAACGATTCCGTTCTGCAGCGTCGTGAGTTCTTGCATCTGCGGCGGGAGGTTCAGTTCGGCGAAGTCCGGCACTTTGCTCGGAATCACGCGCATGACAATCGCGCAAGTGCCGCGCTGAGTGAAAATATTCACGCGGAAGCGCGACAGCTTGGGCAAGCTATAGGAAATGTCGCAGGAGCCCTCTTCGCGGAGCTTTTCCACGGCGAGCTTGCTGCCGCCGATCAAGTCCGCGGCGATGCGCGCGGTATCCTCCGGGCTCAAAATGCCCCCGCCCGGAATCCTTACGCCGATGAGCTGGCCGCTCGCCTGCACCTGCGGCAATTTACCGGGGGAAAAGATCAAATCGCTGATGTGCGGAGCGGACTTCAACATTGCGGAAATGATGGTGGGCGTCGCCATTAGCGCGTGAGCCTGCGGCGTTTCTGGCGATGACGAAAGTGGAGAGTTTTTGGACATTCTCGAAACTCCGGAACCACCTGTACGCCCGACTCTGAGAAACGTCTGAGGGATGTTTTCAGGATTAAGTGTAATACCAGCAGCGGGAAGATCGCGAAATCATGAGCCGCGACGTAGCCTATCAATTACTTGGCCGCAAGGACGGCTCATTCGTAACGCAGGGCCACCATGGGATCGACGCGCATAGCACGGCGCGCGGGGATGTACGCTGCCGCCATCGCAACGCCTAACAGAACGATCACGACGATGCCAAAGGTGACCGGGTCCGTCGCGGAGACGCCATAGAGTAGGGACGACAGAAAGCGCGTCAGCAGAAACGCGACGACGACACCAACGCCCAAACCAAACAGCGCAAGCTTCGCGCCTTGCCCCAGGATCAAACGCAGTACGTCGCGCGGCTGCGCGCCGAGCGCCATGCGTATGCCGATTTCGTGCGTCCGCTGCGAAGCAGAATACGAGATCACGCCGAAAATTCCGACGGCAGCGAGCACCAGAGCAATCGCGCTGAACGAGACAAGCAGGAAAGTGTGAAATCGCTCTTGTGAAATCGATGCGCCGAGCACGTCCGGAAAAGACTCGATATCCGTCACCGGCAGATCTTTGTCAATCGCGTGAGTTGCCTGGCGAATGCCGGCGGCCACGCTCGATACACTCAAGGAACTTCTTACGACGACCTCGCCGCCATAAAGAGGTGCCTGTGCGAAGGGCACGTACATCATTGGGCCGGGTTTGCGGCCGAGCGATTCATCCCGCACGTCGCCGACGACGCCGATGATTTCGCGCGGCACATCGGTGTTCGGCGGAAAACCGAATTTCATCTGTCTTCCGATGGGGTCCTGGTTTGGAAAATAACGCCGCGCGAGCGTTTCGCTGATGAGCGCTACTTTCGGATTGGACGGCGAGTCTTGCTCGGAGAAGACGCGACCTCTCAGAAGTGGAATACGCATCACGCGAAAATAATTGGGACTCACCGTGGCGTAATCGGCGGTAGTCAATTTGCCGGGCGGCAGCGGCGGATTTCCCACGATGCTGAAAGCGAAGGTGGCTTCGCCTTGACGGTCCATCGGCAGCGGAGCCGCCAGAGCGGAATCCTGCAAACCGGGCTGCGCGTGGAGCCGCGCCAGCAGTTCGTTTGAAAAAGCGGTCCATTGCTGCGGCGTCGAATACTGGAATTGCGGAAGCGATATCTCGGCTTCTATGACGTTTTTCGGATCGAAGCCCGGACTGACCGACGTGAGCAACGCAAAACTGCGGATGAGCAGACCGCCCGCAACGAGAAGCACCACGGCCAGGGAAATTTCCGCGACCGCCAAAGAATTCCGCACATGCTGGCCGCCACGCTGGCCGGCGTGCGCACCGCCTTCTTTGATGTTTGTCTGCAAATTGGACGGAGTCGCGAGCAGCGCGGGCGCGAGGCCGAATGCCAAGGCAGCAGCGAGAGACAACGCCAGCGCAAATACGAGAACGGATCCTCCGATATGAATCGAATTGATCTGCGTCACTTCGGCCGGCAAGAATGGCCGGAGAATCCAGACGCTCCACGCCGCAAGAAGCACGCCGGCGACTCCGCCGAGCAATCCCAGCAAAGCGCTCTCCGTCAGCAATTGCCGGACGATGCGCGCGCCCCCCGCGCCCAGCGCGATGCGAACGGCGATTTCCCGCCCGCGCGAAGTCGCACGCGACAACAACAGGTTCGCGATATTCGCGCAAGCGATCAGCAGGACCAGGCCAACCGCTCCCAGCAAAATCAGCAGCGCGGATTTCACGTTCCCAACCACTGCCTGCCGGTATGGCTGAATCCGAATCGTCGATCCGGAATCTTGCGCGGGAAATTCCTTGGCGAGTCTTGCACCTAAGGTGTCCATCTGCGCCTGAGCCTGCGCCAGAGAAACGCCAGGCTTGAGCCGGCCAATCCCTCCCAGCACGGGCACGCCGGGCTGCGACAGCAAAGGTCCGAAGAGCGGGTCCTGCGCAGCAGAAATCCATACGTCCTGGCGCGGTGAGCCGTCAGGATAGTGAAAGCTTGCCGGCAGGACTCCGACAACAGTGAACGCACGCATGTCCAGAGAGATGGATTGGCCGATGAGATGGGGATTCGAACCGAAGCGGCTGCGCCAGAGATTTTCGCTCAGAACAGCCACCGGCGCTGCACCTTGCTTGCCATCCTCGGGCAGCAATGTGCGGCCTGCCAGAGGCTTTGCGTTCAGCAGAGAAAATATCTCCGGCGTCACTGCCGCGGTGTTCACAATCGACGGCTCGCCCGCTCCCGTCAGCGTGAGATCGTGAAATGCATTTCCCGCCATCTCGCTGAACACGCGGTTCTGCTCGCGGCACTCGCGGAAGTCCCTGTACGATATCGCCGACAGTGCGTCTGGCTGTTTCACTGGGGCATCGAACACCAGAACGAGCTGTTCGGGATGGGGATACGGGAACGCTCGCAAAAGCACCGGGTCCACGATACTGAAAATCGCCGTGTTGGCGCCGATGCCGAGAGCCAATGTGAGGATGGCGACGGTGGTGAAGCCGGGAGATTTGCGTAGCATGCGAAGCGCGTAGCGGGTGTCCTGCAGAAGCGTTTCCAGCCAGCGCCAGCCCCATTGGTCGCGTGCGGTCTCGTGAATCAAAGCCCTATTCCCCAATTCACGACGCGCAGACTGCGCCGCGTCTGGGGGATTCTCGCCGCGCGCGACGTGATCTTGCGTGGCCATGCGCAAATGAGCGTCGATTTCCTCATTTAGCTCGCTCCGCTTGCCACGCCAGAAAAGAAACTTCATGCTTCATTCTCCTTCGCCGGACTTAGTATCCCGGCGATAGCGTCGGAAATTTGCTGCCAGCGCGAACGCTCGGACAGCAATTGTTTCCTGCCGGCTGCGGTCAGCCGGTAAACACGGACGCGCTGCTTGTTTTCAGAGATTTTCCAGCCGGCGGCGATCCGTTTCTCCCGCTCGAGACGATGCAAAGCAGGATAGAGCGAGCCGGTATCGACTTGCAGCGCTTCGCCGGAGCGGCTGCGGATCGCCTGGCTGATGCCGTAGCCGTGCTGCGGGCCCCACTGGAGTGTCTGCAAAACGAGCAGATCCAGCGTGCCCTGCAAAAGCTCGATGCGGTTCTGGTAGTGAGGTTTCACGGTTCCTCCTGGATGTAGGGTCCCTACATCCTAGCATGTAGACGACCTACATCCATAAGAGTCAGCAAATTTGGTACCGATGCTCGGAACGCGTAACTTGCGGCTTTATAGACTCTTAGCCTTCCTGAGATTTTCGCCGGGACGGAATGTGCGACCGCTCGCGGGACGCCGCGTAGCGAAATCGGACACTTCGCGACCTGGCGCCCAACAGCTTGCTTTCGCGAACGCGGCTGCCTCGCGTAAACTTGCGTTGGCTACAAGTTCACTGGAACAGGAAGCAGGCCTTGCTCGACGAATCTCTTTTTCGCGTGCTCGCTTGTCCGCGCGACCAAACGTTGCTTCGCGTCAGCGGCGACGCAGTCGTCTGCGAGCAGGGCCACCGCTTTGCAATTGAACAGGGCGTGCCGGTATTTGCGGAGAATCCGCGCCGGGAGCCTGTGCCGTTGAACATGGCGCCCTGCCCGAAGTTAGCGGGTGGCGGCGCGAGCACACAATCCATTGACGCCTTCGTGAACGATTGGATCGTGAACACCAACGGGAATCTTTATTGGCGCGCGCGCGGCCGGCTGCCGCGATACCCGATTCCCGATTGGCCATTCGGCAGGGGCGACGGGAAGACCTTGCTCGATATCGGCTGCAGTTGGGGACGCTGGTGCATCGCAGCCGCGCGCGCTGGCTTCCGACCGATCGGCATCGATGTGCACATCGATGCGCTGACCGCGGCGGTGCGTGTCTCGCAGCAATTCGACGCGCAGTGCAATTTCCTGTGCGGCGATGCGTACGTGCTGCCGGTGCGGTCGCATAGCGTCGACTGTGTTTTTTCGTACAGCGTGCTACAGCACATCGACAAGCCGAAAGTGCTTCGCATCTTTAACGAAATAGCGCGGGTGCTCGTGCCAGGCGGCCGCTGCCTGATACAACTTCCGAATACGCTGGGGCCGCTGAGTTTCGTGCAGCAGCTCAAGCGCGGTTTTCGCGAAGCGCAACCGGGAACTTTTGAGATGCGCTACTGGTCCAGGAAAATGATTCGGGGAAGTTTGGGCAACGCTGGCCTAGGCGGCATACAAATTCACGCGGATGGCTTTCTGTCGCAGAATCCGCAGCTTTCCGACCTCGATCTGCTCACGCCGGCGGGAAAACTGGTTGTGATCGCTTCGTATGTTGGACGCAAGATAGCGAAGGCTCTGCCGATTCTGACGCGCGTTGCAGACAGCCTGTGGGTCGAGGCGCGAGCGCCCGCAGCAAAACAACAATGACCGCCGACGAAATCGCCCACGAAGCTGGCGTCAAATGACGCCCGCAGCGCTCGAACCTTCCTAGATAGCGCGCTGGCTGCTACTATGTTGGGGCCTGTGCGGAAGTGGCGGAACTGGCAGACGCGCCAGCCTTAGGAGCTGGTGGCCGAAAGGCCATAGGGGTTCGAGTCCCTTCTTCCGCAAATCCTTTTTCTGTTTCTTAGGGAATATGGGGATTTTGAACGACGTTGAGAGTGTCTCTTCAAATCAGGCCTCAGTGACGACTCCTACTGCGTAAGTATTGGTTTCTCAGGCGCGGCCCGCTCGGTCCGCGTTGCCAAGGTAAACGGACCTGCCTGAACAGGTCCCACACCCTGTTCTGTGTCTGTTCCTCAGACCAGTAGTTAACGGCGCGGCACAACCATAGAATTTTGCCTTACGCGATGAACATGCGCACAACTATGCCATGGATGACCTCACCGGGTCAGCGGAGGCCTAGTTCAGCCGACGCGAATCCAGCGGGCCGATGCTCTGCCCTGATAGCCCTTATACTTGTTATCGGCTACCTCTCTGGCTGCGCTCTGACCGGCGCGAGCAATCCTCCGCCACCCAACCTCCAAGGAACGCTGTCTGCCAATCCGCTGAGCGTAAGCTTCGGGACCGTCGCCGTAGGTTCGACCACGACTCAAAGCGCAATGTTATCAAATACAGGGTCCACCGCTGTGACGGTTTCGCAGGCGACTATTTCGACCAAGAATTTCAACATTCTGGGCATGGCCTTCCCCGTGACGGTAACGGCGGGCCAGAGCGTACCTGTTCAAATCCAGTTCGCACCTCAACAGGCCGGCAACCTGAGCGCGACACTGTCCGTGACCAGCAACGCGACGGACGGCACCATGTCGGTGGCACTGGCGGGAACCGGCACTCAGCCGGCATTGTCCGTTTCGCCTTCTCCTCTAACATTCGGAAGCGTGTCGGTGGGCGGGAACGCTACCGACAATGTCACGCTGACCAATGCGGGAAATGTAGTGCTGACGATCACAGCCGTAAGTCTTTCCGGGCCGGCGTTTAGCATGTCCGGGCTATCCATGCCTTTGACGCTCGCTTCGAACCAGAGCAGCACTTTCTCGGTTCAATTCGCCCCGACCGCAGGGGGCAGTTCGAGCGGCAGCATAAGCTTCGTCAGTAATGCCCCCGGATCACCCACCACATTGACCCTGTCCGGAACCGCCGAGTCATCCGGCACCGCGTTGAACGCCAGCCCGTCAAGCATTGCATTCGGAAGCGTGGTGATTGACAGCGATCCAAGCCGGAGTGTGACGCTAAAGAACACGGGAACTTCGAGCATCTCAATATCGCATGTGGCCGTCAGTGGGAGCGTATTTGCCGTAAGTGGCATCTCGGTGCCACTGACACTCCCCGGGGGGCAGTCGACCTCGTTCGCCGTAACTTTCACGCCTGCCACGTCTGGCGCGGACAGCGGCAACGTGACCGTGACGAGCACTGCTTCAAATCCGTCTCTGATAATTCCCCTCAGCGGGACAGGTGCAACGGCCCAGCCGCAGCTAATCGTTAGTCCGGCGAGCGTCGGCTTCGGAACCGTCGCAGTGGGCACGACGACCTCGCAGTCCGTAAATTTAAGCAATACGGGCACTGCTGCGCTGACGGTTTCAGCGGCGTCTGCGTCGGGTACCGGTTTCTCTGTCAGCGGTATCGCGCTGCCGACCACTCTGAGTCCAGGCCAGAACGCGACGTTGAATGCGACATTCACACCGGCTGCGGCGGGCAGCGCCTCGGGCACTCTTTCCGTGACAAGCAATGCGCCAGGATCTCCTACGCCGATTCCCCTAAGCGGAACCGGCGCTCAAGGCCAACTATCGGCAAACCCGGCGACTGTGGCTTTCGGGAATGTCTCGGTGGGCGGGAACACACCGCAAGCGATTACCGTTACTAACACTGGGAGCGTAGCTCTCACGATCTCAAAAGCGTCCGTCACCGGCACAGGATTCACGCTCAGCGGCCTGAACATGCCCACCAGAATAAACCCAGGGGCTAGCTCAACGTTTACCGTCACCTTTGCCCCAACAGCGTCCGGGAATGCATCCGGTAGCGTATCGATTACGAGCAACGCTTTGAATCCGACGCTCGTTATTAATCTGACCGGCGCCGGGATTCAGCCGCAGCTTTCCGCCACGCCTTCCAGTGTGAGCTTCAGCAATGTGCCAACCGGAAGCAGCGCGTCACAAACGATCGCCCTGACTAATTCCGGGACGGCAAGTGTGACGATCACGCAGGCGACCGTCTCGCCCAGCACTTTCAGTATGAGCGGACTCACTGTTCCGCTAACAATCAATCCCGGCAAAAGCTCGACGTTTACTGTCGCGTTTGCGCCGATATCGACGGGATCAGTAAGCGGCAGCGCGACCCTCACAAGCAACGCCACAAGTTCTCCGATGACCATTTCCCTAGCCGGTAGTGGCGTTAGCGCAACGCTACAATTGACCGGCAATCCGACGAGCTTGGATTTCGGCAATGTTCAGGTGGGGAGCACCGGCACACAAAGCGCAACGCTGACGAACACCGGCAGTTCCAGCGTGACGATTTCACAAATGACGGCATCGGGCCCGGGTTACAGTGCAAGCGGCGTGGGCCCCGGCCAAGTACTGAGCGCGGGTCAGTCTGTGCCGATAACGGTGGCCTTCACGCCGGCCACGACGGGCGGCGCAACAGGAACAGTAACGATCACAAGCAATGCCTCCAATTCCCCTGCTGTAATCACACTCACCGGCGGGTCACACTTGGTGAATCTGTCCTGGAATGCCAGCACGACTTCTACGGTGGTTGGGTACAACGTTTACCGCGGCACGATTTCAGGCGGACCTTATGCTGTAAAACTCAACTCAGCGGTTGTACCTGCGACGGCATACACGGACACCGCTGTGCAAGCAGGCCAAACATACTTTTACGTAGTAACTGCTGTGGATTCAAGCGGCGCGGAGAGCGTTTACTCCAACCAAGCGTCCGCTTTGGTACCCACACCATAAGAGGCTGGTTTTGCTTCGGCGAGCGAGGCTGCGGTCCGCCACTGTCTCGGAATTCATCGCACAAGTTCAGCGCTGCGCGAGGGGTAAAGCTCACGGTGAAGTGCGCACGGCAAACTTAAGACTTCTGGCGCTGCCGCATAAGGTAGAGAACCAGCTCTACGCGGCTCGAAACGCCAAGCTTGTTGTAGATGCGGAAAAGGTAATTGCTCACCGTATGCTCGCTGATCCCCAGCTTCTGGCTGACCCCCCTGTTCGAAAGCCCCTCCGCGAGCAACGAAGCAACTTCGTCCTCGCGTTTCGTGAGCAGCGGCCTTCCAGCATAGTCAAGCGCGCGAAGCGGACTGGCTTGGACGACGGCCTCCAAGAGGAAATGGAGTTGATCGCTGTTCGCCCAAACCTGACCTCGATGAACAGATTGGATACACTTGCAAAGGGTTTCAAAAGACTCCGTGCGGCAAAAGACGCCTTTAGCTCCTCCACGAAAAGCATCCACGACGAGATCGCAACTTGCGGTCTTTAGGAGGACGACAGCACGCGTGCTGGGAAAGGATTCCCTGATGTCGCTCAGGAATTGAAAGCCGCCCAACGGGCCATCTTCAAGACTTTGGCTTATGAGAGCGACATCCACGTGATTATCCTTCAGAGAGGAAATGATCTCAGAACGGTTCACGGCGCAGGCTGTGACGTCAAAGCGAAAGCGACTGCGTGATAGAGCGTTTTCAAGAAGTTGACAACCCATCCGGCTCTCGTCCGCAATAAGGACAGTCACTTTCGGACTTTGAGATTCGGATAGGAGACCGTCGAACTGGGTAGACGACGCGGCCACCGGTTATTCTCCTTCGCTTCGGCCTTAACCGAAGATGCTTTGATCGAAATGAACTGGGAAACTGGCCCGACGCGATGGGGACGATCCAGCGCTGGGATCCTGCTACTGCCACCAGACCGCGGACTGACCGCGATGCACTACACGCTGTCAATTTGGTGCCGAGAATTCGAGGAATTCGCTCTACGCTGAGCGCCCGATTCGCGCTCGACGTAGTTCAAGCCCGCCATCAATAACGCCAACGATTGGCAGACAACCCAAGCCAACCTTTCGAAGATTCGCGTATCTCAAGTGCTTGACCTTCCTTCCCACCACGGTTTCGGCTCGACCCTCCTCCATTAACTTCTAAGCAACTACCGTTCCAGTAGGGGGCCGGCAGCACATCCAACGACTCGCTGAAAATAAGATACTTACCCCATCCTGCTGGGGTCCCCACGCAGAGTTTTGCACACTCTCGGTAAGTTATGTTCCCTATATAAAATGCATCAACCTCTTCAATATACGCTCACATGAGCGGGGAGCAGAAAGTGTCAGCCAAAAACGTTTCCTTTTTTGATGCGTCTATAGTGAGTTTTTACTCACCGGAAAACACCAGACTTAGTGAGTTCTTTACATAGCAGAGTGTGGTTTTTTTTTGACAAGTTTAGCTCCTTGTCCCCACCGAAAAAGCGAATTACTTTTGTTATGTTACAAAAAGATCGGCCAGAAGTTCGCGGCCCCTTGGATGAATCATTGAATCTTGACAGAGGTGTGAAGTCTAAGTAACGCGCAGACTCTATTGCTTCCATGGATCGCCGCCTACGTACGCGTTTCGATTTGAATGCTCCAGCGACCTACTCCTGGAGGGAACGGGCAGGCATTCGCCGGACTGGTCATGGCACTACGCGGGATGTTTCCGAATGCGGCTTGTTTGTGCTGACGGGTTCACTTCCGCCGGAGGGTACAACCATTCAGTTTGAAGTGTCATTCGCGTTTCGCGACAACTCTCAAATCCAGATGCGAGCGAAAGGCAAAGTGGTTCGCATAGAGGCCCGAGGCAATGCGGAAAGAGCGCACGGTTTCGCAGCCGCCACCAAGGTTCTATGGCTACAGAACCCGGCACTCAATTCGGCTGCAGGCGCAAAAACCCGATTATGACGACGGGAACTCAACCGAAAACTGCTTGAATTGCGAAGAGACTTTAGGCAAGACGCAAGACAAATTCTGAGTTGAATGGACACGACGATGGTAACCGCGATGGCTTCTTTTCACGACGTATCTGATGTCGGCTTCGAGCTTCCGCCTCTGGAGGTGCTGTTCGGGAGTTCGCGGGCGATGCGCGAAATTCAGCGGAGCCTTGAAAAAATGGCGGGCAATAACGTTCCCATTCTGATTCAGGGCCCCAGCGGAACCGGCAAAGAGGTTCTCGCTCGATACATTCATCAGTGTTCTCCGTGGGGAAACGGCGCGTTTGTGAAAGTAAACTGTCCCGCGATCCCCGGAACGCTATTCGAAAGTGAATTGTTTGGCTATCAGCGGGGAGCGTTTACGGGCGCCTATGCCTCGAAACTCGGGCGTGTCGAGATGGCGAATCGGGGAACGCTGTTCCTCGATGAGATTGCTGAACTCGAGCCTGGGATGCAAGCCAAGCTGCTCCAAGTGCTGCAGGACGGGCAGTTCAGCCGAATTGGCGGGCAAGAAGCCCGGCAGGTTCATGTGCGTGTGATCTGCGCGACGAATCGAGAGTTGGAAGAGGAAATCCAAGCTGGGACTTTCCGCCAAGATCTGTTCTTTAGAATAAATGTGGTGACCGTGGAACCGCCCGCATTGAAAGATCGTAGAGAAGACATTCCGATGCTGATGGATTATTTCCTCGAGAGATACACAAGGATGTTTCAGCGACCGGCTGCTCGTCTTTCCAAGAAGCTAGAGAACGTCCTTATGAAGCACCACTGGCCGGGAAATATCCGCGAGCTTGAGAACCTGGTGAAACGCTTCGTGATCCTGGGCTCGGAAGACGCGATATATAAGACGATTCAGGGCGAAGAATCGCGAGAAAATCACGAGATTGAATTCTCTGGCCGGGCAATCCCTCTAAAGCAGCTGACCAAGCAAGCGGTGAAGCAGGTGGAGAAAAAGGTGATTTTGGAAGCGCTAGAAGCGAACCGCTGGAACCGAAGGGTAGTTTCCCGGGAGCTTGGCATCAGTTACGCCGCACTGCTGTACAAGATGCGCGAGGCCGGAGTGCCGGCTCGAAGGGCAAACAACAGAGCGCCAGGTCTCACGCGAGGACTCGGAACGGGAATTCAGGAGGCGGTAGAGTAGTGGAACGGGCGCGTGTAGCAAGGTCGTCGGCAAACTTTGATATGCGGCACCGGACGAAAATGGAAAACAGATTATCCAATTGCGGTAAGGCGCTAACACAGCTCTCTCACGGAACGACTCGGTCGCAGTTCAAGTTCAAGTGTAAGTTGTCGAAGGACTAGGGTTTGCAAGCAAAAGTGCGCGGTCGAGTTTTGGCCCTCGGCTTGCGCTAGATAGCCAAAGGGAGTCATCGCTGTTGGGACTTTAATGGCGGTAGCTTACCCAAGTGAGGGTCGGCTGATTGTGGGCATAGTCAACTCTAGACCAAATAAGGGACTGCAGAATGCTAGAGATACAGAGTAACGCAACGCAAGACGAGCGGACAGGTGGTCCGTCGTCGATTGAACTGGCTAGCCTTGTAAAAGCACACGAAGAAAAGCCCTGGTATGCCCTGAGCGTCAGGGCTCGCCATGAGAAAATGGTGGGCAGCTTCCTCGAGAGTTTCGGTTATTCCTGGTTCTTGCCGACTTACAAGGCACGCCGTCCTTGGTCCGACCGCATCAAGGAGGTTGAGGCGCCACTGTTCCCCGGTTATCTCTTCTGTCGTTTTGATATTCACAATCGCCTGCCGATTTTGATGATTCCGGGCATTCAGCACATCGTGGGTGGTACGAACTTGCCAGCTCCGATTGAATCTTCGGAGATCTGCGCGCTTCAGGCTGTGGTCCGCGCTGGTACTGGCCGCGAGCCCTGGCCGTATCTCCAGGTTGGCGACCGGCTGAGGATTGAACACGGCTCACTTGCGGGTGTCGAAGGGATCTTGCTTCAGGTTAAGGGTCGGCATCGCCTGGTGCTTTCCGTGACGCTGCTCCAGCGGTCCGTTGCCGTGGATGTTGACAGTGCGTGGGTGGGTTCGGTCTCCTCTCGCGCTGGCGCCGACCGAATACGGTTGGGCCAGAACCATATTGCGACGCAGCCTGCGGTGTAATTCACTTTGCGGCCGGAATTCCGTTGTCACTGAAACCTCCCTTCTTACGAGATCGAGCGATTCCGCTGCCGATGGACGGCATGGCGAGCCACGCCGCGAATCGCCGAGAAGTATCTGATCCCGCGTTTCTCCCTGAAAAACTCTTCCTGAAAGCGCTGCGCCTGGAACGCAGGCGAGCAGAACGATCACGCAAGTCGCTTCTGCTTGTGCTGATTCGAGTGAAGGATTCAGATGGCCAACACGTCTCGGAAGGATTCAGCCGGGAGATTCTGAAGGCGCGAGTTCTTTTATCCACCACTATTCGCGAGACAGACATTTGCGGCTGGTACAAAGACCGATCGATCTGCGGCATTGTATTCAGCGAATTCAACGAAGCGTCTCGAAACGTGGTTCTCGAAAAGGTCTCGCTTAAAATACACCGGACACTGCGGATGGTCTTTCGTCCTGAGGAAATATCCCAGATCCAATTATCGTTCGTTTTCTTTCCAGAAAATCAATCGGGCGACAGCCAGACATCACCGCCGGACGTCAGGCTTTATCCTGACTTGGCCGCACGGGACGACTCGGTAAAGTTTTCGCGTGCAGTGAAGCGGTTGATTGATATTTCAGGAAGTCTCATCGTGCTGACGCTGCTTTCCCCGCTGTTCGCACTGATTGCAATCACAATCAAGCTCAACTCTCCGGGGCCGGTACTTTTCAGGCAGCTCCGTGTCGGCCAGTATGGGGCCCGGTTCACTTTCTTGAAGTTCCGCTCCATGTCGACGCAATGTGATCCTCACATTCACAAGGAATACATCCGACGGTACATCGCAGGGCAAGAAGACGCCAGGCAGTCCACAACCAAAGGCAAAGAAGCGTTCAAGATCACGCAGGATCCGCGCGTCACGAGGGTGGGGCGTTTTCTGCGGCAAACGAGCCTCGATGAACTGCCGCAACTGTGGAACGTACTCAAAGGGGAGATGTCGCTGGTGGGTCCTCGGCCCCCGATTCCCTACGAAATTGAGGCTTACGACGTGTGGCACATGCGCCGGCTGCTTGAAGCACGACCTGGAATTACAGGGCTTTGGCAAGTCAAAGGTAGAAGCCGCACAACGTTTGACGACATGGTTCGACTGGACCTTCGATATGCAGAGACATGGTCGCTCTGGCTGGATATGAAGATTCTGTTTGAAACACCCCGCGCCGTCCTTTTCGGCGACGGTGCTTACTGATTGTTGGAAAGTCGATCGTCCTACCCAAATCTCACATGTTCGTAATTTCCGCAAACAGGGCCTTTCGCAGTCTCACGAAACGCAAGGAAAAATAACTTGGGAGAAGCCGTTAAGTTCGGCTTCCACCGTCGGAGATCAAGATGATTAGAGTAGGCGTCATTGGTTACGGCTATTGGGGACCAAACGTTGTCAGGAACCTGCAGGGTATCGACTATGCCCGCGTCGTCGCTGTCTGCGACAAGAACCAAAACGCACTCAAACGTCTCAAGCAAGCCTCTCCGGAGATCTTGACAACATCGGACTCCTCGGAACTGGTGACCTCTCCCGAGATCGATGCCATCGCGGTTATTACGCCGGTCTGGACCCACTTCGAGCTCGCCAAGGCCGCGCTCGAAAACGGCAAGCACGTGTTCGTCGAAAAACCGTTCACCTCGAACACTCAACAGGCCGACGAATTGATCGACCTCGCCGAGAAGAAGAATCTCACGATCATGGTGGATCACACGTTCCTTTTTACCGGAGCCGTAAGGAAAATCCGCCAACTGGTTGAAGATGGCACCATGGGCAGCCTCTACTACTACGATTCGACGCGCGTCAACTTGGGACTATTCCAGCACGATGTGAATGTCCTGTGGGACTTGGCGCCGCACGATCTTTCCATCATGGACTTCTTGATTCGAGAAAAGCCTGAGGGGGTCATTGCCACCGGTGAAAGACATCTGAACGGGCACGTAGACGTTGCTTATATGACGGTCTATTTCCCCCGGAATATCATCGCGCACATCAACGTGAACTGGCTCTCTCCGGTCAAGGTACGGACAACCTTGATTGGCGGCGAAAAGAAGATGCTCGTTTGGAACGATCTCGAGGCCGACGAGAAGATTAAGGTCTATGACAAAGGCGTGCAAATGTCGAACCGCGAAGGCGTGTATGACCTGCTCGTGAGCTATCGCGCGGGAGACATGTGGGCACCAAGAGTCGAGCAAACCGAAGCTCTGCGGGCCGAGCTGTCGTATTTCGTAGATTGCGTGCAAGGGAGCAAGAAGCCTCACAATGACGGACAGGCCGGCCGGCGTGTCGTGCAAATGCTGGAGGCCGCCGACAAATCCTTAAAGCAAAAAGGGGAAATGGTTCAGCTATGAACGAACATGCTTGCATCGCTCCAGACGTGCAACTCGGCGAGAACGTCCGGCTGTCGAAATTCATCAACCTCTACGGCTGCGCCGTAGGGGCCAACACCAAGATTGGCGCCTTTGTCGAGATTCAGAAAAACGCCACGGTAGGACAGAACTGCAAGATCTCGAGCCATACCTTCATTTGCGAAGGCGTGACGATCGAGGACGACGTGTTCGTCGGCCACTCGGTGACGTTCATCAACGACTCGTATCCGCGAGCCACGACTCCCGACGGCGGATTGCAAACGGAAAAAGATTGGAAGGTGGAACCGACACGCGTGAAGAAGGGCGCGTCGATCGGTTCTGGTTCGACCATATTGTCGAATGTGACCATAGGCGAAAACGCTTTGGTAGGCGCCGGCAGCGTAGTAACACGTGACGTCCCTGCGAACGCCATCATGGCAGGCAATCCGGCGAAGATTCTTAGATACATCCAGACAGGGATCGAGGTGACAAAATGACGAGCACAGCAAAAGTACCTTTCTTAGATTTAATGACACCCCATGTTGAATTAGAGAACGAACTCGTTTCCGTAGTCCGCACCGCTCTGCGCACCGCGGGGTTTATTGGCGGCCCCATGGTCGAAAGCTTCGAACGCGATTTTGCGGGCTTTTGTGATTCGCCCTTCTGTGTCGGCGTAAATAGCGGCACGGATGCCGTGCGGTTTGCACTGATCGCCGCAGGTGTCCAACCGGGAGATACGGTAGTCACGGTGCCAAACACGTTCATTGCGACAACCGAAGCGATCACTCAAGCGGGTGCGCGGCCGGACTTTGTCGACATTGACGCGGATACATACAACATGTCTGCCGCCAGACTCCAAGAATATCTGGAAACCAAATGTTATCTGGATCGTGAAACGGGGAAAGCGTTCAATCGAACCACCCAGAGCCCTGTGACGGCAATCGTTCCTGTCCATTTGTATGGCCAGATGGCGGACATGGATCCTCTCGTGGATCTTGCGCGCCGATACAACTTAATCGTCATCGAAGACGCGTGCCAAGCTCACGGCGCAGAATATTTTTCTACGAAGGAAAATCGTTGGCGCAAGGCTGGCTCGATGGGGCACGCCGGCGCGTTCAGTTTCTATCCAGGCAAGAATCTCGGTGCTTGCGGCGAGGGCGGCGCTGTCACAACGAACGACGACGCCATCGCGCGAAAAGTGCGGATGCTTCGCGACCATGGCCAGTCCAAAAAATACTATCACGACGTGGAAGGGTATAACGGCCGGCTCGACTCCATTCAAGCAGGTTTTCTAAGTGTCAAACTGAAGCACCTGCCGCTGTGGAACCAAAGCCGGCGCGAGCGCGCCCAGAGATACAACGATCTGTTCGCCGCGAGCAATGCGAACATCGTTACACCACACGAGCCATCTTGGTCGAAGGCTGTTTATCACCTCTATGTGTTGCAAGTGGAGAACCGGCAAACCCTGCAGACCAGATTGGCCGACGATGGTGTGGGTACCGGGATTCATTATCCCATCCCATTGCACCTGCAGAAGGCCTACGCGAACCTCGGGTACAGATCAGGCGACTTCCCCATTTGCGAAAAGGCAGCAGAGAGGATCCTCTCCCTCCCGATGTTCCCCGGTCTCTCGGAATCCGACCAAGCGCAGGTCGTGCACGCTATGGTTCAAAACGTCCAGGCCAGCATGGCGCCGCGTGTGGCGGCAGTGTCGGCCTAAGTCACTCCGCGAACGATACGAAACATCACGTCACGAACCTGAATACCCTTGAAGGAGGCTTACGAAGTGAAGGAACAAAAGAGTATGGTTGTCGTCGTCGGACTCGGAGAAGTGGGAAAGCCGCTCTTCAAGCTCGCTTCCGAACATCACACGGTTATGGGAGTGGACGTTTCGACTCCCACGGAGCGGCCCGAAAGGGTTGATTTTCTGCATATTTGTTACCCGTTTCACATCGCAAATTTTGTCGGTGAGACCGCCCGCTACATCAAACTGTTTAAGCCTGGACTAACCATCATCAACAGTACTGTTGCGATTGGGACCACGCGAGCGATCGCAGAACGTACCGGCGCCGCCGTTGTTAACAGCCCCATTCGGGGAAAACACGTGCGCATGCTAGAAGAAATCCGCAGTTACACAAAGTTCATAGGAGCGATGGACTCCGCCAGCGGCCAGCAGGCCGCTGAGCATTTTCAATCCATGGGTTTGAAAACGAAAGTCCTTTCGGCTCCGGAGGCCACCGAGCTCGCCAAGCTGACTGAGACTACGTATTTTGGCCTGATGATCGCGTGGGCTCAGGAGGTCGAGAGGTACTGCGACCGCGTGGATCAAGATTACGAGGAGGTCATCTCCTTCTACGATGAGATCCGATTCTTCCCGCCCGTTAAGTACTTCCCGGGAATTATTGGCGGTCATTGCGTACTACCTAACATTGAAATCTTGCGCAAGTCCGACGACTCGGCAATTCTGAAGGCAATCCAGGCGTCCAATCAAAGCAAGATCGAGCGCCAGGCTGCTGCCAAGGAAATGGAGATTCACGCAACCAAGGTTTGATAGATGGCGACGACTACAGAGGATGCGGCCATCGCAACAGCAGCGACCGCGTGCTATCTAGACTAACTTCGTTAGTTGGGAACAAACATGGCTTCTTCGGCTGCGACACAGTCCGCTGATATTGTTTCGGTTGCTGAACTTTCGCGCAGATCGTCACTTGCAGGCAAGAGGGTGGCGATGGTCACGTTTTCACCGTATCCGTTCGATCCAAGGCCACGCCGTGCCGTCGATGCGCTTGTCAAGGAAGGTATGAGCGTGGATCTGGTGTGCCTCGCAGATGAAGAAGGCCCTTGGCGCGAAAGCTTGCACGGAGTCGAAGTCCTTCGGGTTCCGCTCAAACGAAACCGTGGCGGAAAGTTTGCCTACGCATACCAGTATTCGGCCTTCATTCTGCTCTCATCCGCGATCATGGCGCTGCGCTCGTTGTCCCGCCGCTACCACCTAGTTTACGTGCACAATATGCCCGATATTCTGGTGGTGACGGCATTAATACCAAAGGCGTTCGGAGCGAAGGTGATTATCGATTTGCACGATCCGATGCCGGAGCTCATGACGACGATCTTCGAAGCTAGCCCGGAAAGCTGGAGCGTTCGACTACTGAGGCACCTCGAGAAATGGAGCCTTAAACGAGCCGATTTAGTGCTCACGGTGAACATTGCATGCAAGCGGATTTTCGCTTCCCGAAGCTGCAACGCGGAGAAGATTGATGTCGTTATGAACTCTCCCGATGAGCGAATTTTCCCGTTTTGCGCACCGGCCTCGCACGTTTCCACAAAAGCGCGACATGAGCGATTTGTAATCATGTACCACGGGTCCATTGTCGAACGAAACGGATTGGATCTTGCGGTCGACGCACTCGCTCACGTGCGGGAGAATTTCCCTGCCGCGGAACTGTGGATTTATGGTTCTCCCACAAGTTTTGTAGAGCGCGTATTGGAGACAGCCCGCGGGAAAGGGCTGGGGCAAGCAGTTCATTACTTTGGGCGCACGCGGCTAGAGGACATCGCCCAAGCGGTCAAGAACTGCGATGTCGGCGTTATTCCTAACCAGCGAAATCCGTTCACCGAAATCAATACGCCAGTGCGCATTTTCGAGTACTTGGCGCTCGGTAAACCGGTCGTCGCGCCGCGCACTCCAGGCATCCAAGACTATTTTGACAAAGAATCTCTTCTATTCTTCGAGCCGGGTGATTCCAAGGATCTCGCTCAACAAATCATGCGCGTTTTTGCGCGTCCCCGCGAGGTTGCAGGGATAGTGGGAAGAGGACAGCGGGTTTACCAAGCGCATACGTGGGAGCAGGAGCGCGACACGCTTCTCCATCGGGTGACCGAGCTATTAAACGTTAGGTAGGGAAGATTGGCGCGCCAGAACACTTCGTTCGACACCGGTGCAAACGACATGACTTCAACTCCTCAGGTGATTAGTGTCCAAGAGATCGAGCGAGCCTTAGGGCTTGTTCAAAGATGGGTCGAGGATTGTGAGTATCGCGGCTACGAGCCGTTTGATGGATTGTCCTCGTGGGCACGTCCTCTTACATTCGGCAACCAGCTTGCCGCGCGAATTCTCCAGCAAACGATCAGACAGTGCCCTTTCAATCTCCGGCCATTGTTTGGCATTCGCCCTCAAGACTCCACGAAAGGCCGCGGTTCCATGGCGTGGGGGTATTTGGCGCTCTATCGAGCCACCCTCCAGCAAAAGTACCTCGACAAAGCGATTCTGTGCCTGGAGTGGCTTGACAAGCACAAGGTCTCACGTTTTCAGTACCACAGTTGGAGCAATCATTTTGATTTTGTGGGTCGTGGTGGTTCCTACACAAAGGACGATCCCATCATCGTTTGGACGAGCCTGATCGGCCAGGCATACATTGAGGCATTCGAAATTACGAGGAACGAATGGTTTCTCGGTATTGCGGAGAGCGCGTGCAACTGGGTCCTTCAGCTTCCACGCGAGCGGACTGCTCACGGTGATTGTCTCAGTTATCTCGCCCACCGCCAGAGTTCCGTCCACAACGCCAACATGCTCGGTGCGAGTCTTCTTGCTCGAACCGCAAAGCACAACGGGAATCAGGAGTACCTCCGTGTGGCCCGCTCATCGATGGAATACAGCTGTTCGCGTCAGCGACCCGATGGCTCTTGGTGGTATGCAGAGAGCTCCAATTGTCAGTGGATCGACAATTTCCACACGGGCTACAATTTGGACAGCCTGCACTACTACCTCGATGCTACCGGCGATGACGAGTTCCGCCGAAACCTCGATGAAGGTTACGCGTTCTACAAAGCGAACTTTTTCGAGAACTCCGGCCGCCCGAAGTATTACCACACGCGGACATACCCAGTGGACATTCAGTGCGCCGCCCAATCAATCGACACGTTGGTCCTTCGTTCGGAACGCGACCCGGCATGCCTTGAGCTCGCCGAGAAGGTGGCCGCTTGGTCGATCCGCAACATGCAAGATTCGCGAGGATATTTTTATTATCGCCAGTATCCGGTTGTGAAGGCAAAGACTCCGATGCTTCATTGGGGCCAGGGCACAATGTTCAAGGCTCTGGCTTGCCTCTTTTTACAACGGAAGGCCGCGGATTCGCACGATTGCGTTACGCAGCGTAGCTCCGTTGCGGATTATTCAACAGAATCCTGCCGGCAATGATTGGCGTCATTGCGAATCCGTCGGAACATGCTGTCGCGCGCGAATTTTTCGAGCTATTCAAAACGCCATGGGAGTTTTATCAACCGGATCGGCACTACGAAGTCTTGCTCTGTGCCGTTGATTGCGACTGCGACGAGAACACCGCGAAACTGATCCTGACCTATTCGGGTCAGAAAGTCCGGTCTGACTACAGAGACAAGATTGAGATTGCTTCCCAGCAAAACAACGCTTGCGACTTCTCCTACAAAGGAATGCGAGTCCCGATCTATGGGGGAAGCGTAACTTTTCGGGAAAATGGAAACGGCGTATTGGTGGATGAAGAAACCGGGCTCTCCGCGCTGCATCTACACCAATCCGGCGGAAGGGTGCTGGCGCGGATTGGCTACGACCTTTTCCATGAGATTCAATTTTTGATCACGGCAGGGCAGCCCGCCGCGAACGCCGGCGCGCCGACACTGGAACTACATATCGCTCTGCTGCGGGATCTGATTGTCGGGACTGGCGTTCGGGTGGTTGAGATACCGCCGGTTCCGGATGACCATCGATTCATTGCGTGCTTAACCCACGATGTAGATCATCCTTCGATCCGTCGGCACAAGTTTGACCACACCACGTTGGGCTTTCTGTACCGCGCTCTTTTCGGTTCCCTGCTCGACGTATGCTGCGGACGAAAGTCTTTTCGTAATCTCCTCACGAATTGGGCGGCAGCCTTGAAGTTACCGTTCGTTCATCTGGGCCTGGCAAAGGATTTCTGGGTCGAGTTTGATCGTTACGTGAAGCTGGAAAAGGGCTTACCTTCCTCGTTTTTCGTCATTCCTTTCGAAGACTATCCAGGACGGAGTCGCGAAGGGCTGGCACCCAGCCGTCGGGCTGCGCGCTACAAAGCGAGTGACATCGCAGGCGATATTCGAAAACTGATGTCCGTGGGCTGCGAAATAGGGTTGCACGGGATTGACGCGTGGCTCGAGAGTTCCAAGGGACGCGAGGAGCTGGAACAGGTTCGTCAAATAACCGGAATCCCAGACATCGGGGTGCGAATGCATTGGCTGTATTTTGACGAACAGTCGCCGGTGATGCTGGAAAGAGCGGGCGCCGCATACGATTCCACTGTTGGCTACAACCAGACCGTTGGATTCCGGGCGGGTACGACCCAGGTATACAAGCCGGTCCAAGCTGCAGTTCTGCTCGAATTGCCGCTCCACGCTATGGATACAGCTTTATTTTTCCCCAACCATCTCCATCTTTCGTCTGAAGAGGCGAACCAACGCATCCGCGCGATCGTTGCATCCGCGGTTCAATTCGGTGGCTGCCTCACCTTTAATTGGCATGACCGAAGCATTGCGCCCGAGAGACTCTGGGGCGATACGTATGAGGCGCTGATCGAGGAACTCAAGAACCAGCGAGCCTGGTTCGCTACCGCGACCCAGGCGGTCGCCTGGTTCCGCAAACGCCGATCGGTAGTGTTCGAACAAGTGAGTTGGGAACACGACGACCTGACGGTAAGCATTTCCGTTGATGCACACGACGAGTCGCCGGCTTTACTGTTGCGTGTCTCCCAGGCACAGCCACCGCGGAGCGTTGGCGCCATCGGCACAGCCGATTCCCCAACCTTCGTCGAAGTCGCTTTCAGTCAGAACATTGAAAGGCGTATCGCGGTTCCTCATCTCGCCGAACGGCGGGAAGCCGAACAGGACGAAATCCTCCGATGACAGCGAAGTTAGCTTATGTGTTGATTACCCCGGCTCGCAACGAAGAGCAATTTATCGAAGGAACGATTCGTTCAGTGATCTGCCAGACGATTCTTCCGCAAAAATGGGTAATCGTCAGCGACGGTTCCAGCGATGCAACGGATGCGATCGTCGCAAAATATCTGCCCGACTATCCGTGGATGGAGCTGATCCGCATGCCCGATCTTCGAGACCGCAGCTTCGCGGCCAAGGTCCAGTGCTTCCGCGCGGGGTATGAGCGAGTGCTGAGCGGCGGTCCCTTCGACGTTGTGGGGAATCTCGATGCCGATATCACCTTTGACGAGGACTACTTCGAATTTCTCCTCGGGAAGTTGGCGGCGGATCCAACTCTTGGCGTGACAGGGACCCCCTTCGTGGAAGGAACGGCTTCCTACGACTTTCGCTTTACCAGTGTGGAGCATGTGTCCGGCGCATGCCAACTTTTTCGGAGGGCATGTTTTGAACAGATCGGCGGTTATTCACCGGTAGAGGGAGGCGGCATAGATTGGATTGCCGTCACGACGGCGCGCATGAAGGGTTGGAAGACCCGAACCTTCACAGAGCGCGTATGCCACCATCATCGCCCAATGGGCACCGCGTCCGTCGGAAAGCTGACCGCGCTCTTCAGGCTCGGCAAACAGGATTATTACCTGGGTGGACATCCTCTGTGGCAACTGTTTAGAGGTTTTTACCAGATGGGCAGAAAACCGCGGATACTCGGCGGCCTGTTGCTAATTACCGGCTACGGGTGGGCGTTCCTGAGCCGCGTCGATCGGCAGGTTTCTCCCGAACTGGTCCGCTTCCACCAGCGTGAGCAGCGGCAGCGGCTCTGGCAAAAGCTGGTAAAGCCCGCAACGGCTCAGCACGCGGGCGAAATTCGCGGATGATCCTTCGTGACAGTTTCCCTGTATTTTCGAGTGATCGAAGTGTCGCTGACGAACACGGTGAAGAAATGATTCCGGTGACAGATCCAAATTGCATTATTGGCCCTGATGATCTGATCCTCATTACGGGAGCGGGCGGATTTATCGGCCCCGCCGTAGTGCGGAGCTTGTTGAATCTCGGATATCGTAATTTGCGAGCGTTGGTCCGAGAATCCAGTAACGTAACCAGACTCGAAGCTGTTATCCGCGAATGTCAGAATGGAGCGCGAGTTGAAATACAAAAAGGGAACCTTCTGTCGCGTGAGGACTGTGCCCGCGCCGCCAGGGATGTATCGCTGATTCTTCATTTGGCCACTGGCGTCGGCAAGTCCTTTCCAGATGCGTTCATGAACTCGGTCGTCGCCACTCGAAACCTTCTCGATGCGAGCCTTGAGTACGCCCACCTGCGGCGATTCGTCAACGTCAGCTCCTTCGCCGTTTACAGCAACACAGGAAAATCTCGCTGGAGACTGCTGGATGAGGCCTCGCCGATCGAGAAGCAGGCTGCGCGCCGCGGAGAGGCATATTGCTTCGCGAAAATCAGACAAGACGAGATCGTCGCCGAGTACAGCAGCAAATTCGGCATTCCATACGTGATCGTGCGCCCCGGCGCCGTCTACGGCCCAGGAAAGACGAGCATCACGGGCCGAGTGGGCATCGACAGCTTCGGACTGTTCCTCCATATGGGCGGCTCCAACGCTATACCGTTAACCTACGTCGATAACTGTGCCGATGCGATTGCGTTGGCAGGCTTGAAAAAAGGGCTCGAGGGTGAAATCTTCAATGTTGTCGACGACGATCTACCCTCGAGCAGAAGGTTTTTGCGCCTTTACAAGCGCAACGTGAGGCGGTTTGCGTCGCTCTATGTTCCTCATGCTGTTAGCTACGTACTCTGCTGCCTGTGGGAGAAGTATTCGGCATGGTCGGACGGGCAGTTGCCGCCCGCCTTCAATCGCAGCCGATGGCACGCGGAGTGGAAGAAAACGCATTACAGCAATCAGAAGCTTAAGGCGCGGCTAGGTTGGGAACCAAGAGTGTCAATGTCTGAAGGTCTGGCGCGTTACTTCCGGAATTGCCGTGAGCAGAGACATGCTTAAAATTGCGATCGTCGGGTGTGGCAAAATCGCCGATGCCCACGCTTCCCAGATCCAGCGGATCAAAGGGTGCGAGATGGTTGGAGTTTGCGACCGTGAGCCGTTGATGGCGAAGCAGCTCGTCGAGAGATTCCCGATCAAGCGGGCCTACAACGACTTGATCACGCTTTTGAACGACGCCCGGCCCGATGTCGTCCATATCACGACGCCTCCCGAGAGTCATTTCGAGATCGCGAAGCTCTGTCTCGAGCGGGGATGCCATGTATACGTCGAGAAACCATTCACGGTTAACGCAGAGCAGGCTGAAACGCTGGTTGCGCTGGCGGAAGAGCGGGGACTGAAACTGACCGCGGGTCATGATGACCAATTCACGCCCGTCGCGAGGAGCATGCGAACTCTCGTCCAGGGCGGTTACCTCGGAGGGCCTCCGCTTCATATGGAGAGCTACTATTGTTATGACCTGGGAGATCGCCAGTATGCTCGGGCACTCCTCAGCGACAAGCGGCATTGGGTGCGCCGACTGCCTGGCAAGCTAAGCCAGAACGTCATCAGCCACGGTGTCGCGAGAATCGCGGAATTTATGGCCGGCGATGCCCCCCAAGTGATCGCACACGGCTTCGTTAGCCCGCTACTCAAGAGCGTAGGCGAGGACGAGATAGTCGATGAACTTCGGGTGATCGTCAGCGACGGGAAGCGCACTACCGCTTACTTCACCTTCTCCTCGCAAATGCGTCCCTCGCTTCACCAATTTCGTATGTACGGGTCGCGAAATGGGCTTCTTCTCGATCGCGACCAGGAAACGTTGATCAAGCTTCGCGGCACCAGGTACAAGAGCTATTGCGAGACGTTTATCCCGCCCGTGAATTTTGCAATCCAGTATCTCGGCAATATGGCCCGAAACGTGAAAGCATTCCTCACCCAGGACCTCCACGTGAAATCCGGAATGAAGCATTTGATCGAGAGCTTTTATGCCTCCATCGTTAACGGCGGGCCTGTGCCTATACCGTACCGAGAGATCATTCTGACCGCAAGAATCATGGATAGTATTTTCGAACAGGTCGGCACAACGCCCTCCGTACATAGTCGCGAGCTTTCGACCGATAGCCATGGGGCAGAAGATGCCCGGCTCATCGCGTCCCCGGCTGTGCAGCCGTGAAGAGAGTTGGCGGGAAAGAATCCTACATGAATATTTGCGGCAAAGAGATCAAGATTCAAGGCCGGGCACTCCGGGTTGCGCGGGTCGCCGCCGAAGGATTTGAATTCCTGGAAGATCCGGAAGCAACGCTGGATCAACTGCGACACTGCGGGTCAAGGATCGACCTCTTCACTTTCACGCAGCGATTGCCGGAAATTAAGCCAAAGTATGCATACCCCATGGAATGGGGCAACGCGGCGGTGCTGACGATTACCACGTTTGAGAATTGGTGGAAGCAGATAGGAAACAAGACACGCAATTGTGCCCGGCAGGCCGCGAAGAAGGGTGTAGTCGTCAGGGAGACGCCCTTCAACGACGATCTGGTTCACGGAATTTGGCGTATTTACAATGAATGCCCGATCCGGCAGGGAAGGAGATTCCTTCATTACGGGAAGGATCTCGAGACAGTCCATCGAATAACTGCGACCTTCTTGGAGAGGAGCTTCTTTATCGGAGCGTTTCTCGGTGAAGAACTGATTGGTTTCATGAAGTTGACAATCGACGAAGCTCGCTCCCAGGCTGCAGTGATGTGTAATCTATCGATGATACAGCACAGGGACAAGTCCCCGACGAACGCCCTGATCGCCCAGGCCGTCCAAGGCTGCGAAAAGCGTGGCATCCCGCACCTTGTGTACTCGAGCTTCGCGTTTGGTAAGAAGCGGGGGGATAGCCTCATGGATTTTAAGAAGAGCAATGGCTTCGAACGCGTCGAGCTGCCGCGCTACTACGTGCCGATGAACGGCTGGGGTGCGCTAGCCCTGCGCTTGGGTCTTCATCACAGGCTAGCTGATCGGCTGCCCGAGTCGGTGGCTGCCAAACTCCGCGATGCACGCAGCGCTTGGTATAAACGTAGGTTCCAACCTTCGATGGGAATGCCGCACGAGCTAAAGCACTCCGAGGAGTCATAGCTCCTGCCAGCTGAGTCCTAAGTCGCAACTGGAATCCAAAACGCGGTTCCAGAGCACCCGCCGACACGGGACTGAGGAAATGACACCCACACCCCACATATGTATCTGCATTTGCACCTACAAGCGCGCAGTTCTGCTCAAACGCCTCCTGTTGGCAATCGATAAGCAGAAGACGCAAGACCTCTTCACGTACTCTGCCGTGATCGTTGACAATGACGCCGCGCGATCCGCCGAGGAAACGGTGCGGCAGTGTGAACCCCATCTTTCGTTCCCTGTCGAGTATCGGGTGGAGCCTCGCCAGAATATTTCGCTGGCTAGGAATATGGCTGTGGCGAGCGCGCGCGGCGACTATCTGGCGTTCATCGATGACGATGAGTTCCCTATCGAAAACTGGCTGCTCTTCCTGTTCACCGCCTGCAATGAATACCGGGTAGATGGCGTCCTTGGGCCAGTACTGAGGCATTTCGACGAACCGCCTCCTCGTTGGGTGCTGAAGGGTTCTTTCTACGACCGTCCTGTTTTCAAAACCGGCACGGAGCTCTGCTGGACCGACGGCCGCACGGGTAACGTGCTCCTTCGAAAACACGTGTTTGCCCATAACGAAGAACCGTTTCGCGCTGAGCTTCGCGGCGGCGAAGATCGGGACTTCTTCCGGAGAATGATCGGGATGGGTTACCGCTTCACGTGGTGCAGCGAACCCGTTGCGTACGAGGTGGTTCCCCCGATACGCTGGAGTCGCACGTTCATGTTAAGACGAGCCTTGCTGCGCGGGACTGTGGCGCTCGCTAACCACACAATCAGCCCGTTGGAGGTCGCAAAATCGCTGCTGGCGGCAGTGATCTACGCCGTCGCGCTCCCGTTCGCGCTGCTGCTTGGGCAGCACAGGTTCATGGATGTCCTGGTCAGACTTTTCGATCACTTGGGCAAACTACTGGCACTCGTTGGTTTGAATCCGGTAAAGGAGCCCTACGTCACTGAATAGCATGATGTGGTTAGCGCGCCGCCGTCGGGATATGCGGGCGTACATGGGAAGGCCTTGAATGTCTCCTGTAGTTGCCACTATCGCTTTCTGGATCGGAATCCTCGGGCTTCTTTGGCTCGATCGCGACCAGGAATCGCAAACTTCGTGGGCCCTTTGGATCCCCGTGGCTTGGTTCCTGCTTGCGTGCTCGCGCTCGACGGCAGAGTGGCTGTATCCGGCGCCACCATACGCCGCGGTGAACTCTGCACAACTGCTGGAGGGAAACCCGATTGATCGGTTCGTGTATATGGGCCTGTTGATTCTCGGGCTGATCGTCCTTGCAAGCCGAAGAACCCAGGTGACGCCAATCTTGCGGCAGAATTGGCCGATCCTTTTATTTTTTGCGTACTGCGCCGCGAGTTTCCTGTGGTCCGATTATCCGGATGTGGCGTTCAAGCGCTGGAATAAAGGCATCGGCGACTTCGTCATGATCCTAATCGTGTGGACCGAGACCCGGCCAAGCGCGGCGCTGAAGCGTCTCCTCGCACGGCTAACCTATATCCTGATCCCTTTATCAATCCTGCTGATCAAGTATTACCCAGCTCTCGGGCGAATGTACGGCCGTTGGAACGGAACAGAATACTTTACCGGCGTCACAACGAACAAGAACTCTCTCGGGGCGATTTGCCTGCTCTTCGGGTTGGGCGTGGTATGGCGCTTGTTCGACATCGCCGGTGATCACGAGGACGCGGACCGCACACGACGCGCGGTCGCTCAGTGTGTTGTCCTGGCGATGATCGTTTGGTTGTTTTGGCACGTCAATTCCATGACAGCGTTGACATGTTTTGTGCTAGCAGGCGGTTTGCTCGTGGCGACGCACCTTCGTTCAATAATTCGAAGGCCGTCGGCCATGCATTTCGTCATCGCCTCAATCGTCTTGATCTCCGCCGCCTTCGTGTTTCTTGACCTCAGCCCGGCTACCTTTGCGGCCTTAGGTAGAAACTCTACGCTCACGGACCGAACTGGCATCTGGTCCTTGGTGCTTAGACTAACCCGGAATCCGCTGGTCGGCACCGGCTACGAGAGCTTCTGGCTCGGGCCGCGACTCGCCAAGATTTGGAGTATCTACCAATGGGGCCCTAATGAAGCGCACGACGGGTATGTCGAGATCTTCATCAATTTGGGGTGGACGGGAATAATTCTGCTCGGCCTAGTCATAATTTCTGGGTACCGGACAGTAATCTCTGCGTGGCGCCGAAATCTTCCCACCAGCAGTCTGCGGCTCGCGTTTTTCGTGGTTGGCATGGTTTATAACTTTACGGAAGCTGCTTTCTTCCGAATGATGGCGCCGGTCTGGATGTTCTTTCTATTCGCAATCACGAGCGTTCCGGAGCCGGAACCTCTCGCCGTTAAGGAAGAGGCCCGGGAAGGGCTCGTGTCGAGCGAGGTGACCTGCAGGTGGGCACAGCCAGTCGCACCGATGGCGAAGGAGCGTTCGATTTGAAACCTTTCGATGCCAGCGGCGCGTTCCGAATGCGTGTTGGCGAGGGCGGACTCCGTCGTCTCGCTGTCCGGGGCGCAGGGGTCACGATGCTTTCCCAGGGCGTGGTCTTTTTGATGCAGGTCGTTTCCACGGTGGTTCTGGCTCGCTTGTTGATGCCTGCAGACTTCGGCTTGGTCGCCATGGTCACAACCTTCAGCTTGCTCCTCGCCAGCGTGGGCCAGATCGGTTTTCCCGAGGCTGTCCTCCAGCGCGACGAGATCAACCACTTCGTTGCAAGCAACCTGTTTTGGATTAACGCAGGCGTAGCCTTAACACTCACCGTCGGGTTCGCGGCCGCGGGATCACTGCTGGCCAAGTTCTACGGTGATCCACGCGTGGCGCACGTCGCAGTCGGAGCTTCGCTTTCGATCTTTCTAACTAGCATGTCAGTTTTGCATCTGGCACTGATGCAACGCGCCATGCGCTTTCCGGCAGTCTCGGTTATCACCGTCGTGTCGCGTGTCGTCTCGGTTGCGGTTCCCATCGCCCTCGCCTGGAGGGGATGGGGATATTGGGCACTGGTGGCCGGCGTCGTCGCACAGCCGCTGGCTTTGGCCATCGGCGCGTGGTTGGCCTGCCCGTGGGTACCGAGCCTCCCGCGACGCGCCGAGGGAACGGCGTCGCTGGTCCGCTTTGCGCTCAATGTGAACGGGCGCTGGAATTTCGACTACTGCACGCGGAATCTGGACAACTTTCTGGTGGGCTGGCGGTTCGGTTCCGCCCCGTTAGGGTTCTACAAGAAAGCCTATGATCTTTTTGTTCTTCCGGCAAATCAGCTGTTGTCTCTCTTTCCGGTTGCAATCTCCACTCTCAGCAGGTTGCGCCACGACTCGGTTCAGTACCGACGGTACTTCCTGGGTGGCGTATCCGTGCTTGCCTTTGTCGGCATGGCCGCGGGGGCAGATCTCACCCTCGTCAGCAAGGACTTGGTTCGTCTAATCTTAGGGCCAGCCTGGGAGCCCTCGGGCCGGATATTTGCGATCTTCGGCCCCGGCATCGGACTCATGCTGATATATGGCACTAACGGAATGATCCATCTCTCTCTCGGAACACCGAATCGCTGGCTCCGCTGGACGATGGTGGAATTCACCGTAACTGCAATTCTGTTCCTCTCGGCACTGCATTGGGGGCCGGTTGGGATCGCCGCTGCGTGGACAGTGTCGTTCTGGATTCTGACGATCCCCGCCTTCTGGTACGCCGGCAAACCGATTCATTTTGGCCCAGCTCCCGTCATCCGTACGATTTGGAGGTACATGGTCGCCTCGCTGCTGGCGGGCTGCACATGCGCGCTCATTCGTCGAGGAATTCCGTCCTTGGCGACCGTGCCCGGCTGGATCGGCGCCCTAGCGCGCATGGTAACTATCTCGACGATATTTGGAGCCCTCTACGTCAGTGCGATCATCCTGTTGTATCGCAGCTGTGATCCTCTCATTCAGTTTGCGCGAGTACTGCGGGAGATGATCCCCGCGGGCTGGCCTTCGACCCGACCCCGAATTCCCGATGCCCCAGATGCAGGTAAATCGGACACCGTTTCGTTTCAACCGCTGTCATAGGACATATGAGCTGGCCACCCGTGATGTGCAGCATGAGCGAGATCGGTCGAGCATCAGTTCTGTTCTGCTCAAAACACGTACGCCCGTCGGCTTCAGCCACCCGGGATGGAAGTTGAGAATGCGCTCTGGTTACGGGAGAGTCCCGATATGGATGCACTGTCATGCAGCCCGGCGGCCCGTCCTGCTGCCACGTGCGGGGCCTCTGGTTTCGTTTGCGTTTGACGATTTCCCACGCACTGCTTATGCGGTAGGTGGCAGCATCCTCAGAAATCTTGGCATTCGGGGAACTTTCTACGTGGCCATGGGGTTGATGAATGGCACAAACTCCTTGGGCGATCAGTTCCACCTTGAGGACCTGTATTCCGCCGCGGCGGACGGGCACGAGTTAGCCACTCACACTTTCCATCACACATCGAGCCGCACCGCCGCCCTCGAAGTGTTTTTGGAGGACGTGCGGGAAGGATACAAGGCGATGAGCGAAATCCCGGACCTGCCCGTAAGCGCTAACTTCGCATACCCCAATGGGCACGTGACCCTAGCAGCCAAACGGGCCGTCGGCAGAGAGATGCTGAGTTGTCGGGGCGTTTACGGAGGCCTGAATGGATCCGTTGTTGATCTAAACCTGCTCCGAGCTAACTCTCTATATGGGGGTATGGATAGCCTGGGAGAAGTGAGAAGCCTGCTCAGAGACAATGAACGGCGCAATGGTTGGTTGATTTTCTATACGCACGATGTGCGTCGAACACCTTCCGCGTACGGTTGCACCCCGGAACTACTGGAATCGGTGGTGCGTCAGGCAATTGAAAGATCGATGAAAATCCTACCGGTCGGCGAGGTGCTGGCCAGAGCGGTTAAGGAAACCGCGGAAGGCATGACGCGACATACTGGCTATGCCTCAGAGCGTTCCATGACTGCATGAGTCGTCTGAGCATCTTTGGCCTCGCTTTTGTTGGACTTCCCGCGAACCTTGGCGAGCTGAGTCGCCACCAGTCGACGTCACGTCGGCTCCCCACATTTACCTCTACTTCGCTCGAGGTACAGGTCGCGAACTGTACTAGATTTGGACTCCGGGACAGTATCGTTAAGCATCTTGGGGCCGTATCTTGAAAGTGTGGTTTGCCCTACGGGTAGTACGCGAATACTTGCCATCCTCGGACGCAGTCGCAGAACTTGCGGTAGCCTATGAGAATGCGCACCAGCATCATCATGTTCGGGCTGCTTTTTCTGGGGGCTGTGCCGGCGTCGGCGCAGGTGAATGCGGCTTCTTGCTCATCGGCAGATGTGCAGGCAGCTATCAACAGCGCAACGGCTGGACAGACTGTGAACGTGCCCTCGGGAAACTGCACCTGGACCGTTCCGGTGACGCTCTGCCAGTCGCTGACCTTGAGCGGTGCCGGGTCGGGTAGTACCAACATCACGATTGATGTCGGAACGGGATTCGGCAACGACGGAATCTATGTCAACGGTTGCTCCGGCAAGCAGATAAGAATCACGGGGTTCACCTTCCACAACGAATCGAGCGACTCGTTTGGAATGCTCATGTTTACCGGCGGTACGGGATTGTCTCTGCGTGTAGACCACAACACCTTCGACCAAGCTGGGGATTACGGCAGATTCATCAGCTTTCGCGTTCCGGTCATAAGCCCTGGCGTCCTCATCGACCACAATACAGTCACCGATGAAGGCAGCCTCGTTGAGAACGTTCAGTCCGCAGAGACGAATCCCGGCGATGCGGCGTGGACGCAGACGATGGCATTCGGCGCGATCAACGCAGTCTACTTTGAAAACAACACGATGACTTATCCGAGCTACGCGACTCACGCGGTCGATATCGACTGCGATGACGGCGGGAAATACGTGTTTCGGTACAACACCGAGTCTGGCAACACAGTCGGGAACCACGGTTACGACTCAGTGCCGAATGGCTGCGCGGAAGAGGACGTATACAACAACACTCTCAGTGCAAATAACGTTGCTCCCTTCGCGATCCAGTATCGCGGCGGCACCGGCGTCGTTTACAACAACCTGGTTACTGGCACGGCGACCCAAGTCCAGTTCGGTGTCACTGATTACCGCTCAGCTTCAGGTGGATTCACCATCCACGGAATCTGTGATGGCACGAATAGCGTTGACCAAAACACGCTGCCGACGGCGACCAACTTTGGCTGGGCTTGCCATGAGCAAATCGGTCGGGGCGTAAATCAGGCCAGCTACCCACTCTATGAGTGGAACAATTGCACCGCGTCGCTAGGGTGCACTCCTGGTAGCGCCAACCAAGTTGCAATCTCGGTGTACCAAAACTATGGCGGAACGAACTACACTGCAGCCCACATCGAGGCTAATCGAGATTATTACGACGCAGTTGCCAGTTACAACGGTACGGCCGGAGTTGGACAGGGGACGCTAGCACAGCGTCCGAGCACTTGTACGCCGTCGGTGGCCTACTGGGCGACCGACACGAACACCTTGTACCAATGTAGCTTAGCTGATGTATGGAAGGTGTATTTTACACCCTATCAGTATCCACACCCTCTTGAGGGGGCTTCTTCCGTCGCGCCTGCGACAGGACTAATCGCCTCGAGCCAGTGACCTCTGGCGTCAGGGTCTAAACTACCAACCAGCGCGCAGCTATTCGGCATCGCGGCTGTTCGGAATCGCGTTGATCGAACGCGCTTTCTGAAAACAAAAACCACGACTACAGCCCATGCATAAACCCTTACACGATTACTTTCGCTGCCCAGAACAGTTGGCAAGTCTGGGCGTCAATGCTGACTTGTCAACCGAAACGGGCTTTTTCCGATTCGGCGAACGGATCATCTGCTATGGCCAATGCACCGCAGGCGAACATTCACGGAACGGTGCACAAGACCTTCCAGACAGATCTGATGGGTTCAGTTTCGAACCGGGGCGCCTCGACTTGCCTTTTGATTTTACGCAGATCGTGAACAACCTCCGCTTTGAGCGCTATGTATCGGATTTTCGAGCCCCGTGGGACGGCATCACGGGAAGTGACACGGCGAAACGGATCTATTATTCCTTGCGTCCGTTTCTCCCGGTTCGAGCGCGAAAGCATCTGCAGCGTGCTCGGCTCAGCGGATGGGAGAAGATCACATTTCCCCATTGGCCGGTGGACCTCACCGTGGACTACTTAATGGAGCGTGTCCTTGCGCTCGTGCTGAAGAGCCAGCACATGACCAGCGTTCCGTTCATTTGGTTCTGGCCCAACGGCACTTCCAGCTGTGCCATCATGACTCACGACGTAGAAGGGGCCGCGGGACGAGATTTTTGTGGTGAGTTGATGAATTTGGATGACGCATTCGCCATCAAAACCGCGTTTCAGATCATCCCGGAGATGGATCGCGCAGCCAGTATCGAGTTTCTGAATGACTTTCGCGCCCGAGGTTTCGAAATCAATGTGCATGACCTGTACCATGACGGCGCTCTGTTTCACGATGAGCAAGAATTCGCCCGCCGGGCGAAGAGAATTAACCAGTATGTGAAAGAGTTTAATGCGGAGGGGTTTCGGTCAGGCGCTATGTATCGAAACCAGGATTGGTATGGCGCATTCGAGTTCTCCTACGACATGTCGGTGCCGAATGTCGCCCACCTCGAACCTCAGCGGGGTGGCTGCTGCACAGTTATGCCGTACTTCATTGGCAAAATTCTCGAGCTGCCATTGACGACGACCCAGGACTATTCGCTATTTCACATTTTGGGCGACTACTCAATCGATCTTTGGAAGAAGCAAATCGACCTTATCATGCAGAGAAATGGGTTGGTCAGCTTCATAACCCATCCGGACTATCTTATCGAGAAGCGCGCGCAGAGTGTCTACATAGATCTGCTGTCCCATTTGACTAAGTTGCGGGGCCAGAAACAACTGTGGCTCGCACTCCCGCGGGAAGTGAATCGCTGGTGGAGAAATCGCCACCAGATGCGCCTGGTGCAAAGTGGAAATCAATGGCGGATCGAAGGACCGGACAGCGAACGAGCTCGGATCGCTTACGCAACGCTAGAAGGTGACCGCATTGTGTATTCCGTGGACTCAGGGACGAACCGCACGCACGAAACTCTATCCACTCGAGCCTAATATCCATATGAGATCGAACTCATCGAGAAGTCGGGGACACTAGATGATTAGCAGTGACACCCATTACAGAGGGTCGAACTTGGTCGTAGCACCTGGTTCGAGCCAAGCGCTGACCGCTTTGAGGCCTCCGGTGGACGATACCACCTCGCGCCTCGCACGCATTTGGCAAGAGATGCTGGGCCTTGAATCGATCGGACCAGACCAAAACTACTTTGATCTGGGTGGCGACTCAATCCTGGCCGTCCAGCTCTTCATTCGAATCGAGCAGGAATTTGGTGTCAAATTGCCGTTGGCAACGCTGTTCGATACCCCCACAATTCAAGAACTCGCTCAGGTTCTGCAACGGGAAACAGTCTCTTCGGACTGGTCACCACTGGTGGCAATCCAGACGACCGGCACGCGCCCGCCTTTTTTCTGCATGCACGCAGCCGGAGGTACAGTTCTGATTTACCAAAAACTCTCCCAGCACCTCGGCGCAGATCAGCCGTTCTTCGGTTTAGAAGCGCAGGGACTTGACGGCAGTTGTCCGCCGCTGACAACAATTGAAGACATGGCAGCGCTCTATGTGAAGAGCATACGAAGAGCGCGTCCACACGGCCCATATTTTCTCGGCGGCTACTGCATGGGCGGTACCATCGCATTCGAGGTCGCTCAGCAGCTACAAGCCGCCGGAGAAAAAGTCGCTCTTCTGGCATTGTTCGATACGATGGACTGGTCCAAGATTCGCGTGCCGTCGTTCGCGGGCAAGAGCTATCGCGCCGCTGAGCGGCTCGTGTTCCATGCCGCCAATTTTTCTCGTCTCGATCTCCAAGGAAAAAAGAGATTCCTTTCAGAAAAAATGAAAGTTCTGCGGCATCGAATCCCAGTTTGGAAAGGCATGCTACTCGCCAAGTTCGGCGGGCATTCCCGCACAGGAGTCTCAAGGGCGCGCGCGTCAGGACAGATCTGGCGGGCAAATGACATTGCTTGCGTGAACTATATCCCGCGATCCTATGGCGGCGCGATCACGGACTTTCGCCCGATAAGACAATATAAGATGTACGACAAGCCGGACGCGAAGTGGGATCGACTGGCGGAGCAAGGCCAGGCGGTTGTTGTGCTGCCTGTATATCCCGCCGGCATGCTTCTTGAGCCATTCGTAGAACACTTGGCCACGGCGCTCAAGGAATCCATCGACAAGGCGAACTACCGCTGCGAGGCCGGTTACTCGGACGGTCAAAATAAAGGCACGAAGAAACTCTGACCACGGAGGAGTGGTATGGCAGGTGGTACCGGCTGGTCCAAGACTTGGACCTTTTTCGAAGGCCAATGGCGCGAGGGAAACGTGCCAATCATGGGTCCGCGCACGCATGCCGCGTGGCTTTGCTCGGTCGTCTTCGACGGCGCACGGGCGTTCGAGGGTGTGACGCCCGATCTTGAGCTCCATTGCGCGAGGGTCAATGATTCGGCAGCTAAGCTCTTCCTCAAACCGATCGTCTCGACGGAAACCTGGGTTAAGCTGGCGCGGGAAGGAATCGCCAGATTCGATAAGGACGCCGCGCTTTACATTCGGCCGATGTATTGGGCGGAGAAAGAAGGCCCTTGGGTTCAGGCGCACGACCCTGAATCGACTTGTTTCTGCCTCGCCATCTACGAGGCGCCCATGCGCCAGCCCACGGGCTTTTCGATTACGTTGTCGCCCTATCGTCGTCCAACGCTAGACACCATGCCGGTTGACGCCAAGGCTGGATGTCTCTATCCCAATAATTCCCGCGCGCTTTTTGACGCGAAGGCTCGCGGCTTCGACAACGCGATAGTTTGCGACATGATCGGCAATGTCGCTGAACTCGCGACTTCAAACATTTTCATGGCAAAGGAAGGCGTTGTGTATACGCCCATTGCGAATGGAACGTTTCTCGCCGGCATTACGCGTCAGCGAGTCATCGGATTGTTGCGCAAGGCCGGTGTGACAGTAGTTGAGAAATCCCTCGTTTATCAGGACTTCATATCCGCGGACGAAATCTTCGCGACCGGAAATTATTCTAAAGTCGTCCCCGTGACCCGTATCGACGATCGTTCGCTCCCCTTCGGCCCCTTTTATACACAAGCCCGAACGCTTTATTGGGAGTTCGCGCATTCATGATGCACGGGTCATCGGAGCCAATGTTGGGAGCGCAGCCATTGGGGCATCATGTGTCGGACGAAGCGCGAGGCAAGGTGTCGGCGAGTATTCTACTTCTGTCCGACATCTGGCAGCGCGTTTTGAATCGCCCTTCGCTTACTGCAGATGATAACTTTTTTGAGCTCGGAGGCGATCCTCCGTTAGCGTACAAACTGTTTGACGAGATTGCGAGAGTGTCGGAGAGAGAACTGCCACCAAGTCTCATTTACGATGCTCCGACGATCGCGGCTCTGGCTGACGTACTGGACCGGCCCGCACCACCACTATTGTCACCGTTCATACTGCTCAAGCCCGGTACCGAGAAGCCGCCAGTTTTTATCGCCCATGGCCTCGGCAGCAGCGTGATGGAATTCTTCGAACTCATCAAACACATGCGAACGTCCCGTGCGATTTACGGCTTCCGGGCCAAAGGCAGTGATGGCGCCGACCAACCCCTGACCCGCATTGAAGACATGGCTCAGTTTCATCTCGATGCTCTTAGGAGCGTACAGCCTCACGGCCCGTACATCCTGATCGGTTATTCACTCGGCGGTGTGACTGCATTCGAAATGGCGCGTCAGCTGTCCGCGAGCGGCGAAAAAGTCGCGTTGCTCGCCATGATTGACTCCTATCCGCGCACTGAATCGCTGGCGTTATGGAAACGCGTCCACCTAGTGACCGGTCAAGCGAGATATCGGACATCGGATGCCATGCGATCGCTGGGGCAGGGTAGACCCCGTGCGCCACTCATTCACGTGAGAGAGCGTGCACGTTTCAGTGACTTTCTCGCTTGGACTCGATACAGGCCTGGCTTTTATAGCGGAAAGGTTAAATTCGTCCGAGCGGAGGACTCGTATTACCCTGACCCAGTACCAATCTGGGCGCGCCTGGCAGCTGAGTTTGAAGTCGAGACGACCCCTGGCGATCACCACACAAGTCTCTCTATGCAATCTGAGAGGCTTGCCTCACTGCTCTCTCGTTACTTGAATGTTTCGTTCTGACTGCGGAGAAGGCGCTATCGATCCAGAGAACCTCGCTGCAAATTGCTCCCCATGGTCAACTATCGCTTCGAGCCCTAAGTTCAGCAATGCGCTATCTCGCGTTTATCCGAGCGCTCAATGTGCTGAATGAAAACCTGTCGCGAAGTTCCGGTGGGACGTGGACGTTGAAGTTTCTGCTGATGAGCACGCAATGCAAGATACAACAAACTACCCTTCCATCTTTATCGGCCCAATTAATTAAACGCAGCTAGATCAAGGAGCGAAAGGATGATGCGACAACTAGTCGAAGGAATGATGTTTTTCCGCGATGGGAACAAGACGTTCTTCGATTCTGATTCGTTTCCCTGGGCCGCCTCGATAGAAGCGGAATGGATGTCGATTCGCAAGGAATTGGACGCGGTCCTGGTGCGCCGCGAAGAAATCCCCAATTTCCAAGACATCTCGGAAAAACAGAATGTTCTTACCGAAGGGGAGCAGTGGAAAACCTTCTGGCTTTATGCATACGGCGAAAAAGCTGAGGAGAATTGCGCGCGATGTCCAGAAACGGTGCGGCTCTTGCAGCGCATTCCAGGAATGAAGTCGGCGATGTTCTCCATCCTGGCGCCCAGAAAACACATTCCTGAACATCGTGGGATGTACAAGGGCATGATGCGTTATCACCTTGGACTGATTGTTCCGGGGCCGGAAGGTAGCTGCAGAATTCGAGTCGGAAAGGACGTGCGGCCTTGGAAAGAAGGCAAAAGCTTAATTTTCGACGACAGCCATCCTCACGAAGTCTGGAATGACGTCGATTCACAACGCGTAGTGTTGTTCGTCGACTTCCTGCGACCAGTTTTCTTTCCTATCTCCCTGCTCAATCGGCTGATCGTTTGGATAATCTCTCGCACACCGAGCATCGCAGAACCTATGGACCGCGTGCGACAGTATGGCCGCGTGGGCGAGAAACCGGCGAAGGCCATACAATAACGAGACCATTGCCCGTTTATGGCGAACTGCTCTCTTGCGAGAAGCCGGGTTGCGCCGCCGTCGACTCAAAGGCAATCTACCTACGCGCGAAAGGAGCCCCGTGGGGATTCTCAGGAATTCAACCAGATGAACGGAGCGGAAAGCGTAGTTCGCACCCTGAGCGCAGGCGGAATCGGTGCCTGCTTCACCAATCCTGGCACGTCGGAAATGCACTTGGTCGCGGCGCTCGACCGCATGCCGGACATTCGTTGCGTACTTGGCCTCTTCGAAGGCGTTGTCACAGGCGCCGCCGATGGCTACGCCCGTATGACGCAAAAGCCGGCGTGCACTCTGCTTCATCTCGGTCCTGGTCTCGCGAACGGCCTCGCCAACCTACATAACGCCAGCCGCGCACAAGTGCCCGTCGTTAACATTGTGGGCCAACATGCGATGTATCATCTGCACCACGACACCCCCCTCACTTCCGACATCGAAGCCCTCGCCAGACCCTATTCAAAGTGGCTGAGGACATCCTGTTCCGCTTCCGAGCTCGGACGCGATACAGCTGACGCGATCATTGCTGCACGCACCGCGCCTGGCCGAATCGCCACGCTCATCGTTCCTGCCGACGTCGCCTGGAGCGAGTGCGGCGCAGTTCCCGAGTTCCCTTCTCTCCCACCTATTCCCATGCCTGCCGCGGAAGCCATCGAACAGGCAACCGTGTTGCTTCGCTCCGGCTTGCGAACGGCGCTGCTCCTGACGGGCAACGCGCTCTACGGCAAGGGGCTCGTGACGGCGGGCCGCATCGCTGCGGACACCAACGTGAAGCTGCTTGCGCCATATCCCTTCGCACGCGTCGAGCGTGGCGCTGGCGCGGTCATCCTAGAACGGATTCCGTACAGTCCTGACCAAGCTGTTGAACTGCTGAAGGAATTTCGCCAGCTCATTTTGGTTGGTGCACGACCCCCTGTCGCGTACTTCGCTCATCCGGGCAGGGACAGCGTTTTCACTTCGCCGGATTGCGAGATCTTCACCTTGGCCAGACCCGGCGAGGACTACGTGGGCGCACTCGAGGCTCTAGCGGAAGCCCTGTCGGCGGGAACACGACAACCGTTGACTGAGAAACCCGAGCGGCCGACGGCTCCGAGCGGCACCGTCTCATTGCCTGGCCTTGCGGCAACAGTCGCATCGATCTTGCCGGAAAACGCTATCGTCGTCGACGAATCCATGACCTCCGGGCGAGGCATGATGGCGGCCGCAAAGGGAGCCCCGCCGCATGACTGGTTGGCGTGCACCGGTGGCTCCATTGGAATCGCGATGCCACTGGCCGTAGGCGCAGCAGTCGCCTGCCCCACTCGTCGCGTGTTGTGCCTGACTGACGATGGCAGCGGGATGTACACGGCGCAAGCACTCTGGACCATGGCGCGCGAAGGCTTAAACGTCACGACCGTGGTTTTTGCGAATCGCGCCTACTCGGTCCTGAAACGCGAGTTTCTGGGCCTCGGCGTCGGCGAACCGGGACCGCGAGCTGCAGATATGTTCGACATCGGCCGTCCCGATCTCGACTGGGTGTCGCTCGCAAAAGGTATGGGAGTTCCCGGCATTCGCGTTGATTCGCTCGACGGATTTGCGAAAGCCCTGCGAGAAGCATTCGAAAGCGAGGGGCCTAAGTTGATCGAAGTTGTTCTCTGACTCGGCGTCTTTCGTCTCGTCAGCGCGCCACGGCAGTTTGACGTGCCATCCTGGCGAGTTCGTCCTTCATGACTTTTCCGGTCGGAGTCAAAGGCATCGCCGGAATCAGAATGATCTGTGACGGCCGCTTGTACGGCGCAAGATGCCTCGCAGCGTGCCCCTCCAATTCCGCGACCGTTGGCGATAAGCCAAGCAACGGCTGGACGAACGCAACGATTTCCTCGCCTCCCTCGATTCCCTTCACCGATCGGCCAATCACAGCAGACCGCACAACCCCGGGATGAGCGTTCAGCACTGCCTCCAGTTCGGCCGGGTAAACGTTAAATCCGAATCGCACGATTAACTCCTTCGTGCGACCGAGGACAAAAAGATTGCCGTCTTCTAACCGCGCAAGATCGCGCGTGTTAAACCAACCTTCACCGTCGATCGCGGCCGCGGTCTCGTCTGGCGCTCGATAGTAGCCCTTCATCACATTCGGCCCGCGCACCCAGAGTTCCCCGGCCTGCCCCTCGCCAACAGCTTCTCGATCCAGCCCCACAAACTTAACTTCAACTCCGGGAAACACTCGGCCGACAGACGTGTCTTTGCGAGGCTCATCGATTTTCGCCTGCGCAATGTTGGGAGAGCATTCCGTGACGCCATAACCGTTATAAAGCGGCAGACCGAAAAACTTCTCGACCGCCATCTTCAGAGCAGAGTCGAGCGGAGCGCCGGAAGAGGAGATGATCCGAAGTGCGGGAAAATTCACCGTTTCGAATCCTTTCGTCTTGGCATAGTCGAGCAGCACAGCGAACATCGCAGGAACGCCCAGCACGACTGTCAACTGATGCTTTTCGAGGATCTCAAGCGCTGCCGCAGGATCGAAACGCGGCGACAAATAAAGCGTCGCGCCGCGGATCAATGCTCCGAGAAGTACCACGGAGAGGCCCACGGCGTGCGACATCGGCAGAACGCCATACACCCGGTCATCCGTCGCTAGCGCCCGTATCCTCGCCGATACCGCCGCAACGAACAGCAAGTTCCGATGCGTCAGCATCACGCCTTTCGGGACGCCCGTCGTGCCTGACGTATAAATTAACGCCGCGACGTTATTCGAGCAGTTGGCATCGAGTGGTTCCGGAGCGGCATCCGCGTTCAGCGGCCCCACGCTAACCGATCCCAAGTTGGCAATATCCTGAGTAGTCGCGCCATGCCGCTTCGCGTGCTCTCTGGCATGCGGTGAGACGCTCGTTGTGTAGATTGCGCGGCGTGCTCCGCAATGGTCGCGGATCTGATCGACCTCGCGCGCCGAAAGACGCGCGTTGACAAGCACTGGCCACGCGTCGAGCTCGGATAACGCCAATAGAATCCCTACGAACGCGCGGCAATTCTCGCAAACGATCATGACCCGGTCGCCTGGCCGTACGCCGAGGTCAGCGAGCCAAGTCTTTGCCTCGGCGACTGCGGAAGCCAGTTGTCGATAGGTCCACGAGCCCGCAGTTTCGACAAGAGCCAATCGATCCGGCGAATGTTTTGTCCACGGCTCGATGACGTCGCTGATGCGTTGAGGAAGGCTCTTCAAGACGTCAGAACTGTCATCGCGAGTTGTCGCTTGTGTTCCCATGCCGTCATCCATCAATTCAACCAGCGTCAAGAGTTGCGAGAATTTCGCGTCGAAGGACGCCTTATGGCACGGGGTGGCGTTTTCCGGGAACCTGTCCGTACGAAGCCGCCATCACCGAATACTGTGCAGCGCCAACTCTTTTCGAGGCCACATATTGCAGCCAATTACGATAAATTCCGGCGCCCGCTCCGTGCCAGCCATTCTGCAACGTTTCGGCAATGACGGCGTCTGGAAAATTCGCAAGAGTGCTCTCGTTTGGATCGGAAAGCGCTTGCCTTCGGAAGGCCGCCAATAGTTCGGTCGCCGAAGCACTGAAATATCCGTGCGGCAGCGATGGATACGTTTCTCGCTCCCGCCGAAGGAACCGCTTGATGTCTCTTCGATATTCTTTGAGCAGCGTCTCGGCCGCGTATTCCGGATGGCCCTGAACGTGGATGAAAAGGCTCTTATTTTTCTGCTTTGCGAAGAGGCCAACGCCAGCCTCCCTCGACTTCGTCAGAACGGTGTACCCTGCTGAAACTAACTCGTCCTCCCGCAATTCATTCCAACGGGAATGCGGAAATCGTATGACGTCCGGAGCGCCCGCCATAAGGGGGTGCTGTGTGACTTTTCTTTCGTCGAAGACGCCAAACCTTTTATCGCTGAGTAGATAGCGCGCGACGCCATCGCTGTGGAGAACACTGGCGTGCGCGGCCAAGCATGACAAAATCGTGGAGACCGTGTTGTGTTCGGCCCAATTCAAGAGGTCCACCAAGGTTTGCCAATACGCTTCGTTCCGCAAGTCCGGTTCGTGCGGTTCGGTCCCGGTAATGATTACAGCGTCGAATCGCCCCCGAGTGAGGTCGTAAACATTGGAGTACAAGCCACTCATGTGTTGCTGAGCCCGTTCGCCGCGGGTAATCTCAGGCAGCGAATAAAGCTCCACACACACGGGAATTTCGCCGGCGGCCGCAGCCAGAAGATCTAGGAATTGCGTCTCAGTACTTTCCAGAGCCGCATCCGGCATGTTGTTGACGAGAGCAATCCGAAGGCACTCCGCCCACCGATCACTCCGCCGACGCGACGTCAGCGCACGCCAATTTCTTTCCGTCACCCACGGGGCTGGAATTCGATCGCCGCTAAGCATCAGCGGCATAGGATCCCTCCAACATTGTTAACCTTGCGGATATTCGGCAGCATCATGCGGCCGCCTTGTCGAGCGCTTGACCCAGATCGGCGAGAATGTCGTCAATATGCTCGATGCCCACGCTCAGCCGGATCATTTCTGGTGTCACGCCCACCTTCTGCTGTTCGTCTGGCGTTAGTTGCCGATGCGTCGTCGATGCTGGATGACACGCCAACGACTTGGCATCGCCCATGTTGACCATGCGCTTGAACAAGCGCAGCGCGTTGAAGCACTTCGTACCGGCCTCGAATCCGCCCTTGACCCCAAATGTCAGCAAGGAACAACGTCGCGACCCAAGATATCTTTGCGCCATTGCGTACAATGGACTGTCGGGAAATCCCGCGTAGTTAACCCATTCAACCAACCCATGGGCGCGCAGAAATTCCGCCACCTTCCGCGCGTTCTCGACGTGGCGTTCGATGCGCAATGCTAGGGTTTCAACGCCCTGAAGCAACAGAAACGCGTTGAAAGGCGACAACGTCGATCCCGTGTTTCGTTGGGCCACCGTGCGGCAGCGCGCGACAAAAGCGGCCGCGCCGAAGTGTTCGGTGTAGACCACGCCGTGGTACGCAGGCTCCGGCTGAATCAGCATGTAGAACTTCGCCGCATGCTCGCGCCAGGGAAACTTTCCGCTGTCGACGATCATTCCACCCAGCGTGGTGCCGTGCCCTCCCATGAACTTCGTCATGGAGTGCACCACGACATCGGCGCCGTATTCGATAGGCCTGAGGAGGATCGGCGTTGCGATCGTATTGTCGACGATCAACGGCACGCCGTGCTTGTGAGCCACTCGTGCTAACCCCTCGAGATCCGCCACATTCCCAGCGGGGTTTCCCACGCTTTCGCAGAAAACGGCTCGCGTGTTTTCGTCGATCAGTTTCTCGACGGCATCGGGATGCTCGCTCTCGGCAAACCGCCCTGCAATTCCCTGCTTCGGCAGAACGTGCGCGAGCAAAGTGTAAGTGGCGCCGTACAGCTGCGGAAGAGAAACGATGTTGTTGCCCATCTCCGCGATATTTACAAACGCGTAGTGCAGAGCAGCCATTCCCGAACTCACGCTCAATGCATCCACGCCGCCCTCGAGCGCGGCTACGCGCTTTTCGAGCACTGTGTTCGTAGGATTTCCGATTCGCGTGTAAATGTTTCCCTGGACTTCCAGATTGAAGAGTGCTGCTCCGTGTTCCGCGCTATCGAACTCAAATGCAATCGTCTGGTAAATCGGCACCGCAACGGCTTTCGTCGCAGGGTCGCCGTCGTAGCCTCCGTGGATTGCAATGGTTTCTCGTTTCATGCCGGGTCGCGCACCCTCATTTCGTGATCGTCACTACACTCGGTGCTGCCACTCGCACCCGCTCCCGTGAAAGCGATTTCGACAGGGCCAAAGTGATGCGCCGAGCCGTAAAGCGGGCACCGAAAGCGAATCGCATAGACGGACCGAAGCTATTCGCGGCGGCGACTCCAGCGAAATAGAGGCCCGGCACGGATGATTCAAACGTAGACGAGAGAACCGGTGAGCCATCGACAGCCTTGACCCTCGAACGAATTTCGGAATTCAGGAATTTCAGTCGGTCCACACTGACTTTGTATCCCGTGGCTGCAATCACGTGCTCCGCTAGAACTTCCCGCACTTTGCCATCGGCCCCGCGAAGAACCAGCTCCACTTTGCCGTCGCGGACCTGCGCGTTCAGCACTGTGTATCCAAGCAGGAGCGGCACCTTTCCGACCACTTTGTCTTTGGCAAACCAGCCGCCCGAAGGCCCGAGATGCGTTCGCACAATTCGAACGCGGCGGCGCTCCGGCAAGTAGCGGAAGAGGTTTGGTGCAGAGGCATAAAAGCGTGAGCGTAACCCGGGACCCAAGCCCGACCTCGGATGTCGAATTCGTTGCCACAACGAACGCGGCTTTCCCATCGAGTTCGTATGGAACGCCAACGTCTGTTTTCGGGCTACGAGTTGAACTGCGGCACCGGCCTCGTGCAGCAGGCCACCAAGGTCCAGAGCCGAAGATCCACCGCCGATTACGACGACGCTGTGTCCTCTGAACCGCTCAAGATCGTGATGCTGGAAACTGTGCGACACGAATTCCACTGGTAGGTCCGCCAACTCGGCTGGTACATATTCGAAGTGAGTAATTCCCACAGCGAGTACAACCTGTCGAGCTTTGACCGTTTCGCCGTCCTCCAGCCGCAGAACAAATCCATTGGGCACTTGCTCGACGTCGGCAACGAGCCTTTCGTCTAGCTCAGCCACCAACCGTTTCTGGAAACTGAAGCCGTAAGCCACGAAAGTTTCCAAGCGTACCGGGCAACCTGCATCGCCGTACTCGATGCCCTGCTCGGCGCAGAAATTCCGCAGTGTGAGGTTGCCATCGGGATCGAAGATGTTTGAGGCGAATCCGTCGGACTTGAGCATCATGCCTTTTGGCATGTGACCCAACCAGCTGTCCATCGGACGACCGAAAATGCGAAACGGAATACCACGGCGGCGAAGATGCGCAGCTAGGGATAGTGCGTACGGCCCCGCACCAACGATGGCAGTTTCTATCATGGCTATGGCTCTGGACTCCTTCGCCAGTTTTGTGTTTTCTGCCAACCACGGCGCACTCCAAGTGCACCGCCTGAAACACGGAGATTCAATGGCAATTACGTAGCCATCCGAGCAAACGCTAAACCCTTCCATAAGAAGCACATGCAAGACACCAAGAGCAGCGCTCGAGAAACGCGTTATCACTTATGGCCAAATCCTTTTACACCATAAGATTCCGCTGCCTGTTGGGCTCCTCGCCCCCGGATGCGTCGCCCCGCGAATCTCTTTTTCTGGTTATGCCTTCAGGCGGTTTGAGAGGAATTCAGACTCCGAGATTCCTGTGGTCGCTCAGCCCACATCTTGCTGATTCTCGTTAATCGGGGTTTCCTGCGTTCTCAGAGCTTCTTGAGCAGGCAAATGCCAGTCCAAGGAAAATTCCCAGGAAAACCTTGGGGCTCTGGCAACAAAGAGTGCAGCTCGACTGGCAAGCGATTGAGCCGTGCGGCCGTCTTCATAAAGCCCTGAACGTCCTTCGGCTCCCAGCCATAACGCGCGAAAAAATTCGGGCCTTCCGGCGGTCCGAATTTGAACGCTGCGCCCGCTTCGCTGAGCTGCTTGCCCATGGTGCGCTGCATCAATCTGAGCTGGCCGGGAGAGGCAAGGTCAACAAGCCAGCTTTGCGTGTGACTTATGGCAGCAAGGTCCCCTGCGAGCGCACCAACCTCCTCCGGCGTGAAGTAAATCAGCAGACCCTCGCTTATTGCGGTGATCTTGGTAGCGCGGCGCTCCAACTCTGCCAGGAGAACGCGGCGTGCAAGCTTATCGGATAGATCCAGAGCGATTCGCTCGAGTCGGCACCTTGGCTTCTCGCCCGCCAGAATCTCCTCCTTGTACGCGACGATTTCCGGCAGATCCACTTCCACCCATTGCAGCGCCGCCGGCAGCTCCATGCGGTATGGTCGCGCATCGAGTCCGGCCGCGAGGTTTACAACAAGATCCGCTCCATCTCGGACTTCGCGCAGAACAAACTTGTCAAAAAGGTATGTACGCGCTACCCACGCCCATTCGTGTTTGTTCCCGTCCGAAAGGGTAGCGGCAATCTCAAACCCACGCTCGCCTGCGAGACGTTCGGCATAGGGATCCCGGAACAGTGCATCAGGTCTCTGCGTTTCCCGTGCTCGAAAATAGGCGACCCAACGCGCGGTGTCGGAAATGTTGCGCACAGGGGGACTAGGCTCGCTCATCGCGCACCCTGACTCCTTGTCGCAATCGAAATCGATTCAGAAGCACTCATTAAGCACCTAATTCTGATGACTTTTTTTGCGAATGTAAACATGCAGACGGTCAGGGTGTGCAAGAGCTCCGTACCGCGCGACAACATGCAAATAGAAACAAGGTTTTAGACAATTCTGGCATGCCATTTCAGCCTCGGAACAGACGGTTATATCCCGGATACCATAAGCCTTTAGTTTTCAGTCGAATAGGGTGCCTTACTAATCGCATTCTCTCCAGGCTTTGGCCGAAGGATTGCCTTTCCTCTGAGTTTCACCCCTCTCGGGCAAGTCTGGTTTTCCCTGACCCGGGAGCGGGAGTCACGCGGAGGCTCGCACAACGTTGAAGCCAACCATACTCATCGCATCAACCGCTCGTTGGTTCTCGACTGCACGGTTGGCAATAGGCCTGGCGAACGCGGGGTTCGCTGTCGAAGCGGTGTGTCCCTCCCATCATCCTCTCTCCAAGACTGGCGTTGTACCTAGGCCCCATACCTACAACGCGATGGCGCCGCTCGGATTGCTCGCCGATGCAATTATAGCTACGAATCCGTTAATTATTGTTCCAACCGATGACGTCGCGAGCCGCCACCTACATCGACTACATGATCGAGAACGGCGCCACGGAAGACCCGATTCGCCGATTTGCGCATTGATCGAGCGTTCTATCGGTGCCCCGGAAGGCTTTCCCATCGTGGAAGCGAGGGCCGCCGTCATGGCACTCGCTGAAGAGGAGCGCGTGCGAGTTCCGAAAACGCAAGTCGTCGCAACTTTCGCAGAACTCAGCAAATGGCTCACCCGTGCCGGCCTTCCGACGGTGTTAAAGGCAGACGGTACGTCCGGCGGCACAGGCGTAAGAATCGTTCAAACTCTAGAAGAAGCTGCGAAGGCTTTTCGCGAGTTGCGAACAGCGCCGCCCTCACCCCGGACCCGTCTTCAAAATCTGTTGCGACAAGGCAAAGCCTTGGTTTGGCCGCCGCTACTTCGCCACCGTACCGTCGTGAATGCCCAAGCGTACGTCACCGGCTGTGACGCAATCAGTGAGGTCGCTTGTTGGAAAGGTACGGTGCTGGCC
>JBAPRL010000068.1:0-70724 GCA_049281095.1 Candidatus Acidiferrales bacterium
ACGTCCATCCGTCCGAAGATGCGGTTTTGAACGCCATGACGCGGCTGGGTGGGCACAAAATTGGGCACACTCAGAATGACGTGCCTCAGTTGCCGGTTGCGGAGAACGCTGCAAACACTATACAGTGAGTCAATTACACGCGACGCGCCCGTAGCTCAGTTGGAAAGAGCGTCTGCCTTCTAAGCAGAGGGTCGGGGGTTCGAATCCCTCCGGGCGCGCCATTCTAAGCTTCACAATTTCTTTTTTTCTTTTACGCGACTCTTGTGGGCGCCACGACAAACGGCTCGAAGGCGCGTTGCAGCTTCTCAAGTGCACGGGCGGCCCTCGTGCTGCGAGCGGCGCCCGCGCCACAACCGCAGAACCTCTTCAGGAAATACGCAACGATTGTTTCTCATGTGAGTGATGTCACAAGTGGGAAACCCGCGTTTCGCGAACGCGAAGCACATACAATGTGGTCCCAGTACGACAGCCGCACTCCGAACATCCGAAATCAAAGTCGTTGAGGCAAAAGACTTGACAGCAGCGACATGCGGCGGTATGGTGCATGAACTTGTAGCGTAAGCTGTAAAATGAAACAAAAGTTTCGCACGGTCACCGGGGCAACAGGGCACGGCTTGGCGAATGTCCCCGTTGCGAGCGAGGAGTTGGGATGCGGAGAATGTTTTTGCTTCTCGTATTGGTCAGTGCGATTGGCCTGGTTCCTCATTTTGCATTTTCACAATCCGGGGACGCTGCCAATGACAAGGCGTACCAGGATGCCATTCAGCGTTTAGCTTTTCGGTCCATTGGTCCGGCCTCCATGGATGGGCGCATCGATGCTTTCGCGGTGCCGCGCCACGACCTCAATACGATTTATGTGGCCTCCGCCACCGGCGGCGTTTGGAAATCGACCAACCGCGGAACGACCTGGACGCCTATCTTTGATCAGCAGCCGGTTTCCAGCATCGGCGCAATCGAAATTGCGCCATCGGATCCGTCGATCGTCTGGGTTGGAACGGGGGAGGCCAACAACCGCCAGACATCCTCATGGGGCGACGGCGTTTATAAGTCCACTGACGCGGGCGCTACCTGGACGCATATGGGCCTCAGCGATAGTTTCCAGATCAGTCGAATCGTCATTGATCCCGCGAACCCCCAGATCGTTTATGTGGCAGCGCTAGGCAACTTGTGGGGGCCAGGCGGCGAGCGCGGGCTGTATAAAACAGAAGACGGAGGCAAAACCTGGCAGCGAGTGCTCTACCAAGACGAAAACACGGGAATCGCCGATATCGAGATGGACCCTCAGAGCTCGCAAACGCTTTTCGCATCGGCCTACGAGCGGCGCCGAACCGTATTTGGGATGAACGGCGGAGGGCCCAGCAGCGCTCTATACAAAACAACGGACGGCGGTGCGACGTGGCGCAAGTTATACAAGGGTCTGCCCTACGAACACGGAACTGTCGACACCGGCCGTATCGGAGTTTCGATTTATCCACGCGATCCGCGCATTGTGTATGCCAGGGTCGAGAGCGCCGACAACAGCGGCGTCTTCCGCAGTATGGACGGCGGAGAAACTTGGGAAAAGCTCAGCAGCGTCGATCCTAGGCCTTCGTATTTCCCGCAGATCCTGGTCGACCCGAACAATTACCTTCGAATCTGGCTACCCGGTGGGGGACTTGCCCATTCCGATGATGGCGGCAAGACATTTCTGCCGGACCCCGACAAGCAGGGGCTGCAGACGATCCACGCTGACTTCCATGCCGTTTGGATCGATCCCGACGATTCCAATTACATGATCTCCGGATCGGATGGCGGCGTTTATATCAGCCACGACGGCGGCGACAAGTGGGATTACATCAACACCATTCCGGTAGGGCAAGTCTACTCGGTGGCCACGGACACGGAGATTCCTTATCACATCTGCGGCGGGTTTCAGGACAACGGCTCGTGGTGCGGTCCGGTTCGCACGCGAAATCCGAAGGGAATTATGAATAGCGACTGGTCTCGCGTCATGGACGGGGACGGTTTCCAAGTGGTTCCCAATCCCAAGGACTCCAACATTGTTTTCGTCGAAGGACAGAATGGAAAGCTGATTCGGCTGAATCGCCGTACCAACGAATGGGCGTTGATTCGTCCCATGCCGGAGAAACTCAGCGGTCCGCCCTATCGTTGGGAATGGAATTCTCCGCTGATTGCGACCGCGCAAGGCAATCTGTACTCGGCCGCGAATTATCTTTTCAAATCAACAGACCAGGGAAATACCTGGACCACGATCAGTCCGGATTTAACAACGAACGTCGACCCGGCCAAGCTTTCGATTCTGGGGGAAGCCGCGACCGAAAAAATGATCGAGCGCGACTACGGAGCTGGAACGTATCCTTGCATCACTGCGTTGGCTGTTTCTGAAAAGAATGAGCAGGTGATTTGGGTCGGTACGGAAGATGGGAATCTCCAGGTCACCAGGGACGGCGGACAGAACTGGAGCAACGTAATTACTTCCGACGGCTTGCCCAAAGGCGTTTACGTAAGTTACGTCAATGCCTCGGCTGTTGCTGAGGGCACGGCTTACGCCACTTTTGACGGCCACCGCAATGGTGATTTCGGAATTTATGTTTTTCGCACGGATGATTACGGGAAGACATGGCAGAAAATTACCGCCGGCATCCCGGACAATCACGGAACGGTGCAGGTCATCCGCGAGGATCCGTACAATCGCAACCTGCTTTTCGTCGGCACCGAGTTTGGTCTTTTCGTTTCGTTCAACCGCGGCGACAGTTGGTCTGCGCTGAAACTCAATTTTCCCTCCGTCATCGTGGATGACATCACGATTGAGCGGCGATCGCACGATTTGATTCTGGCCACTCACGGCCGCGCCTTCTGGGTCCTTGACGATATCCGGCCGCTCGAGCAACTGACCCCATCCGCAATCTCTTCACCCCTTCATCTGTTCGACATACAGCCTGCGAGGGAGTGGAAAGAGTTCGATCACAGCAACGGTTACACGGGCGACCAGCTGTTCATCGCGCCAAATCCCCCCGACGGCGCGACCATCGATTATTTTCTTGCCAGCCCGCCCGCAAAAGGGCAAGCCGTCCAGATCCGAATTTCTGACAGCGCGGGCAAGCTAATACAAGAGTTTCCGGGCACGGAGGATACCGGCATAAATCGCGTCAGTTGGGATTTGCGATATCCCACTCCGGTGAAGCCCACGCAGGATCAACTAAACGCGCAAGACGAAGGGTTTTTCTACAATGCCATTCGCGGGCCCTTTGTGGCGCCCGGAAGCTACACGGTTCAGGTCTTAGTGGGAGATCAGAAGGCCTCAGGAACCGTGGAAGTTTTGGATGACCCAACGATCGAAATGAGTGCCGAAGACCGGCAGGCACGCGACGGCCTGATTATGCAGGCCTATGAGACCTACAAACGGGCCGTCGAGGCCGGCAAGACGGTTACGTCGCTCAAGAAGTCCCTGGATGACGCGCAGAAACAATATCCCGACATGCCCAAGGAACTGAAGGCCCAAATTCAAGACCTCTCCAAGCGCGTCGACCTGCTTCACAAGCAAATCGTCGGCTCTGGCGAGGAAATGTTTGTGCCGCTGACGTACACGCCGCCTCCTGTTCGCGATCAGGCTGGACGTTTGCTCTTTAGCCTTGACAACGTCAGCCAAGCGCCAACTTCCGCGCAGCGGCGTGAGTTCACCGAGATTTCGTCCGATGTCGATGCCAAGGTGTCTCAGCTCAAGACGCTCATGGATACTGACCTTGCCAAACTGAATGCGGCAATGGCCAAGGCGAAAATTCCCTATATTTCCCCGCCATCGGCGAAGTAACGATGCGCGGAACGAGAGGCTTCGATGCAGATTTGCGAACGCTTAGCCGAATATTTCGAACGAAACCGTAAGAACCAATGTGTGCGTCACGCTACAGTCCCGGTTCGGGGCCGCGAGGAGGAAAAAATGGCGAGCAATAAAGCTTTGGACGGAATCCTTGGGTGTCGCTCCTTGGTCGTGTGTCTTGTCTTAGGACTGGCACTGCTGGGATTTCGCGGGCAGGTGTACGCGCAAGGCCAAGTCCAAGCAAACATCACCGGCCAAGTGACGGATGCGTCGGGCGGGGCAGTGCCGGGCGTCGCGATTGTGGCGCTCAATGTCGCGACCGGCCAGACTTGGAATGCCACGACGGATCCGGCCGGACACTATTACATCGCCGAGTTGCCAGTGGGGACGTATCGAGTCACTGCGGAACATTCAGGCTTCGACAAGCAGGTGATCGATAACGTAATCCTCAGTGTGGGTGCGACCGTCGCGGTCAATATCGGTCTCAAGGTTGGGGCGATTTCGCAGCAAGTTGAAGTAACCGCGGCCGCACCGGCTTTTCAAACAACGAATGCCACCACCGGCTCGACCATGGGAAACGCGCAAATTTCGCAACTCCCGATCAACGGACGTGATTACGGACGCTTCAGCATGCTCACGCCGGGCGCGACGGTGCGCGAGGGCTATATTGCCGACCTGTCTTTTAACGGCTTGTCCGATGTGAGCAATACGTTTTCGATCGATGGAATTGACGCCACGCGTATCGATGACCCCTATATGTCCAACGGTTCGGAGCGCGGCGCGCGCCTGCTAACCGGCAGCTTGGATTCGATTGGCGAGTTTTCCATTCAGACGGGAAACTATGGCGCGCAATACGGACGTTCCGGCGGAGCGTACATCAACATCGTTTCGAAGTCCGGCTCGAACAAGTTCCATGGCGAGGTCTGGGACTTCTTCCGTAATACCGCCTTGGACGCGCGCAATTACTTCGCCGCCACAGATCAACCCCTTCACTACGAGGATTTCGGAGCCAATGCTGGCGGGCCCATCAAGAAGAACCATCTCTTCTATTACTTGAATTACGAAGGTTCACGGCAGGGCATTGGGGTCATCGCCAATGGGACAGTGCCTAGCAATGCGATGCGCGCCGCAGTGGAAGCAACCTCGCCAGTCCTGACGCCGTTCATCAATGAGATGCCGACCAGCACGGACGTGCTGGCCAGCGATCCCACGGGCAACACAGCGCTGTTTAACGGGCAGGGCACCTCGAGAGTTCGCGAAGACACCGGCAGCGTTCGTATAGACGATACTCTTTCCGACAAAGATACGGCCTTCTTCCGGCTCAACATCAACAATTCCCTGGTAAGTGGTCCTGTATTCCAAATATTTCCTGGGTCATTCGGATTAACGGATGGCCAGGAAGTTCCGACCACCACCACAAACATGGCCCTGAGTGAGACCCACATTTTCTCGCCGAATTTCACCAATAATTTTCTAGCCGGCCTGCAACGATATGCCAGCACCATCGACGAAAGCCTGGGAGCTTTGCCGCAATTGGATATACGCGGCCTGGGAATTAGTCCCGGCAACTTTGGCCACTATACCCGCACACCAACGAGTTGGCAGCTAGGTGACACCGCGACCTTGGTTCGTGGCGCTCATACTTTCCAGATGGGCGGAACGGTATGGCTCGTCAGCATGCCGTACACAGCTCAGCCGACCGACGTTCTGACCTATCTTTCGACGCAAGACTTCATCAATAACGACCTCAACGAGGTCGCCCAGACAGCCGGAAATCCGGGAACCGTAACCTTCCAGCGGGAAACCGGACTGTTCTTCCAAGACGCTTGGCAGGTCCGGCCTGGTCTGACGATCAATGCAGGTATTCGTTGGGACTATGACACGGTGCCGGACGATGAATTCCAACAAACGCAAGCCTTCAATCCAATCACGGGGGTATTGAACCCGCCGGGCACGCCTTACTTCAATGCCAATAAGAGGAATTTTGGGCCCAGGGTCTCCATCGCTTGGGCACCGAATAATTCGAAATGGGTCTTCCGCACTGCGTACGGGATTTTCTATACCGCTTACCCTCTCGGCGACGCCGGCTTTGGCAGCCCAGCGGCGAATACGCTTCCGGGCAATTTCGACTTGTTTACTACGCCGAGTCAACAACTCTCCTACCCGTATACTCCTTTCCTCTCCAGCAGTTCCGTGCCACCACCCGCGCTCTACGGGTTCTGGCCGGATGCCCCAAACACTTACGTCGAACAGTGGAATTTCGGTGTGGGTAGACAATTTAACAACAGCACAGGCATCCTCGTGAATTACGTCGGCAATCACGCTATCAATTTAGAGCGAGATCTGCTCAACAACTGGCCGAACCCAGTCACCGGCATCGCACCCATTCCCGCCGATGGCGTCAATGAAGTTGTCGAGTGGAACGGCCAATCCGATTACAACGCCCTTCAGATCTCCTTCAAGCGGCAGATGACTCACGGGTTTTTGTACGACGTCTCCTACACGTGGAGTCACGCGATCTCCAATGAACCGATGGCCGACCAGTTCGGCCCAGAACCCGAGGACAACAACGATTTCGACCTGGACCGGGGCGACAACTCGAACGACGCTCGCAATCAGTTCTCCTACAACATTTTGTGGAATATCCCAGTGGGTCAGGGACATGCCTACCTGAGCACAGGGCCGGCCAGCAAAATAGTCAGTGGGTGGGAAATCGCCGCCCTCGGCTTCTTCCGGACAGGGTTGGCGGACACCGTCTACACTTACGACAACGGCGCTGATGGCAACTACTACAACCAGCGAGCGGACTGCAACACCGGTGCACCACTCTACGGCAACGGCACGCCGGGAGATTTCTGGAATCCCGCGGCGTTTTCTGACCCACCGGCAAATACTTTCGGCACTTGCCCGAACAGCGTCGTGCGCGGTCCCAGATTTGCGCAGACGGATTTCTCCGCCATCAAGCACACTCCGTTCGGCGAAGGGAAAGAAGTTGAATTCCGCGCGGAAATTTTCAATCTTTTCAACCACACGAACTTCGATTTGCCGGACAACTTCGTAGACGATGCCACATTTGGTGAGCTATTGAGCACGGTGGGTAAGGAGATAGGCTTCGGCACTTCTCGCGAGGTGCAACTGGCTCTGAAAATTCACTTCTAGACGCTCAGGAACAGGTTCGACGGACGGTGTCCGGGCTTTGGTTGACACCGACAGCTGCTCCGCACAGGGGCGTCAGAGGAGAGAAGCGGAACTCCGTGAATTGAAGAACGGCTGAAGTGACTCTGGCGAGTGTCAACAGAGCTCGGAAGGCTTATCTTTCTGGATCGAGAGCTCGAGCACCGAGAACCGTAGGAAAACTCGGAACCAAACCAGCGTGCCGCGGTCATGTACTTAGGGAATGGCCCATGCCCCAACTTCGAAGCAGACCATGCTGATCGTGAAAATGAACCCCGCATTTGCGACACGGCTTGCATTGTCCCTAGTTGTTTTCGTATTCCTGTGCCCTAAAACGATCCGAGCCCAGCAACCCAGTTCCTTAGACGCGCTGAAATACCGCCACATCGGGCCCAAAGGGAATCGCGTGGACGCCGTTGCTGGCGTTCCCGGCAATCTTAATGTCCTCTTTGCCGGCGCCGCCGCGGGAGGGATTTGGAAAACAACCGACGGCGGCGTTCACTGGAATCCCCTTTTTGACAGCCAGGACGTGCAGTCCATCGGCGCGCTCGCTGTCGCTCCCTCCGATCCGAATATCATTTGGGCGGGAACAGGTGAAGCCTTCATTCGCGGGAACATCTCCATCGGAAACGGGATCTACAAGTCGACCGACGGCGGCAAGACTTGGAACCACATGGGCCTGGAACGAACGGGTCGCATCGGCAAAATTATAATCGATCCGCGTAATGCCGATGTTGTCTACGCTGCGGCCTTGGGAACTTGCTACGGCCCGCAACAGGAGCGAGGCGTATATCGCAGCACCGATGGCGGCAAGAATTGGCAGCGAGTCCTGTTCGTCGACGAAAACACCGGCGCGGCCGACATGGCCATGGATCCCAAAAATCCGAACATTCTCTTCGCCGGGATGTGGCAAGTCTTGATTCGGCCTTGGGATCTCGACAGCGGCGGACCGGGCAGCGGGATTTACGTTTCTCGTGACGGCGGAACTACCTGGGCTCATCTCACGGGTCACGGCCTTCCCGACCCTCCGATCGGCCGAATTGGTCTTGCCGTCGCGCCGAGCGAGCCCAGCCGCGTCTACGCGCTCATCGAGACCGCTGGTGACAATGGCGTTTTGTGGAGGTCGGACGACGAGGGCGAGAACTGGGCCTTGATCAGCCGCGACGCCGCGCTGAACATTCGGCCCCACTATTTCTCCCGCCTCGCGGTGATGCCAGACAACCCCGACGAAGTCTGGTTCGCTAGCATGACCAATCCTCACGTTTCCTACGACGGTGGCCGCACCGCCAAGTCAGTCCCCGCCGTCTACCCAGACAATCACGTCGTCTGGATTGATCCGCTCGATCCGAATCACTTGGTCATTGCGAACGATCGCTACGTGAACATTTCCACCGATCGCGGCCGCTCCTGGATGAGAGCGGGCCTGCCAATCGCCCAGATTTATCACGTATCCGCCGACGACAAGATTCCCTACTTCGTTTACGGAAATCGACAGGACGGTCCGGCGCATCGGTGTCCGAGCAACAGCCTCGACGGAACTCAAATCCTGCCCGCCGATTGCACCTGGGCGGGCGGAGCCGAGAGCGGCTGGACGTTTCCCGATCCTGCGGATCCAAATATGCTTTGGTCATCCGGTATGGGCGGATTCCTCCAGCATCTCGATCTGCGCACCGAATACGCGCGGGATGTCAATCCCTGGCCGTCTTCCATGGGCAGTTGGCCTGCAGACCAGAAATACCGCTTCCAATGGACCTATCCGCTGGCGCTTTCGCCCCACCATCCTCATCGCTTGTACGTGGGCAGTCAGTATGTGATGGAATCGGAAGACGAGGGACAGACGTGGAAGGTGATCAGCCCAGATCTGACCCTGAACGACAAGAGCAAACAACAATCCTCGGGCGGATTGTCGCCGGACAACAGCGGCGTCGAGGTTTTTGACGTGCTCTTCGCCATCGCCGAATCGCCGCTACAGGACGGCCTGATCTGGGCCGGGACCAACGACGGGTTGGTGCAGGTGACGCGGGACGGCGGACGCGCCTGGACGAACGTCACCAAAAACATTCCTGGCTTGCCGGCCGACGGAACCGTCACCAGCATCGAACCGTCGCATTTCAGCGCGGGTGCGGCCTTCCTTACCGTGGATCGTCACCAGATGAACGACCGGAATCCATATGTCTTCATCACCACTGACTACGGTGCCACATGGAAATCGATTACCTCTGACTTGCCTCGCGGCGACTTCAGCTACGCCGCTTGCATTCGCGAGGACCCGGTTCGCCAGGGACTACTCTACCTGGGAGTCGAAAACGGGATTTTCGCCTCTTTCGACGACGGCGCTCATTGGGCGCCCCTCCAGCAGAACTTGCCGCATACGCGCGTGTCCTGGATGACCGTCCAGCGGCATTTCGACGATCTTGTGGTAGCAACCTACGGCCGCGGCATCTGGATTCTGGACGACGTCGGACCGTTGCAACAGCTTACTGACGCGGTCCGTTCCTCCAGCGCTCACCTGTTCACCATTCGGCCGGCTTATCGCTTCTTGACCAAGCCCACACTCCCCATTTACATGGGCGAGGCGAACGATCCGCCCACTCTGGCTGGCCAAAACCCCCCCTACGGCGCGGACATTAACTACTATCTCGGCTCGGTTCCAAAGGGCGACGTTCAGATCCAAATCCTCGATGCCGGCGGGCAGGTCATCCGCACGCTGAAAGGCCAAAACGAGCAAGGGCTCAACCGGGTTTGGTGGAACCTTAAGTACGAAGAGTCGAAGAGCCCCCTCCTGCGAACGAAGCCGCTGGGAGCGCCACAAGCCAGTTTGGGGCCCGAGGGCTCGCGGCCTTTTCCGTCAGAAGAAAAACTGGCGCCCCTGGTCCCGCCCGGCGATTACACCGTGAAACTAAAGGTGGGAACGGCCGAATTCAGCCAACCACTGACCGTGTTGAAGGATCCGAATTCGCTCGGAACCCAGCAGGACATCCTTGCGCAGACCAAGATGGAGTTGGGCCTGCGCGATGCGGTGAATACGATGACCTCGATCATCGGCCAAGCCGAGACGGCGAGGAGCCAAATTATCAGCCTCGAGCCCGTCCTGAAGGCCGACGCCCGCTGGAAGCCACTCGGAAACGACGCGGAGGCTCTCAATACCAAGCTCCTGGCGGTCGAAGAGGCCTTCTTTGATCCGCACATCACCGGCAGTGATTTCTACTATCCGCCCCGCCTCTATTCCAGGATCATAAATCTCGCTGTGGTGGTAGCCTCTGCTGACGATTTCGGGCCGGATCAGGTGGGCGACGATTCCGAACCAACGGCGGCCGAAAACGAACTCTACGCGCAGTACACGAAACAGGTCGCGGATGAAAAGAGCAAATTCGACGACCTTGTGTCCACGGACCTGGCGAACTTTAATGCGAAACTCAAGAGCGCCAGCGTTCCGCACGTGAGCGTTGCGGTTCCGGAAAACTAACTCCGTCGGACGACAGCCCTCTTCGGCGTCAACCGAGTTCGTGCTTTGTCGACAGCCGCGCATTATTTCCTCGCCTGACAACAAGCAAGGCAAGCGAGAGTTGCCCAGAATCCGCCCCCGCTATAACTGTCAAATTTAAGGGTTTCACCGGATAGCAGGTCTTCTTGCGCCTGTTACACTCCATCTGGTCCATTTACCTAGGGCTGGCGGCCTTGTCCCTCATGGGGAGTGACTGCACACGGAGGCCCTGACGGCCTTTGCAGTTTGCCCGTTCTGGAAGTCTCTCTTGGTCGCCAGCCAATCAGCCCGCACGAATCTACTTACAGTATTCACAGTATTGTTCGCAAAATATTGCAAGCTTTACATTGGTATCCGAAACGAAATTACCCAGGGGGTTGAAATGTCTGATCTACACCGCAGTGTTCCCAAGCAAGACGTTCCTACGAGGGACCAAATCGCGCAGCGCGCCTATGAACTCTACGAGAGGCGCGGAAGCGAGCCGGGCAGAGACGTTGAGGATTGGCTCACCGCCGAGACCCAATTGCGAAGCCAAAACTTGCCGACCGCATCGTTGTCCTCTGAATCCAACGACCGATCTCGCAGCTCGTTCTCAAGCTCGCGTCAGAAGCAGCCGAAAACAAAAACAACTTCACCTTCATCTTTTGAAACCCCGAATCCCGTAGACCATCAGAACAGCACGTTCTGAGCGCGCCATTTCTAAGGCCGGCGGCGAAGACCAGGTCTATCGCCCTAGGCGCTGAAGACGCTCCGCCGCCGGCTCGATTTCTTGTCGCTGCTTCCAGAAATCCGCCCACAAGTCCCCAACTGTTCTGATGCGCCTGGTCATCGACTTCAAGTTCCATTTCTCCGGACGCAGTTCAGGAGTAAGTTCTCCGGCGCGCACTGGAGCCGACACCGGCGCATGAGGAAATGCGCGCACCGTGTACACCGTTGCCAGCGATTGCCCCGAGGAATTTTGATGAGCGTCCAGGTAGATTCGGCCATCCGGCCGCTTTCGCACGCTCCGCTCGGCCGTCAGCAATTCGGGATGTTTCGCATCCACGATTGACGCCACTGCTTCCACGAATGTCCGCGCTTGCTCGAACGTGTAGCGCGCTTCCACCGGCACAAAGATGTGGAATCCCGTCGCTCCTGACGTTTTTGAAAACGCCGTGAGCTGCACTTCTTCCAATATCGAAAGCAAAAGTTTCGCCAGCTTGGTAACCTTCGAGAAGGGCGTCTTCGGCGTTGGATCCAGATCGAAGAAAATGTAATCGGGATGTTCCAAGCTGCCCACGCGGCTCGACCACGGGTTGTGATCGATGCATCCAAGATTCGTCAGATAAAGCAGCGTTGCGCGGTCGTTCGCAATGAAGTAATGCGTAGGCTTGCCGGTTCCCTCGGACAGGATCGCAACCGTCTTCACCCACTCCGGCGTGCTCTTGTCCGCATCCTTCTGAAAAAACGATTGCCCATGAATCCCGTTCGGATATCGCCGCAATACCAGAGGCCGGTCCTTCAGAAACGGCAAGAGCAGTGGCGCGATGCCTGCGTAATAGACCAGAAGGTCTCTTTTCGTGATCCCGTCCTCTGGAAAGTACACCTTGTTCAAATTTGTAAGCCGCAAGCGGCGCCCGTCGACCTCGGCAAACATCTCTTCCGCCGAGCCCTCTGCCAGTTCTTTTTCAAACGCCTCGGTGTGCGGCCTTTCATCTGGTGAAGTTTTCTCGCGTATCGAATGAGGCCGCCCGGACGGTCCGCCACGCTTGGCTTTCTGTTCGCGGCTCGCTTGAATTTGTTCCTGATCCACTGCCACCTTCGTTTCCTTCTCGAGCGTACACTCGCGTGGCTCGCGATCTTCCTGCAAGCCGATGAATCGCGGCTGTCGCAAATGTGTGCCTTCGGTCCATCCGCCGAATCTCGCTCGCGCCACCAGTTTCGGTTTCACCCACGTGGCTTTCTCGCGCGTCGCAGGCCGCTCCGCAAAAGGGCACTCCTCCGTCTTCAAGGATTGCAGACGCGGCCACAAGCGCTTTTGCGATTCCACCGTGAAGCCGCTTCCCACTCCGCCAACAAACGCCAGTTTCGCGCCGTCGTAGAGGCCCAGCAGCAGCGCGCCAAAATATTCGCGCGATCCGCGCGGCTCCGTCCAGCCTCCCACCACGGCGTCCACTTCTTTGTCCGTCTTGAATTTCAGCCATGCCGTCGTGCGTCCGCGGGGATAGACACTCGATGCCTGTTTCCCAATGATTCCTTCCAGATGCTCCTTTTCGGCCAGCTCGAATAATTTCGCGCCTTCGCCGGCCTGATGGTCTGAGTAGCGCATCACCCCGCTCGCGCCGAGGATTCCCTTCAGGAATTCTTTCCTCTCGATCAGCGGAACCTGTCGCAGGTCATATCCATCGCAGTAAAGAATATCGAACACGTAATAAATCACCGGCGCATCGTTCACCAATTTCGGCGATGGGTTTCGCACGCCCATGCGCGATTGCAGCCGCTGGAAATCGCTTCGTCCCGTGCTGTCCAGCACCACCACCTCGCCGTCGAGCAGCGCTTCCTTCGCGTTTACCTCCGCCGCTATCGCCGCAAGCTCGGGAAACTCCGGCGTAATGTCCCGCTTCGCGCGTGACCGCAATTGAACTTTTCCGTTGTGCACGCGTGCGAGCGTACGAATCCCGTCCCACTTGATTTCGAAAATCCAGCTTGGATCGGACGACGGATTTTCCGCCAGCGTCGCCAAAGCCACAGGCGGCATTTCCGGCACAGCCGCCTTTCGCGCGCCGTCGGGCATTTGTGGCCGCGCGCCCAAATCGGGACGCCCGTGTCCGTCCCGTTTCGCGCTTTTCGACTGCACGCGAAGCATCGGCTCCGCCACTTTTCCCGCTGGCCCGCGCGTATCTGCTGCTTGGTCTCGATGCTTGATCAGCAGCCACTCTGTTTTTGCTCCATTTCTTCTTCCTCGGAGCCGCACCAGCACAAAGCTGCCTTTCAACTTTTTCCCGTGCAAAGTAAATTTCAATTCCCCGCGCTCGATCTGCTCGCTTGCCGAAAGCTGTCCTTCTGGCTCAAACGTCCCGCTGTCCCAAATCGCCACTTCTCCCGCGCCGTAGTGTCCCGCCGGGATCGTTCCTTCAAAACTCCCGTATTCCAGCGGATGGTCCTCGGTTTGAATCGCCAGCCGCTTGTCCGCCGGGTTCATCGAAGGCCCCTTCGGTACCGCCCACGATTTCAGCACGCCGCCAACTTCCAGTCGGAAGTCATAGTGAAGCCGCCGCGCATGATGCTCCTGCACGACGAATCGGTCGCCGCGCCCGCGCGCGACTTTTCCGCTCGGCTCGGGCGTTTCTTTGAAGCGCCGCTTCTTGCGGTATTCTTGCAGCGAAGCCATCCTGCGATTATAAAGACGCTTTCGTCTGCTTTTGCAATCAAACTATCGCGTACGGCCTTTCCTGCTCGGCCGTGCGGAGTTTTCCCTATGTGCCGAATCGTGGAAAGGGCTAAAATTCGTACACGAAATGGGGGGCAAGAATGGCTTCTTCTGCATGGAAGGGTTTCATCACGTTCGGATTGATCTCCATCCCAATCAAGCTGTACGCCGCGGCGCGCCCCTACCGCGTCGAACTCCATCAGCTTCATAGCGTGTGCAAAACGCGTTTGCGCCAGCCGCTTTTTTGTCCTACGTGCAATCGCATGGTCGATCGCTCCGAAGTCGTCAAGGGCTACGAATACGAAGAAGGCAAATACGTCGTGCTCGACCCTGAGGAAATCAAGAAAATCGCGCCGCACTCGGCGCGCGCTATGGAAATTCTGGCATTCGTGAAAGAATCGGAAATCGATCCCCTGTTTTTCGACTCGTCCTACTTCGTTGTTCCCGAGGACGAAGGCCGCAAAGCCTATCAGCTTTTATTGAAGACCCTCGAAAGCACCAAGCGCGTCGGCATTGCGAAAGTCGCCATGCACCAGCGCGAATACACTGTGTTTATCCGCCCCTACGACCACGGCCTCGCGCTTCACACCATGTATTTCGCCAACGAGATTCGCGAAGCCCCTGGATACGGCAAGACCGAGGAAATCAAACTCAAGCCCCAGGAAGTAAAACTCGCGGGGCAGTTGGTCGAAAATCTCTCCGAGCCGTTCCGGCTCAACAAATATCACGACGAATTTCAGGATCGCTTGAAAGCGTTGATCGAAGCCAAGCTGAAGGGCAGGGAAGTCGCCGCGGTGCCCGAACGGCATCGCGCCCCGGTCATCGACATGATGGCCGCCCTGAAAAAGAGCCTCGCGGCTTCGGGCGCCTCGCGCAAACAACCCTTGCACGCGCAGCGTCACGCGGAATCGCGCCGAAAGCCTGCTCGTCGCGCCAGCTAGATGCTCGTTCCCTAAAATGGGCTCGTCGACGGTGGTGGCAATGGCTTGCGCGGAATCATCTCCTCGCGATTCGCCGTTAAGTACACAAACGACGCCACGATCACCGCCATCTGTTTCATGTCCGGTTCCTGCAGCCGCTCGTACACATCCATATTCGAATGGTGCGTCCGCGTTTCATACTCAATCGGGTCCTGAATGAACTGAAATCCCGGTATTCCCACGGCGTTGTACGACAGATGATCGGTCCCGCCGGTATTGCGAATCGTCAGCGTCGTCATTCCCAAATCATGAAACGGCTTCATCCACTGCTCAAACAAGGGCGCTACCGCCTCATTACCCTGCAGATAGATCCCGCGAATCTCGCCCGTGCCGTTGTCGATGTTGTAGTACGCATCGAGTTTTTGTTGTTCCGGCTTGAGCTGCATCGTTGTCGGGTCGCCGAAATGATCTTTCACGTACGCGCGCGAGCCCAGCAATCCCTCTTCTTCTCCGGTCCACAGTCCGATCCGCACCGTGCGCCGCATTTTCAGTCCGCTGGCTCTCAGGATGCGCATCGCTTCGAGCATCACCCCGTCGCCGGCGCCGTTATCCGTTGCTCCCGTTCCGGCGTGCCAGGAATCGAAATGCGCGCCGATCATCACCACTTCATCCGCTTTGTCCGTTCCCGGAATCTCGCCGATAATGTTGAACGAATTCAGATCGTCGTCGTAAAACTTGTTTTCCGCATTGATTTGCAGCGTGACTGGGATTTTCTTTTCCAGCAGCCGGTAAATCCGTCCGTAGCACTCGCTGGCCAGCTCAAAGCTCGGAGGTGCGGGCGGGCCGTCCGGCTCATACGAGCCGCCCGACTGCACGTAAACCGTGCCATCGTCTCCGGGCGACGCTTCAACCCATCCTGCCACGCCCTCGGCAACCAGGAACGCCTGAACCTTCTGCCGCAGCGCTCTCAGCGCGCGGAACTGCGCGAAACGGTCTTGGTTGTTCCGCGCGCCGGGTACCGGCTCCATCGCCATGTCCGCCAATTCAGCATCGGTGTACCGGTGGCCCTGCGCGTCGAAATGTGCCGGATCGTCCGGAGGAACCTGTGTCAGCACGAATTTGCCTTTCAGTTGTCCGCGGTATTTATCAAGATCCGCCTCGCTCTGAATCTGCGCCAGCACCGCATCGGCCGTAACCGGTCCGTTCGTTCCCGGAGTCCACGCGAGCGGGTACGCAATCAGGATGTACGGCCGCGGAGAAATCATCATCGCGGAAAAACGCTCGTTCGACCATCCGCGTCCGAACTTCCAAGGCTCGGTATGAACATTCGCCAGGCCCCATTGCTTCATTTGATCTTCTGTCCACTGCGCCGCCGCGCGCATATTCGGCGAATTCGTTAGCCGCGGGCCGTACACATCCGTGAGGTAGCTCATGATGTCCATAATCTGCGAATGGTTGAAGCCAAGATCTTTGATCGTGTAGATGGCGTTCAGATCCGTTTCGCTCTGCGCGTGTGCCGCCATAGGCAGAATCGCGCACACCACCAGCAATGCCGCTACTGCCATTCCGAGTTTTCGCACCATCATCCTCCGCGACTTCTTAACAAACCTGTTGTGTGGGACGCATCCCCAGGGAACGAGCTATCGACGGTTGAGACGCGCAGGCCTTGGCGTTCGTTTCAGTGGTCCCCACGGAAGGGAAGCGTTTGCGAAAGCTGCCTCTAAGCGGTTTCAGCAGTGGTAGGTTCGTTAGAACGAAGGCCGGGCGCCGCCGGCTGTTGCTGCCAGCGTTTGCGAATCCACGCGCCAATTCTCCACGCGAGCAGCACTCCGACCATCGCCGCATATTGCAGCGGCTTGCGCTCGTCCGACTTCACCAGCCAGGCGTAATGAATCACGCCCGCGATCGCGCTCAGATAAATTGCCCGATGTAGAAGCTGCCAGCGTTTTCCGCCCAAGCGGCGAATCCAGCCTCGTGTGGAAGTGACCGCCAGCGGAATCAGCAGCACAAATCCCGCGAAGCCCACGGTGATGAAGCGCCGCTTTTGCACGTCCGCCCACATATCCGGCAAATTAAAAAAACGATCCAACCCCACCCACGTGGAAAAATGCAGGCAAACGTAAAAAAAGGCAAAAAGCCCCAGCATCCTGCGAAACCGGATCAGTTGCGGCATCTTGAGCAGCTTGCGCAGCGGCGTGATGCACAGGGTGATAATCAGGAACCGCATTGTCCAGTCCCCGGTCCAGTGTTCTATGAATTCAATCGGATTCGCCGTCAGCTCGCCTTGCGTCGCGCGCCAGATCAAGACTTCCAATGGAATCAGGCACGCCAGAAACACGGCAACCTTCGTCCACTTGCTTGTCAGAATGGAATTCAACACGATGACGCTCGCTTAGAAATTCTTCCGCAGATCCATGCCGGTATAAAGGCCCGCCACTTGCTCGCCGTATCCGTTGAACATCAACGTTGGCCGCCGGAAAAATTCTCCCAGCCGCCGTTCTTTCGCTTGGCTCCAGCGCGGATGGTCGACTGTCGGATTCACGTTCGAGTAAAAGCCGTACTCATTTGGCGCCGCGATATTCCAGGTCGTCGGCGGCTCGCTCTTCACAAAACGAATCTTCACCAGCGATTTGATGCTCTTGAATCCGTACTTCCACGGAATCACCATGCGCACCGGCGCGCCGTCTTGGTTCGGCAGCGTTTCGCCGTACATGCCCACGCACAGCAGCGCCAGCGGGTTCATCGCCTCGTCCAGCCGCAATCCCTCAACGTACGGCAACTCAATTCCCGCCTCCGGCCCCAGCGGCATTTGCCGCGTATCGTAGTAGCTCTGAAACGCCACATACTTCGCTTTCGGCGTTGGCTCGGCCAGCTTCACCAAATTGCTGAACGAATATCCGACCCACGGCACCACAATCGACCACGCCTCCACGCAACGATGCCGGTAAATGCGCTCCTCGAGCGGCGCCACCTTCATGATGTCGTCCATGCTCAGCTTCAGCGGCTTCTTCACTTCTCCTTCGATCGACACTTCCCACGGCGAAGTCCGGAAATTCTTGGCGTTTTGCGAAGGATCTCCCTTGCCCGTCCCGAACTCATAGAAATTGTTGTACGTCGTCACGTCGCTTTCCGGCGTGATCTTTTCATCCGTGCTGAACGGCCCCTTCACCACGCCATTCAATTTCTGTGGTACCGAGCCCGTCGCAGGGCCCGCCATCCAGTTCGAGAAATGCCTCCAGCCGCTTACCACGCCGCCCGTCGCCAGCATGCCAAACAAGAAATTCCGGCGGTTCGTGTACGTTCCCTTGGGCGTGATGTCGGAATACGTCAATTCCGGCTTGCCCGACGTGGCGGGCGCGCGTTTCACCGTCATCTTTGCTTCTCCATAACCAAGTACTCTACTAAAAGGTCTGCTGGATGTATCGCTGCGTCCAAAAATTGGATGCGATTTGGTTAGCTTTCGATGGCGCCCGCCGCAATAATCTTCCGTTGTTCATTCTCCCAGCATCTTGTAATTAAACAGCTTACGTGTGTGCCTGCCCCTTTAGTTCCTTTCACGCACCCTCCCGCGCGCCCATTCTTGACACTGCTCTCCCCTCGTCCTAGTCTTGTCTACATAGGCGTACCCTTCGTTGCTGATTCGCAGGGCCGAGAGTGCAAATGGGTGTTCGAGAATGTCCTTTTTGCGGCAAATCGATCTCTGAGGCGTTCAGGGACTGCCCGCACTGTCATGAGGCGCTGCCGGAGCGCCGCGTTCCCAGCGCTGCTTCCGAAGCTCGTGCCGCCAGCGCGGATCGCCCGACTACTTTCCGTCGCGGCCTGCTCTACATGCTCACCGTGGCGTTTGTCTATTATCTTCTCTCGCCGTACAGCTTTCTGAAACTTCCTGTTCCCTTCGCTCCTTTTCTGACGCGCTACCTGCTCCCGTTTTTTTTCCTGGCCGGAATGGCCTTCGCCCTCTTCGGCATCTACCAGAACGTCCGCGAATAGCCCGCGCCTCACGCCGCGATGCTCTGCTGCTCAACGCAGAGTCTCATTTGCAGGGGCGACTTCATGCGCCGGTCTTCGCTTGTCATTCCGAGCAAGGCATTTCGCCTCTGCATCTGTGGCGGAGAGTCTCGCTTTTGGAGGCTCTGCGGCTTCTGCATCCTCCGCATCCCGAGGCCGCGAGAGCCCTGCAGAATGGACCGCGACCGACTGTTCCGACGAATTGCTTCTCGTCAGGGCACGGCTTCAGTTGTGCCAAAAAAATGCCTTTGTTCTGTTCTTCCTTTTGCGCGTCTCACCTGCGCAAGGTCGTCGCTGTATGCCTGATTCTTGTGTTGGTCCCTACCTGGCGTCTTCTTCAACGCCGTGAATTGTTTCGCTATTCTTACGACTCGCCCACTCCGACTAGCGCGCGCGCTGTCAAATCCGCTACAATCATACTTACAGCATCGCCAGCAAGATTCGCATCTCACGGAAGGTATATGGAACCGGCAATCGCACAGCGTCACAAAACGGTCGGCGTCAAAGTCGGCAAAGTCCAGGTCGGCGGCGGCGCGCCTGTCGTCGTCCAATCGATGACCAACACCGACACCGTCGACGCCGCGTCCACCGCCAAGCAGTATCTCGAACTCGCTCAGGCCGGCTCCGAACTCGTCCGCGTCACCGTCAACATCCCCGAAGCCGCCGCCGCTGTTCCGGAAATCAAGCAGCGCGTGCTCGACGCGGGCTGCGATACGCCGCTCATCGGCGACTTCCATTACAACGGCCACGTCCTTCTCACCAAGTATCCCGATTGCGCCAAAGCCCTCGACAAATACCGCATCAATCCCGGCAACGTCGGCAAAGGCGCGCGCCGCGACGAGCAATTCTCCACCATTTGCAAAATCGCCGTCGACAACGGCAAGCCCGTGCGCATCGGCGTAAATGGCGGCTCGCTCAATCAAGAACTGGTTATGCGCAAGATGCAGGAGAACACCGACCGCGACCTCGGCCACACCTCCGAGGACATCATCAACGAGTGCATGGTTCTTTCCGCGCTCGAATCCACCGAGCTCGCACTCGCCTGCGGCCTGCGCAAAGATCAAATCATTATTTCCTGCAAAGTCTCGCGTCCGCGCGACCTCATCAGCATCTACCGCGAACTCGCACGCAAAACTGACCAGCCTCTCCATCTTGGCCTCACCGAAGCCGGCATGGCCGCCAAGGGTCTCGTCTGGTCCGCTTCCTCCATGGGCGTCCTTCTCGCCGAAGGCATCGGCGACACCGTTCGCGTCTCTCTCACTCCGCGTCCCGGAGGGGACCGTCGCGACGAAGTCTACGCCGCCTGCGAACTTCTTCAGGCCCTCGGCCTGCGCTCCTTCGCGCCCAGCGTCACAGCGTGTCCCGGCTGCGGACGCACCACCAGCTCCACGTTTCAGGAACTCGCCGAAAGCATCCAGAATTACATCCGCGACAAAATGCCCGAGTGGAAGACGAAATACGAAGGCGTGGAAGAATTGAAGCTCGCCGTCATGGGCTGCATCGTCAACGGCCCCGGCGAATCCAAGGCCGCCAATATCGGCATCAGCCTTCCCGGCACCGGCGAAGAACCCAGCTGCCCTGTCTACATCGACGGCGAAAAATTCGTCACCCTCAAGGGCACCTACGACGAACTCTCCGCCGCCTTCCAAAAACTCGTCGACGACTACGTGGAAACGAAGTACAGCAAACGCAGTTCAGCCCGAGAAGACTCCGCGCATCCGCGCGTCTTGGCGTAACGCGTCTGCTTTCGCTTTTCATTGTCATTCTGAGGCGCGTTTTTTCGCGCCGAAGAATCTCGCCTCGACATATTTCGTTGCCTTTTTTGCGTTCGTACGCCGCGCTGCTTCCTGAAGAATGAACGGTTGCGCCCGCCCCGTCGCCTAGCTTTTATAGATTTGTCATCCCGAGCGAGCGCCGAGCGTTTTTGGCGAGGGGCGCCGAGGGACCTGCTGTCTTATGGAGTGCGGCGGCTCGACGCCGCTTTGCCTTCGCCGTTAATCGGCTCCAGCCTCCAACTTCAAACCTCTAGCTTCTAGAACCGTCTTCACTAAGTATCCATGCCGCCGACCCGCCCCCGTCGCCTAGTCATTGTGGAGTGCGGCGGCCCACGCCGTCTTCATAGGGCCGTGTCCCCTTCAACACTCTTGACCGGGACTCTATGGCGCAGCCATACTAACGGTCGACGCCATGCCCTTGGATGACTTCATACTTGGCGGCCAATTTACCAAGGATACGCTCTTCCGATACCTGCCTGTCGAGAACCTGCGCTGCGGAGACCCCTACCTCCTGAAAGGACATGGCAAAGGTAAGATTGAACGAATCTACGCCTTTGACGGACGCGTGATCACTGAAAGCGGGGTTGTAGTTCCAACTCACGAGACACGCGAGATCGAAGTCAGGCTTCAGGATGGCCACGTGAAGAGATTTGCCCCTTTTCGGACAAGCCGACAAAGAACTGGATCGTCGGCTCATACGAAAAAATCTCGGGCATCCTCTGAGAGCGGTTCCGATCCAGGAGTCTTCATCCTGGCTGGCTACAAAGGGATTTGGCTCAAGCGTTACTGAGCAAAGGCCCTCTCATCCGAAGCCCGTGTAGCGCAGAGTTTCGTTTCCCAGAAACTCTGCGGCTTTCCTCTTCTGTTTTGGCCGGGACGGCATAGGCAGTCGCGAAGATTCGTCTTGAAGGGCGGAAGGGCATGGTCGAGTTCGAGCGCACAGTGGGTCAGGGTGAGGCAAACAGCTGGTATCTTAATCTGAGCGACGATCAGGGTACAAAATATGGTTCGGAGTTTACTTTGCCGCACTGCACAAAAGTTAAGATCCAGGACCGTCGCGGTCGTTTAACAAACGCCCAGATTCATCACAAGAATCAGCTGTGGGGCACGCTGAAGGACTGGTTCCACGATAACAACATTTCCGCGGGCACTCGGGTGCTCGTACGCTTCGATTCCGAGGAAAAATACGAAGGCCTGCCCGTTATTCACCTTGAAGGTCTTACTGACCGAGGAACGACGCCAATCGACTCTGTAGATCGAGCCGATATCGATATAGTGTGCGCCTCCGAAATCCCGATCGAGCTTGAGCGGCAGCTCGAGGAATTCTTAGCTAAAAATCCAGAACTCGTCGAGCCGGGCTTAACCTTGTACCGGGATGAGGGCGGGAATGTCGGCAAACAGTACCCCACCGACGTAGGGGTAATAGACCTGCTTTGCCGCCGCCGAAACGGTCAGCTCCTTGTCATCGAGCTGAAGCGCTCTAGAATTTCTGATGTGGTGGTTGGTCAAATTTCCCGTTACATCGGTTGGGTGAAAAAGAATATCTCACGTGATGCTGAGGTTCGCGGTTTGATCCTCTGCCATGATCGCGACGACGCTTTGAAATATGCGGTCTACGCGAATCCGATCTTGGAAATCAAGTACTTCAGAGTTCGGCTGGAATTAATAGCCGAGGAACAGTTGTAGGCCTCTAAATCGTCGATCACTTGCATTTCTTGTCACTCTGTGGTATACAAACCTAGAACGGTTATGGTACGTAACTGGACATTCGGCCTGCGCCTCGCCCTCCAAACAGGAGGGCCCCGATGGCGTTTCCTCGGCGCTAAAAACTTCGTTACATTGCTTTCTGTCCCGCAGTTTTACCTTTAGAAAAAAACCGCTGGAGAAACGTGAAACCGTTTGCTCAATTTCTCGATGTGGGTTTTGTTGAGATCACGTTTCCTGTGTAGGACTTCAGACACAATGCTTTCCGAGCCAAAGATTCCTGCGAGGTCTTTCTGCCTGAGGTCATTCGCCTCCATCAACGTGCGAAGGACTTCCACCGGCGAAGCATCCGGAACAGAATGATGTTCTTCTTCATACGCTTCAATTAGCGTCAGCAACACCTCGGCATACTTCTCTTCTTCACTTGTCGGATGCTCCTTGCTCGCCAGTTTGTCGAGCACGGAGACGTACTCCTCATGTTGCCGTTCCGACGTAATCGGCGCCGGGGAACTGACTTCGAGCGCGTATTTTTCAGATACCGCAATCATGTCTTTTGCCACTCCTGCTGATCGTATTCAGCGTGGCTTAAAATGTGTCGGATGTAAACCATCCTCCATTTGTACTTGATCGTTGCGATCAGCCTGCACTTGTCGTGGCTTATGTCGAACACCACGAAGCGCCCAACCGCGTCTGAATTCCTCCAGCTATTCCGGACATCAGCGAAATTCTTCCATTCTGCATTCTTGGTGACCTTGTACCATGCATTTAGCGATGCGCCCCATTCGCTATGCTTGGCCGTCGCGTCCCGAATCGCCTTTCGACTGACGATCCGCACGGTTCAATCTTCGCATTTTGCGAAGTCGATGTCAACCGGAAATGTCTTGCCTTTTTAGTTACTCTGTGATATCTATAGGGCGTGAGGGTCATACTGCACTCAATCCTCGCCTCAGCCTTTCCCAAAATGGGAGCGCCCCGGTGGCGTTTCCTCGCCGCCTAGACCCTCTTCCAACCGTCCACACCCTTCGCCTTATCTTCCCAACCGCAATTCTAATCGAGTTTCTATGGGAAATTAGAACCTGCTCTAACTCCAATCGAATCAGCCGCAACTTCGTTTCTAATCGAGTTTTTTCGATGTTTTTTTCCCTTCCATGTCCATTTCCGAACACCGCAGCGGTGCAGCGCCCGGGGCTCTCACAACTTGCAAATGCACAGCCCGCTCAGCAGCTTGGGGTAAAAATCCGTGGATTTTTGCGGCATCACGTCTCCGCCCAGCGCAATTTCCATCACGTCCTTCACCCGCACCGGATTCAACAGGAACGCAATCTGCGCTCTCTTGCCGTCGACCTCCGCAATCGCCCGCTCCATTTCGCGCTCATAACTGACGTTCGCCTCCGCCGTCACTTTTTCCGCGGTAATTCCCAGGCATTTGTGCAGCAGCAATCGATGCAGCAGCACCACGTCAAGTTGACGCTGTGCAGGCGTCATGTCCGGCAGCAGCCGCTCCAGCTCCGCCGTATTTCGCAGCACCAGCAAATAGAATCCCGCATCGCCCGCATACATACCGATCGCGTGCCCCGCGCGCCCTCGGCGCTCCAGGTCGTGCCGAAATTCCGCCAAGCTTTCTTCGCGCTCGCTTGCCGACGCGAACGGATACGCGTACCAATTGAAATAGGCCGAAGCCGTCTTCAGAAATTTCTCGACCGAAAATCCCGCCACGTCGCGCACCATCCGGTGCGTCGGCAGAATCGTCAGCCCTTCGTGATGCCCGCCCACTTGCCCGCTCTGATAGATGTTGAAGCACGTCCACATCGCTTTCTCGTACGACGCATTCGGATCGACTCCTCCCGCCTTCGAGCGGCATTCGTTGCGATACGCGAGCGCTGTTTCGTACCGATGGTGCCCGTCGGCAATCACCAGTGTCTGCCCCGCCATCGATTCCACGATTTTGCGAACGCGGCCCGGCTCGGCAATCGCCCACAGCCGATGCTGCACGTCGTATTCATCCCGCATTTCGGCCGTCGGCTGCGATTTCGCCGCTTCTTCGAGAACCGCATCCGCGCCCCGCGCCGGATCGTCGTACAGCAAGAAGAGCTGGCCTGTTTGGCAGCGCGTGCGCCGCAGCAGTTCCAGCCGGTCGGCCTTTGGCCCTGTCAGCGTCTGCTCGTGACGATGAACAAGCCCTTCGCTGTAATCGGCCAGCCGCCCCAGCGCGATGAAGCCGCGGCGCTCCAGCCGGCGACTCGTTCCCGGCAACGCGTAATTCTGAAAATACGCGTAAATGGCCGGCTCCGAATCCTGAATCAGAATTCCTTGCGCCAGCCACTCCTCGAACTTCCTCGCCGCTCGCGTGTAAACATTTTCCGTCGCAGAATCCAAAGGCAGCGTTTTTCCTTTTTCAATCGCAATCAGATTGTACGGACTCGCCGCGTAGTAATGCTCCTGCATCGCCGCCGTGATTTTGTCATAGGGCTGCGTCAGCACGCTCTCGAGCGCAAGGCGGCGGGAATCGTATCGCACGGCGCGAAATGGAAAGATTTCTGCCATATGTCTTGGACTTGCGCACTTCGCGTCGCGCAAGCGCGCCATTGTAACAAGCCCGAGCGCTCGCTCCAACGTGCCCCGCGCAAAAGCCGGATTCCTGCTCCACCGAACCAGCGAGTTGCGCGTTCTTCGCCGCAGCCGCTACACTACGGGCCATGATTCGACGCTTACTGTTGCTCTCTTTCGCCACGCTTTCTATCGCGCTCAGCGCCTTCGCGCAGCAACCAAAATCTATTTTCTATCTGACGCGCGATCCCAACTCCGTCCGCTCCTTTCTCGCCCACCCGGACAAGGTCGATATCCTTGTTCCGGCATGGTATTTGGTGGACTCCACTGGTCTAGTGTCGGGTGGTCCAAATCCTCTCGTTCTCGATACGGCGCGCGCGCATCACGTTCCTGTGATGCCCATTGTCGTCGGCGCTGCTTTCGTTCAGGAGGATTTTCACAAGTTGCTCATCAATCCAGCCGCCTATCGCGAAATGTTTTCGGAGCTTATCCGGGCCTGCAAGGAGAATGCCTACATCGGTTTTCAGTTCGACTTCGAAAATGTCAACTGGGCCGATCGCGACGCGCTCTCCGCGATGGTTCGCGAGGCAGCCAGCGCCTTTCATGCTCAGAATTTGCGGCTCAGCATCGCCACCGTCCCCAATGCTCCGGGCGCGGCGGGCGAAACCGGTTTCGATGCGTGGCTCTTTGAAAACTGGCAGGGCGCCTACGATCTCAAATCGCTCGCCGGGTCCGTCGATTTTATCTGTTTGATGACCTACGACGAGCACACTCGCTGGACGCCGCCCGGCCCGGTCGCGGGCTGGGATTGGACCGTCCGCAATCTCGATTACGCGCTACAGTTTGTTCCACGCGACAAACTTTTCATCGGCATCCCTGTCTATGGTTACCACTGGTTTGCTGGAACGCCCGTCGCCGGAACGCCCGCCGCACCCGGCGAAAAGCCCAATCCTTCCGCACAATCTATCTCAACTCCTGACGCGCTCGATCTGGCGCGCGCCTACGGTGGCCACATCGACTGGGACCCCACGGACCGTACCGCGTGGTTTTATTTTTATCGCGACGGCATGCGCGAATGGATTTTCTATACCGACGCGCGCACATTTCGCGAACGCTACGAACTCGCGAAGCAGCGCGGTCTGGCGGGCTTTTGTTCCTGGGTCTTGGGTGTGGAGGATCCGGGCATCTGGGAGGTTCTGCCGGCCCACAAGTGATTGTATGAGTCGAATAAAATTTGTTGCGCAGGCAGTCTGAAAAAACTTCTTCTTCGTGCTAACTTGGGTTTATGTCTAAAAACGGCAAACAGAACGGCAAACGTTTCTCCGGCGTAAAGGCTCTGGTCTTCGATCTCGATGGCACTCTGATCGATTCGAAACTCGACTTGGTCCTTTCGATGAACGCGACGCTCGAGCATCTGGGCCGCAAGCCTCTCGAACATGAGCAGATCGCCAGCTACGTCGGCGGCGGCGTTCTGCTGCTGATCAAACGCGCGCTCGGCGACGGCGCGTCAGAGGAAGAAATCGAAGAGGGCACCGTGCACTTCCTCGATTACTACCGCGCACACATGCTCGACCACACCGTTCCCTATCCGGGCGTGCGAGAATGTCTCGACGCTCTGCGCAGCCGCGCGCTCGCGGTGCTCACCAACAAGCCCGTGAAATTCAGCGAGGCCATTCTCGCCGGGCTGAACATGAGCAGTTATTTTCGTTTCGTTTACGGTGGAAACAGTTTCGACAAAAAGAAGCCTGACCCCGTCGGACTCCACACGCTGCTCCGCGATTTCGAAGTCGCGCCCCGCGAACTGATGATGGTCGGCGACTCGGATGTGGATATTCAAACGGCTCGCAATGCCGGCACACTTTCCTGCGGCGTGACCTACGGACTCGGAAGCATGCAGCCGCAGTGTCCGCCGGATTTATTGCTCGACACTCTCGCCGATTTGCCGCGCTACATTAACGACGAGCGCGAACACGATGAGCGCAGAGAGAATGATCGCGCTGAAAAATGACAGTGAACCTTAGCCGCCGCGCAATGCGATGGGCGATCATCGCGAGCGTTGCTCTTTCACCGCCGTGGTTTGTGTCCAGATCAAAATCTGCCTCTGTTTCGTCTGTTAAAGGCGCTCAACTTCCAGCGTTTCGCATCGGCGAAGTCTTGAATTACCGAATTGACTGGCAGCGCTACGCCGGAGCGGCCGTGGCGCAATTGCAGGTCGTCGATCGAGGAAATTTCTATGGCTCGCAATCATGGCATTTCCGCGCCAGCGTCCACACGGCCGAGCCGCTCCGTGCTTTTTATTCCATGGATGATCAAATCGATTCGTACGCGCTGCTCGCCGGGCTGGAAAGCCGCCAATACCAGGAGCACTTCCGCGAATTCGGAAAGCCGGAGGACACAGACCTCGCGCTGGTATCTCCCGGAGAAGCGGCAAATGGCCCCTTGCCTCACGTGATTGTGCCGCGGGGCACACACGACGCGGTGAGCGCAATTTATTCCTTACGTCAGGTCGATTGGCTTCGAACGCCCGAGTTCCGCGTCCCGGTATTCGACGGCCAAAATGTCTACGAGATAGTCGCGAAACCCGACGCACCGATGGGCATACATGTGGCGGCGGGAGATTACAAAGCAACGGAAATCGAAATTCGCTTACTGGATGGGAATCAAGAAATTCCGGACGAGCATTTCAAAATCTGGCTGGCGGACGATGCGGCACGAACTCCGTTGCTGTGCGAGGCTGATCTATCGATGGGCACTCTCAGAATTGAACTGACATCCGATGCAGCTTCACAGGCGGAAGGCGCAGGAAACCCCGTCACTCCGGGGGCACGTTCCAATCATCCGGCGGGAAACTGATCCCCCAAAATTTCGGCGCAGGCTTGTCGAATTCGATTCCGACCTGCGCTTTTCCGCCCTGCATTCTTCCCACGTAAACGATGCGGCAACCTTCGGTTTCTTGCGTGCTTTTATGGGTCAGGGTGATTTTTTGATCCGCCTTCACTTCTGAGCGCAGATGAATCAGCGCGCCGTGAGCATTTACGACCAGCGTCTTGGTCTCCTCGTCGAAGAAAGATTTGCCGTCCGGAGTTTTGCCGCGAACGACGATCGCGACCGACAGCATGACGCGCATGCTGCGACGCCGGCCCTTATCGAGCGTTAATTCAGAAAGGTTTGGCGGATCCGCCATGCCCTTACCTTAGCGTTGTTCGTTCGTAGCCGCAAATGCCTGCCCGAAGTTCCATGCGAGTCAGTTAACAGAAGAAGGAAGCGCCGGCGGACAACTTCCAAAGAACTAACTCGCGCAGCAACTTTGTTCAACCAGCGCGCAAACAATGTGCCCGATGGTGATGTGGGCTTCCTGGATTCGCTGCGCATTTCGAGACGGCACATTGAGAAGCAAGTCCACCTTGCCCGCAAGCTTTCCGCCCGTTTCGCCAGTGAGGCCAACGATAAATGCGTGTCTTGCCCGGCCAGCTTCCACGCCGTTCAGCACGTTGGCGCTGCTTCCGCTGGTGGAAAGCGCCACCAGAACGTCACCTGCGGACACCAGCGATTCGATCTGCCGCGAAAAAATACGCTCAAATCCCAAATCATTTCCGGCGGCGGTCAAGACCGATGCATTCGTTGCCAGCGAGATGGCCGGCAGGCCGGGGCGATCTCGCTCCAAGCGCACCACGAGCTCGGCGGCAAGGTGCTGCGCGTCGGCGGCGCTTCCTCCATTGCCGAAAAAAACAATCTTGTGCCCGCCTGTTATGGCTGAGGCGCTCGCTTCCGCGCACCGCGCAATCTTCTCGAGGAGTTCATCGGAAAAACTTTCTTTGATTTTCGCGCTTTCGCGCAATTGTGCGCGAATCTGCGACGTGAAATCGGGAGTATTTTTCATGAGGCAGCCATGAGCAGGCGGCTCCGATACGAACGGAACTATAGCAAGAATGCCATCCGCGCAAAAGGCGGATTCAGAGCAGGAGCGACTAATGCCCGATCAATCCAAAAACGAGCACGGAGAGGACAATCAAGGTGAGCACGATGTACGTTCGGTCTTTTTCTTTAATAAACGTGATGACGCAAAGCGCCACGCGGGCCACCGGAGTGGCCACCAGAAGCAAAAGCCCGAACTGCATCCAGTTACGCGGGCTGCGCGTGAAGACGCCTCGAACAATTCCGCGCAGGTCGCGCAGGTTCGCTGGTTCTCCGCGAAACGGGTGATAAACTGGCTTGAGCATTCCCGACTGAACCAGATAGAAAATTCCTCCGATGAGCACGACGATCGACGAAACAATCACGCCCGTGCGCAGCAAGAGCGAGATCATCTCGTCGAAATGCTTCTCTTCAGATTTACGTTGAGCGTCGTTCATCCCAGCTTTCCCGTCAATCCCTTGATGAGCATCTCCACTCCGAGCGCCACAATGGCCGCGGCGAACATGATTCTTAGATAGCGCGTGGTTGCTCCCGGCAAGAGCCGGGCTCCGATGAACGAGCCAAGGAGAACGCCAAGCATCACCGGCATGACCAGCGATGGGTCGACATAGCCGTGATGGAAATAAATTCCTGCACTGGCCGCGGCGGTCACGCCAATCATGAAATTGCTGGTGGCGGTCGACACCTTGAAGGGAATCTCCATGGCCTGGTCCATTCCGAGGACCTTGAGCGCGCCACTTCCGATCCCAAGCAGCCCGGAAACAATTCCGGCAAAATGGCACACGAGGAAACCCAACGGTACGCGATGGACGGTGTAAGCTTTCATGCCGTCTCTTGACGGATATTCCCCGTTCAGCCGGAGGCGCTCCGCGAGGGGATCGGCTGGCCGCAAGCTGCGGGAGCTGGGCGAGCCGCGAAGAGACAATCCCGCCGAAAAGAGCAGCACGAGTCCGAAAATGATGGCGATGTCAGATGGAGAAACCTTCGCGACCAGATACGCACCCACCAGTGCGCCGAGCGTGGTGGCCACTTCCAAAAACATCCCAATGCGCAGATTCGTGAATCCTTCCCGCACGTAAGCAGCAGCGGCGCCGGAAGACGTGGCGATCACCGAAATCAGCGACGCGCCCGCGGCATAGTGAATGTCTACCTTGAATGCCAACACCAATAAAGGAACGATGATGACGCCGCCGCCGAGCCCCGTAAGCGATCCCAGAAGTCCCGCACCGAGCGCGCAAATCCATATTAACAGCGTGAATACGAGGACGGTCATTCGCGGCGTTCTTCAGCCCAGAGGGCGCTTTGAGGCACGGAACAATGCCCGGGTGAGAGGTTGTTGACCATGCATGCTGGACAGACTCGCACAAGAAGGCTGCCGCCGCAATTTGATTCTAGGCCATCGATGACGGATGAACGCCTCTTTCGTTCATGGAGCGCTTTACTTGGCAGTCTTTTTCGTCCGAGCAAATGCGCGCGTTCTCTCCTGATTTGACCTTCCTATTCCCGCGTTCCTGCGTTATCTTCGGGGAAAGCAATAATGGTCGACATTCACTGCCACATTCTTCCTGGCCTCGATGACGGATCGGATTCACTCGAAACTTCCTTGAAGATGGCCGAAATGGCCGTTGCCGATGGCATCACCCACGTCATAGCTACACCTCATGCGAATGGCGATTATAAATTCATTCCCGAATTGGTAAAGGCGTGTCGAGATGAAATTCAATCTCGGGTCGCCGATCGCCTCGCAGTCGCCACGGGATGCGATTTTCATTTGAGCTTTGAGAACTTGACCACACTCCGTGCGGATCCCAAACGGTTCACTCTGAACCAGACGGACTACCTTCTGGTCGAGTTCGCGGACTTTGCTATTCCGGCTTCCCTGGACGAAACGCTCCATCAATTACAACTGCTCGGCCTCCACCCCATCATCACACACCCCGAACGGAACCCGCTGATCCGCTCCCAGTGGGACCGTTTGTGGGGATGGCTGCGCCAAGGTTGCTACGTACAGGTGACGGCACAATCACTTACGGGCGGATTTGGGCGCCGGGCGCGGCACGCCGCCGAACTCCTAATCGAGGCGAATGCCGTCCATTTTGTGGCTAGCGATGCACACAACCTGACGACGCGGCCGCTGCGGCTTAAGCCGGCCTTCGATGCGCTCGCGGAGAGCAAAGGCGAGGATCTTGCTCGAGCCCTCCTCGAAGAAAACCCGCGTGCCGTGCTCGAGGGTCAGCCTTTACCTTATCTTCCTGAACCGAGTGACTGGAAAAAATCACACGGCGGAAGCGAAGCAAATACCCCGAAAAAGCGCTTCTGGTTCTTCTAGCCCGCTCGCTAGGCTATATATGTAGTGGTGCAACTCGAATCACGTCCATCGCGAAAACTATGAGGAAGAAAAACTTGGCGAAATGGAAGTTAATTTGCGGGGGAGGCTGCGTCTGGCCTCGAACTGAATGGCCTTATATTCCATTTCGATACGCAGAAGGTAGCGGAATATCCGGGATTGGGACGGAAAAGGAGGACTCGCCTATTTGAAGTTAATGAGAATTTGACAGTGGGTACTTGACTTTGGCTAGTCTTGAACATATGAATAGCTACAACGTAATAAATATTGAACGAAATTAGGATCGCGAATGAACCAAAGGGTTAGAGTGTCCATTGTCTCCGAGAATCGCCTGGTACGGGAGTCGCTCAGCCGCGTTCTCTCGAAGCGCAGCGATTTGGAAGTCGCGTCGTCTCAGGGGGTATCTGTGAACCCGCGTGAGCAAGCGATGATTTCCGGAGCCGAGGTTCTGATTCTGGATTCGCCGGATTGCCTTTTCTCAGAAGGCGGCTGGGAAAAAGCCCAAGAGGATAGGCGGCTGGCGGTAAAAATCCTAATGGTTTCCATGGAAGAAGATGAACGGCTTTTCCTTCAGTCGGTCCGCGCCGGAGTCCTCGGATTCGTTCCCAAGGAGGGGTCCGCATTGGATGTTGTGGCGGCGGTGCGCTCCCTGGCACGCGGAGAAGCAGTGTGTCCGCCGCGGCTGTGCAAGTTCCTATTCGACTTCGTCGCGGGTCAGGCGGTCGGGCTGCCGAACGGTTGCGCCAAGGTGCGTCTTGGCCTTACGCGCCGCGAGCAGGAGTTGATTCCGATGATTGGGCGCGGGCTGACCAACAAGGAAATCGCCAACCAATTGAACCTGTCGGAGCAGACAGTCAAAAACCACGTGCATAGGATCCTTCACAAGGTGGGAGTGGAGAATCGATTGAGCATTTTAGGCGCCCTTGAGCCGGGAAATTTGCTTAATTAGCTCACGTCTGCTAGGTAGCAGTACTTGTGCAGTACGGTCCCAAGGAAAGCAGTACCGGAACACACGTTCCGGGCGAGTACCTCTCGGCCTCCTTCCATAGGTACTATATTGTTCATTAATTGAGCCTTACATAAAGACAGGCGGTTGGGATACCGTGAGCTCCACGGAGCCGCTATGAAGAATATTCGCGTTCTTGTGGCCAATCGCCCTCGGCTCATGCGGGAACTCATCCTGGCAACGATTGCGGACCAGCCGGACATTGAAATCGTCGGAGAAATCAAGGATGAGAGCGAAATTGAAAATGCGGTGAACAACACCGAGCCGGATTTTTTGATTGTTGCGCTGGAAAAATCCAATCGCTTGCCGGCGGTGTGCGATTTCGTTCTCCAAAGTCATCCGCAAATGAAGGTGATCGCGATATCTCCCAACCGGAACAGTTCCCTATTCTACTGGGCTTCGCTGCAGATCAAGTCCAGTCAGATCGAGGCCTCCGAAAACGGCGTGTTAAGCGCACTTCGCGGAGCCCGGGCGGAGGCAGGTAAAGTGCAATGAGTTCTCGAGAGTTTAGCCGCTTGGTTATGAAGGGCGTCCTTCCAAAGCAACTCGGCGGAGTGGCCGTGGTTTTCTTTGGCCTAGTGATGCTGGCGTGTCCCGCCGCGCCTGCGCAGAACCGTCAAGCGGTGGCTGTGCCATTGTCAGATCTCGCCAGGCAGAATCTGGAGCGGGTCGCCGCGTCTGCAACGCAAATCGAAGTGGTGTTGCACAAAGAACCGGGCTTGCTCGTCGAGCTGAAGCGCTGGGTCGCTAAGGACGCTACGGACCATGGACAATTGGTTGGCGATGCCGACCTCACGGACCAAGCAATTTACGACCGATTGGAGACGGATATTCGGTTTCGGGCAGTGGCCACTGATTTGCTGCAGAGATTTGGCTATCTGCTTCCTCAAATTAATCCTGACTCTCCGCAGGCAAAAGAACAGGAATTGGTGATCCAAGCCCGCGCGAAATGGCTCGCCCAAGATGAGGAGGAGGAGCGCACCGCGGCACGCCAACAGGACAGGCAAAACCTAGAACAAGCGCGAAGCTGCGACCAGCGATCAGACCCCAATTGCAGCGCTCCGCAGCGCGCTGTTCCGGCAGGCCAGCAGCCGCAGCAACTTGGAATGCCGAGCTTCCCGCAGAATTTCTCGCCCAACGCGCCGAACCAACCGGCGTCACCGCAGCGTACGCTGCCAACGCTAGAACAAACACAACTGATGCAGTCCGGCGGGGAGATGCCGCTGGGAAGCGAGCAGCTGCCTCTCGGGAACTCTTATGGCTCGTTGGATCTGCTTCTTAACAACCCGCCCAGCATGGCAGGGCCGGGAACACTTGTGCCGACAGGGGCCGAAACGAGTGGCGGCATGCAGGGGCAGCTCCCGCAAGAGACTGCCGCAGGGCAAATCGCGATGCAGGGCGGGCTCGCCAGCGGGAGCTTGAATAGCGCGATTCCCGGGGCGAACCCGCAGGAATGGCCCTTCTCGACGGCGGAGTCGCCCGATGCAACAAACGGTTCCCCTGAATCGCTGGGATCGAATCCCGCGACATACCGCACCGACCGCACCGAATCTTACAATCCGACGCGCGCGTACAACGCCCGAGCGCGATTAAGTTCCAGCCAGACCCTGCTTCGACAGCCAAATCCCTACCGGGATGTGCCGTCGCTCTACGACATGTATTTGCAGGCAATGCCGCAGCCTCCGGAACCTGAGCGGTTCGGCGCGCAGGTTTTCGAAAATGGGACGCGCGACCTCCAGATGATCCCCATGGACTTGCCAGTGGGGCCGGATTACGTGGTTGGGCCAGGCGACAGTCTGGCCATTGACCTTTGGGGCGGAGTTTCCCAGCGGCTCGTCCGCGTGGTGGATGGGGAGGGTCGCGTGAGCCTTCCCGAAGCGGGGCCTGTCCTGGTGGCCGGAAAAAGCTTGGCCGATGTCCAGCAATCCGTTCAGCAGACACTGCGGTCGCAATTCCGTGGGATTTCGACGGATGTGTCTCTGGCCCGCCTGCGGTCGATCCGAGTCTATGTGGTCGGAGACGTCGCACACCCCGGCGCTTACGACATCAGTTCTCTCTCGACGCCTCTGAACGCGCTCTTTGCCGCAGGAGGCCCGACGAGCCAAGGTTCGTTGCGAATTGTTGAGCACAACCGGGGAAGTCAGTTGGTCCAGTCCGTCGATGTGTACGAGTTGCTCTTGAATGGAGTGAAGGCGGACATCCAGCGCCTGGACAATGGCGACACCGTCTTGGTGCCGCCCATCGGGCCGGAAGTCACGGTCGAAGGAATGGTGCGGCGGCCGGCGATTTACGAGCTCAAGAGCGAAAAATCGCTCTCCGACGTTCTCACACTTGCGGGCGGCCTGTTACCGACGGCGACGTTGCGCCACGTCGAAGTGCAGCGCGTGGTTACTCACGAAAAACGCACGATGCTCAGCCTGGACATTCCACCGGACGCCGATCCTGCTTCGATTAGCAAGCAACTTGACTCGTTCCGGATTGAGGATGGCGACAAGATACGGATATTCCCGATTGCGCCGTACAACCAGGACACCGTCTACCTGGAAGGGCACGTTCTGCGGCCGGGGCAGTATTCCTACCACAAAGGCATGCGCGTCACGGATTTGTTTTCCTCTTACAAGGACCTTTTGCCGGAGCCGGCCGCCCAGTATGCGGAGATTATTCGTCTAAGCGCGCCGGATTACCGGCCGGTGGTTGAAAGCTTCGACCTCGCGGACGCGCTCAGTCATCCCGGGAGCGCTCCGCTTCTGGACCCACTGGACACAGTGCAAGTCTTCAGCCGGTACGATTTCGAAAATCCACCGACCGTTTCGGTTTGGGGGGATGTGCGAGAGCCCGGCACCTACCGCACGTCTGGAGAGATCCATCTGAGCGATGCGGTACACATGGCGGGAGGTTTAGCGGCGGACGCGGAAACACAGGACGCGCAGGTGTTTCGCTACTTGCCGAATGGCGAATCGACAATCTTCAGCGTGAAACTGAGCGCGGCGATTGCGGGTGATCCCGCCGATAACATCGTGCTCCATTCGCGCGATCGAATCCTGGTGCATCGCAATCCCGCCGACGTGGATCCGGCCACGGTTTCCATCGAAGGAGACGTGGCGCGCCCCGGACGGTATCCCCTGACGACCAACATGGACGTCGCCGATTTGATTCGCGCCGCCGGCGGCCTGCAGCAAAGTGCGGACCTGAACGAAGCGGACCTCACTCGCTACGAATGGAAAGGACAGAAGCAGATCACCGGAGAGCACCAACAAATTGCTTTGAACGCCGCGATGGCGGGAGATCCGAAGGCAGACATTTCCATGCATAACGGCGATGTTCTGACCATCCGGCAACTGCTCGGATGGAATGATCTGGGAGCCACGATCGACGTCCGCGGAGAAGTGACCCATCCGGGGGGCTATGGAATTCGGCCGGGCGAAAAGCTCAGTTCGGTCTTGACGCGCGCGGGCGGATTCACGCCGGACGCCTACCCTTACGGAGCGGTTCTCGAGCGTGCTTCGGTCCGCACGGTCGAAGAGAAGTCGCATGACGAGTTGATCGAGCGCATCAAGGATATGCAGAACGACATGAAATTGAAGAGTGCGCAGGCGACGGACCCAGACGAAAAGCTCGCGCAAGCCGCAGCGTACCAGCAGTGGCAGACGAGTCTGGAGAATCTGGCGAGCAATCCGCCGGTGGGCCGCGTGGCGATTCAGATCTCGGGAAATCTCAAAAGCTGGGAAAACACGCCGCGCGACGTCGTGGTTCAGTCCGGGGACGTTCTGGTAATTCCGAAACGGCCCAGCTACGTCATGGTTCAAGGGCAAGTCTACGACCCGACTGCCGTCGCGTACAGGCCTGGCAAGAGCGCGAAGTGGTATTTGAGCCAGGGCGGAGGGCCGACGAATCTGGCTAACAAGAAAGCGATTTTTGTAATTCGAGCTGACGGGACGGTAATTGGGTCGCACGGTTCCCCTTGGTTCTTGGATGACACGCTTGCCGAATCACTGCAGCCGGGAGACACGGTTGTTGTGCCGGAGAAGGCGCTGGGCGGGCCGCCACGGTGGAACACCATCTTCCAGGTGGCGCAGGTGGTGAGCTCGGTCACGACCAGCGCGATTCTGGCGGCGCATTACTGAGGACCTGTCTTGGTGATTAGGCGCCTTGGGCTGATTGGGATGACGATGGGGATCTTATTTGCCGGCGGCACGATGGCGGCGAGCGCACAGACAGCTGCGCCGCAAGCGTCACAGTTTGCCCCGCCGAGCGCGCCGGCAAAGAACGCAACAGCGAAAAAGACCAGCGAATCAAAAGCCGTCGGCTGGGGCGGCTTGGAATTTACACCATCGAGCAGCGACAGATTCGAGAACTCGTTTTCCACGGCGCCGAAACACTTCCTGCTCGACCAAAAAGCCATGTGGACGAGCCCGCTCCACATGAGCGTGCCGGAGGCGACATGGCTTGTGCCGGTGGCTGGCTTTACGGCGGGCCTTTTCGCTACCGACTCAGACTTCATGCGGCAGTTGTCCCACAATCCCAGCACGCTCACGCGTTACGACCACATTTCAAATTATGGCCTCGGGGCCATGGGCGGAGTTGCCGGCGGCGCCTACGTTCTGGGACTAATCACCCATAACGAGCATGAACGAGAAACAGGATTCCTCAGCGGCGAAGCGGCGGTCGATAGTTTGGTTGCGACCGAAGCGATCGCGTACATGACTCGGCGAGAGCGGCCGCTCGTGGACAACGCCAACGGGCAATTCTGGCGCGGTGGCGACTCTTTTCCATCCGACCACTCGGCCGCAGCATGGTCCATCGCAGGAATTGTGGCGCATGAGTATCCAAGCCCATTGGTCAAATTGTTTTCTTACGGCGCCGCTACCGCGATAAGCATTTCCCGGATCAAGGCCGAGAAGCATTTTCCGTCCGATGTCGTGGTCGGAAGCGCCATCGGCTGGCTCGTTTCTCAGTACGTTTACAAAGAGCATCACAGTCCGGGCGTTGCCGGAGGGCCGTGGGAACTTCTGGGCGCCAGACCCGACGGACCAGAGCATTGGCAAGCGAAGGCCATGGGCTCGCCCTATGTGCTGGTCGATAGCTGGATTTATCCCGCGCTGATGCGGCTCGCGGCGCTCGGTTACGTCAAGAGCGATATCGAAGGCATGCGCCCATGGACGCGCATGGAATGCGCGCGGCTGATTGACGAAGCAGAGGACAAGATTGCAGATAGCGAATCCGTGAGCGCTGAAGCGAATGAACTTTATGATTCGCTCGAAAAAGAATTTGCCAAGGAAATCAACCTGCTCGGCGGCGGAAACAATCGAGACGCCGAACTGGAGTCGGTCTACACGCGCGTGACTGGCATTTCCGGCGAACCCCTCACGGACGGATATCACTTCGGCCAGACCATCGTCAACGACTACGGCCGGCCGTACGAGGAAGGCTTCAACAACGTTACCGGATTTTCTGGTTGGGCGTCGGACGGCCCGTTAGTGGGTTACGTCGATGGTGAATACCAGCATGCGCCGAGTGCACCAGCCTTGCCTGCTACAGCTCTGCAGGCGATTGCGCAGGAAGATAATTTACCGGCAACGCCTCCAGCAACTCCCATCGCATCCACCAATCAATTTCAGTTGCTGGATTCCTACGTGGGCATGAACTTTGGCGGTTGGCAAATCACGTTTGGCAAGCAATCGCAATGGTGGGGCCCGGACTCCAGCGGCCCCATGGACATCAGCGACAATGCTGAACCGCTTGAGATGCTGCAAGTCAATCGCGTTTCGCCTTTCCGGCTTCCCAGCCTGTTGGGAATTTTCGGGCCAATCCGCGCGGATTTTTTCCTCGGGCAGGTCACAGGACAACATTTCATCTTGGTCGGCAACAATGTCGTCGGGACATTCTCTCAACAGCTCAACCCACAGCCGTTCGTGTGGGGAGAAAAAGTCAGCTTCAAGCCGACAAGGGATCTGGAGATTGGGCTCGGGCTGACGACGCTGACAGGGGGTCCGGGCGACCCCTTCACTTTTAAGAAATTCTTGGAAGCGCTTGCCCCTGACAAGTTCTTCGGGGGTGGTCTCCCAGGAACGCCCGACTACTACGGCAACGGGCACTCGGAGGTAGACTTCACTTATCGAATTCCCGGACTGCGGAATTGGCTGACTCTTTATGCCGACGGCTTTAATCAGGATGAGCCTTCGCCCTTGCTGGGCACCTGGAACAAAGCCGCGTGGACCGCTGGCATTTACCTTCCCACCATTCCGGGGATTCCTAAATTGGATTTTCGCGCAGAAGGAATCTACAGCGACCCTCCCATAGGGGGGACCGTTTCTCACGGATTTTTCTACATTGGCAGTTCGTATAAAGATGGGTACACGAACGCAGGGAATCTGATGGGTAGCTGGATTGGCCGCCAAGGCCAAGGAGCGCAGGCGTGGAGCACGTATTGGTTTACGCCGAAGGACAAATTGCAGTTCAGTTTCCGGCACCAGAAAGTGAGCCAGCAGTTTGTTCCTTTCGGCGGCACTTTGACGGACGGCGGCGTAAATGTGGACTTGTGGGCTCGTTCCATGTTCAGCGTGTCCGCCTCCCTGCAATACGAGGTGTGGAATTTCCCGGTCCTCGCGTCGACGAAACAAACCGATGTGAGCACGTCGGTTCAGTTCACTTTTTGGCCCCGATTTGGACATGCGAAAGTTGACACTTCAGCCGCACCGGAAGATAGCAGCTTAGTTCCGTAACTGGTACATAAACGCACAGACCCACGATGACGAGAGATGTCGACAAGCCGGAGCAAATGCACGAAGGGGAACTCGATCTCGCGGAGCCCCTGCTTGAAGTGGAGGAAGAGCAGGACGTTCAGGCGCGCCGGGAAAAAACCACAGCGCGGGTTCGGCTTCTCTGGGAGCAGCGCCGTTTGCTCATGCGGGCGGCAGGGGCTGGCCTGGTCGTGACTTCTCTGATCGCCTTTTCGATTCCGAACCGCTACTCCTCGACGGCCCGGCTGATGCCTCCGGACGAACAAAGTAGCTCCGGGATGGCCTTGCTCGCCGGACTGGCCGGGAAAGCCGGGTCCGCGGTGGGAGAGCTTGGCGGGCAATTGCTCGGTCTCAAGACCACAGGTGATTTGTTCATCGGGATTCTGCAGAGCCGCACGGTGGAAGACGAATTGATTCAAGAATTCGACCTGCGGAAACTTTATGGCGACAAGCGCTGGGAGGACGCTCGAAAGGAACTTGGCAGTCGCACGAGCATCTCCTCTGACCGGAATAGCGGGATCATCACCATCTCGGTTCAGGATCGGAGCCCTGCTCGAGCGCAGCAAATGGCGCAAGAATACGTCACGGAACTGAATCGAGTTGTGAATGATTTGAATACCTCATCGGCTCACAGAGAACGAGTGTTTCTGGAGGGGAGGCTCGGCCAAGTTCAGCAGGAACTCGAACAGGCGGAAAAAGCCTTCAGTCAATTCGCTAGCAAGAACACTGCAATCGATATTCAGGAGCAGGGCAAGGCGATGATCGAGGCGGGCGCAACGTTGGAAGGCGAGTTGGTTGCGGCGCAGACTGAACTCGAAGGATTGCGCCAGATATTCACGGACAACAACGTTCGCGTTCGCGAGACGCGAGCTCGCGTAGATGAGCTGCGCAAGCAGCTTCAAAAAATCGCGGGCGATGGTGCATCAACGACGAGTTCTAGTGTCCCCGATAGCGGAGCACTCTATCCCTCGATCCGGAAGCTTCCCTTGCTCGGCGTCAGCTATGCGGATCTCTATCGAAAGACGAAGGTCGAAGAGGCGGTGTTTGAGACGCTGACTCAGGAATATGAGCTCGCTAAGGTGCAGGAGGCGAAGGAAACGCCCAGCGTCAAAGTCTTGGATGCCCCGGATATTCCTGAGAAAAAGTCGTACCCTCCGCGGCTCTTCATCATTTGGTTCGGCACAATTGTCGCGGGAATTTCGGGTTTGGCCTGGGTTTTGACCAACAAGCGATGGGAGGCAACGGATCCGGCTGACCCTAGAAAAGCGTTGGCTGTTGAGGTTTGGAGTGATGTGCGCCGGGCACTGCCTTGGATCTCGACCAACGGCTCGGGTCCGGATAAAACAGCGCGGCGAGTGGACGGAAAGCGGAATTTGTCGGGTGCGAGCAAAGTGGTTGATTCGAGGGAAGAATAGCAAATTTTGCAGTGTATTCGACAGAATATAAAAGGGTTAGGTCACAAATGCCTCGCGAAGTGACGGGGCGGAGCTGCGAACATACGGCAACAAGTGGTCGAAGGCGACCGGCGAGTTAGGGAGCAGCGAGTTGTGAATGAAACTACCTTAGGCAATCGCATCGAGCCGCGTTGGTATGCGGTCTTCACGCGGTCGCGTCACGAAAAATCGACTGCGCACCTGCTCCAGCGCAAACGGGTTGAAACATTCCTCCCACTCTATGGAACGGTTCGGCGCTGGAAAAACGGCGACCACCGCGTCGAATTGCCGTTCTTCCCCGGCTACGCGTTCGTCCGCATCCCGCTGGTGGACCGCCTGGATGTTCTCAAGGTTCCTGGTGTGGCGCGGCTCGTGGGTTTCAATGGCACACCGACCCCGCTCGACGACGAAGAAGTGGAAAGCCTGCGGAGAGCGATCTCATCGGGAATGAAGACCGCGCCGCACCCATATCTCACCGTTGGCCGCCGCGTGCGCATCACTGCTGGTCCGCTGGCTGGACGCGAAGGCATCCTGCTCCGCCGAAAAGGAGCCGTGCGCGTTGTGCTGTCGATCGATTTGATTCAGCGCTCAATGGTAGCCGACCTTGATGCACGCTGGATCGAACCCGCGTGCACGTCAACCGCTGCTGTACCGCGGTGACGAGAATCCCGCCCAGCTCGTGGCCTGGGTACAGAGGGCGAGATAGAAATTTGCACGGGGCCGGTACCACGCTCCGCGCTGAGCATTTGCTGGTCGCGGACGCGATCGCGAACGTCCTGGTTCCGGGCCGCAAACGAACCGTCCAAACTCGTGGGCCTGTCGGATCCCGAAAATAAGGTGCAACTGTCTCAAGTGCCTCGCGCAAACGTCCTGGGCGTCGGCGTGAGCGCCATCAACATGGAGCAGGCGCTGAGTCTGTTTGAGTCATGGCTCGGAAACGGCGCCAGGGGATACGTCTGCGTCACCGGCGTGCATGGCGTGATGGAAGCACAGAGAGACATCGGCTTCCGGCAGATTCTGAATCGATCTCTCATGACCACGCCCGACGGTATGCCGACCGTTTGGGTGGGAAGGATGCAGGGCTTTTCGGAAATGGACCGCGTCTACGGACCCGACCTGATGTTCCATCTTTGCCGACTGTCCTGCGAGAAGGGCTACACGCATTTTTTTTACGGTGGACGACCGGGAACCGGAGCCCAGCTGAAAGAAGTTCTCTGCTCCAGCTTCGCCGGTTTGCGAGTCGTGGGCACCTACACTCCGCCGTTCCGCCCGCTGAACGCGGAAGAGGAGTGTGAGTTGCTCCTGCAAGTTTCCAGCGTCAAGCCCGACATTTTCTGGGTCGGCTTGAGCACGCCAAAGCAAGAGCGGTTCATGGCGCGGTACCTAGATAAAATCAACGCCAAGATCATGGTGGGTGTCGGCGCGGCCTTCGACTACCACACCGGCATGATAAAGGAGCCGCCGGAATGGTTGAAAAGGGCCGGACTTCAATGGGCCCATCGTCTCCTGCAGGATCCGGCACGCTTGGGCAAACGCTATCTGCGAAACAACCCCGCATTTTTGTGGAGGATTGGTCTGCAGCTCTCCGGCCTTTGCAAATACTCGCTGGATGTCTGATGCTGCGCGATCGCCGCTTGAGCCTTCAGTATTGCGCGAGCAACGGTTGACACCACTTGCACCCGCTGATTCAAGAAAGCTAAAGGAGAAAGAATGAGCACCGTTCGAGCTCCAGCTCAATCTCCGGAACTGCGCCAGCGTTCGTCCGCCCTGGTGGACAACATACGCCGAGACAACTATCGGCAAAACGGCGCACCCCGCTGGAACGTTCTTCGTCCGGCGCTGCTGGATATCCTGCTGGTCGCCGCCAGCGGACTGATTGCGTACCGTCTTCGATTCCCCGGTGCTCTACTCTTTTTCTTGAACCGCGGTTTTCTAAGCCACCTGCCGATGGCTCACCATGGCATGACCGGTGTTTATCCCGGATTTCTGCTGGTTTACGCGGCCCTTCTCGTGCTCGTTGCCCACGCGCAAAAACTGTACGGCTTCGATCCTGGCGAGTCTCCTTTGATGGAAAGCCTGCTGGTGGCGCGAGCAGTGACCGTGGCCACGGTCATTTTGACAGCTTTCATTTATCTCTCAGGAAACAGAACAATATCCCGGATCGTGGTGGGCATCACGGCCGTATGCGCTCTGCTCATGTTGAGCGGCTGGCGGCTGTGCCGGCGGTACTGGATACGCCGGAGGCTGGCGAAGGGGATCGGTCTTCAGCACGCCATCATCATCGGGGCCGGAAGAGCGGGAACGATGCTGGCGGACTACCTGCAAGCGAGCCCTACTCTTGGATACGACGTGCGAGGATTCCTCGATTCGGATTACCACGGCGATCCACGGATCCTGGGAACGATTGACGATCTGGCGCGGGTGGCACGACAGCAATTCATCGATGAGGTTTTCATCACCGTCCCGTCGGAGCGGGAGTTGGTGAAGCAATTGGCGCTGGAAGCCACGCAATTGAACTTGGGAGTCAAGGTGGTTCCGGAGTTGTACGACGGTATGGCCTGGCAGTGCCCGCTGGAATTCGTCGGCGACGTGGCCGTTCGCGTGCTGCATCGCGAGCCGATTCCCGCGCTCGGGCTTTTTCTAAAGCGCATGACGGACGTGGTCGGATCAGCGTTTGGCCTGATTTTTCTTTCCCCCCTCCTTGTTGTCACCGCTCTGGCGGTCAAGATTGATTCGCGTGGCCCAGTTTTCTATCGCTCCTGCCGAATGGGAAAGAAAGGTCGCAAGTTCAACTGTTATAAGTTTCGCACGATGGTGCCGGATGCCGACGGCAAGAAAGATGGTTTGAGACACTTGAATGAGCGTGAAGGGCCCTTTTTTAAGATTTTGAACGACCCGAGACTGACACGGATCGGCAGTTTTCTGCGCAGATACAGCCTGGACGAACTGCCGCAGTTCTGGAACGTGCTCAAGGGCGAAATGAGCCTCGTCGGGCCTCGACCGCACCCTCTCGACGATGTCAAGAACTACACGCTCGAGCACCTCCGCCGACTCGATGTGACCCCCGGTCTCACCTGCCTGTGGCAGACCGAAGCTAGAGGCGACCCTTCCTTTGAAAAGAACTTCGCTCTGGATAGCAAGTACATCGAAAACTGGAGTTACCTGCTCGACCTCAAGATTCTCCTGCGAACCCTGCCCGTCTTGTTGAAGGGTACCGGCTCATAAATTTCCTCGCGGAAGCAATGAATGGCCGGTCACAGCGTCGGGGATGGCTTTGTATCGAGGCACCATGACGGTCCATTTCCATTGATGGATTAATTCCAGGCAACTAGGAGGAGACATGAGGACTTTGATTTTGGGCGGCGACGGCTATCTCGGTTGGCCTACGGCGATGTACTTGTCGCGCCGTGGCCACGCCGTGGCTGTGTTGGACAATTTCGCCAAACGCCGCTGGGAAATGGAGCTGAACGTTGAGCCGCTGATCCCCATCCACACCTTGCACGATCGCGTAAGGGCATGGCAGGCGACAGGCGGCGAGCAGATCGAACTCTTTGTTGGTGATCTTCGAAATTACGGTGTCGTCGAAGGGGTGCTGGACAAATTCCGGCCCGACGCAATCGTGCACTACGGCGAGCAGCCGTCGGCACCTTACTCCATGATCGACCATAACCGCGCGGTGTTCACGCAAGTGAATAACGTCACGGGCACCCTCAACGTCCTCTGGGCAATGAGGAGAGTTGTTCCCGAGTGCCGCCTGGTGAAGCTGGGCACCATGGGTGAATACGGTACGCCGAATATTGACATTGAAGAGGGCTTTATCCACATAGAACACAAGGGAAGACGGGACGTGCTTCCGTTTCCCTGCCAGCCCGGTTCTTTTTATCACCTTTCAAAGGTGCACGACAGCCACAATACGCGCTTGGCTTGCAAGATATGGAACCTTGCCGCCACGGACCTGCACCAGGGCGTTGTGTACGGCATCGAGACGGACGAAACCAAATTGGATGAGCGCCTGGAGACCAGTTTCCATTACGACGAGGTCTTCGGCACCGCGCTCAACCGGTTCTGCGTGCAAGCCGTTGCCGGGATTCCCGTCAGCGTGTACGGAAAAGGCGGTCAGAAGCGCGGCTTCCTGAACATTCGCGACACTCTCCGCTGCATCGAATTGGCAATCCTGAATCCGGCGGAGCCTGGAGAATACCGGGTGTTCAATCAATTCACCGAGACGTTTACCATTACTCAGCTTGCAGAACTGGTTGCCCAACAAGCCGGGAAGCTGGGAATCTCCGTCGTGGTCGAACGCGTGGAGAATCCCCGCGTCGAACTCGAGGAACACTACTACAATCCGGTGCACACCAAGTTACTGGCGCTCGGACTCGAACCTCATCTCCTTTCCGACGTACTCATCAACAGTGTTCTTGAGCGCATCCAAACGTTTCAGTCGCGCATTAAACGCGACATCGTATCGCCGCGCGTTAAGTGGGACGGCCACGCGCAAGAAATGGATGAATTGAAGTTGATGTGGGCCGGAGCATAGGTCGTAACTCTCGCCAGGGAATTTTCACCCCGGGTGCCGCACGAAGCCATGGCAAGACGCAATCCCGACGAAAAAGTGAGTGTCCAGATCTTAGCCAAAAGTAAAAATCACGATCCGCGTCGCCCTGGCGGGCCCCGTCGACAACGCCTTCTTGTCACCGGCGGCGCTGGATTCATTGGCGCGAACCTCGTTCGCTTGCTTCTCGATCACGGCCACCAAGTCACCGTGCTGGATAACCTTGCGGCCGGACGACGCGAGTATCTTGATGGCTTGTCCGTAGAATTCATCCACGGTGACATCCTCGACCGGACAGCAGTTGAGCGCGCCGTCGCCGGCAAGGATGGGGTCGTTCATCTCGCGGCGCAAACCGGCGTGCCAGGTTCGCTACGTGACCCGAGAAAGGATTGCGAGATCAACGTTATCGGCGTGCTCAACATACTGGAAGCCTGTCGAGCGGAAAAAGAGCGGACGGCGTTACTACCTGATAGCGCCCACGGCTACGGCCTACGGCTCATTTTTGCTTCGTCGAACGCCCCCCTCGGACGTCAACCACCGCCTGCCACCGAGGACAAAGCGCCACTGCCCATTTCACCTTATGGTGCCAGCAAGCTCGCTGGCGAAGCTTACTGTCTCGCCTATCACGGTTCATGGGGGCTGGGAACGGTCGTGCTGCGCTTCGGCAATGTCTACGGGCCCTTCTCGGAACATAAGGGAAGCGTTGTAACCAAATTTCTTAAGGACATCTCGGCTGGTGGCGTCGTAGTGGTAGACGGCGATGGCCAGCAGACGCGAGATTTCATTTATGTCGGCGACCTTTGCCGCGCGATTCTCCTTGCGCTCGAAAGCGAAGTTTGCGGCGAGGTTTTTCAGGTCGCAACCGGGACCGAGACAACCATTGGCCAACTGGCTGAGATGGTGAAGCTCATGAGCCAGTCGGATGCTGCTATAGCTTATGGTCCTCCGCGCCAAGCCGATATCCGCAAGAATTATTCCTCAATCGGGAAGATCCGCCGCGCACTTGCGTGGGAACCCAGAGTCGACCTGAAACGAGGCCTAGAAATGACGATGCAGTGGTTCCATGAGTGGCTTGGGGCGCATGCTCAATGATTACCAAGGCCGCCGCTGGCTGCTCCGAAAATATGATATGCAAGTCGACAAAAACGCGGCGCTGACTTCGTCGAACGCAGTTGAGATGATTGCGGCTCCGCCTCGTCCCGCCACAGCAATTTCATGGACAGGCCGTCTCGAGCCGCGCTTGACGTGGCTGCTCGCCTGGGGAGCCAAGGGTAGCCTGGCCCTGACGGACCAAGCGCTGTTTGCGGGAGCGCAGTTTGCGCTGAATATCCTGCTCGCGCGGTGGCTGGATCCGGCGGGATACGGCGCTTTCGCTGTGGCATATTCCGTGTATCTGCTCGCCAGCGCGGTTCACAGCGCGCTCTTGGTCGAGCCGATGATGGTCTTCGGCTCGGGCAGATATCTCAAGAAGCGGAGAAGCTACCTTGGAATCGTGCTCCGCGGACACTGGCTGCTGACTGCGTCCATGGGCCTGATCCTGTTCGGAGTGGGCCTCTTGGTCGGGCGGTTGAATTCACGGCCCGTCGGGCACGCCTTATGCGCCTTGGGGTTTGCACTTCCGCTGACGTTGCTCGCGGATCTGACTCGTCGGGCATTTTACGTCGAAATGCGCCCTGGCCGCGCCGCCGCCGGGGGCGTGGTCTACTTCTGTGCTCTTCTGGTGTTTGCCTGGTGGTTGCATGCAGAACAGATGCTCACGCCAGCGGTCGCAATCCTCGCGATGGGAGCAGCAGCTTTGTTGACCGCTGGCCTACAACTGATTTGGCTGCACACCCGGTGGTCACATACGTCAGGAAAACTATCGGCAAGACAGATCGCTTCTGAGCACTGGCGCTACGGTCGCTGGGTGCTTGCGGCGGCGTTCCCCTCATGGATCCTATTGAATATTTATTACTTGGTGCTGCCTGGTTGGTTCGGGCTGAAAGCGGCTGGCGCCTTGAAGGCAATCATGAACCTCGCGATGCCTGCTATCCATGGTCTCATCGCCTTCAGCATTCTTACGATTCCCCTCCTCGTCCGCCATCGCGACCGAGGCGGTCCCTGGCTCATGGAGCAAACCGTGAAGCGCGTCACTGGCGTCTTTGTCGGAGGAGGGGCATTTTATCTTGCGCTCTTGTGGCTTTTCCGCCTCCAAATTATCAGTGTGCTCTATGGCGGAAAATACCTCGAGTACTCCGGACTGCCGGTGCTCCTGGTTGGGCTACTACCGCTCGTGACGGCCTGCAGTGTCGCCTTGGGAGTCGCGCTGCGCGCCTTGGAGCGTCCCGACCGATTGTTCTGGGCGAACGTGGCGGCGAGCGCCTTTGCCCTGAGCCTCGGCCTTTGGTTGGCGGCCACTTGGGGAGTACTCGGGGCGGTCGCGGGCTATCTTGCATCCTACGCGGCCTTCGCTGCTGCGTTATGGTTTTTCTATCAGAGACTTAGGCCAGCAGGATCCTGCGAATAGCAGGGCGAGATCGGTCACGTGGCAACCTCAGGAGAACAGGCTCAAACGCTGGAGTCTGCTTGTCGGCCGACCTTGCGAGTCGGCACGAAGGGGAGGACTGATGCGTAGCCGCACATTCCGAGACATACCCCGCTTCGCGCTGCGGGCAAGAGCTATGATATGGCCGGATCACTTCGCCAAGCGTGTTTACCCGTTGGTCCGGCAACACACACTTCTTCGTTACGAAACCCTGCGCTCTCTGTATGAGGCTGCACTTTATGTCGTCAAACAGGGCATAAAAGGCAGTGCGGTGGAGTGCGGTGTGGCGAAAGGCGGCAGTGGGGCGACGATAGCCACTGCCCTCAGTGAGGCTGACCCCGGCCGCCAGGTCTTTTTGTTTGATACCTTCCAGGGGCTTCCTGCACCATCACGCGAAAATCCCGACTACGAACGGGCGGTTCAGTTGATCGGCAAATGTCGGGGTGAACTTAACGAAGTTGATGACCTGCTTCGCCGTCTGAAGCTGCGCAACTATCGGCTGATCGAGGGAATGTTTCAGGAGACTTTGCCCATGGCCGACACGGGGAACATCAGCCTTCTGCATATTGACGGCGATTGGTACGAGAGCACCAGAGCTTGTCTCGAGAATCTTTGGGATCGCGTTTCCGAGGGTGGGATCGTGCAGATCGATGACTACGGCGAGTGGCAGGGCTGTAAGAAAGCTGTGGATGAGTTCTTTGACAGAAAGGCCATCAAGGTCCGGCTACAATACATAGACCCTGCGGCGCGAAAGCTGACAAAGCTGCACAAGCCGGGCACGCGTCCCGTTTTAACTTGAAATCTGAAGAATGACGAACCATACCCAAGCGGTATCCCTTCCCGCCCCGTCGGCGCAACCCAGTCGCAAGTGGGCGAACCTTGCCGCCTTCTTGGTCGTCGGCTACCTAGGCATAGGCCGAGCCTTCGCTTACTTGGGTTTGCCATGGATCAGCCTTTACATCGGCGAGATGGTTCTCGCCTCGTTCTTGATCTTCGGGCCAAGGACGAAGCAGGGCCCGTGGTTGCGCCTTGCACAGCGCATTCCGCAGTTGAAGCGTTTCGAGTGGCTGCTACTGCTGCTCATCCTGTACGGCGGATTCGAAGCGCTGCGGGGAATTCTGCAGGGATATCCTGCCCTAACGGCGCTCCGAGACACTGCGTTCAATTATTATCCCCTTTTCCTCCTTCTCGGAATCTGGGTTGGCTTGAAGAACAGGGACTTTCTGCGTCGCGTTGTTCGCACCCTAGCGTGGTTCAACGGGTGCTATGGACTCGCCTACATACTTTTTCTAAGTCGGATACCGTGGACGATGCCGGGAACTGCTGATGCGCCCAAGTCCGTACCCCTCTTCTCGGAGCCTTCCGGTGCGTCGGCAATTGTGCTCTTGGGCCTAATTGTTTTCGAACCGCATCTGCGGAAGATCTCGCACTTAATCGCCCTGAACGCGTTCGTTCTATTGGGCCTGCAGGTTCGAGGAGAATGGGTGGGCTTCGCCGCTGGAATCCTCGTATTCGCGTGGCTCACAAAAAAACTCAAGCACCTGGCGGTCGCTGTGGGTCTCTTCGTTATCCTCCTGGGACTTATGTACGTTACACGTCTCAGCGTTCAGTCACCTAAGGGCCGGGGAGATAATGTTGGGGCTGGAACCAGGATTTCGGCCGACTACCTCGTGGCTCGGGCGATCGCCCCGCTAAGCGAGAATCTTGCTGCTCGGCTGGCAACCCCTGAGGACGTCAGGTTTGCCGCGGGCACAGCGGAATGGCGCCTGGTCTGGTGGGCGGCCATCTGGGAGGAGGTCCACTCCCGACTGTCTAGCGCGCTGCTCGGATTCGGGTACGGTTATCCCATCGGGAATCTGAATCCGGATATTTCAGTCGGCACCTTTATCCAGACTCCGCATAGCGATTTCTTTTATGCGCTCGCGTTCTCCGGCTGGCTGGGAGTTGCCCTTTTCGGCCTTTTGCAGATTGAGATCGCGCGGCTCCTTTGGCGCAGTTACCGAATTACCGGCCTGCTGTTTGGACTCATGTGCTGGTCAGCCTTCTTGACGATGTCGATGTTCGAGGACTTCTTCGAGACGCCCATCAACGCGATCCCTTTCTTCCTGCTGCTGGGCGCCGCGATCGCTCCGGCTCTCATCGCCCGGCGGCGCGCAAGTCCGAATGACCGGCGTGCGCCGCTGCTAGGCTCTCCTTAGCCCCAGAGCGCCCAACGGGTGTACCAATGCTCCTGTTGAGAACAGACGTGATCCTCACGTGGGTGAAAGCCCCCAACGTTCTGCGATGTCGGATACACCGGACATGCCATGGGAATTGGCATCCGATCGTCTAGTCGGCTTCACGGGCGCCTGCGGGAAGAGTTGCGGTCCGTCGTTGGAATCGATATTTTCGCCGAAAACGTTGGCGCCCGCAGCCCGGGCATGGCTCCAGCGATGTTCACGTCCAGAGCGTGGACCGACGCCGGAGGAAAACGCGGGCCGAGGGGAGGTGGAAGTGGGGATTCACCGCACGTACGCTTTCCTTGGGGATAGATTCAGGCGGCGCAGAATGGCTATGTTCACGCGGCTGCTCGCGGTGACCGGACAGGATAGGATTCTGGACTTAGGCGGTGATGCATCCACCTGGGAATCGTTTGACCCCGGGCAGCGAGTTACACTCGTGAATCTCGATGCAAGCTGCGTGTGCGGACACCTAGCCTCGGTAGTTGCCGATGCGGTTACCGTTCCGTTCACCAATCGGGCCTTCGATGTGGTCTTCTCGAATTCCGTGATCGAGCACCTCGGCACGGAGCAGCGCCAGCGAGCCTTCGCGGCCGAAGTGCGCCGCCTTTCCAGAAAGGGATACTTCGTCCAGACGCCGAACAAATGGTTCCCGATCGAGCCACATTACCTCGCCCCTTTCTTACAATTCGTTCCCAAGAGCATCAAACCCACCGTTATCCGTTGGGCGACGCCACGGGGTTGGCTGACCAGGCCGTCCCGAGTGCAGTGCACGAAGATGTGCGAAGAGATCCGCTTGCTCGATGCGCGGGGGATGAGCCAACTTTTCCCCGAGGCGAAGATCGTTCGTGAGCATTTCCTCGGATTCACCAAGTCCATCATCGCCATCTGGCAGGACACCGACCCTGCGTGTTCAGGCCGACCCCTAGGCCCGCACTGACATGCTGACCATCGAACGACGAGTGGGTGGATTGCTTCGCTACCGCAAGGTCTGGTTTCCAAGTCGCGAAGCAGCGCACGAAATCAGTCGATCCTTACGGCCAAACGAAGTGGTGCGCTTTTTCGGAGCTTCCAGGAACCTTGGCGCGCTCCCGCGTCTCGTCAGGCATCGACAGTTGCAGACTGCTTGGGTGGATCTGGCGGCTGGACCCGATGGGATCTTGAATGGGATGAAAAGGAAAAGCTGCCGCTACGAGATTCGGCGCGCTGAGAAAATGTTAGACAGGGTCGAAATTGAACGCAGCTCTCCAAAGGCACACCGCGATTTCTTGGCCGTTTACAATGACTTCGCCAAAACCAAGCGTCTTCCGAGATTCCCGGCGGCCTGGCTTAGGGAATACTCAACTCACAGTGAAACATTTGTGATTTACCTGAACGGCGAGCCCCTTTGCTGCCACTTCTTGCTTCGCGACTCCGAAGCCGGAATCGTCAGGCTGCTCTATTCCGGTAGCCGGCGACTGCAAACTCCAGAAGACGCTGCCGCGTGCGGGGCGCTCAATCGATACTTACACTGGCACGAGATGCAGCGCTATCACTCCCAGGGATTTGCCACTTTTGACTTTGGCGGAATCCGCGACCCCGAGGACCACTTCTCTCGATTCAAATTGTCCTTCGGAGGCGCCGTCGTAACCGAGCACTACTACCTGCTCGGCGGAATACAATGGGTGGCAAGGCTCGGGAATATCGTTTACGAAAAGATCTTGCGACGCGGCACCCTCGCGGCCAAAGGCGAGGTGCCTAGCCCATAATGCCGAATAATTCACAATCGACAGGCGCTGCGGTCGGTACATTCAGTTCCGCGCCAAAGTTCCCCAGGGTACGCGCTGCTGTGGATCTCGTCGCCCGCAAAACACTGAGATTCGAAAACGCTCTTTACGAATATCGACTCGGGATAGTGACTCGCGGCCTCTACAACTGGAATCCCGACGATTGGAACCGGAGGGAGCACATCTACTACCAGGCAGCTCCCTACCGGCGGGTTTTTCGCATCCTCGATGCCTTACGCCTAGGAGCGTCCGACACAGTCGTTGATCTTGGATGCGGCAAGGGGCGAGTCACCTGTTGCGCATCGCTCTATCCCATATGCGAAGTCGTAGGGGTGGAGGACGTGCCGGAACTGTGCGCGATCGCCGAGAAAAACCTGATGCGCTTGCGCGGCAAGTGCACTCAAGCAAGAATTCTACACGGCAGGGCCGAGGAGTTCGAATACACCAAAGGAACGGTGATATACATGTTCCATCCTTTCGGTCCCAATACTCTTGCCGCCGTTCTGTCTCAGCTCGATAAAGGGCTACGGACAAATCCTCGGAGCGTCAGGATTGTGTACGTGAACCCAGTCCACGAATACGTTCTCAAGGAAGCGAAATGGCTGGAGTTATATGATCGTTGGCCGGCGGTGCGCCTTCTGCAGTCCGATATCATGCATCCTGTGTCCTTTTGGAGACCGCGAGACAGTCGCGACTCGACCGTGGCGCGAGCGCCGATTCCAAGATGACCCCTGAGCTTTAGACCGTTCGGTGAGACCGAAGATGAGAGGCTGGGCAATTTGCACGACAAGCTGGGACGACGGGCATCCGTTGGACCAGCGTGTCGCCGACCTACTGGGGAAGTACGGCCTGACCGGAACGTTTTACATCCCTATGCAGAATTCCCGACCGGTGATGACGCAGAAGGAAATTCGGCAATTGAGTCAGACCTTCGAGATTGGCGCGCACACCGTCGACCACGTGGTTCTGACGGAAGTGACCGAGGAGACGGCGGAAGACCAGATCCGTGAATCAAAGAAACGATTGGAAGATCTCGCGGGAAGGTCCTGTGACACTTTCTGCTTTCCCAAGGGCCGTTTCCGCCGCAGCCACCTGGACATGGTACGCCGGGCCGGCTTTCGTTGTGCTCGCACGGTTGAACTGTTTTCGACTGGATTCCCCGTGCGCCGGGTTGGCATCGATCTGATTCCAACCACCGTCCAGGCCAGCCCCCATCCTTGGACTGCGTACGTAAAGAATTCCGTCAAAAGGTTTGCCGCGAGGAACATCGTCAACTTCCTCCTCCACGGGCGCTCAAGAAACTGGACCGAAACGGCTCACTCGATGTTGCAGGTTGTGGCCCGGCGCGGCGGCGTCTTCCATCTGTGGGGACACTCTTGGGCAATCGAAGAACAGCGACAGTGGCCGCAACTTGAATCCGTCCTCCGCGAGATGCAGGCGTTGCGGTCAGTCCCCTGTGTGCCGAACTCCGTACTCGCCAGCTCTACTGCCGCCCGGCGCGTGTCACAACCCAAGTAGATCGTGGGTATAAAGGATGCAGATGTAATGGAGAAAGGCAGTCAAGCCGCTTCTGGACCGAAGCGCGCAGTGACTGGCGCGGAACTAATTAGCCCGTGCCCGGGTGGCCCAGCTGCCTACGGTGACCGTGGCGTCACCGCTCGCCTTGCGAAGCTTTACAGGTCCGTCAACATTTCCGGCCTGCGCCTCCTGGATCTCGGATGCGGGAATGGTTCCTATACAGCGGAATTGGCGCATCGTGCGAAGTGGGTGTGCGGGCTCGATGCACAACAGCAGCATCTTACCTCGTTTCGCGATCCGATTCCTCGCGTTCGAGCCATCGGCGAAATGCTGCCATTCCCGCCCGATACTTTCGACGCCATCACAATGATAGAGGTTCTCGAACATACGAAATCAGACGAGGCCGTGTTGGCGGAGTGTTACCGCATTCTTAGGCGCGGTGGCAGGCTCATAGTCTTTGTGCCTAATAAGCTCTACCCATTTGAGAGCCATCCATGCTTTCTGTGGAAGAAAGCGATCGGCTGCAACATCCCGTTCGTCTCGTGGCTCCCGGATTCGGTTCGCAAGCATCTTTGCCACGCGAGAATATACTCCAAGGCGAGGCTACTGGCGTTGGCGGATGGTGCTGGCTTTTACCCCGAGATAACGGGGTATCTTTATCCCCCTCTCGACCATTTTCCGCTCCCTTTCAAAGATCAATATGGGGCGTTCGCCCGGCGGCTCGAGGAGAGCCCCCTTCGCGTCTTGGGCGTCTCGATTTTTGCGGTGCTAAGAAAGGACTGATGGAAAACTTGGCATGCCCGGACGAGGGGCTCCCACCCGAGCCGGAAAGCTAGAAGCTCGCACAGCCTCGCCCTTCAGCGCATGAAAATCCTGTTCGCCCATAACCGTTACCAACAGCTCGGCGGAGAGGATTTGGCCGCCAAGGTTGAGAGGGAACTCCTGGAGAGGCACGGGCACACGGTCGATCTGTTCGAAGCGGATAACGCCGAGATCGTGGGATTTGCTGGGAACGCAAGGGCAGCGCTGGGAACGGTCTACTCGTCCACGTCAAAGAAGAGATTGGCGGCGAGAATCCAATCCTCCAAGCCGAGCGTAGTTCATGTGCTCAATTTCTTTCCCTTGCTTTCACCCTCGATTCACTACGCCTGCCGGGAGGCCGGTGTGCCCGTCGTTCAGAAGATATCGAACTTCCGGCTCATCTGCCCTAGCGCCCTGCTGCTGCGCGACGGGCGTATTTGCGAAGACTGCGTTGGCAAGATTATTCCGTGGCCAGGCGTTCTGCATGCATGCTACCGAAATAGCCGGGCAGGCTCGGCAGTAGTGGCAACCATGCTCGCCACGCACCGCCTCCTGGGAACGTGGGAGAAAGTTGTTGACGCATACATCGCGCGCACGAATTTCAGCCGCGACAAGCTGATCGAGGGAGGCTTGCCGGCGGGGAAAATCGCCATTATCCCCAGCTTCGCCCCTGATCCTGGTTGTTCGGATGGCGGCAGCGGCCGTTTTGCTCTTTTCGCCGGCCGGCTTTCGCCGGAGAAAGGAATCGAGACGCTGCTTTCAGCATGGGATCGCCTCAATGGTTCGTCGCCCCGTCTGAAAGTGGCCGGCGATGGGCCGCTGAGAGAAGAAGTAACGCGGCGCGCGGCCGGAGGAGGACGCGTCGAGTACCTCGGCGCATTGCCGCGCCAGGAGGTCCAGGCGCTTATGCGTGAGGCTGCGTTCCTGGTTTTCCCTTCCGTCTGCTACGAGAATTTTCCTCTTTCGATTGTCGAAGCCTTCGCTTCTGGGCTGCCGGTGGTTGCCTCGGGGATGGGAGCGATGGCAGAAATAATCGACAGTGAGCGCACCGGACTTCATTTTCGCCCCGGCGACCCTGAGGATTTGGCAACGAAGATCGAGTGGGCGGCCAATCACCCGGCGGAAATGGCGCGGATGCGGCGCGAGGCGAGGGCCGAGTATCTATTGAAGTACACACCAGAACGAAATTACCAATTACTGGTGGAGCTTTATGACCGCGCCATTCGCGCGAGATACTGTTCACGCACCGGTGGCTCTTGATTTTCACGTGGATTTCAATCAACGGTGTCGGCCGGGTACAGCATGGAGCCGTTTCGTGAACATCTGGTTCGATCTTCAGATTTCAAAGAAGATCCCGAAATTTCTTGCTTGTATTTAGATCATAGGGACATCGGAGGAAAATGAAGAGATGATTTCAAAACCCAACATACTCGTGACCGGCGCGGGAGGATTCATCGGCCATCATCTGGTCCGGCGCCTAAAAGCGGACGGTTTCTGGGTCCGCGGCGTGGATTTGAAAAATCCGGAGTACGAGCCCACCTTCGCGGATGAGTTTGCCATTCTCGATCTGCGCCGGTGGGATAATTGCCTCGAAGCCACTCGAGGCATCGACCAGGTTTACAACCTAGCCGCGGATATGGGGGGCATCGGCTATATCACCAGTTCGCATGCGGACATTTCGCGCAACAATATTCTTATCAATACGCATATGCTCGAGGCGAGCCGCTTGGGCGGAATCAAGAAATTCCTTTTTTCCTCCTCCGCGTGTGTCTATGCACAATCGAAGCAGAACACTCCCGACGTGATCCCCCTTCGTGAAGAAGATGCGTATCCCGCCGATCCTGAGCCCGGTTACGGCTGGGAAAAACTTTTTACCGAAGAACTTTGCAAATACTTCCGCCGGGACTACGGGATGGAGACCCGAGTGGTCCGGTTCCATAACGTGTACGGCCCCCTGGGTACGTACGATGGCGGCAAGGAGAAATCCCCAGCTGCGCTCTGCCGGAAGGTTGCTCGGGCCCACGGTGGAAATGAAGTCGAGATCTGGGGTGACGGAGAACAGACGCGCTCTTATATGTACATTGATGATTGCGTGGAAGGCCTGACGCGACTCATGGCCTCCACTCATCACGAACCGCTCAACATGGGTACAGACCGTATGGTGTCGATCAATCAGTTGCTCGAAATGATCGGCAACATTGCCGGCAAGAAATTGTGCACCCGTCATGACATGACCAAGCCGCAAGGGGTTCGCGGTCGCAACAGCGACAATACTCGGCTTCGCCAAGTTCTCGGATGGGAACCGTCGACACCTCTCGAAGATGGTTTGAAGATTACCTATCTCTGGATTCAGGATGAGCTTCGCAAGGCGGGCTGCGTTCCGATTCCGGAGAAGAAGGATGCAGCAGTGTGAAGTGCCCGCGCAAAGGATTCAAGCTGACCGGAACCGGCTCGCAGGCATCACCGTATCAGTCCATTGCGGAATGCATGCTATCTGAACCAGTGGTCGACTGGACTTAAATGCTGGATTCCTCACACCCAACATTACCGTTAGAGAGGAATTGTGCATTCGGCCGCAAGTGATTGCGGTTACGAGCAGATCCGTTCGATTCTTCTGACTGTTCGCCGGGACAGGTTCATCCCAAGACAAGACGTCGCGTTGCGTGTCGCGGAGGAAGAGCGCCTTCGGTATCTTGGTATTTCAGGGTGTCTCACACAGTCTTTCCTGTTCCGAGGAGCAGACCGGCCAATGCTCACATGTCCGAATTGCGGGTATAAGCAATCCAGCGGAGACAGATGTCAGAAATGTTCGTCCCTCTTCTCGTATTACTCTCAATCGAAAATGCCCGAGGAAACTCCGGAAGCAGAAACCGCTGCAGCACTGCCTGCGCCGCCAGTCAACCACGCGGCGCAAGCGGCAGGATTTTTCATTCCGTGGCGCACCGCCTATCGCGTGATGAGCGGGACAATTGTTGTGCTCTTGCTCGCCGTGGTTTTCCTGATCTTTCACAAAGCCGCTCCGCCGCAAGTGTCCGTTGATCCGCAAGCGGCCGCGCGCGCGGCTGCGAAGCTTTCGGAGGCGCAGACTGCGGCGCAACAAAACCAGCCACATCAAGTCACGCTCGATTCCACGGAAGTGAATTCGTATTTGAATTCGAACTTGCAACTTGCAAACGCCGCGGCAAAATCTGATGCAACAACTTCGGCTGAAGCAAATCCGGCCGCAGCGGCGAATCCAGCTGCCGCGTCGAATGCGCCCGCGGAACCGACCATCGACGATGTGCAATCAGCGGTGAAAGACGTGAAAGTGGACATGGTCGGTGATTTGATCAAAGCGTACGTGACGTTCGATTTTCACGGCAAAGATATGTCGCTCGAACTCGACGGGCATCTCTCTACGGCGGATGGCTATTTGCACTTCGAACCGACGGCAGGGGAACTCGGCTCGCTTCCGTTGCCGCAATCGACGCTCGACGCGGCCGTCGATAAACTAATGTCCTCGCCGGAAAACCGCGAGAAGATGCGCCTGCCGCCGGGGATCAATAGCATCAAGATCGTGAACGGCCAAGTGGTCGTCAATTAGCCGCAGAACAGCAGCCGCAAATCGCGCGGCGGTTCGAGATTTGAGCGACCGCACACATTCCTCTGTAGGCCCCTCAGGAAAATAGCTCCAGGATTTCTTCGTAGCGCTTGAACGGCGGAATCAAATAGGCGCCGGACATTTCCGTTCGCGCCCAGTCCAGCATGCGCCGCGCCAACTGGAATCCACGATCGCGCGCGGACGCGCCGGCAGATTCCAATTCCTTCAAAGTCGCTTGCGGTATCAAAATTCCGGGAACTTCATTGTTTAAGCGCAGCGCCTGCTTGTAACTCGTCAGCGGCCACAGGCCAACGAGAACCGGTACCGGCGATTTTCCGCCGATTTTTTTCAGGAACGCGTGCCAGTGCTCCGGGTCGAAAATCGGCTGGGTCATGGCGAAGTGCGCGCCGGCTTCCACTTTGGCGAAGAACCGCCGGATTTCTTCTTCGAGGTCGTCAGCGACGGGATTAACGGCGACACCGATGGTGAAATTCGTAGCCCCGCCGAGATTTTTTCCGGCCCAATCCGTTCCTTGATTCAGGCGCGTGAGCACTTTGACCAAGCCAATCGCATCCACTTCGTAGACGCCGCTTGTTTCGGGATGGTCGCCGAGCGACGGCGGATCGCCGGTGATGGCCAGCACGTTGCGCACGCCGCCGACGGACCATGCGCCCAGGAGCATCGCTTGCAGACCGATAATGTTTGCATCGCGCGTGGTAAGGTGAGGGACGGTTTCAATTCCATGCGCTTCGAGCGCGCCGGCCAGAACCAGAGCGTCCATGCCGACGCGCGCCAGCGTACCGCTGTTGATGTCGATAACGTCCACTTTGCCGGAAGCGGTGACGCGCTTCACCTGTTCGAGCACGCGGTCGATGCTGGTGCCCTTGGGCGGATCGATTTCCACGGACACGGCGAATTTGCCGGCCTGGATTTTCCGCCAGAATTGGCTTTCCGGCTCGCGCGTCGCCAAGCGGCGCGTTTTTTCGCGCGGCTCGAGAGCTTCTTCCGCGATGCCCGCCGCCGAAACATGCGCGGCGCTGGACGGGCGCCGATTCTTGATGGCATCGACCATGGCGCGAATGTGCTCCGGCGTGCTGCCGCAGCAGCCACCGAGAATGCGCACGCCGAGAGCGGCGGCGTCGCGCGCGAAATCCGCAAAATATTCAGGGGACGACTTGGGATAAACAATGCGGTCGCCAATGCGCTTGGGAAATCCTGCGTTGGGCATGGCGCTCAGCGGCAAAGGAGAATCCTTGATCGAATGGGCAAGCTCACGAAGAATCGGCAGAAGGAGCTGCGGGCCAATGGTGCAATTCGCGCCGATGGCCTGGACATTTCTTGTTTTCAGTTTTGCGACCGCATCTTCCGGCCGCGTGCCGTCGAAGGTGCTGCCTTCTTCGGAATAGGTGAGCTGCGCGACGATGGGCGACTTCGAGAAGGAACGGATGGCGTCGACGGCGGCGAGAAGCTCTTCGAGCTCGCCAAACGTTTCGAGGATAAATAAATCCGCGCCGCGCTCTTCGAGAGCGAGAGCCTGCTCGCGAAAAATTTCGCGGATTTCTTCGGGTGGAAGCTGCTTGGCCTGGCGTTGCGTGCCGAGCGGGCCAATCGAACCGGCGATCAAGACTTCATGGCGCGAGGCCTCGCGAGCTTCGCGCGCGATTTTTACGCCGCGATGGTTCAGTTCGGCGACGCGATCACCAAGGCCGATGGCGGCGAGTTTGTGGCGGTTGGCGCCGAAGGTATTTGTCTCCAGAATTTGCGCGCCGGCTTCGAGATACGCCTGATGCACGCGGAACACGGCTTCGGGCTGCGTGGAATTGAGTTCGTCCAAGCAGCGCTGCGGCCCCAGAATTTCGTAGAGCATCGAGCCCATAGCGCCGTCGCCGACAAGAATGGCGTTGCGGAGCTGATCGTTGAATTCTTCAATCTTCATTGTGGGCGGCGCTCCGGCGGATGCGGCGATTCTCCTCGAAGAAGGAAACGGGCAGTATAGCATTGGCGCTCGCGCGAGCGGCGGATGGCGGGGTGAACGGCATATGGAAAATGGGATTTGGGTGTAATCGGGACAAGGAAAAAAGCCGCATTTCAGTCCCGATTAGAAAATGTTTTCTCCTTTGTTTTGCGTGAGTTAGGAATTCGCGACTTGTGTTCCAGTGTCCGATTAAAAAAATCATAGATTTGGGTAGAAAAGTTACGTGGGAGGGCGTTGAGAGGGCTAGGCGGAGGGGAAACCCCACCGGGAGATCCTTAAGGAGGCTGTTGAGCTAACGGATTGGCGAGTCGAAATCACGACTGTTTATAGCACGAGTTAACCAGAATGTCAACAGTTAAGTACAGTGTCCAGTGGCGAGTGACAGGTGACGAGTGAAGGCGAAAAGTTCGCGCGGATGAAGCGCGCGATCTTTGTCAGGGCCACTATGAACGTTGTGTCCGCTGCGGACACTGTGATGCGTTCACAACCGCCTTGCCGGGCGGGTGGTGTGGCGATTTTGAGGCGCGGGAACGATGGATGGTGCAGAATAGGCGCTGGCAAATCATCACGAGGAGGGAGCGAGATGAAGGAACGCGAGGGGAGTCTTGCGCGAGGGGCGGGCGTGATTGTTGGAGTGTTCGCCGGATTTTTGCTGGGAGGGATGGTGTTTGTTGCTGGAACGGCGCTCGCGCAGCATCGCGCGTCGAACGCCGCGAATAATGCCGTGCGGACCCGCGCAGGCGGACAAATGGGGGGGCAAAGTGCTGCGTCTGGGCCAAGCGACGCGGAGCACGCGTCGCTGGCAAAACTCGCGGGCGAGTACGACCGGGTCATAAAATTCGTGGGACAAACCGGTGCCAACGCCGCGCCGTCCTCGGGCACGTCAAAATTCTCGGTGGTGCTGGGCGGCAGATTCATTCTCGAAGAAAGCCACGACACGGTTTTTGGACGCCCGGTCGACGGGCTGCGGATTTATGGGTACAACGACGCGACCAAGGAGTACGAAATGGCGCGGATGTACACCATGTCGAACGGGATCACGATGCTGAAGGGCGCGAGCAGCGATGGCGGCAAGACCATCGACTTCGGCGGTGAAGCGGGCACTCCTTCCGGGACGGGCAAGATGCCGCTGCACGCGCTGTTCGTGCAAACGGACGACGATCACTTCAGCGTGACGATGGCGACGGTGGGGGCGGACGGCAAGGAAATGCCGTTCCAGGAAACCGATTACACGCGGAAGAAATAAATCTTTGGGCGGAAATTACGATGGGGATTCGAGCTTCTCGGCCATGGCAAGGAGCGTGGTGACGCTGTTCCAATTGCGGCCGGTGACGGGAATTTTGAGAGAGCGGTCGATGGACGACCAGGAGAGTTTGGGGCGGGCCATGCCGTTGGGAAAATAGATGTAGAGCTCGCGGGCGTGGCAGTGCAATTCCTCGGGAGCGATTTTGATGGCGCGGAGTTTGGCAAAGGCGTCCGCGCCCGGATCGCGCGCGAGAAAAGCGACGAGGAATTTGCGGGGATCGATGTTGCGGCGCTTGGCGAAGGGATTGCGGGCGATGACGTCGCGCAGCTCGGCGGAGGTGCGGAGAATCACGCTGGGACGAAAGCCGAACTTACGCTCGATGGATTTTTCGATGCGCGTCGAGAGGGCGACGAGGTCGCGCTCGGTGGTGGCGAAGACGACGTTGCCGCTTTGGATGTGCGTTTCGCAGCCCGTGAACTTCAGGGATTGATAGAGGGAGCGCAGCGCGTCCATTTTGATTTTGTTGTGGCCGCCGACATTGACGCCGCGCAGCATGGAGATGAGCACGGGCATAACGGCGACTTAGCGCTTTTGTTCCATGAGACTGGCGATGGTGTCCATCAGGTCGAATTTGGTGAGGATTTCGAATCTGCCGTTGGACATTTCGACGAAGACAGCGGGACCGGAATGGCTGAGGAGCTGGGTGACGCGCTCGACGGGCGCGTCGCTGGGAATGCGCGGAAGCGCTTCGCCCATGACTTCGCGGATGACGAGCTTGCGGAGGTCTTTGCCCTGCAGCGCGAGATTCAGGATTTGATCCTCGTAAATTGTGCCGATGGGACTTTCGTCTTCGAAGACGGGCAACTGCGAAATGTCCTGTTGCTGCATGGTGTGCAGGGCGTGAAAAACGGTTTGGTACGGGCGCGCGACGATGAGTTCGCGGTGCTTGCCGTTTTGTGCTTTGACGCGGACGACGTCGGCGGCGCAGAGCGGGACTTCGGATTCGACGTAGCCGTGCTCGCGCATCCAGCCGTCGTTGTAGACTTTGCTCAAATAGCGCATGCCGGTGTCGGGAAGGAAGGCGACGACGACGTCGTCTTTTTTCAATTCGCGGGCGAGGCGCAGCGCGGCGGAAAGGCAGCCGCCTCCTGAGCCGCCGGTGAAAATGCCTTCCTGTTTGGCGAGACGGCGCGCCCATACGAAGCATTCTTCGTCGGTGACCTGGAGCACGTCGTCGAGAACGTCGAAGTGCATGGTGGAAGGGAAAATATCTTCGCCGATGCCTTCGACGACGTAGGTTTTGGCTTTGCCCACCTTGCCGGTCTTCACAAATTCGTAGTAAAGCGAGCCGATGGGGTCGACGCCGATGATTTTTACGGCGTGATTTTTTTCTTTGAGGAATTTGCCGGCGCCGCTGATGGTGCCGCCGGTGCCCATGGCGCAAACGAAGTGCGTGATTTTTCCGGCGGTGTCCTTCCAAATCTCCGGGCCGGTGGTGTGATAGTGGGCGTCGGGGTTCATGGGATTTTCGTATTGATTGGGGTAGAAAGAGTTGGGAATTTCGCGCGCGAGTTTTTTGGCAACGGAATAGTAACTGCGCGGATCGTCGGGCTCGACGGCGGTGGGACAGACGATGACTTCGGCGCCAAAGGCTTTGAGTAGGTCGATTTTTTCGCGCGACTGCTTGTCGGTGATGGTGAAAACGATTTTGTAACCGCGCACAGTGGCCACGAGCGCGAGGCCCATGCCGGTGTTTCCCGAAGTGCCTTCGATGATGGTGCCGCCGGGTTTGAGCAGGCCTTTGCGCTCAGCTTCGTCGATCATCCAGATGCCGATGCGGTCTTTTACCGAGCCGCCAGGATTGAGGTAATCGGCTTTGACGAATACTTCGGCTTGGATATCCTGTGTCAGACGGTTGAGGCGGATGAGCGGCGTATTGCCGATGGCCTCAAGAATGTTTTTGCAGAGCATACGGGAGCGGCGACCTCGATTTGGGCTACGAAGTAAGGTTACGGAGTTTGCGAAGCGAAGTCCAGCGAGGCGGGGCTTCGAGTTGCGATAGGGAAGTGCTAATGCTGAGGAGAGAGAGATGAAAAGGCAGAATGTTTCGAGCGGGACGCCGTGGGAGCCGGTGGTGGGATATTCGCGGGCGGTGCGGGTGGGCTCGCAGATATGGGTGGCGGGAACGACGGCGACGGATGCGAAGGGCGAAATCGTCGGGAAAGGCGACGCGTACGTGCAGGCGGTGCAGATTCTGAAAAACATCGAGGCGGCGCTCGGGAAAGCGGGAGCGAAGATGGAGCATGTGGTGCGCACGCGGATTTTCGTCAGGAATATTTCCGAGTGGGAAAAGATTGGCCGCGCGCATGGAGAAGTGTTCGGGAAGATCCGGCCGGCGTGCTCGATGGTGGAAGTGACGGGATTGGTTTCGCCGGATATGCTGGTGGAGATTGAGGCGGAGGCGGTGGTGCCGGAAGCAGAGTGACGTGGGCAGCTTTTTTAGGCTTTTTTCGCCTTCGACACGTTATTGTTTGCCCGGCGCAATTTCAGATAGCGCCAAAGTGACCAGCCAACAACCAAAATAAGGGCAAGCAAGAGCGCACCTGCGGGGAGTGCCCGCCCTGCCGGAATCTCTCCTTTGAAAAGTTCGAAAGCGCCGTACACGAAGAAGCAGGACCAAAGCACAACTAGATAAGCAATAAAGAGCATGCCTATCGTGACGAGGCGTCGCGATGATGCGGTGGGCTGCATGCCGGTTTTTCCGCGGCCAATAATTCTGTTACCAAGAAATGCAGCGAGGAGAATTGTAACGAGTATGTAACAGCCGCCGCTCAGGGAAATCCACTCCGGTACGTTATTCGGCGGGTATTTTGAAATGATAAATATCATGACAGCGACATAAGGAACGATCAGAGCGAGAGCCAAGATCAGCAGTTTGTGCCCAGGTTTCATTAAGGTGAGTAAGCGCCGACGGCATTCGGAACTATAGCAGATTTGTGTCGATGAACCCGAATTTGCAACTTTCATCGCGGTGTTTTGTTGACGACGCAGGTGATTGAGCAGCGGCGCGCGCGTTGATAGGCTTGGGATACAATTGAAGGGAAATGGATGAAACGCCACAGGATGACAGGGCGCGGGACGAATTGCCACAGGATGAAATGCTGCAGGATGAAGGGCCGCAGGGGCTAGTCCGCATTGGCGGGGGAAAACTCTTCAGCCGCGTCGCGATTTTTCTGCTGGTTCTCTGCTCGATTGCCGTGGGCTGCGCAACGGGACTGCTTTTTGTCTACAACAGCGACCTGCCACAGATTCAAGAGCTGGAAAATTACCGTCCGGATGTGGTGACGGAACTTTACGCGGATGACGGAACATCGATTGGAACGTTTGCCCTGCAGCGGCGAATTCTGCTGACCTACGATCAGATCCCGCAAGTCCTGAAGGACGCAATCATCTCGACGGAAGACCGGCACTTCATGGAGCACTGGGGCGTGGACTTTCCGCGCGTGGCGGAAGCGGCGTGGGCCAATATGGTGCACCGGCGAATTGTCCAGGGCGCGAGCACGATCACCATGCAGTTGGCGGGAGGGCTGTTTCTGAATCGCTCGGACCGCAGTTTCCGGCGCAAAACAGAAGAGGCCATGCTGGCGATTCAAATCGAGCGGCATTACACCAAGCAACAAATTTTCACGATGTACTGCAATCAAATTTATCTCGGCGCAGGAAATTACGGATTCGAGTCGGCGTCGGAATCATATTTCGGGAAGCACGTCAGCCAGTTGAGTTTGCCAGAGGCGGCGCTGCTCGCGGCGATCATTCGCGGGCCAATCTATTCGCCCATCTTGCATCCGAAGCGCGCGCTCGACCGCCGCAATCTGGTGCTCGATTTCATGGCGGACAACGGAAAAATCACCAGAGCGCAGGCCAAGGCGGCACAGCAGATGCCGCTGGGGTTGAATCTGACGTATCCGCAGAACAGCACCGTAGCGCCGTATTTTGTGGAAGAAATCCGGCAGAAACTGGAACAGGAATTCGGGCCTGAAGCGGTGCATCAAGAAGGGCTGCGCGTTTACACCACGCTGAACACGGCCATGCAGCACGCGGCGGTGCAAGCCGTGCGCGACGGCTTGCATGCTTACGATCGCCGGCACGGCTGGCGCGGCGACTTGCCCAACGTTTTCCACGAGCACCTGGGGACACTGCAGAGTTATGAGTCGCCGGACTGGCGCGACGCGATCAAGCCGGGAGATTACGTCACGGGATTGATTACCGCGGTGGACCGCAATGCCGCGGTGGCGAAGGTCGGGCCATACCGCGCAGTGGTCACGGCGCCGGATTTTACGTGGACGGGCGAAAAATCGCCCGAACAGCTTCTGCAGATCGGCGACCTCGCCAATTTGTACATCGAAAGTATCAACGGAAGCACGGTGCACGTGCAGCTCGAACAGATCCCCGCCGCGCAAGCGTCGCTGCTGGCGATTGATAACGCCACGGGAGAAATCAAAGCGATGGTTGGCGGGTACAGCTTTGAGGAGTCTAAATACAATCGCGCGGTGCAGGCGATGCGGCAAACGGGAAGCTCGTTCAAAGTGTACGTGTACGCGACGGCGCTGGAGAAGGGCATGACACCGTTCGATACGGTCTTGGATGAACCGATCACCTATATGAACGGCGGGAACGATTATACGCCGCGCAACTATGACAACACGTTCGAAGGGCGCATCAGCTTGCGGCGCGCGCTGGCGGACTCGCGCAATGTGCCGGCGGTGCGGATACTGGATCAGGTGGGAATCGAGAATGTGATCGAGAATGCGCGGCGGTTTGGAATTACCAGCCCGCTGCCGCCGTACTTGCCGCTGGCGCTGGGCGCGGCGGATTTGACTTTGCTGGAGCATACATCGGCGTTCACGGTGTTTCCTGATGACGGAATTCATATTCAGCCGCATATGATTCGGCGGGTGACTTCGTATGACGGCGCGATTCTGGAGGAGGCGCGGCCGAAGGTGACGGACGCGCTGCCGTCGGATGTGGCGCGGACCATGGTGGCGATGCTCGAAGATGTGGTGCACTTCGGTACTGGCGTGCGCGCGCAAGCGCTGGGCAGGCCGACGGCAGGGAAAACGGGGACGACGAATGATTTCACCGATGCGTGGTACATCGGATTCACGCCGCAGATTACCGCAGGAGCGTGGGTGGGTTTCGACGACCCGAAGACTTCGCTGGGGCCGAAGGAGACCGGAGCGCGGGCGGCGCTGCCGATTTGGCTGGAATTCATGGAGCAGGCGAGCAAGGGAATGCCGGTGGAAAACTTCCCGAACGTGACTTCGCTGGAAGAACTGGTGAAGACTGCTCATGAGGATGTGGATGTGCCGGATGCGGCTCCGCCGGCGGATGTGACCGAACAGGGATTGCCGGAGAAGCCGGCGGCAGAACCTGTGAAGCCGCCAGTAAAACCACCGACGAAACCGGGTGTGCCGCAGGGCGGGTAAACTGCTCGAAGCATCGAGCGAACTTGTTACGACGAGCAAGTTCGATCGGGGCTGCCCAGCCAGGCTTCGTTCGCAATAAAAAATCCAGATTTCAACGGAAGGGGTTCCAGCCTTTTGCGGCCAGGGGCGAGGCGCGGCCGTCGCGGTGAATAAGCGCAATTTTGCGCGTGCGAGTGATTTCGCCGATGTGGGTAATTTGTGCGCGATGCGTGAGGCGGCGGAGGTGTTGCGCGGATTTTGGCGGGACGGTGAAAAGCAGGCCGTAGTCATCGCCACCGTGAAGAGCGAGTGCGAGCGGATCGATTCCGCGCGCGAGCAAGGCGGCCGGAACGTGAACGGCGGGAAGCTTCTCCGCCCAGATTTGGGCACCGACGCTGCTTACCGTGCATAGACGGGTCAAGTCGGTTGAAAGGCCGTCGGAAATGTCCATCATGGCGGAGGGGATGCGGTGGCGCGCGAGCGCCTGGCCGAGAGCGGCGGGAATTTTTGGATAGAAGTGCGGTTGGAGGTACTTTTTTAGCGAAGGTTGTCGAGACCGGCCGCGAAGGACGAGTTCGAGGCCCAATTGCGCGGCGCCGAGCGTGCCGCTGACATATATAAGGTCGCCGGGCCTGGCGCCTGAGCGCGGGACGGCGCGGCCTGCGGGCGTTTCGCCAAGGACGGTGATGCAAATTGCCACGGAAGTTGATCGGGAGATGTCGCCGCCAATCAGGCGGGAATCGAATTCGCGGGCGGCACGGGACATTCCTGACGCAAAGCGGTGCAGCCATTTCCCCGTTTTGGCACCCGGGAGGGCGAGCGCCAGGAGAAAGTAGCGCGGTTGCGCGCCCATGGCGGCCAAGTCGCTGGTGGCGCGAGCCAGAGATTTGTATCCGACGGAGTCAGGCGGGTAGTTTGCCTGGAAATGGACGTTTTCGAGGGAGAAATCGCAACTGATGACCCACTCGGAGCGTGCTGAGGGGCGGAGTACGGCTGCGTCGTCGCCAATGCCCGCAATCAGTGTTTCGCGATCTCCCATATGCCCAATGGATGGAATGGTTTGCGCGATTTTGGTGATCAGCTCAGTTTCCCTGTCCCTCTGACCAGTTGTAATTGGCTTTCTCACGTTTTATAAATATCTATAGAGGGTAATTGTGCCTGCCGGATTATAAGGCGATCCGGGGGATAAAACGAGCCCCAGCCCTGCGGGAGGAATATTTGGTTGACTCTGCGGAGGGCAGCACTTATATTCGCGGCCGGGTTTCGGACCGAGTCTCGCGGTTCAAACACTGGTAGGCAACGCGCCGACCGCACTTTTGGGGCCAGCGGTCAGGATCTGGCGCAAAGACAAGTTCAGAAATTCAAAGCTGAACCATGGGTCGTAAATATTACACATTTTTTGTCGCTTCCACGGATTCGGGGAAGATGCGCCGAATGCGCATCCCGCACTATGCCCTTCATCTGCTGGTGGCTCTTGCACTCGTCGGAAGCGCCACGGTGCTTGCGGCGGTGGGCTCGTATTCCCACATGCTGTGGAAGGTGACGGCCTACAACTCGCTGCTGAAAGACCAGAGCGCGCTGACCCAGCAGTATCGTGATCTGCAGAGCCAGGTGAAGGACGCAAACCAGCGGCTGAATTCGTTGCAATCATTGGCGAGCGAGGTGGCGGTTGCTTATGGGTTGACGCGGGTGCCGGATACGCCGTTCAGTTTGACCAATACTTCGGCGCAGTCTGATGAGACGTACAAAGACACGGTTGATCAATTCAATTTCCTGGAACAAAATTCCGCGGCGGTGATACTGGCGTCGACGGGAGCTCTTCGTCTGGTGCCAGGGATGAAGCTGGTGGATGCGCCGTTCATTCCTTCGCTTTGGCCGGTGATGGGACGAATCACCAGCCGATTCGGAGAACGGCTGGATCCATTCGGCGGAGAAGGCGAATTCCACAGAGGCCTGGATATTGCGTCGCATTATGGCGACGATGTTCGCGCCGCGGCGGATGGCGTGGTGGTGTGGGTGGGGAACAGGCAAGGATATGGCCGCGTGGTAATTATCGATCATGGCTTCGGCATCACGACGTGGTATGCGCACCTTTCGGCGTATGACACGGACGAAGGGATGCGCGTGAAACGGGGCGACGTGATTGCGCAAGAAGGCGACAGCGGCCGCGCGACGGCTCCGCACCTGCACTTCGAAGTTCGCATCAACAATGCCCCAGTGAATCCTTGGCGTTACTTACACCAAGTGGATACAGGCGGGACGGTATCGGGCGGGGATTAAGAGTTTAGGTTTTAGAGTTAGCTTCCAGCCTAGCTTAGTTCTTCCGTTGGCGTTTCGCTCGAACCACCAGCACAAATCCCCTCATTTCCTAGCCGCGCCATTCGCAGGCGCGACACCTGCCGCTTGAAGCATCTGCGGAGTGATCTGAATGCGCAACTGAACCAGATGGCCGTCGTGCGAGATGTCAGCGGCCTTGAGCAGCGCGTCGACCGCAGGCCACTGCGGGCCGATTTGCTGCTGCGTCTTCGAGTCTGCCAGCGCGGCGCGACCCATCCAAAGCAGGCCTTGCAGGGCGGTCGAAAGTTGAAACGCGTCGAGAGTCGAATCGCATTCGGCGGATGCGGAGACTTTCAGATCGGCGGCGGCGGGCCGGGCGGCGGCGGTGATTGCGTGCACGCTGCGAAGCAGGCGAGCGAGCTGCGCGGAATGGGATGAATCGATGCCAAGGTCCGCCGGGAGATCCTGCGTGCGCGCGACGGCGTAAACGGGAGCGCCGGAAACGCGGGCGACACGCGCCGACATTTCCGGATCGAGGCGATGGGAATTCTGCGCGCCAAGCACTTGCGACAGGGCCGGGCCGTCGGCGAGAGCGATTTCGCCGGAGGCCAGAAAAGTGAAGCGAATGACCCGCGTAGAATTTTCCTCGCGCACCTCGTAGATCTTGTGGTTGCGAGTTTTTACGAGCCGGCCGAAGCGCAGCGCGTAGCTTTCGATCTTCGCTTGATCGAAGCGACCTTGCGCGAGGGCGAGAACAGAGGTCGAGGAAGTTTGCGGCCAGAGGGCAATCGCAGCGCGATCCAAGTCGCGCGAGTAATCAAATCCAGTAGCACGAATGAATTCCGTGTAGGCGGGATCCTGCGCAGACGTCGGCGCGAGAGAGACAAGCTCGTTCGCAAAAGATGAGGCGCGCAGCGCGGCAACGTCGACGAAGACAATCGCCGGTGCGCCAGCAGGTAATTGCTGAATCAAATCGGATGCGTTTGCGGTAGCCGTCGCGGAACTGGGATTGGACGGGGAACTGGGGGGAGCCGGCGAAGGAGCATCGAATGCCTGGCGCTGTTTTACGAGTTGATGATGATGGATATAGGCGAAGGCAAGCACTGCCGCGATACAGGCTACGAGAAGAATGGTCAGGGTGCGTTTCATCTGGTCGGTGAGGCTACTTTTTGAGTATAAATACGCATCCAATTAGTGTAAAGTTGGGGTTGCGGGGACAATCACGGATTCGTGTGGCATGGGTCGTGCTTGGTTTAGCGAGGCGCTTGCAATTTTATTGCCTTCGTGATAACTTCGTCAGGTTTGGGTGCTGGCGTAGCTCAGCTGGTAGAGCATCTGATTTGTAATCAGAGGGTCGGGGGTTCAATTCCCTCCGCCAGCTGAATTTTGAGGATCGGGATTTTGGGTTTGAATCAGACGGATTCCTCGCACTAAAAACGAAGGGGCTGGTGTCTTTGGACACGAGCCCTTTCTGCGTTGCGGAAAGCCCCGTTTGAGACAGCGCGTGAAGTCCCATATTTTCGCGGGACGGGTGGGTGAGTGGCTAAAACCAGCAGACTGTAAATCTGCCGCTCCTTGCGGGCTACGGAGGTTCGAATCCTCCCCCGTCCACCATTGTGCCGCGAGAGCTGGGAAGAAGCGTTGCAAGAAACAGCGCGGTTCGATCTCGAAAGACTTGGAAACTGTGACGAAATCGTAGGAGATGGAATCGCGCCACCAGCCAACCGGTTTGAGCCTGGGTAGCTCAGTTGGTAGAGCGCGTCCTTGGTAAGGACGAGGTCACCGGTTCAATCCCGGTCCCAGGCTCCAGAGTTGTGAGTTGGGCGGGGGTAACTCAGGCCTGCCTGCGGTAGGCAGGGGTAGAGTCTCTGCCTTCCAAGCGGTTTCACCGCCCGCCTAGGCGGGCAGGGTTCAATCCCGGGCCAAAGGGATTGGTTATGTGGTTCGCGTATGCGCTGCAGAGTTGCCGGGATGGTGGGCTCTACATTGGAATGACGAGTGACATCGAAAGACGCATCAAGGAGCACAACGGCGGGTACAACCAATCGACTCGGTCACGCGTTCCGTTTACGCTGATTTACTCAGAGCAATGCGCTTCGCGCGGCGAAGCTCGTGAGCGGGAGAAGTATCTCAAGAGTGGCCAGGGCCGTAATTTTCTGAAGTCGCAAATGAAAGTTGTTCGTTAACGTTGGTGCAGGAAAGAAGAGCGTTGAAACAGAAGGGCTGGGCGGGGGTAACTCAGGGGTAGAGTCTCTGCCTTCCAAGCAGATGGTCGCGGGTTCGAATCCCGTCCCCCGCTCCATCATTGGCGGAATGCGCGGGCAGCAAAGATTCTGAGTGAGGGTAAGAAGCGATGGCGAAGGAAAAATTCGAGCGCAGCAAGCCGCACCTGAATATCGGGACGATCGGGCACATCGATCACGGAAAGACCACGCTGACGGCGGCGATCACCAAGGTGCTGTCGAAGAACAACCCCAAGGTGCAGTTCCGGGCGTTTGATTCGATCGACAACGCGCCGGAAG
>JBAPRL010000069.1:0-74318 GCA_049281095.1 Candidatus Acidiferrales bacterium
GTATTAGTAGGTACCACTGACAGCAAGATTGAATGGAGCGCCGTTTCGTCACCGTCAATCAATGGGCTGTTCACTTCCACGTTTGACGCATTCGACCGAGAAACCAGCTTCGAGCCTAAGTGTCGGCTCCTTTTAGACCTATTCAAGCTTCAGATCATCTGGGCCGCCGTGTCCTACCGCTGACTTGCGGCTCCCGTTCAGCCAGGGCTTGCTAGCGCGATGCACACTGTTTTTAGGAGCGATCCCGAACGACGGGGGTGAGCCGGGTTGCGGCGAGCCGGGCCGATCCCTGCTGCCCAGGGCACGATCCGCGTCGCCTGTTTATCCTGTCGCCCGGAGGTCCCGCGCCGAGGGAACCCTGCGGGTTAGCCATGAGGTACCGGATCAGCAGCCTTCGCTCGCTGGCCGTGACCGGTAGCCAAGTCCGGCGGGCTCCCGAGGGCTACTTGCTGGCGGTTAACGCGGAGCGCCGGGAGCATCGGAGAAGAAGCGGCGCTGACGCGCCGGAGGGGGGTATGACACATCACCCACGAAGTGGTTGCTGCAAAGCGCCGCGCGGCGCTTTTGGTTAACGTGTTCTCGCGCTGCGACTTAGCGAATCTCCGGCGCTTGCCGTTAACCTCCGGCGCTCCTGGTTAACTTCAAGAAAACAAAAGCCAGCGGCTAAAGGGACAGATCGCCACAGAGTCGGGTTGTCGAACCCAAAATCTCAACCTGCGGCAAACTCGACACAAACTCTCCGAGGAAAGTTCTAAAATCGTCCCCTTGGGCGCGCCACTTTTTTTGCAGCGTATTTTCAATGACTTCCGTCGATACTCCCTAGTTTTCTTTCGAACTCAAATTCCACGCTGGGTCGGCATGGAACCAAGCGAGCGTAATTTGAACCCAAGGGGAAGCTCGCCAGGATTTTCGACCTTGCCTGCGAGGATCGGCTAGCTAATCCAAAAAACCGTGCAACGTTTGCGACTTTCTCATATGATTGCGTGCCATGCGTACTATGAGGAAATGGATTGTCGCGACGCTGCTTATTGCCACTGCCGCAGTCGCGCAGCAAACCCACAATCAATATGAGCCGCCGAACACGCCGGGCGCGGGCCAGAAACTGCTCGCGCAGTTCGCGGGCGACTGGGACGTCGTCAAGACATTCTTCCCGATGAACGGGAAGCCAATCGTGTCGAAAGGCACGTGCAAGCAGTATATGGTCCAGGACGGCAAGTTTCTGGAGTCGCATTTTACCTTCTTCAATTCTGACGGAACGAAGAGCACCGGCACGGGAATCTCCGGCTTCGATTCCAAAACGAATCGCTTCACCACCGTGTGGTACGACTCGCGGCAGACGACGATGTCGATTCGCCAGAGCGATGGTACGTTCGACGGCAAAAACATCGTCCTGTGGGCCACGCCCCTCGATCCCGATCATCCTGGGCGCAAGACGGTCGCGCGCGCGCACCTTGAGGAAGACGGCCGCGTTCTCCTCCATCGCCATTTCCTGATCGATGACAAAGGGAACGAGCGGATGATGATCGAATTGCGGCTGACACGGAAGTAGCTGCCCTAACTTGTCGAGTTTTTTGAAGCAGGTAACAAGTCAGCCTTAACAGCGATCAACCCCTGGTAAGTCGGATTATCGGACAAGCGCCCTAAGGGGCTTCCAAACGGGCCACTCTAGGTCCACCAGGAAGCTCAAATTGCGACATCCTGCCACGAATTCCCCCAGGAAAGTTCTAAAATCGTCCCCTTGCGGCACCAATTTGAATCGCACGGCCCGACTGTATAAACTTAACGAACTGCCCAAAGATTCGCCCGGGGAATCGGAGGAATAACGTGGCCGGCGGGATGATCAGTTCGTTGCGCTCCTTTCGCCAGGACACGTCTGTCCTGAACCAAAAAGTCAAGCCTGGGACGGCGAAGCGCACGCTGGCATTTGCTGCTCCGTATACCAAGCTTCTCACGCTGTTTCTCTTTGTGGTCACTTTGGACGCCGTCGTCGGTGTCATAAATCCTCTTATCTATCGCGACATCATCAACAACGGAATCATGAAGGGAAACGCTGCGCTTATCATCAAGCTCGCCATTCTCGTGGCGGGTTTGGGCCTATTGGATGCGGCGTTTGGCCTGACGCAATCCTATCTGTCCGCGAAAATTGGCGCTCGCATCGTACTCTCTCTGCGTACCAAGCTCTTCGAACATATCCAGCAAATGCCGCTCGCGTTTTTCACCCGCGCGCAAACCGGCGCTCTGGTCAGCCGTCTCAATAACGACGTCAGCGGGGCGCGAACCGCGTTCACCGACCTTCTCTCCAACGTTGTCGGCAACATCATCACGGTGATCCTGATCTTGGGAGCGATGTTCGTGCTCTCCTGGCGCATCACGCTCGCGGGGCTCGTGCTGATTCCGCTCTTCGTTCTCCCCGCGCGCTTCTGGGGACGCAAGCTCCAGGCCATCACGCGCGAGAGCTACAACCTCAACGCCTCGATGAATAGCCTGATGGTCGAGCGATTCAATGTGGCCGGCGCGCAGCTCGCCAAGCTCTTCGGCCGCCGCCAGGACGAAAGCGCGGCGTTCGAAGCCAAAGCCACGCGCGTCTCCGATATCGGCGTCAAGAGCGCCGTCTATGGACGCCTGTTCTTCACGGCGCTCATGCTCATGGCCATGTTTGCCACGGCGCTAGCCTACGGCTGGGGTGGCGTGCTCGCGGTCAAGCATAAGCTTGACGTCGGCACGGTCGTGGCCCTGGTCTCTTACTTGGCGCGGCTGTACGTCCCGCTGGTTGGGCTTTCCAACATTCAAGTCAGCGTCATGACCGCGCTCGTATCCTTCGAGCGGGTATTCGAAGTGCTCGACCTTCCACCGATGATTCAAGAAAAGCCCGGAGCGATTCCTGTTCCTGCCGGCCCGGCAACGATTTCTTTTAACCACGTCTCCTTCCGCTACCCGACCGCTTCTGAGGTTTCGCTTGCCTCGCTTGAATCCATTGCTGTGCCGGACAAGACGCCGGAAAAAACCGTGCTCTATGACATTACTTTCACCGCCGCACCGGGCCAGCTGGTGGCTCTGGTCGGGCCATCCGGCGCGGGCAAGACAACCATCACGCAGCTGGTGCCGCGTCTTTATGACGTCCAGGGCGGTTCGATTTCCGTGAATGGCATCGACGTTCGCGATGCCAAGCTCGATTCGCTGCATCAGCGCATCGGCGTGGTCACCCAGGACGCCCATCTTTTCCACGACACCATCCGCGCGAACCTTGTATATGCGAAGCCCGACGCCACCGACACGGAAATCACCGAAGCCTTGCGCGCCGCGCAGGTACTTCCGCTCATTTCGTCGTTGCCCCAAGCGCTCGATACACTCGTCGGCGAGCGTGGCTATCGTTTCTCCGGCGGAGAGAAGCAGCGCCTGGCAATCGCTCGGCTTCTTCTGAAGGCGCCGGATATCGTCATTCTCGACGAAGCCACCGCCCATCTGGACTCCGAGTCGGAAGCGGCCATACAAAGGGCGCTTGAAACCGCTCTGGCGGGGCGAACTTCGATCGTCATCGCGCATCGCCTGTCAACGATTCTCAAGGCCGACCAGATACTCGTCGTGCAGGAGGGGCGCATCGTCCAGCGCGGCACCCACGCCGAGCTCTTGGAACAGCAAGGCGTCTACGCGGACTTGTATCAGCGCCAATTTGCCAGCCCCGAGCCTTCGTTTGAAACCACCGCCTAAATTATCCCTCGGCTGGACTGGAGCTTGGGCGCTGCTTGCTTTCTCCCAGCCCGAGGCGATAAAATCGCATCATAGTACTTCTAAGGAGCATTGATCCTTTGCAGTTTGAAGTTCTCATGCAAGTGGATAGTGGGCACGCTGATGCTGCGGTGCAATGAATTGCTGACAGGTTCTGCATACTGATGAGACGTTCCTCGGCAAGGGTCGTTCTGCGCTTGGCGCTTATACCGCTCACCGTTCTCCTGATCGGTTTCAGTGCGAGCAGGTTCCGGCCACATGCGCAGCCCCGGCCACGCACGCCGCTTTGCTTTGCCAACATCGCCACGGCTCAAGGTGTCGCGCACTCTGCGATACCTGCAGTCTCTCCTTCTGTGAGCTATTCGTACGCAACTCCATCAGCATCCTTGGTGCTGAGTCTTCCACTTGAAGACCAGTCGATGCTGGAAGTAGTGGTCTCACCGTCGTTGCTGCGAGCTCCCCCAATCATTCGTATCTAGCCGCCGCCTTATCCTTATTTGTGAGAGCTTGAACCGCGCTCAAACCGGCGCCGAGCAAGTGGGTCCAATGGGTCCTGATTGAATCGCATCCCTGGGTCGAGAAACATGTGTTTGGTTGTCAGAGCGCTCGATTCCCGGGGCCTTTGCTTTACGGGAGCTAGTCAGCCATGAAAATCGAAAAGAGTAAATTGCCGCGCCACGCCGCAGTGCCGGCCATAAGCGCCTGCGTGCTCGCCTGCATTGCCTTTGAGTGGGGACGGTCATGATAACAAGAGTGCTAAAACCCGCCCAATTGGAACAGTTTCGCCGGTTGACAACGTGCGTGGTGGCCAGCGCCATCGAGACTTTTCACGAACGGCTGCCCAACACCGGATTCTCTGATTCAAGTATTCGATGCATCTTCAAGGATCAACCGTCCATGATTGGCTACGCTGCGACGGCGCGAATCCGAACTTCCAAGCCGCCCATGGAGCCGAACAAATCCTTCGACTATTACGACCGGACGGATTGGTGGAACGACATCCTCACGATTCCAGCTCCTCGGGTCGTGGTGATCGAAGACGTGGACGATCCGCCTGGCCTCGGAGCGTTTGTCGGCGAGGTCCACGCGAATATCCTTCTGTCATTGGGCTGTGTAGGAATCGTGACGAATGGAGCCGTGCGTGACCTTCCCGATATACGGCCGACGGAATTTCAGATGTTCGCGGGCAACGTCTCCGTTTCACACGCCTACGCCCATCTCTTCGATTTCGGCGGGACGGTTACAGTCGGGGGCTTAAAGATCCAGCCCGGGGACCTGATTCACGGCGACTGTCATGGAGTCCAAACCGTGCCGCTGGAAATTGCCGATAAAGTTCCCGAGGCGGCACGGGAGATCAGGCAACGCAGGCAGCATTTGATCGGATTGCGCCGCTCGGCGGATTTCACCCTCGAACGGCTTCGCCAAGCCATCCGCGACACAACTCTTGTCCCTTCGGGTTCGAAATCAAATCCGGAAGGGCCTCAGGAATAATCATGGTGAACCAATGAGATCGAAACGACACTTGTGGATCGGAGTCCTGCCGCCGCTCTTTTTCGCTGCGGCACTTCTCGCGGGCTGCGGAACTTCGGGCGAGCCGGCAAAGGTAGACGCGGCAAATGCCCCGCGCGCAGCCGTGGTCCCGGTGACGCGGCGGAACATTTCGACCACGCTCGAGATCGCTTCCGAGTTCCAGCCCTTTCAGGAAATCGACGTTTACGCCAAGGTTTCCGGCTATATCCAGAAACTCTACATTGATTGGGGAACCCACGTTCGGCAGGGCCAGTTGATGGCCGTCCTTGAGATACCGGAGCTCGTACAGCAGATCCAGCACGACGAAGCAGCATTGGCGCAGACCGGAGAGGAACTGCATCGCGCGCAGTCCGCATACGCGGTGGCGCACGTAACCTATCAGCGCCTCGCGAGCGTGCAGAAGGTGCGCCCGGGCCTTATTTCTCAGGAAGACATCGACGTCGCGCAGGGCAAAGACCTCGAAGCCAACGACGCAGTTTCCGCTGCGCAGGAGGCTATGCTCGCTGCGAAAGATGCTCTGGAGAAGGATAAGACTCTCTACGCGTATGCACATATGGCCGCGCCCTTTGATGGCGTGGTTACCCGAATGTATGCGTACACGGGTGCGCTGCTGCCGGCTGGAACGTCATCGAATATCGGGAACTCCGCCCTATGTCACCTCTCCCAAAACGATCTTTTGCGGCTTGTCATCCCCGTGCCGGAAAGAGCCGTTCCCGATGTCCGCATCGGCACGACCGTTGATATCAATGTGTCGGGCCTGAACCGCACGTTTACCGGCAAGGTCGTCCGCGTCGCGGACCAAATCGACGTCGCCACCCGCACCATGCATACCGAAGTTCAGGTCCCGAATCCCCAATACCAAATCGTGCCCGGCATGTACGCGACCGTGGACATCCCCTTGCAAACGGAGCAGAACGTTCTGACTGTGCCGGTGCAGGCCGTACAGTCTTCGGGCCAAGGCCGCGGTACCGTGCTGGTTGTTAACGACAGTAACCATATCGAAAGGCGCGACGTCGCCCTTGGCCTTGAAAACGCCACGGTTGTGGAGGTGACGTCCGGCCTCAGCCTGAACGAACGTGTCGTGTTCGGTGAACAGGAACAGTTCAAAGCTGGTGAGCTCGTGGCGCCAACGGTTGTGAAGCCCCCGCAAACGGAATAGGAGTTTTATGTCATCATTTTCTCTGCGTCATCCTTACTTCATCGTGGTCATTTGCCTTTTTGTCTGCGTATTGGGACTCACCAGTTTGGTGCAAATGCCGGTGGACATGTTTCCCCCGATCAACATTCCCATGGTGGAGGTAGCCACGTTTTACAGCGGCATGCCGCCAGAACAGATTGAAGCAGACATCACCGACACGTTTGAACGCTTCTTTACGCTCGGCAGCGGAATCGACCACATGGAATCCCGGTCGTTGTCCGGAGTCAGTATAATCAAGGTGTATTTCCAAGCCGGCACGGACGCCAACGCGGACGTCACCCAGATATCCAATCTTGCCATGGCGGATTTGCGGCGTCTTCCTGAAGGGACGTTGCCGCCGGTTGTAATGCAAATGGATCCATCCGGCCTGCCCGTTTGCCTTCTGACAGTTGACGGCAAGGGCCTGTCGGAGACGCAGTTACATGATTATCTGCAATTCCAGATTCGAAACCAGATTGCTGGCGTGCCGGGAGCAACGGTCCCGCCGCCATACGGTGGGAAATATAGGCAGATCATGGTGTACGTGGATCCTCTGAAACTGCAGGCCAATCAATTGAGTCCGATGGACGTAGTGCGGGCAATCGATCATTCGAACCTGATTCTGCCTGCCGGCGACGTCCGCATCGGCCCGCTCGACTACAATCTCTACACCAACGCTCAGGTTCCTAACGCAGCCGCGCTCGACCAATTGCCCTTGAAAACCGAGGGCGAGAAGTCTGTTTTTGTTTCGGATGTTGGCAAGGCCGTAGACGGCGCGGCATTGCAGTACAACATCGTGCGCGTCAACGGCCAGCGGTCCGTATACGTTCCCGTGCAGAAGCAGGGCGGAAACAGTAATACCATCGCGGTCGTCAACGGCATCAAGAAGGCCATCCATGACCTCCGCGACATACCCCCGCAAATGAAGGCCCACGTGGTCTTCGACCAGTCCGTGTTCGTTAAGCAGGCAATCTCCACCGTGTTGCGCGAAGGCGGAACCGGACTCGTGCTGACGGCTCTGATGGTTTTGCTTTTTCTCGGCAGCCCGCGAGCCACTGTCGCCGTCTTTCTTTCCATCCCGATCTCCGTAATGGCGGCCTTATTTCTCCTCCATATCGGCAATGCCACCATCAACAGCATGATCCTCAGCGGTTTCGCCCTGGTGTTCTCCAGGCTGATCGATAACTCCGTCATCGTGCTGGAAAACATCTTCCGTCACATCGAACTTGGGGAACAACCCATGGTCGCTTCGGAAAACGGAGCGAACGAAGTCGGTCTGGCTGTCCTGGCCATCACCATTGTTACCGTGGTCGTGTTTTTTCCTGTCACGCTGCTGTACGGCGTCAGTAAGTATCTGTTTACCGCGCTCGCCCTGAGCGTCGTGCTCTCGCTCTTTGCCTCGTATTTCGTCGCCATCTCAGTCGTGCCGCTCTACTGTGCCCATCTCTTGCGCGGAATCGTTCACCACGACGCCGCTGCGGATGCCGGTGAGGCGTCCGCTGAAGCGAAACCGCGCAGGTCGTGGGGTGCGAGATTTAACGCCTGGTTCAATGCGAAGTTCGAGCGAATGCTGGGGCACTACGACGTGGGAGTGAAAAAAGCTCTCGATCATCCGTGGGTCGTGGTTTTCGGATTCATCGGCATTTTCTTTTTGAGTTTCGCTCTCTACCCGTTCGTCGGGGTGGCGTTCTTTCCGCGTACCGATGCAGGTCAGTTCACCATCAACGTCAAGGCTCCGACGGGAACGCGGCTCGGGGTCACCGAAGATTACGTCAAGCAGGTGGAGCAGATTATTCACCATGTCGTTCCCCCCTCGGATTTGCAGGCGATTGTGTCCAACATTGGCGTGAATCCCGATCTGTCGGCATTGACTACACCGAATGCTGCCATGCACACCGCTTTCGTCCAGGTCGGCTTGACGGAGGATCACAAGGTCAGCAGCTTCACCTACATGGACGATGTGCGCAAACAGGTTGCCGAGCAGCTTCCGCAGCTGCGCACTTATTTCCAATCGGGTGGTCTCGTCGATGCGGTTCTGAATCAGGGCATGCCGGCGCCGATTGACGTTCAGGTAAGTGGCATGGATATGGACGCGGCCGACGGCATCGCGCTGGATCTCCAGAGAAAATTTCGAGCGCTCAAGGGCGTGTCCGACGTTTATATTCCCCAGGATATGGACTACCCCTCGCTTCTCATGAACGTAAATCGCGAACGTGCCAGCGAACTTGGCCTGGACCCCAAGGAAGTCGTCGATAACGTCATCACCTCGCTCACTTCAGACGCCATGATCGCGCCCAGCTACTGGGTCGATCCCCGCACCGGAAACAACTACTTCGTGACCGTGCAATATCCTGAAAATGAAGTCCAGAGCATCGAAGCCTTGAAAGCAATGCCGTTGCACGCTCCCGGTTTGAAGCTTCCGACCTACCTCAATCAGGTCGCAACGATTACGCCGATCCTCACGCCCACCGAGGTAGACCACTATCAATTGCAGCGCACGATTGATGTCTACGTCGCCCCGACGGCAGAGGATCTGGGCAAGCCGGCTGGAGAAGTGGAGAAGATTGTTGCTGCAACCAAGGTTCCCCCCGATATCCGCATCGATGTACGAGGGCTGGTGAACACGATGAACGCATCCTTCCGAAGTTTTGGTTTGGGGCTGATCCTCTCGATTCTGCTCGTATTCCTTGTGCTGGTCGCGCAGTTTTCCTCGTTTATCGATCCTTTCCTCATCGTCCTCGCGATTCCCACCGGGCTTGTGGGTGTCATGTTGACCCTGGCGTTCACCACCACCACGCTGAACATTCAGTCGCTGATGGGCATCGTGATGCTCACCGGCATAGTGGTTTCTAACAGCATATTGATCGTCGATTTTGCCAACCGCCTCCGCCAGGAAGGACGCAGCGTCCGCGAAGCGGTTGCGCACTCCTGCCGCATCCGCCTGCGGCCGATATTGATGACCTCTCTGGCAACCATCGTTGGTCTGTTGCCCATGGCCTTGAAGCTCGAGCCGGGCAGCGAAGCCTACGCGCCTCTCGCCAGCGTCATCATCGGCGGGCTCATCGTTTCCGTCGTGCTGACCGTCTTCGTTGTCCCGGCTGCCTATGTGCTCGTGTACGGAAATAAACCTCATCCAGACTCAGCGGTCCAGACGCTGGCGCCTGCCACTCCGCAACCAAGCGAATAGTTCACTCTATGGAGGATTGCAAGAATGACCAGCAAGATGACGAGCAAGCATTTTCTTCCCGCTCTGCTATTCACTCTCATCGCCTGCCCATCCGCTTCTCTTTTCGCCCAAGCTCAACCGCCGCAGGCTCTCACCCTTGCGCAAGCCGACGCCATCGCCTTGCGCAATCGCCCGCGTCTGCTCGCGTCGGTCTATGCCGCCCAGGCCGCCGGACAAGTCACGCGCGAAGTGCGCTCCGCTTACTATCCGACCGTCCAGGGCGACGCTACCGGGGTGGAGGCAGAAAACGGGTCGCGAATCATGGCAGGCGCGCTGAATAACCCGAGCGTTTACGATCGTTACGCGAACGGCCTTACCGTAGATCAGTTGGTCACCGATTTTGGGCGCACCGAAAACTTGAGTAAGTCCGCCAGCCTCGGTGCCCAGGCGCAGCAACAAGATACCAATGCCACTCGCGCCAGCGTCTTGCGCCAAGTGAACGAAGCCTATTATCGCGTGCTGCAGACCCAAGCCGTCCTCCGCGTCACACAAGAAGCCGTGAAGGAGCGCCAGTTGGTTGCCGATCAAGTCGGCGAGCTCGCCAAAAATCAACTGAAGTCAGGTCTCGACGTCAGTTTTGCAAATGTCAATCTCGATCAGGCGCAACTGCTGCTGACCCAGGCCCAAAATAACGTGCAGGCGGCATTTGCGAATTTGTCCCTCGCGCTTGGCTATACCACCACGCAATCGTATCAATTGGTGGACACTGCGCTGCCGCCTGCACCCGCGCCCGACCCTGCGCAGTTCGTCGAGCAGGCCCTGGGACAACGCCCAGAAGTTGCCGCGGGAAAGCTGCAGGAAGATTCCTCGCGTGCGTTTGAGCGTGCCGAACGCGATCTTTGGATGCCGACCCTAAGCGCCGTCGGCGCCGCCGGACTTGCTCCTGTACGCGAGGAGCCGCTTCTCAGCCGTTACGCCGCCGCGGGTTTTAATCTCAGCATCCCCATTTTTGACGGCGGACTTTTCTCGGCGCGTCACGCCGAGGCGCACTTTCAAGCAGAGCAGACGGACCAGAATTTGCGTGAGACCGAAGACCAAATCGCCCGCGACGTCCGCGTCGCTTGGCTTGACGCCAACACCGCCTATCAGCAACTGGCGGTCACACAGCATCTGCAGCAGCAGGCCATGCTAGCCCTGCAGCTCGCGCAGTCCCGCTATCAGTTGGGCCTGAGCTCCATCGTCGAGCTGAGCCAGGCCCAGCTAAACGAAACTCAGGCGGAAATCGATCAAGCCAGCGCCAAGTACCAGTGCCAGATCGCCACCGACGACCTCAATTTCCAGGTTGGCAATCTTCGTTAGCGCTCTCGTAAACGCGTTCTGGGAGGTCGGAGCTGCGGTTCATCCGGAGGCAGGAAGGGCTCGGGCGCGGAATGACTGGTTTAGCGCGGTCTTAGCTCCTAAAGATCACAGCCCTCCATCGAGGACGATTTATGAAATAGCCTAACTTCTCGTCTCCCATCACTTCCCGCGCCCAAAAATCCTCGCCAGCCTTCTGGACAAGAGTTGTAGAATTTCCTCCCGACGCCGCGTAAACTTCTTTGCATCACCTTGCGCGCCCGTAGCTCAGCTGGATAGAGCATCTGCCTTCGAAGCAGAGGGTCGGGAGTTCGAATCTCTCCGGGCGCGCCACTCTCTTGCCTAATTTATTTTCAACGAACTTCGGGCGCTACAACTTTACTTGTTCGTCTCGAACTCAAATTCCACGCTCGGCACGCATGGAACCCATCAAGCTTTCAGCACTGCATTGCCCGTCTGGTAAGATGGCCGAGCCAGGAGCCGAATGCCTACTGTAGAGTTGGAATCGATAATTCCATGAGAACTCTCGTTGGCGCCAGAGATGAGCGGAATGCGACGCGGCGGAGTTAGAACTTGCCTGACGAGGTTTTGTGCGCTAGAGGTGGCCCTTTTCGTGTCTTTTGGCTGGCCGGTCCGGAGCGCGGCCTACGCCGTCCTTGCGCATGAAGCCATCATCGACAGCGTCTGGGACACCGACATACGCCCGTTACTTTTGAAGCGATTTCCCCAAGCTACGCGGGAAGAGCTGAAAGAAGCGCACGCGTATGCCTACGGCGGCGCCATTATTCGGGACATGGGTTACTACCCGCACGGAAGTAAATTCTTCAGCGACTTAACCCACTATGTGCGCAGCGGGGACTTTATCGTAGCTCTGCTGCGCGGCGCCAAGGACCTCGACGGCTACGCATTTGCGCTCGGGGCGCTCTCTCACTACGCAGCGGACAACCACGGCCACCTCCTTGGCGTGAATCGTGCGGTGCCTCTGCTGTATCCGAAGATGAAGAAGAAATACGGTGACTCGGTGACGTATGAAGAAAACCCGCTCGCGCACATCAAGACCGAATTTGGATTCGACGTTCTGGAAGTGGCGCAGGGACGTTATGCTCCCGATAGTTACCACGACTTTATCGGCTTCGATGTTTCCGTCCCGCTCTTGGAACAAGCCTTCCAGGAAACCTACGGCCTGGATCTCAAGAGCGTTCTTTCTGACGAAGATAAGGCGCTCGGTTCTTACCGCCATGACGTCAGCCAGCTTCTTCCCAAGGCGACGCGCATTGCCTGGACCCTGAAGAAAGAAGAGATCAGGAAGGACGAGCCCGGCGTGACAAAAAAGAAGTCTCTCTATAATCTTTCGCGTGCGAGTTATCAAAAGAATTGGGGAAAGAATTATCAGCCGCCCACTTTTGGTGAACGATTTCTCGCTTTTCTTACCAGGATTATCCCCAAGATCGGTCCGCTAAAGGTGCTGCAACTGCGGACTCCTACGCCGGAGAGCGAACGCATGTTCGAAGCCAGCTTTAACGCATCTCTGGAGCGCTACCGAAAGCTGCTGGGACAAACGGACGCCGGACAGCTCAACTTGACGAACGACAATTTCGACACCGGCGAAACAACGGGCCCCGGAAAATACCGGCTTAACGATGACGCCCACGCCGAGTTGCTGAACGCGCTCGCGAAGCAGAACTTTAGCGGCGTTTCACCGGAGCTTCGCGCCGAGCTCCTGGAATTCTACGGGCATCCCGATGCTCCCTATGCGACCAAGCGCAAGCCACAAGAGTGGGCGAAAGTTCAGGCCGAGCTTGAACAACTGAGGAAGCCGGCTTCGCCGGCGGTGGCACGAGATGCGGACGATCCTTCTCGGCACAATATTGGCGAAGATCTCGACCTGCCGCAGCTTTCCGAGCAATGTGCTCGTCAGCCGCGTTTTTGAGGACAACGCATGCTCTGTCTGCCGGGGTAGGAAAAGGGCGTAACTCCTCGTTAGTTCGCAGGCAAGCGGTTCTCGATAAAATCCGAGATGCGGCTGGCCGCTGGCGGATCCAGATTCGATAGCACTACGATGACGTAGCTGCTTTGCGGATAGATTACAAGATCGCCGTTCATTCCCGGTGCGCCGCCGCCGTGACCAAAGTGGCGCATCGCGGTGCCCGTTTGCGCATCCATGAAGCCGAACGCGTATTTTGTTCCTCCGGGCGTATCCACTTTTCCGGTGGTAAGCAGTTCGGTGTTTTGCGCGTTCAGCAATTTGTGATTGATGAGTGCGTTCGCAAACCGGAGAAAGTCGCCCACTGTGGAATATCCGCCTCCGGCTGAGGTTCCGCGATAGGGAAGCGTGTCCGTGTTGGGCTTAAGGCCGGCACCGCCGAATTGCGTGTATCCCACGGAGCGTTCCGGCACATCTTGGTCTTCCGGCAAAGAGCCGGTTGAGGTCATGCCTGCCGGCGCATAGATGTTCTCGCTCACGTAATCGTAATAATTCTTTCCGCTGACGCGCTCGACCACCACGCCGAGCAGCAGAAATCCATAATTGCTGTACTCCCAGCGGCTGCCCGGTTCAAACTCCGGCGCGCGCTGCCCGTACAGATTCACGTAGTCTTGCAGCGTGCGCAGCTCCAGGCGATGCGCGTCAAACTGCGGACCGAAAAAGTCCCCGGTTCCCCCGGTGTGTGTCAATAACTCCTGGATGGTGACTTTCGTCGCGATATCCTTGTTCGGATAGTCTGTCAGGTACTTCCCCACCGGATCGCTGAGCGCGATTTTGCCGACTTGCACGAGCTGTAGGATCGAGACCGCGGTAAACATCTTGTTCATCGAGCCAATCCGGAATTTCGTGTCGAGCGTGTTGGGAATTTTCTTTTCGCGGTCGGCCAGGCCGTACGCGCCGGTGAAAACGGGCTTGCCATCCTTGGCCAACAGCACAGTTCCAGAGAACTTGTCCGCGGCAGCGTCCTTTTCGAGCTTGAGGCGAAGCGCGGCGATCAGTTGGCTCTGGCTCAATCGCGCAACCGCGAATTCCGCAGGGCGGGCGATTGCCCGGATACTGAAATCCGTGATTTTGTAGGGAGCTGTGGCCTCGACGTCCATCTCGAAGCGGCCAAATTGGTCCGAATCGCGCTCCTGAACAAGTCCAGTGAGCTGCGTGTCGGTGGACACTTCGATCTTTTCGAGATCGAACCCTTCGGTCTGCTGCCGGAAGACGACCATGCCGTCTACTTTATGCTTTTCAGGATTCGCATAATGACTTTGGAATTCTTCGAGCTGCGCTTTTTCTCCACTGTTGAACGCGCCAAGCCAGCCGGAGAACTGCTCGCCGACGGGAGTCTTGGGTATCTCGGGCGCAGCGGCCTGTCCTAGAGCCGTGCCGGCGGCGCGAGCTATGAGACCCGGTCCAGCCAGAGCGAGTGCCATCAGAACGATGGTGCCGAAAGCGCGTGAGCGGTTTCTCATGGTTGGACGGCCAGAAGATCCTTCCGCGAAGATTCGTGGGCCCTTTCGCGGACGCTGTTCTTCGTTGGGCCTAGAGGAAGCTAGTATCGGTGCTGCGTCGCGTCAAGAGAAATCAGCGACGCACCGCTTGAGCGCAACTCTCCAGCAATCCGTGATTGGTGTTCCGCTCGTTGAGCATTGACGGGACGCCCGGGCAACTGCAAGAATGTCCCAAGTGATGAAGAAAACAACGCGAGGACCGTCTGCACTTGCCTTGTGTGTTCTTGCAGGGTTCTGTGCGGCATGCTCGCATTCCGAAACTAATCTTGACGATTCTTGGAACCGGAAGTCCGCCGCTGCCTACCTCGATCAACGGGAGGGTAGGTGGATGGCCTGGCCGCATGCGGCGCGCGATCACGGCACTTTCTGCGTCTCTTGCCACACGGTGATGCCGTTCGCGTTATCCCAGCAGGCAATTGACTCGGCACCGGGCGCGACCAACCCCTCCGTCAATGAACGTAAACTCCTCGACAACGTCACGACGCGCGTACGGCTGTGGAAGGATATGCAACCGTACTACCCGAACCAAGCCGGTGCATCACGCGGAACGGAAGCGGTTCTCAACGCGCTGATTCTGGCGAGCTATGACGCTCGGAGCGGGAAGCTGAGCGTGGACACGCGGTCCGCATTCGAGGAAATGTGGTCGTTGCAGGAGAGCAAAGGCCCGGAGCAGGGCGCGTGGCAGTGGATCGAGTTCAATAACGAGCCATGGGAGGCGTACGACTCGCCGTATTATGGCGCCACATTGGCGGCAATTGCCGTGGGGTTGGCTCCCGAAAATTATCGTTCGGCGCCGGAAATCCAGCAGAACCTGAAACTCCTGGACGAGTATCTCGATCGCGAATCTGCGACGCAGGCGCTGCTGAATCGCATATCGCTCTTGTGGGCGTCTGCGAAAGTTCCCGGGATCCTCAAACCGGAGCAGCAAGAATCCATCGTCAACGAGATTCTGAGTAAACAACAGCCGGACGGAGGTTGGTGCGCGTCTTCACTGGTCGGCGCGTGGAAGCGTAAGGATAGGACGCCGCTGGTGATGAGGAGCGACGGGTACGCGACCGGTTTAATCATATATGTGCTGCAACAAGCTGGCCTCCCGCACGATAACGTCCACGTGAAAGATGGTCTATCCTGGCTTGTTCAAAACCAGAGCTGGGGCGGCCACTGGGAAGCCTATTCACTGAATAAACGGCGTCTCAATCCTTTTTCCAATGCCTCCGGCTTTATGGACGACGCAGCGACGGCCTACGCCGTACTTGCTCTGACCGAAGCCGATGCGAAACAAGACAGCACGACAACGCAAACGGCTATGCTTGACCATTCAACTGCGCGACGCACGGGAAGTCCCAGCGGAAACATTCATTGACGAGACCGAGACAGCCGCCACCAGACTGTGCACTATGCGCGGCGAAAATTGGGTTGCCTCAGAGCTCCTTCAAGCCCTGAATCATCTTCGAAATCACGTCCTGCGCGTCTCCGAAGACCATCTGCGTGTTGGCCCCGAAGAACAACTCATTCTCGATGCCGGAGAACCCCGCTCCGCGTCCTCGCTTGATCACTAACACTTGCCGGGCTTGGTCCGCATTCAGGATCGGCATGCCGTAAATAGGGCTGGATTTGTCCGTGCGCGCCGCGGGATTCACCACGTCGTTCGCACCAATCACCAGGGCTACGTCCGTCGTCGCGAAGTCGCTATTGATTTCCTCCAAGTCGTAAATCAAATCGTATGGCACGCCCGCCTCGGCCAGCAGCACGCTCATGTGCCCCGGCATGCGTCCCGCAACGGGATGGATGGCGAAACGGACCCGCACGCCTCTTTTCTGCAGCATCTGCACGAATTCCCAGAGCTTGTGCTGCGCCTGCGCCACGGCAAGTCCGTATCCGGGCACTACGATGACGTCCTCAACATACGCCATCGTCACCGCCGCGTCGCGCGCATCCATCGACTTCATGGCTTGCTGCGGCCCGCTTTTCGCCGCAACGGTCACGTCGCCAAAGCCGCTGAGCCAGATATTGAAGAACGAGCGGTTCATGGCTTTCGCCATGAGTACCGTCAAGAGCGTGCCCGCCGCGCCCACGATCATCCCGGCGATGATCATCGCGGGATTTTGGAGCACGAAACCCTCGAAACCCACCGCCAGACCGATACATGCATTATACGTCGCGATCACTACCGGCATGTCCGCGCCGCCGATCGGCAGCGTGATCAGAATGCCGAATACCAGCGAAGCGATCAGGAAAATTCCCACAAGTGAGTTAATGGAAAGGTTCACGTAGGAAGCCGAGGCCGGAAAAATGCTGGCCACGGTCAGCGCAAGCAAGAGAATCGCTAGGATGGCATTGATGAAATTCCTTCCCACGATGCGCGGGCTGCCCATCCAACCCTGCAGCTTGAAAAATGCGATGATGCTTCCACCGAGTCCGATCGCGCCAACTAGCGCTCCGATCACGGCGATAATGGGGAACGCCAACGAGCCCAGATACGCGCGACCGCTGTACAGTTCCACGGCCGCAATCGCCGCCGCCGCTCCGCCGCCCAGACCGTTGTAAATCGCCACCATCTGGGGCATGTCCGTTAGCGGCACCCGCCGTCCCGACCACCAAGCCGGCACGCCACCGGCCGTGATGGCAATCAAAATGAGGACCAGCCGGTGCCACCACACGCCCGGATGCCCGGGCGCTGACGCCAGTCTGTGAACAGCCGGCAGGTACAAGAACGTCACCACGGTCGCCAGCAGCATTCCAACGCCGGCGCAAAGCATGCCGTTGCGCGCTGTGCGCGGCGAACTCATACGCTTGAGTCCGATTATGAGCAGGAGCGTGGCAATCAGATAGCTGGCCTGCACTGCAAAACTCATCGACGTCTGGCCCACTATGCGTTCTCCTTCTTGCTCTTGAACATTTCCAGCATCCGTTCCGTCGAAACGTATCCGCCCACCACGTTCGACGTGGCCATCACCACGCCGATGAACCCCACCGTCACTTCCAGTCCGCCTTGCGCCTCGGCCATCGCCACCATCGCGCCCACCAGCACGATTCCGTGCACGAAATTCGAACCCGACATCAGCGGCGTGTGCAAAATTACCGGCACCCGCGAGATGATTTCGTATCCCGCGATTGCCGCGATCAGGAAAATGTAGAGCGCCACAAATCCGGTCATGATTTCATTGCTCCTTCCAAGAATTGCCGAGTTGCCTCGTGCTTAATCTCTCCGGCGAACGTGAGCGCCGTCTTCGCGATCACGTCGTCATTCCAGTCCAGGGAAATTTGGCCGTCTTTCAGCAGCAAGCTGAGCAGGTTGTAGAGATTATTCGCATACATCTGGCTGGCGTCCTCGGCGAGCGTGCTTGCCACGTTCAGCGGACCAACAATTGTGACCTTGCCGTGCTGCACGTCCTTGCCGGGCTCGGTCAGTTCGCAGTTGCCACCGGAGTCCGCCGCCAGGTCCACGATTACCGAGCCGGATTTCATTTCCTCAACCATCGGCTTCAGTAGGATTTTCGGAGCGCCTCGCCCCGGCAGACTCGCTGCACAGATGATTGCATCGGAGACGCGCACGCTCTGCATCAGCACGTCCCGCTGCATTTTACGTTCTTCCTCGGTCAATTCCCTCGCGTAACCGCCTTCGCCTTCCGCTTTGATATCGCCGGAAATGAATTTCGCGCCCAGCGATTCCACTTCTTCGCGACTCGCCGCTCGTACGTCATATCCGGATACTTGCGCGCCCAGCCGCCGCGCTGTCGCAATCGCCTGTAAACCCGCTACACCCGCGCCGATCACCAGCACTTTTGCGGGCCGGATCGTACCTGCCGCAGTGGTCAGCATCGGGAAGAATCGTTTTAGCCGCGAAGCCGCCAGCAGCGCTGCTTTGTAACCGGCCACCACCGCTTGCGACGACAGCGCGTCCATGCTCTGCGCCCGTGAAATTCGCGGAATCAGTTCCATTGCGAAAGCCGTCACTTTCCTGTCGCACAGCGCCTTTGTTTCTTCCAGATGCTGCCGCGCATAGACAAAAGAGAGCAGCAGCGCTCCTTCGTTCATCCATTTGATTTGTGCCGCGCTGGGTGGCGTCACTTTCAGCACAACGTCGGCTTCGCGATAGAGCTGCCCCGGATCGCTCACCAGAGTCGCAAACTTCGCATAGTCCGCGTCGGGAATCCCGCTGTTCTCGCCTGCTCCGGCTTCGATAGCCAATTTCACCCCGAGCTTCACGAGGCGTTCCGCGACTTTCGGCACCATGGCCACGCGTTTTTCTCCCGGCTCTGTCTCTCGGGGCACTGCAATTAAGATCGCCATCAATCAAGCTCCTCTGACTTTGGACGCATACGCTGAATCGTCTGGTACGGATTTCTGCCGCGCTCGGGCCATCCACGCGGCAGAGATTTCCGCCTCAGCCCACAAGAAGAACGGAAGAATTCCCGCCCTCCATGCAAGGGGTGCTGTTCCGATGTGCTCTGAATGGAATGACTTTGAAAATACCGGACGGAAGGGAAAATTCCCCGGATTTCGGTCACTAAGGTTTCACGCTGGCTCGCGTTCATCGCTGTCGGGAAGTCGGAACATCCTCCTCACCTAAGGCGTCTGCTCATGGCGCAAGGAAACCTTGCGTTGTAGTCGAGCCTGCCTCGACTGATGCATTCGCCTTGCATCATCCAAACGAAGCAGGATAACAGAGCCGCGTCATTCTGGCTCGCACGATGTAGCGAATTGAAAAACGCCCCTCGCGTGCAATTCCGGCCCGAGTTTTGCCTTCCTACAACCCTAGGTGGCCGCGCTCTTCTATTGTCAACGAAACCCGCAGGCGATAGCATCGCCGCTTCATCGCATCGCACAGGGAGGTGCTTCCTTGCTCGACCGTCGCCGTTTTCTTGCTTCCGCTGCTGCAAGTGCCGCAAGCGCGGCATTCTTCGGCAACGAGCTTCTGGCAGGCGCCGCCCCGCCCGCTCCTGAGCTTTCCGCCCAACTTGTGTACAACGTGAAGGACTACGGGGCAACCGGGAGCAAACAGGACGACGCGCGCCCCGCCCTCCAACAGGCCATCAATGCTTGCGGAAAATCCGGCGGCGGTACGGTGTACGTCCCGCCTGGCGAGTACACGTCCGGACAACTCCACCTCCGATCAGGAGTGCGCCTCTATCTGGAAGCCGGCGCAACCCTCTTTGCTTCGCTCGACGGCCGCCAATTCGATCCGCCTCCTAAATCGGCGCTCCTCATCGGCGAGGACCTGCACGACATCGCCCTCGAAGGCCGCGGTACGATTGACGGTCAAGCCTCCTACGAGTGGCGCCTCAACGACTTCACGGACTTCAACATTCGCCCCAACCAGCTCCTGATGGAGGCCACTGGGAAGCCGCTCCTCAGGCCGTTCCCATCCAGATTCACCAAAGAGACAGTCTATCCACGCTTGGTTCTGCTGCTCCGGTGCCAGGATGTCCGCATTGCGGGCCTCAAGTTCCTGAGATCGCGGAGTTGGACCATCAACCCGTACGCTTGTAAAAGGCTCGTCATCGACGGCGTCTACATCTATTCAAGCGCCAAGGAAGGCGTCTGGGCAGATGGCATTGACCCGGACGGCTGCCAGGACGTGCGCGTGGCCAACTCCACAATCGATACTGGCGACGACGCCATCGTGCTTTGGTCGGCGAATATCTGGGGTCCAGCGCTGCCCACCGAAAACGTGACGGTGACCAACTGCAGACTCTCCTCGGCCTCTAGTGCGCTGAAGTTCTGCGATGGCAACTCCAACGCCGTCCGCCGAGTCACCATCGACAACGTCGTTATTTCCAACTCGAACCGCGGTCTGGCGTTCATGGTGTTCGACGGCGGCGTGGTGGAAGACGTTGTGATTTCCAACGTTTCGATCGAAACCCGCCGCTTCGATTGGTTCTGGTGGGGGGATGGCGACGCGATTCACTTCAACATCAAGCGCCGCAGCGAGGTCGATGGGGTCAAGCGCGACCACGAACCGCCTGCCGGCGAGATCAGGAACGTCTCAATTTCAAACGTAATTGCTCACGCGACCGGCACATCGGCAATCAACGGTCATCCGGACAGTTGGCTCGAGAACATCCATCTGGATAACATCCGGCTGTTCCTCTCTCATGACCCGGCCGCGCCTTACGAAAACACCCGCACCGCGATCGCGCTCCGTCAAGCCCGTAACTTCTCCATGAAAGATGTCCAAATTCGTTGGGATGAGCCGCACGCCGCTACGTGGCGATCAGGTCTCACGGCGGAAGATGTCGAGGATCTGCGACTTGATACGGTGGATGTGGAGTCCGCGCCAGCGTCCACCGCGCCCGTCGTCGAGCTGACGAATGCCAATCAAGCGACGCTGGAATCTCTGCGCGCGGAAACAATCCACCTGGCCGGAAAGAGTACACGCGAGATCCGCCTGCTCCGGACCGATTCGGCGATCTCAGCGGACTCCGATGTCGGTAAGGACGCCATCATTCGCCAGTAGCGCCTGCGCTCCGCAGAAAATTCGCACGTCAGGTCGATCCAGTGCTTTCATTAAGCGATCCGGAGGGTTATTCGTTGATAGGAGCCAGCCTTGGGGCGCTTCTCCGGCTACGTGAGAATCAGTCGCGATAAACGGATATAATCGTTGTACATGATCCCTGCTTCCTACAGACCGCAAAAGAAGTTCATGGAACTGGCCGTCTCGGAGGCCAAACGCGCCGGTGACCGAGGGGACTATCCCATTGGCGCGGTCATCACGCGCCTTACACGCGGGCGCGAAGTGGTCATTGCCAGCGCCGGCAACCGAGTAAAAACTTCGGGATCAAGCATCAAACACGTAGAGTTGGAAACTCTCAAATACGTATCAAGCGGCTATGGACGCTATCTGCCCGACTTCATCCTCTACTCCACGCACGAGCCTTGTGCCATGTGTGCTGGTGCCTGCGTGTGGTCCAGAATTGGCGCGGTCGTCTATGGCGTTTCCCAAGAAGATATTGCCGCTTATGGCCGCAAGCGCGGTACGGAGGACTTCAAGTGGCGAGCATGTCTCATTTCCTGTCGGCTCGTCTTTGAGAAGGGCAATCACCGCATCCCCGTCACCGGCGGTTTTCTCCGGCAAGAATGCCAAAAACTCTTCAGTTACAGGCCTGCGCATCGGTAACTGATGCGAGCTGGATCTCCCGCCGCTCGGAGTTGACGGAAGGTTGGCTGAAAACACGAATCGCCGTCGGCCAACTTGGACGTTGAGTCGGATAACCTCGCAACGAATGCCTTATATGTTTGCAGTGGGTTTAGTGGTTCGATTTCACTCGCGCCCCATCCTCTCCGTCACGGATCCCCGCAAAGCATTGTAGAATGCCCGGCGTGGGCGCCCTGTTATTCGCGTTGCTCCTCGCGTCTTCGGCATCCGCCCATTCGTGGGCCATTCAAACCAGCGGCCTCGACACCAACCTGCGCGGCGTCACCGTCGCCCGCGTCTCGTCTCATGCGGCTGCTCCGGTTATTTGGGCCTGCGGCTCGCGTGGCGTGATTCTTCGCTCGACGGACGCCGGCGCAACTTGGACCCGCCTCCATGTACCGGGCGGCGACCTCCTCGATTTCCGCTCCATCCAAGCCTTCGACGCCGTGTCCGCTTATGTGATGTCCATCGGCTCTGGCCAGCAATCTCGCATTTACCGCACACGGGATGGCGGGAAGAACTGGACGCTCGAATACGTCGGCAAGCGTCCCTCAATCTTTCTCGACGACCTAGTGTGTATTTCGAAAATCGCATGCTTTGCGCTCAGCGATCCGGTCGATGGCAAGTTCTTGCTGCTTGGCACTCGCGACGGGAAAAACTGGCAGGAGCTTCCGCAGAACCATATGCCGCCGGCTTTGCCGGGGGAAGGCGTGTTTGCGGCCAGCGGAACGTCGCTCGCAATCTACGAGAATGACATCTACTTCGGCACCGGGGGAGCTTCCGTGGCCCGCGTTTTCAGATCCACGGACATGGGGCGAACGTGGGCCGTCTTTGCGACGTCCATCGTCAGCGGTAACGCCTCTTCGGGAATTTTCTCCATCGTTCGAAAGGGCGATGGCGTCGTAGTAGTGGGAGGAGATTATAAGGAAACGGGCCGCCCTGACCGCGGGGCTGCGTATTCGCTGGATCGCGGAGTCACTTGGCGTCTGTCGGGTTCACCGGTCGGCGGATTTCGCTCCGCGCTCGCTTTCTTGGACGCCGCGACTGTCATAGCCGTCGGCCCAACCGGCGAGGACATCAGCCACGATGGTGGCGCGTCTTGGGCCCCTGCAGGTTCCCTCAATTTCAACGCCGTCGCGGCCTTCGATTCCCGCCAGGCCTGGGCCGTAGGGTCCAAAGGCGCCATCGCGCACTATCAATAGCTCGCGCCGCCCGCGAACTCGCCCAGAAAAGCTCTATCTGTAGCGGCGTCTGGGCGCAGCCGTTCTATCCATTAGCCCGAAACCGGCGTAATTCCTTGCAGATCACAGCGGTATGCAACAGTTAGCGACGTTTGTGCAATAGTCTGCACGTCAGCGACGACCACGCCGAGGAAGCAGCTCGCGCCGGAGAACCTCGAGCCCGCTCGCCTATTTGTGCCGTCCCGCTCGCGATGCGCCCCATATCATCGCTAATCCAAACACCAGCATGACCACTCCCCACCACAAATCCAAATCGAGCCAGAAGTGCCACACCTTTTGTGCCGACGTGAAAAACGCCCCGAAAATCCCCAGCGCCGCGCCCATCGCCGAGAAAAGCAGCCCGATCGGCCAACGAATATCGAGGTCCATCTTGCCTTCGCTCATCGAAACACCACGTCCAACGCAACCGCGATAATCACCACCACAATCGCCAGCGTCACCGGCCGCCGCAGAATCGCCAGGTGGCGATACGACTGCCTCTTCGTCAGCGAATACACCAGCCCGTGTAGCTCGGCCTCCGCGCGCGGCTTTGTGAACAAGCTGATCAGCAGCGTCAGCACAAAACACGTCGTCCACGCAAAAATCGCGCGGCTGAAATTCCCCGCCATGTCGCTGCGATATGTCACCCATCCATGCACCGTGGCGAAATAATGCAGCCCCGCCGCGCCAGTTCCTGCGGCCAAGCCCCAAAAAGCTCCATTCGCCGTGGTGCGCTTCCAAAACATCCCCAGCAAGAACGTCGCAAACAGCGGCGCGTTCACAAACGAGAAGATCAGCTGCAAATAATCCATAATATTGTTGAACTGCAGCGTCACATACGCCGTCCCGATGCTGATCAGCACCCCCGCCACCGTCGCGATTTTTCCCATCGTCAAATAGTGCTTGTCGTTTTGCCCCGGTCTTATATAGGAACTATAAATGTCATACGTCCACACGGTGTTGAATGCGGTCACGTTTCCTGCCATTCCCGACATGAAACTCGCCAGCAGCGCCGTGATTCCCACTCCCAGCATGCCTGCGGGATAATATCTGGCCAGCAGCAGCGGCAACGCCAGGTTGTAGTCCACTTTTCCTTGTAACAAGAATGACGCCTTCGGCAGCAGCGCCCACGCCGCCATTCCCGGAATGATCACCAGGAACGGAATGAACATTTTTGGCACCGCGGCGATCAGCGGCGTCCTCTGCGCCGCGATCATGTCGCGCGCCGCCAGCGCCCGCTGCACCACCAGAAAGTCTGTGCACCAATATCCGAACGAAAGCACGAATCCAAGCCCCGCCACCAATTGGAACCAATCCACGCCCATCGGATTCGCGTTCGCGCTTCCCAGGTTCGTCCACATGTGCATGAACCCAGACGGCAATCGCGCTGACAGCCCGCTCCATCCTCCCGCTTCCGCCACGGAAAGCACCGCCAGCGGCAGGATGCCCAGCACAATCAAGAAAAACTGCAGCACTTCGTTGTAAATCGACGAAGTCAATCCGCCCAGGAACGTGTAAACCAGCACCACCAGCGCCGAAAGCAGAATCGTTGCGTGAATCGACCATCCCAGCATCAACTTGAACAGCAGCGCCATAGCGTACAAATTGATGCCGCTCGCTAGCACTGTCATCACCGCAAACGTGATCGCGTTCAGCGCCCGCGTCTTTTCATCGAAACGCAGCCGCAGATACTCCGGCACCGACCGTGCCCGGCTGCCGTAATAGAACGGCATCATCGCCAGGCCCACGAAAATCATCGCCGGGATCGCTCCCACCCAGTAAAAATGGCACGTCAGCATCCCGTACTTCGCGCCGTTCGCTGCCATGCCCATCACTTCCAGCGCGCCCAGGTTCGCAGAAATAAACGCTAGCCCGGTAATCCACGCGGGAATCTTCCGCCCCGACAGGAAAAAGTCCGTGCTGGTGCGCATCGATTTTTTCAGTTTGAATCCCACGCCCAGGACAAAGGCGCAGTACACCGCGATGATCAGGTAATCGATCCAGCTCAGGTGCATCGCCCGGACATTCTATGTGAATCTCACAGGGAAGGGAACTTAAGTTGGTAGGCCCGCCGCCATGCGCAAACTCAATACTTCTACCCGTCTCCTAGATCGATGCCTTCTTCGCGCTCTTCCGCCGCGCCATGGCTCTCCAACAACCTTACGCAGCGGTTCCACCGCAAGATCGCGTCATCGTTTCCCTTGGGACGTATCTTCTCCGCCTCTTCGAAACATCGCATCGCCTCTTCGAACAGCACGCGCAGCGTATGCGGCGGCCTTCCCGCGCGCAATTGCACCTTCGCGCGGCGCTCGTGCAGTAGCCCCAAGTAATAGAAGCGCTCGTAGGGATCCTTCAGCCACTCGAAAATCTTCTGCACTTCACCGTAGCGGTCCGACGACGCGCCCGTAAATTGGTCCGTGATCGAAAGCCCCAACACCCGCAGCGCCAGTTGATGCTCCGGCTCAATCGCCAAAATGTCGTGGCAGATCGATTCCGCCTCTTCTGGCTCGTTCAGAAAACGATACAGCTCCGTCTTCGCAATCGCCTCGTCGATTCCCGACTTCGAAATCTTTTTCAACTCGTGGCTCATGCCGCGCTCCCTTTGCTCCCGCCCGCCGCCAGCTCAGCGTCCCCCGCTCCCTGTGATTTTGCGCGCAATCCAGACCAACGGGTCATAAAACTGGTCCACCACGCGCTCCTTCAGCGGAATAATCGCGTTATCCGTAATATGGATCTCCTCCGGGCAAACCTCCGTGCAGCATTTCGTGATGTTGCACAGCCCGATGCCCATCTGGTCCCGCACGCCTTTGATTCGCGACAGTCCGTCCAGTGGATGCATTTCCAGCCCAGCCACGCGCACGAAAAATCTCGGCCCGCTGTACTCCGCGTGTTTCCCGTGATCGCGCAGCACGTGGCACACGTCCTGGCACAGAAAGCATTCAATGCATTTCCGGAATTCCTGCGGCCGGTCCACGTCCTTCTGATACATCTTCCAATCGGTTCCGGGCCGCGCGCTGAACGCCGGAATTTTCCGGTTCACTTCGTAATTCCACTTAACATCCGTCACCAAATCCTTGATCACCGGAAATGCTTTCAGCGGCAGCACCGTGATCGGCCTGTCCTGGGGCAGGGAATCCATTCTCGTTTTGCACGTGAGCCGTGGACGCCCGTTCACTTCCGCCGAACACGAGCCGCACCGTCCCGCTTTGCAATTCCATCGCACCGCCAGATCCGGCGCGATATGTCCCTGAATGTAATGCAGCGCGTCCAGCACCACCATTCCGGGACTCAGCGGAACCTTATATTCCACCGCCTTCCCACCCGACGCGTCACCGCGGTGCACCGCCATCACCACTTCTGCCACGTGCGCCTCCGCTGCACTTCCGCCCGCTCTTATTTCTCTTCCGCGAACAACTGCTTCAACTCTTCCGGCATTTGCGGCACCGGCCGCTCCCGCAGCTTCATTTCGCCGCCTTCTTTGACGATGATGTTGTTCTTCTTCCCCCACTCCGCATCATAATCCGGAAAATCGATTCGGCTGTGCGCCCCGCGGCTCTCTTTGCGCGCTAGCGCGCAACGCGTCGCCGCCTCCGTCACCGTCAGCATCGACCGCAAATCCTGCGCCAGATGCCATCCCGGATTGAACAGCCGCGACCCATCCACGTGCACGCGATCCGCGCGCTCTTTGAGCGTCGCAATCTTCTTCAGCGCTTCTTTCAAATCACCCTCGTTCCGGAAAATCCCCACGAGCTTCTGCAGCGTCTCCTGCAATTCCCGATGAATCTCATACGGACTCTCGCCGCTCGGCCGCTCGAACGGCGCCAGCATCTCCCGCTCCGCGCCGTCCACTTGCCCCTGCTCGATTTTCACGGCTCCCGCATTTTTCGCATGTGCCGCCGCCGCCGCTCCCGCGCGTTTGCCAAACACCAGCAAATCCGAAAGCGAATTCCCGCCCAGCCGGTTCGCGCCGTGCATTCCCGCCGCCGCTTCGCCCGCCGCGAACAACCCCGGCACCGTCGCCGCGCCGGTTTCCGCCTCCACGCGTATCCCGCCCATCGTGTAATGGCACGTCGGCCCCACTTCCATCGGTCCTTTCGTGATGTCCACGTCCGCTAGTTCCTTGAACTGGTGATACATCCCCGGCAGCTTCCGCTTCACGTATTCCGCCGGTTTGTGCGAAATGTCCAAGTACGCGCCGCCGTGTTCTGTCCCGCGCCCTTCGCGCACTTCCGTGTAAATCGAACGTGCCACTACGTCCCGCGTTGACAGCTCCATCTTCTTCGGGTCGTACTTCTCCATGAATCGTTCGCCGAGCTTGTTGCGCAGAATCCCGCCTTCGCCCCGCACCGCCTCCGTCACCAAAATCCCCTGCACGCCCGGAGGCCACACCATTCCCGTGGGATGGAACTGCACAAACTCCATATCCATCAATTCCGCGCCCGCTTCATACGCCACCGCCATCCCGTCGCCCGTGTACTCCCACGAATTCGACGTGATCTTCCATGCCTTCCCAATCCCTCCCGTCGCAATCACCACCGCCTTCGCTTTGAAAACGACAAATCTTCCTTGCTCCCGCCAGTACGCAAACGCACCTGCGATTTTTTCTCCATCCTTCAGTAGCCGCGTCACCGTGCATTCCATGTACACGTCGATTCCCAACTGCACGCCGCGGTCCTGCAGCGTCCGGATAATCTCCAGCCCGGTGCGGTCTCCCACGTGACACAGCCTCTTGAACGTGTGCCCGCCGAAAGCCCGCTGCATAATCTCGCCAGCATCGGTGCGGTCAAACAGCGCGCCCCATTGCTCCAATTCCCGCACGCGCTCCGGAGCCTCCAGCGCGTGCAGTTGCGCCATTCTCCAATTGTTCAGGAATTTCCCGCCTCTCATCGTGTCGCGGAAGTGCGTCTTCCCATCATCCGCCGGGTCCACGTTTCCCATCGCCGCGGCCACGCCGCCCTCGGCCATCACCGTGTGCGCCTTGCCCAGCAGCGATTTGCACACCACTCCCACCGACGCACCCTGATTCAGCGCCTCGATTGCTGCGCGCAGTCCTGCGCCGCCCGCACCGATAACCAGCACATCGTGTTCGTGCACCTCGAATTTTTCGGTCATTGTCCGTTGTTCATCTGCGGGTCAGGTTTGCCTGTCAAAATAGCCTCAGGTCCCGGATGGTTCCCATCGCCACCAGCATCACGTACACGTCCGTGAACGCCACGAAGAACAAACTGGTCCACGCAATCAGCATGTGATGCTCATTGAGCGACGTCACGCGCTTCCATAAGCTCAGCCGCGCGCCGCCGAACTTCACGCACGAATAGCAATCCACATTCCCGCCCACCATGTGCCGGCACGAGTGGCAAGACAGCGTATACGTCGTCAGCAGCGCCGCGTTGATCAGCAGGATGAGCGAGCCAACTCCCGCGCCAAAGTGCCCGTGCCACATGAATCCGCGCACCGCGTCGCGCCACAGCGAAACCAGAAACAAAAACGACAAATAGAAGAAGTACCGGTGGATATTCTGCAAGACGAGTGGAAATTTCGTTTCGCCGCTGTACTTATGCCGCGCCTCTCCCACCGCGCACGCCGCCGGATCCAGAAAAAACGCCCGGTAATACGCCTTGCGGTAGTAATAACACGTGGTCCGAAATCCCAGCGGCCCGCCCAGCACCAGCACCGCCGGCGAAAGCGGCCACCAGCGATGTCCCGGATCGATCAGTGGCGAATAAAACGGCGAGAGGTACGGCCCCCACTCATAAAAATGCCCCTGAAACGCCCGCAGCGTCGCATAAATCGCGAACAGCCCCAGCCCAATCGCCACCGCCAGCGGCTGCACCCACCACAAATCCCGCCTCTGCGTCGCCCCCAGCCCGGTCCGCGTTTCGATGTTGCGCAGTCCCGCTTGCCCCGACGAAACCGCCATCCCTCACCGCCTCCGTGTCGATTAGCGTTGTTCGGCGGCTCATCTTATTTCGTCGCCCTATTCAAGTCAACGCGCCTCTGCGCGTCCCATGTGCTCCATTCACGTCCCGTGCCGAATTGGTGCCCGAACTGGTATATGATGCGCTCCGCCATTTCCACACAGGAGCGCACCATGCCAACCACTGTCGCCGCCGTTCCCGACGAGCCCGCCCCGCCTCGACGCGGCCCGCGCTGGAAGCGCATCCTGAAATGGGCAGCGCTTTCCGTGCTCGCGCTCATCGTGCTTCTTCTGATCGCGGGCGCTTCCTATCGCGCCATCGAACAGCACGCCGACGCGCGCCGTTTCCCGCAGCAGGGAAAATCGTTCCTGCTCGGCCCTGCATTCCCCGGCGTCTCTCTCAACATTGACTGCTCCGGCCAGGGCTCGCCCACCGTCATTCTCGATAGCGGCCTCGGCGTGCCCGCCGTCGGCTGGAAATTCGTCCAGCCCGAAGTCGCGAAATTCGCGCGCGTCTGTTCGTACGATCGCGCCGGATATGGGTGGAGCACCGCCGGGCCCATGCCGCGCACCAGCGCCGAAATCGTCAAAGAGCTTCACGCCCTCCTCGCCGCCGCGGGCGAAAAGCCGCCCTACATCCTCGTCGGCCACTCTTTCGGTGGCTACAACATTCGCGTCTTCAGCGGCGCCTATCCCAACGAAGTCGCCGGCATGGTCCTCGTCGACGCTTCCCACGAAGACCAAAACAGCAGAATGCCGCAGGCCATGACCGATTATTCCAAGAAACAGGAGGCGTCTGCGAAGTGGCAGACGTTCTTCGCGCCCGTGCTCATCGACTTCGGCGTCGCGCGCCTCATGAGCGACACCTCAGGCCCAGCTTATCTCTCGCAAAACGATCGCGAGGAATTCCGCTATCTCCAATTGCAAACGAAATTTTTGGCGGCCACCGCTTCCGAGCAGGCCGCCTTCTCCACCAGCGCCGACGAAGTGCGCGCCTCCGGAAACTTGGGCGACAAACCTCTCGTCGTTCTCACCGCCGGAAAAGCGCTCGGCGCCGCCAGCTTGCCGCCCGGATTCCCCGTAAAGGCCTACGACGATTTTCTCCTCATCTGGAGGAACGACCTGCAGGTCCGCGAAGCTCACCTGTCCACGCGCGGCCGCCAAATCATCGTCCCCAACAGCGACCACATGATCCCCTTCGAGCGCCCCGACACCGTCATCTCCGCCATCCACGATGTCTGGTCCGCCGCCTCTTCCCCCGCCGCGCCCGCCGCCGCAAAACCGTAGCTCAGCGGCCGCGCTACAGCCGGTGTCGCTGGGGCGCGGTAGCACTAGCGCAAAGTCTCGCTGTTTGTCACGCGGCGCTGCCCACCCCGTTTTTCTCCCTAGAAAAAGAACTTCGCGCCCGCCTGAACCACCCGCGGAGCAGCTGCGTTTATGACCTCGCCGAAGGTTGCGCTGCCAATATTGCCGTCGACCGCTTGGGGCCCAAAAAACTCAGCGTGGTTGAAAATGTTGAAGGCTTCCAGCCGAAACTGGAAAGACTTCGATTCGCTTAAGCGCAGATTTTTCACAAGCGCCATATTGTAGTTCTGCATTCCGGGCCCGGAGAAAAAGCGTCGGGAGGCGTTGCCCGGCGTGCCGAGAGTATTGTCGCTAAATGCTGCCGTGTTGAAATAGGGCTGCCCGTTGCGCGGATTGTGATTCAGATCGAGTGGCCCGCCGGAGTAGTCCGGCTCATCAACGCCAAAATTATTGATCCCGTTTGGTTCGGCTCCCAACAGCGAGTTGTCCCCATAGTTGATGAGCGTTACAGGAAGTCCAGTGCTGTAGCGCGCGATGCCGGAAAATTGCCAGCCCTGCGTCAATTGGTTCCTCGCGTGAAGCAGACGTTCGAACGGCACCGCGACGTTGTAGCTCACCACAAAGTTATTTCGTATATCAAACGACGACAGTGCCCTGCTCAACTCAGGGTTGAGCGGATTGACCTCTTCGCCAAGGTCTGACGATTGATCGAAAGACTTGCTGTACGTGTACGCGGCCAGCAATTGCAGCGAATGGCTGGTGTGCCGCACAGTAACCTGTAAAGAGTTGTACGCCGCCTTGCCTATACTGGTTTGCAGCGTGTCGCTTCCGAAATTTGGCCCCAGCGGCCCTCTGGTCCCGTTGATCACCTGTCCTGACGCTGTTGTATAGACATTACTTTCGCCGAACGGACCACACGGGGTTTGTCCAGCGGCCAAGTTAGCCGGGTTGCTTAGCTCTAGGCAAAGCGCCGGATTCCCAGGATTGGCCTCCTCAAGCACAAGCAGCCGATGAGTTTCAGTTCCCACGTAGCTGACGCTGAGCAGCGTATTATTCTTGAGGTCGTGCTCGACCGACAGCATGTACTCCTCGGCATAAGGAATGCGATTGGTCGTCGGTATTACCGGTATCCCGCTGATCGGCAAAAACTGCGACCAATTGATGCTTGTGTCAGGGTGGCTCGCCGTCGTATCCAACGGCGCGAGCTGAACCGGGAAATATTGCCCGAGATTTTGACCCGTAGCCGCTGTGATGAACGGCGTGGCAAACAGGGGCGGGTCCGGACTGGTGTACGTGGTCCCATACGGCGCATTCGCACTCATCACTCCCATCGTCTCCGCTTCGATTGCGGTATAGAAAATTCCGAAGCTGGCCCGCACGCTGGTCCTGGAAGTCGGCGCATAAGCAAGGCCGACACGTGGCGCAAAGTCGCGATTTCCGGGAGGAGCCAGCGTTCGTGACACTCCGGGATCGGTTGGAAATAGAATACCGGCGGGTGCTCCGGGGAAAACGATCGACTGCCGGCCGGGCTCAAACGTGGCGACCTGATTGTATTTTTCGTACCAGGGCTCGATGCGGTCCCAGCGCAGGCCGTAATTCAACGTCAACTTCTTGTTTATGCGCCAGCTATCCTGCCCATAGAGTCCTACAAACTTATCGCGGCCATAAAAAGACTGAAGCTGGCTTTGATTGTATTGACTCGGAATTCCCAGCAGGAAATCCGCAAAATCAGAGCCGGTTTCGGTTCCAAAAAAAACAAAAGTGCCGTTCAGTTGGGCGATGGGATTCGTATTGACTTGATAGTAGTGAAACTCTACGCCTGTATTGAATGTGTGTGTTCCGGTAACTTTGGAGAAACTGTCGCGCCATTGAAAAGTGTTGTTTGCCTGTGTCAGTTCGTTGGGATTTGTTCCGATCGTGAAGTTGTTAAAACCCACGCTTTCCACGCCCTCGGTTGAGGGCGACAAAGGAACAATTCCGGGCGTACCCTGGCCCACGACGAAGCCTTGGGACGCCAAGCTCGTACCCAGGCCACCAATCGGCTGACCCAGATTGGTATAGTCGCGCATGTAACTGAAAGTGAATTCGTCGACTGCCGTCGAGCCAAAAGTCTTGCTATCGTCCAAATCGAGTAGTTGTGCGCGTCCCAGGTTCAGTGCGTTGAAACCTGGAACGCTCGCGCCGCCTTGCGCCACAGGGTAAGGATTGTTCTGCGTCCACTGATCTATGAAATAGTACGCGGACAACGTACCCCAACCCGTGGTTGCATCCAGCCGGGATGCGCCCTTATTATCCCGCGAGATTTCGTCGTAGGCCGAAGTTGCAAAGGTTCCGTTTGGATTATTTGGTCCCGGGATGTATTGCAACAGATTCTTTGCCGGAGCGGACCACGCCGTTTGCGGAATCACGGCATTGGGAAGAACGCATTGCGACGAATTAGCGCAACCCGAGAAGTAGTAAGGCTCTCCCGCGGTCACGCCGTACCCGAGCTTTTGCGAAAGTAGGCTGGCAAAATATGGCCCGCTCACGGCAGTGGGAACCGTGTTTCCATTTGCATCTGTGGTTACGAACGAGCTCGCCAGGTCCAACAAATTGCCCATCCGATCCTGAACGGAAGGAACAGGAATCTCGCCCGTGTCGATTCCCTGCGTCAGCCGGGTCCCCTCATAATCGGCAAAGAAAAAAACCTTCTTCCTTCGGATCGGGCCGCCCAGCGTTCCTCCAAACTGATTTTGGTTAAACGCGCCACGCGCGGGAGAGAAGAAGTTGCGGGCATCGAGTCCCGTATTGCGCAGGAACTCGAAGCCATCGCCGTGAAATGAATTCGTACCGGACTTCGTAACTACGTTGATATGGCCGCCACTGAACTCGCCGTATTCGGCGTCAAAGTTACTCGTCAGAATCCGGAACTCGGCAATGGAGTCCAGGTTCGGAATGATCGCCGTGCCATTGTTGACTTCCTCTTCGACGTCGCTTCCGTTCACCACAAAGCTGTTGGCAGATTCCCGCTGTCCGTTCATGGAGATGGTGCCAGGGTTCAAAACGCCGGAAGGAGAAAATGCGCTCACCCCCACGTCCTGCATTGTGCTGGACGTTAGAGACGTGACCGGAACCACGCCGGATTGAAGGGAGAGCAGGTCCGTGTAACTGCGCCCGTTGAGTGGCACGGAAGTCATCTGATTGCCAGTGATGACCTCGCCCATCTGTGTGTCGGCGGTGTCGATATGAACGTCAGATGCCGAAATGACCACCGTCTCGGTCTTCTCTCCGATCGTCAGCGGGGCATCCACCACCACCTTGCTGCCCACATCGATTACAACACCGGTGCGACGGAGAGGCTTGAACCCGGAAGCGTCCACCTGGACGTCATAGCGCCCGACCGGCAGACTCTGGAATGAATAGAAGCCCTCGGCATCAGTCGCGAGAGTGCGCTTTACTCCTGTGGCTGTTTCCGTCGCTGTGACTTTCGCCCCCGGAACTACCGCGCCGTGGGGATCCGTCACTGTGCCCAAGAGGCTTCCACCATCCGCGGCGCGGAGGGACGGAGCTAGTGCTAGGAGCGCAAGAAGCGCGAGAGACAGAAGCGAAAGCGCCTGCCGCGCAGGCCTGAGTGCAGCTTTCATATTGAGCCCTCCACCAAATACTATCGAGAATAGTAGGAGAATATTTCTGGTCGGAACCCACAGAGCCTGCGCATCGACTTGCAATCGAGAGGCCACAGCCTTCTTGCGAGGCAGAAAGCAACTGTCAGCAAACAGGCCTGTTACGCGAGCGCGCTTGCGTAGTTCTATGCAAGCTGTTTCACAAAAACTGAAATCTCTTCGCTGATGAAGCTCCAGAACCGGGTGCGAGGGGAAGTTGACGGGAAGCGGTCTGCGCGCGCAAAGCGCAACGGTTACTGTACTGCCAGATCGGTTTTCGACCACGTGCTTTTCTCCTCAAATATCCCGTGGCCGGCTGCTTTATGTATAATGGCAGTGATCGCCAGCCTATCCGGGTTGTCGATTCGCGGTCCTCATGACCCTTCGCCAAAAGGTTTCGTCCTGAGGACCGCTTCTATTCCTTATGAAAGACCTTCTTTGGTGCGCCTTGCTCCGGAACTCCGTTGTTGCCAGTCGATCGCAACGGCGCCGTCATTTTTCACTGATTTCTAGTTGAAACTGAGTTGCAACTGGAAATCTCATTGAACTTCATCCCTTCTTGCCTGTCAAGGCGGAGTTTGTAAATTCTCAGTGACTTACAGCGAACGGCGTAAATTCGAGGTTGAACGTCATTCCTTGGGGTAGAGAGAGTGGACCACGTGCAAGCCAACCCTTTGCCCGACCTTGCAACCGTCGATGGATTCGTCGGGTAGGAACCACACTTGCGGACGCTTCGGGTCATAGCGGACCAGCAGCTTGCGCCCAATCATTCCCTTCATAAGTGTCTGGATGAACTCCGCGCCCGGGAAACGCTTCTCCGGGATCAGGCAAAAGCGCCCTCCGTAATACTCTCCGGCCACCTGATAGTTGATGGCAAACGTTGGCAGAATTTCTTTGCCGCTCTCCTGCGTGGACTCAAGCGCGCCGGATTCGACGGTTGCCTCCGTGGTCGGCCAGTCTCTGGTTTTTTGAAGCAGCTTGCTCTCCCGCCGCCAGGAAACAATCCATGCGCCAATAGCAACGAGGACAGCGCCCCCCGTCACGATCACCACGCTCAGCAGCGTCCAGTCCATGACGCGGATTATGGCATACGTTCGACGTAACTTGACGGATGTTCCGGGCCGCGCGCCCATCGATATTCTTCGCTTCACATTCGCTTTTGCACTCTTGTCGATAATTAAGGGGAATGGCCTGGTCCTATAACCCGTTTTTGCGCCGTTTTTTCGAAATTGGCCTGGTCGCTTGCTTACATCCGCCACTCCGCTCGTCCGAGGGGTATGTGTACAAGAACCGCGTTTTCCTTGGCTTTTCGCGAAAAATCAAAAATCCGCCTCTGCGAAAACGTCAAAAAACGCGTTTTTCAATGGACTGCTCTACCAGGCCAATTTTCGCCAAAAAACACTCTGCAAAGAGACAATTTGGCCTGCTTGCCGCGGCGCGCCGCGCGCGGTCACGATTTTGCGTTACGCGCCGACGGTTACTTCCCGTGCGGGGCAAGAACAACCTGCTTGACATTCAAGAAGTTTGAATCAAAATAGCAGCTAGTCATTCAATAAATGTTTTCTGGCGAAGCGTTGCAGTAGATTTCCTTTTGTTGTTTTGACAGTCTTGTGGGCCCAGACTGACCCCTCTCTCAGCCTCGCCGTCCCGCGATACGTCTGCAGGTCGTGATGCGTTTCAAGCGGAAAGTTGTAATTGCGTTTGGACTTGCGTCGGCGATTCTCGTCAGCGTGGGGGTGCTCTCGTACCGCCGCATGATGCAAACAGCCGATGACGAAGGCTGGATCGCGCACATTCACTTTGTTCACGAAGAACTCGACGGACTTTTTTCCGATCTCAATGAAGCGGCAGCGTCGCAGCGCCGCTACATCCTCACCGGCGAGCAAGCTCACTTGGCGGAGTTCGAAGATGCGCTCGCGCGCGTTCGTAAGCACACGGAAAATATGCGCAACCTGACTGCTGATAATCGTGCGCAGCAAATTTGGATCGAGAAACTGGAATCTCTGATCACGGCACGAATCACGCAAATGCAAGAAGTGATGGCGGTGCGTCGCACGCGCGGCATCGATGCGGCAATCGCGGCCATGCGCAGCAATGGCAGCGGAGAGACGACGGAGAAACTCCGGACGATCATTACGGCGATGCTGCAGAGAGAAGACGGGCTGCTGGCCGCGCGAGCGGCGGCCGCGAGCGCCAGCTCGCAGAGAACGAAGCGCATTCTTTTGTTCGGTTATGCGTTGGCTTTCGCTTTCATGCTCATGGCGAGCATCGTGATTCACAGCGAAATGGAAAGTCGCAGGAGCGCGGAAGGCGCGGCGATGCGATTCCGCGCTTTGGTAGAGAGCGTGAAGGACTACGCGATCTTCATGCTCGATCCGCAAGGGCGTGTTGCCACTTGGAACTCCGGAGCGGAGCGCATCAAAGGCTATCGAAGCGAAGAGATCATTGGCTGTCACTTCTCGCGGTTTTACACGGCGGAAGACCTCGAAATTGGCAAGCCCGAGAATGAATTGAAAGCCGCCGCGTTCGAAGGACAGTCGGAAGACGAGGGCTGGCGCGTCCGAAAAGACGGATCACGCTTCTGGGCCAACGTGGTGATTACCGCGAGTCGCGGCAAGGATAACGAGCTGCTCGGCTTCGCAAAAGTTACACGCGATTTCACCGTCCGCAAGCGGGCGGAGGAGAAATTTCGCGGATTGCTGGAGGCGGCGCCGGACGCGATGGTAGTGGTGAACAAGCAGGGCCTGATCGTTCTGGTCAACGCGCAGGTGAAAAAGCTGTTCGGCTACGAGCGCGAAGAGTTGCTGGGACAAGAAATCGAAGTCTTGATGCCGGAGCGGTTTCGCGACCGGCATCCGGCCAATCGCCAGGGATTCTCCGCGCAGCCGCGGGTGCGGCCGATGGGCGCGGGACTGGAACTTTATGGACTGCGCAAGAACGGGACGGAATTTCCGGTGGAGATCAGCTTGAGCCCGCTGGAAACGGAGGATGGGACGCTGATCTCCAGCGCCATCCGCGACATCACGGACCGTAAGCAAGCGGAGCAGGAAATCGCACAGCGCAGCGCGGAATTGGAGGCTGCGAACAAGGAGCTTGAAGCATTTTGCTATTCGGTGTCGCACGATCTGCGCGCACCGCTGCGCGGGATCGACGGATTCAGCCAGGCATTGCTCGAAGACTACGGCGACAAACTGGATCGGCCGGCGCAGGATTCTCTGCAACGGATTCGCGCCGCCACGCAGCGGATGGGCGTGCTGATCGACGACCTGCTGAATCTGTCGCGCTACACGCGCATAGAAATGCAGAGAGAGCCGACCGACCTTTCCGAGATCGGAAGGGAAGTGGCGGCGGCGCTTCGCGAAGCGCAGCCGCAGCGCGAAGTGGAAATCGTGATTGCGCCGGAGCTCCAAAGCCAGGGCGATCCGCGGCTGATGCACGTGGTGCTGGACAATCTTCTGGGAAATTCCTGGAAGTTCACATCCAGGAAGGCGCATGCGCGGATTGAATTCGGAAAAACAGACAGCAACGGATCATCCGCATTTTACGTGAAGGACAACGGCGCCGGATTTGATCCCGCGTACGCGGCACGATTGTTTGGGGCGTTTCAACGGCTGCACAGTGCGGCGGAATTTCCCGGCACCGGCGTTGGCCTGGCGACGGTGCAGCGAATTATCCACCGGCACGGCGGGCGCATCTGGGCGGAGGGCGCCGTCGGCCAGGGCGCGACGTTCTATTTCACGTTGTGAGAGGCAATGGGGGACGAGAAGCAATGAGTGACGCGGTGATTTTGCTGGTGGAAGACAATGCGGACGATGAAGCTCTGACGCTACGCGCGCTGAAAAAAAACAACATTAGCAATGAGGTAGTGGTGGCGCGCGACGGTGCGGAAGCTCTCGATTATTTGTTCGGCACAGGCAACCAAGATGGCCACCCGATAACGCCGCGAGTGATCCTGCTGGACCTGAAACTGCCGAAGATTGACGGACTGGAGGTGCTTCGGCGTCTTCGCGCAGATCGAAGGACCAAATTGCTGCCGATCGTGCTTCTCACTTCATCGAGCGAAGAGAGCGACCGCATCAAGGGCTACGATTTCGGTGCGAATAGCTACGTGCGGAAGCCGGTGGACTTTGTGCAATTCACCGAAGCGGTGCGGCAGCTGGGGCTGTACTGGCTGCTGCTGAATGAAGAGCCGCCCCAGATCGAGGGGAAATAGGAATGGGAACGCCACTGAAGTTGCTGGTTGTCGAGGACTGCGAGGCCGACGCGGAGCTGCTGGCGCGCGCGATTCGCAAAGGCGGCTACGATGTAAGCTACAAGCGCGTGGACACGGAAGAGGCGCTGCAACTGAGCCTGAGGGAATCCTGGGACCTGGTGATTTCCGATCACTCCATGCCGGGCTTCAGCGGCGTAGCCGCTCTGAAGATGGTCCGAGAAAAGCAAACGGACATGCCCTTCATTTTCGTTTCCGGGACGATCGGCGAAGACATTGCCGTGGATGCGATGCGCGTGGGCGCGCAGGATTACATCATGAAAGGAAACCTGACGCGGCTGGTTCCGGCCATCGATCGCGAGCTGCGCGAGGCGAAAAACCGCGCGGAACACAAGCAGACCGAGCTGCGCATGCACCAGCTCGAAAAGTTCGAAGCCATCGGGAAACTGGCCGGAGGCGTGGCGCACGATTTCAACAACGTGATCGGCGCGATCATGGGCTGGGCGGAATTGGGAAGCGACGAGGTGCCAGCCGGCGGCAAGGCCGCGCGGTATTTCCAACAAATTCGCGTGCAGTCGGAGCGAGCGGCGGGACTGACGCGGCAACTGCTGGCGTTTGCACGGCGGCAGACTCTGGAGCCGCAAATCATGAACTTGAACTTGCTGATCGGGGAAATGACGTCACTGCTGCGGAAGGTCATCAGCGAGGAGATTGAAATAAAACTGGTGCTGGCGCCCGATCTTCAATTGACGCGGGCGGACGCTTCCCAGCTCGAGCAAGTGTTGATGAACCTGTGCTTCAATGCGCGCGATGCGATGCCGAACGGCGGCCAGTTGCTGATTGAAACGCACAACGCGGATCTGGACCAGACCTACACGCAGCGGCACCAGTATGCGCGTCCCGGGAAGTACGTGGCTTTGTCGGTTTCGGATACCGGCATGGGCATGGATGTGGCGACGATGAAGCGCATCTTCGAGCCGTTTTTCACTACGAAGGAAGTTGGCAAAGGCACCGGGCTCGGCTTGGCCACGGCCTATGGAATCGTGAAGCAGCATGAGGGATTGATCGAGGTATACAGCGAACCGGAAAAGGGAAGCATATTCCATGTGTATCTGCCGGTGAGCGGAGGCACGCCGCAGCGAAGCACGGGCGGCGTGGAAGAAGATTTGGTCCGTGGAGGAACGGAAACGATTTTGGTGGCGGAAGACCACGCCGGGAGTCGGGAAATGGTGGAGGAAATGTTGCGCAAGCTCGGCTACCAGGTGATTCTGGCAAAGGATGGCGAAGAGGCCGTGGAAAAATTCCGCGCAAGCCGCCGGGACATTGCAATGGTCGTGTTGGACGTGGTGATGCCGCGCATGGGCGGTTCGGAAGCATACGAAAAAATTCGGCTGCTCAACCCGGGAACACCGGTGATTTTCAGTTCGGGTTACTCGGAAGAAAGCGCGCGGCTGGCTTCGCTCACTTCCCAAGGAGCAGTGCTGCTGCAAAAGCCGTACGGGCCAAAAACACTGGCGCGCAAGATTCGCGAAGTGCTGGACCGCGCGGCGCAACTGCGCTGACCGGCGGCATACGGCAGAGCGTCGAGGCTGGGTCTTCTGTTTGTGTCTTCCTTTTGACAATTGATTGAAAGCGGTTACTCTCCTGTGGATTATCAAACGGCGCGCTGGGAGTCTGCGTTTGCCGCGAAAGCGCGAGCGCCAAGCGGCGCACAGGCCGCGGATGCTGAGCGGGAGTTGAAATGCGGCTGTCGTACAACGACATTGCGGGAAAAAGCGTGGAGCGGCTGGCAGCGTTGAGCGACGGGATTTTCGCTGTGGCCATGACGCTGCTGGTGCTTGATCTGCGCGTGCCGGTGACGGATGCGATCCACTCGGAACACGAGCTGTGGAGCGCGCTGGCGGCGCTCGGTCCGCAAATCGTGATGTACATGATGAGTTTTTTGACGCTGGGGATTTTCTGGATCGGGCAACAGACGCAGCTCAACCACCTGGAGCGAGCGCATCGCAGCCTGGCGTGGATTCATATTTTGTTTTTGTTCGCGGTGACGCTGACGCCGTTTTCGACGCAACTGCTGGCGCAGTTTTATAAATACCGCATCGCGCTGCTGGCCTACTGGGCGAACATTCTGCTGCTTGGCGTGTCGCTTTATTTCAGTTGGAATTGCGCGACGAATTTAGGACTGCTGAAAGCGGACATGCATGCGGGCGTTTCCGGAGCGATCAAGCGGCGCATTTTTATTGGCCAGGCGATGTACGCGCTTGGAGCGGCCCTGTGCGTGTTCAGCCCGGAATTGAGCGTTGGGTTCATCGTGGTGGTGCAGCTGTACTACGCGATAGCGCCGCGGCTGGGCCGTGGCGCCAAGCGCTCCGCGTGAAGCGCCGCAAATGCGGCGAGTGACTCCCGCTTGAACGAATACTCCTCCAGGTTCGCGCGCCGGCGGGCATTCCTCTCCTCCTCTTGACAATCGAGAGAAACGGAGTATCTTCCCCTTGGTCATCAAGAGGAGGAGGTTTCCTTTCATGAAGGATAAATCGGCGGACTTGGTGCAGGGCACGCTGGACATGCTGATCCTGAAGACACTGGCGCTCGAGCCGATGCACGGCTACGGAATCGCGATGCGCATCGAGCAGATCAGCAAGGGAGTGTTCCAGGTGAATCCGGGCTCGCTTTTTCCGGCGTTCCGGCGGCTGGAGCGCGCGGGCTGGCTGGAATGCGAATGGCGCGCTACGGAAAATAATCGCCGCGCGAAGTATTACATTTTGACGGAACTCGGGCGGCGGCAGTTGAAGAGCGAAACGCGCGAATGGGGCCGGCAGATTGCGGCGATTGCGCGAATCCTGGAGACATCGTAGGCCATGGGGCAGAAATTCGTAAAAGGGGTACGCGCCCTCTTGCGGAAAAAAGAATCCGACGCGGAGTTGGATGAAGAGCTGCGCGATTTTGTGGAGCAGAGGGCCGCGGCGAAAATGCAGATAGGTTTGAGCCGGGAGCAGGCTTTGCGGGAGGCGCGTATGGAGATGGGGAGCATGGATGCGGTGAAAGAGAATGTGCGGTCGGCGGGATGGGAAACGGCGCTGGAAACGCTGTGGCAGGACATTCGCTATGGCGCGCGGATGCTGCGCAAGAATCCGGGATTCACGACGGTGGCAGTGCTGACGCTGGCGCTCGGAATCGGCGCGAACAGCGCGATTTTCAGCGTGGTGAACGCGGTGTTGCTGCGGCCGCTGGCGTTACGGGACTCGGGGAAGCTGTGTCTGGTGACGGAAAGTTGGCCGTCGTATCCGGTGCTCAATCCTTCGTACCAGAACTACGTCGATTTTCGCGATCAGGCCAAATCGTTCGAGGGAATCGCCGCGCTGCATCGACAGCCGGTGACGATGACCGGACAGGGCGAGCCGGAAAGGCTCGACGCGCAATTTGCGACGGCGAGTTTGTTTGCGCTGCTCGGCGTGAATGCGCTCGAAGGGCACACGTTCACGGCGGACGAGGACCGCTTCGGCGGGCCGGCAGTGGTGTTGCTGAGCTACGGGTTCTGGCAGAGGAATTTCGGAGGGGCGCGGAGTATTTTGGGGAAAAACATCACGCTCGACGACCAGTCGTATACGGTGACGGGAATTTTGCCGCCGGGATTTCAGATCATCGCGCCGGCGGATGTGATGGTGCCGTTTGCGCCGTGGGCGCATGGGCTGCCGGATGATCGCAATTGGCATCCGGGGATCGTGGCGATTGGGCGGTTGCGCGACGGCGTGACGCTGGAGCAAGCGCGCGCGGAAATGAACACCATCGCAGCGCGGCTCGACAAGCAATATCCCATCTACAACACGGGCATGGGCGCGCACGTGGACGGCTTGCAGGAAAGCACGGTCGAGAATGTGCGGCCGGCGCTGCTGGTGCTGCTGGGCGCGGTGGCGCTGGTGCTGCTCATCGCGTGCGGGAACATCGCGAACTTGCTGCTGGCGCGGGCGTCGTCGCGCCACAAAGAAATCGCGATACGCGCGGCGCTGGGCGCGGGGCGCTGGCGGATGGTGCGGCAACTGCTGACGGAAAGCATTTTGCTGGCGCTGGTGGGCGCGGCGTTTGGATTGTTGCTGGCGCGATTGATCATGACGCCGCTGCTGGATTTGGCGTCGCGGACGATTCCGCCGGTGGGAAAGATTGGACTCGACGGAGGCGTGCTGGGGTTCACGTTGATTGTGGCGCTGCTGGCCGGGATTTTGTTCGGACTCGCGCCGGCGCTGCAGATGGCCAAGATGGATATACGCCCGGCGCTGAGCGATGCGTCGCGCGGCACGACGGGAGGGGCGGGCCGGCATCGGGTGCGAAATGTGCTGGTGGTGACAGAAGTGGCGCTGGCGATTGTGCTGCTGATTGGCGCGGGGCTGCTGATTCGCAGCTTCTCGCGCTTGCAGGACGTGCAGCCGGGGTTTCAGCCGTCGAATTTACTGGTGGTGGATCTTCCGCTGTCGCCGAAAGTGTACGCGCAACCGGCGCAGCGCATGGGGTTTTTCGAGCGGATTATTGAACGCGCGCGGACCTTGCCTGGCGTGACTTCCGCGGGAGGCGCCTTGGTGCTTCCGGTGACGGGAAATGGCGCGGCGATCCATTTCAATATTCAAGGGCGGCCGCCGAAGACGCCGAGCGATTACATCATCATGGGTTACCGGCCGGTGACGCCCGGGTATTTGGAGACGCTGCACGTGCAATTGCTGCAAGGGCGGCTGATCCGGGAGTCGGATACGGAGCACGGCGCGTACGTGGCGGTGATCAACGAAAGCCTGGCGAAGGAGTTTTTTCCCGGAGAGTCGGCACTAGGGAAACACATTCAGGCGGGCGCGTTGCCGAACAATCAGGTGCCGTGGATGGAGATTGTGGGAGTGGTGGGCGATATGAGGGAGAGCTTGGCGAGCGAGGCGAAAGCAGAAGTGTACCTTCCGTACCGGCAGGCGGATTCCATCATTCCGATTTTCACGATGTCGTTGGTGATGCGGACAGCGAGGGACCCGCATGCGGAGGTGTCCGCACTGCGCAGCGCGGTGCACGATCTGAATGGGAATCAGCCGCTGGTGAATATTCGGACGATGCAGGAGAACATCGCGACTTCGGTGAGCGATTCGCATTTCCGAACAGTGCTGCTGGGAATTTTTGCAGCGAGCGCGCTGCTGCTGTCGCTGATCGGGCTGTACGGGCTGATTGCGTATTCGGTGGCGCAGCGCACTTCGGAGATTGGCGTGCGGCTGGCGTTGGGTGCGCAGCGAAACGACATTCTGAAAATGGTGATTGGGCAGGGGCTGAAATTGGTGCTGATCGGCGTGGCGGTGGGGCTGGCGGGCGCGCTCGCGTTGAGCAGGGTGCTTACGCAATTCCTTTATGGTGTGGTGCCGAATGATCCGGCGACGTTTATTGGCGTGGCGGTGATTTTGACGGCGGTGGCCGTGGTGGCGTGCTGGATTCCGGCGCGGCGGGCGACGCGCGTGGATCCGATTGTGGCGCTGCGTTATGAGTGAAGGAACGTGAAAACAATGGCGTGGCTGCGAAGTTTTGCGAGTGGCGTGCGCGGACTGGTGCGGAAAAAAGAAGCCGATGCGGAGCTGGATGAAGAGCTGCGCGATTTTGTGGAGCAGAGGGCCGCGGCGAAAATGCAGATGGGCTTGAACCGCCAGCAGGCTTTGCGGGAGGCGCGTATGGAGATGGGCAGCACGGAATCGGTGAAGGAAAAAGTGCGGGCAGTAGGATGGGAGACGGCGTTCAGTTCGTTCTGGCAGGACGCGCGCTTTGCAATTCGCATCCTGCGCAAGACGCCGGTGATCACGGCGATTGCGCTGCTGTCGCTGGCGTTGGGAATCGGCGCGAACACCGCGATTTTCAGCCTGGTTGACGCAGTGATGCTGCGGATGCTGCCGGTGCAGAATCCGGAGCAGCTGGCGCGAATCCTATTTCGCTCGCCCGTATGGCCTCGTCCGCGGCAAAGCGCCACCAATCCCATCTGGGAGCAGGTCCGCGACCATCAGGACGTGTTTTCCGGCGTATTTGCCTGGTCGCCAGAAACGTTTGACCTTGCTGAGGGCGGCGAAGAGAACAATATTCACGGCATCTACGTGAGCGGCGAGTATTTCACGACGCTGGGCGTGCGGCCGGCCGCGGGGCGGTTGCTGGCTGCGTCGGATGACGTACGCGGTTGCAGCGGCGCAGCCGTGCTGGGCCATGGATTTTGGCAAAGTCACTATGCCGGCGCGGAAAGCGCTATAGGCAGCTTGATTCGATTGAACGATCACAGCTTTCCGATTGTCGGCGTGGCGCAGCAGGGCTTTTTCGGCACGGACGTTGGCGGCAAGTTGGACGTGGCAATACCGATTTGCGCGGAGGCGGTCTTGAGTGGGAAAGATTCCTCGCTCGATGTACGCGACGATTGGTGGCTGTCCATGATGGGACGCCTCAAGCCGGGAATGACAATCGCGCAAGCCGACGCCCGCATGAAAGTCTTGTCGCCGCCGCTCTTCGGCGCAGTCGTGCCGCAAGTTTGGCCTGCAAAGTACCAGGACGTATTTCGAAAATACACGTTTGCCGTTTTGCCCGGAGCCACAGGCACTGGCGGTGGCCTGCGGCAGCAGTACAGCCAGCCGCTTGAAATCCTGATGTTCGTCGTGGGACTGGTTCTGCTGATCGCCTGCGCCAATATCGCCAGCCTGCTGCTGGCGCGCTCCGCGGCGCGTCAAAAGGAAATTGCAGTGCGCCTCGCCCTTGGCGCGTCGCGCGGCCGGCTGATTCGCCAAGTGTTGACGGAAAGCGTGGTGCTATCGGGCGCAGGCGCGATTCTCGGGGTTCTCTTCGCGCGATGGGGCAGCGCGCTGCTCGTCCGTTTCGTTTCCACGCAGCAGAATCAGGTTTTTCTCGATCTGAAAATGGACGGTCGCGTCCTCGCCTTCACCATTGCTATCACCGTGCTGTGCGGTTTGCTCTTTGGGATTTTGCCCGCGCTCCGCTCCACGCGCGTCGACGCCATGTCCGCCATGAAAGAGGGCCAGGCGCAAGCCGCCGGTGGACGCTCACATTCTTCCGCCGCGCGGTGGATTGTCGCCGCGCAAGTCGCCCTCTCGCTGATTCTGCTGATTGGCACGGGCCTGTTTATTCGCACGTTCGCGAATCTGGTGACGCTCGATGCGGGCTTCGACCGCAGCAACGTTCTTATGGTCGAAACGAACATTCACAATGCGGGAATCGCCGAACCTGCCCGCGCCCCGCTCTACGGGCAAATGCTGGCGAAGTTGCAGTCAATTCCGGGGGTCGTTTCCGCCAGCCAGTGCTGGATGACGCCTCTTTCTGGCCGTCAATGGGATAACAGTTTGACCGCACCAGGACATCCTCTTCCAGGGGGCGTCGAGCTAGACACTTTGTTGAACTGGGTGACGCCAGGATATTTTGAGACCATGCGGACGCCGCTACTGGAAGGACGCATGTTTGACGCGCGCGATTCCGCAACTTCAACGCCTGTCGTCATCGTCAATCAATTGCTGGCACGCCGTTACTTCGGTAGCCAGAGCCCCATCGGTGAGCATCTGATGGGCGGTAGCGAAGGAATGCTCAGGCAGCCGATGGAAATCATCGGCGTGGTGCAGGATGCGAAGTACACCTCGCTGCGCGAGGACTTTCAGCCCGAAGCGTATTTCCCGCTGTCACAGATCCAGAAAAATGTGGACGAATACACCACGTTCGAGATACGCACGGCGATGACGCCTGGCGCGATGATTCCGGCGGTGCGCGACGCAATGGGCAGTGCAAGCAAGCTGGCCTCGCTGCGATTCACCACACTGAAGCAGGAAGCCGACGACTCTGTTGCGCAGGAGCACTTGGTGGCCGTCCTTTCCGGCTTCTTCGGCGGCCTGGCACTCCTGCTCACCGCCATCGGCCTCTACGGCGTGATGGCCTATGTCGTCACCCTGCGGACGCACGAAATCGGTATCCGCATGGCCCTCGGCGCGCAGCGAAGCTCCATTCTGCGTCTCGTCATGCGCGATGCCGCAATTGTCCTCGCCGCCGGCATCGCCGCGGGGCTGTTCGGGTCGATTTGGATTACGCGGCTGGCGCGCGAGCTTCTGTTTGGGCTGACGGCGAATGATCCGTGGACGATTGCGCTGGCCATCGCTGCGATGGCGGCCGTGGCCCTGGTGGCCACGTACATTCCGGCGCGGCGGGCGATGCGCGTGGATCCGATGGTCGCCCTTCGTTATGAATGACGAAATCCGGCGCGGCCTGCGCCGGCACCTCAGGGCAAACACTCAGATACGAGTCGCCGCGCCAGCTAGTGCGGTTTGCCGGATGGCTTAGAGGGTTTGGCCGGACGGCTTTTCGGCGGAGGATTGGCCGCGTGAGCGGGTGGAGTATATTTCACGGTTGGACGGTTGTATTCCTCACCGGGCTTGCGAAGCTGGTCGACCTTTTCCGGGGTAAGCGGTTGGCCGGGCTGTGTTGCGAGAGCCGGCTGACGGCGGTCGAAGGGCACCGTCGACGGAGGCGGCGCGAGTCTTGCGACAACGGGGCGAGAGGTCACACTGACGGGCGGATGCGCGGCGGGCCTGGCGTCTGCGGCGACCAGGCTCTGGTGTTGCGGGGTCACCGGCGGTGCGGCGAGCACCGCAGAGCCGCGCAGTTGGTCGGAATCCACGCGAATTGAGGCTGCGGCGACGGGGCGCGCGTTGACGAACGTGTCGTGAGAGACGGCGGTGATGGAGCCGCGGACGTTTTCGTTGACGTAAGTCATGTGCGCGGCGTCGACGTTGTGCGCATAGACGTTGGTGACTTCCACGTTGGTGACGCGGGTGTTGGTCACGTTGATGTATTGGACGTAGCGCGGACTGGCGTGATACGCGGGAATGTAGACTTCACGAGGGCCGAGAGGGAACCAGGCTACGTTTGCGCCAGCGCCCACGAACACCACGAGCGCGGGAGCGTAAACCGGGTGCATGACGCGCGGGCCGGGCACCCAGCCCCAGTAACCGCCGACGAAAGCCCAGCGACCGTAGTGAAACGGCGCAAAACCCCAGGGTTCATCGTCGACCCAGGTCCAGCCCCAAGGCTCGATCCAAACCCACTGGCCGTAGTGATAGGGCGCCCATCCGGCGGGAACTCCGCTGGGAACCCAGACCTCGCCGTAATCGGGAACGTCTTCCCAGGTGCCGTTGGCGTCGAGCTCTTGATAGCCGGTGACATCGGTGGAAACGTAGTTCGCGGACTGGGATTGGTCTTCGGCGTCGTCGCGTGAGTGGCACCAGTTGTCAAAGTCATCGTTCGCGCCGACGTTGGAAACGTCGTAGGAGAGCGTATCGGTTCCGGTGAAGGCGCCGCGCTGGCCGGGATTCAGATTGTAGGAATTTCCGCCGCCGGTGACTTGGCCTTGGCCGTCGAAAACGGAGATGGTGGTGGTTTGGCCTTCCGGGTCAACGTCCACGCGGTAGGTGCCCGGCTGCAAGAGAGAAAAAGCGATATTCGGGGTGTCGATTTCGTAGGCGTCGCCGCTGTCGAGCTGGCGAAGAGTGACTTCGAGCGAGCCTTGCGCGAGCTGGATTTGCACCGTACGGTCGTTGAGATTCAGGAAAGTGAGTCCCGTTAGGCTGGAGATGCGCAGGCTGGTGCTGCCAATGTGCAATTCGCCGCGCGAATCTTGATCGGCCCACAAACTGTCGCCGGTGGTCAACGGACGATTGAAATCGGCGGCGACCCAGTCCTTTTCACCGGCGGGCTGAAACGACACGGTTCCCTGGGCCATGTTCAACTGCGCGACGCGCGAGGGTGGATCGTCCTGCGCAGCGGCATGGCGCGGAAGCGCCCAGAACAAGAGCAGCGCTGCGGCGGTGACGATAACCATCGGCTTGCAGAAGAGACTTCTGCTTTTCATCGGGAGATCTCCGTAATTGATCCTACTCCTGACCTGGCTCCTTGATATCACAGCCCGCATCGCGATGCGATCCTGTTGCGCCGCCGTGTCAGGCATAAAGTAATAGATGCGGCGACACCTAAACGAGTGGTTCGCGCAGCCAGTAGCCCCTTAGATAAAACACAGGATGCCGGGAATAGTTGTCGTTTTGCGACACAGCCGAGGTAGTCTTATTCATCGGCTTCATCGGCAGCCACATAGGGAAGCTGAACGTGCACGATGCGAGCTTGCGAGTAAATTTCTGTTGTTTAAGGATGGGTTCCCTGGAAAGGTGGCATGCGAAGGGCGGCTAGAATTACGGCGTTGATGGCAACGGCTTTCTTTGTTCTGCTCCTCCGTTGCGGCGCGGGGCAAGCGAAGATCGAAGAATCCGCGCGAGTGCTGTTTGATTTGGCAAACCAGGAGCGATCCTCCCGGGGGATTCCGGCGTTGAAATGGGATGCGTCGCTGGCCGAAGCGGCGCGCGGGCACGCCTTGCGGATGGCCCAACAGAACACATTGTCGCACCAATTTCCCGGCGAACCGGACCTGCCAACACGCGAAAAACAAGCGGGCGCGAAAATGTCCGCAGCCGCCGAGAATATCGCCGTCGGGCCGAGCGCAACGGCTATCCACACAGGCTGGATGAATTCTCCGCCTCACCGGCGCAATCTGCTCGATCCACGATTGAACTCCATCGGAATCGCGGTCGTTCAGCAGGGCGAAAATTTGTTCGCCGTGGAAGACTTCTCCCGCGCGCTTGCGGCGCTATCATTGGCGGAACAGGAAAAAGAAGTAGAAACGCCGATTCGCGCCGCCGGGCTGACGATTCGATTTGATAATAGCGACGCGCGGCGTGTCTGCGAAGGAAGTCACACCGCCAGTTCACAACCGATGTTCATCGGGCAGTTCTCGAGCACCGATCTAAGCACGCTGCCGGCCTCAATCGAGCACGCAATCCAATCCGGCCGATATATTGCGGCAGAGGTTGGCGCGTGCGCAAAATCCTCCCAAGATAGCCTCAGCCTGTACCACATCGCCGTGCTGCTGTATTGATGAGTGAAAAGAACACGGAACGATCGTCCGCGTAAGTGCGCTGCTCCGAAAGTCATGTATCCCGGCCGCGAGAATTCAGTAAGCGCGCGTGAAGTTTCACTGTACTGGCGTGTGGGTGGCGGGGACGCGGTGTGTGTAAAAACTCCGAGCTTTTGGCAGAACTGGAGGTAGAAGAAAGACTGGGCCCATGCGTAACTGCGCGAGGAGATTGCAGATGCGCGGTCGGCGTTTGGCACATCTCGTGCAGTTTGAGTGCTGGCAGTGTTGGCAAGCAAAATCCTGCGTGATGGAGGATGCCGTGGAAAATAGGTCCGGCCTAATTGGGGCTGGTGCAATCCTAGTTTTGACGCTGTGCTCTCCGTCGAGCGCGAAGAACGCTGCGGCGCAAACGAGGCCGCACAATTTTGGTGTTTCGACGGGAACGCAGCCGCAGACGCGGCAGCCATCGCAGGAGTTCCAAGGAACGATCGAGCAGGCCGGGACGAAATATATTTTGGAAGACAAAGCGTCCGGCGCTACCTATCAGCTGGACAATCAGGACAAAGCAAAACAGTTTTTGGACCAGGACGTGAAGGTAACGGGAACTCTTTATCCCAGCACGAATACGATTGAAGTGTCTGAAATTGAGGAAATGAAATAGGGAACGAAGTAGAAGCGCGCCCTCCCAAATGCGCGCTGTATTTGACTCGCCCGTGAAACGCCCGGCTGTTCCAGCCCGGCACTTTCACGAATGCCCTTGAGCGCAGCGATGACGGCGTAGGTTTCTTGGCGCCAAGGGCTCCCTGAAAAATCAGAGACGAGGATTATGTCTTCGAGGAGGAAACATGTCTTCAAAATCGGGAGAAGGTGCAAATTCGTCATATCTGGATGGCGGCGATATAGGCCGCCTGAGAGAGAAGTGGGTTGAAGCTTTCAACCGGCACGACGTGGAAGGCGTAGTCAGTGTTTACGCGGAAGATGCGGTCGAGATGCCGCTAAATGGAGCGCCGGCGGCGAGCGGCATAGCCGCGATACGCGATTTGGTGAAGTCCATGTTCGCTGCTGGGTTTAGCGAGCTGAAAGTCCGGCAAACGCAGGTGGGATATACCGAGCCTTTAGGCGTGGAGCTCGCGACGTATTCGATAAGATCGCGCGCGGGGAACGCGCAATTGTGGCGCGAAACGGGGCGGTTGGTGGCGACCTGGCGCCGCGGAGAGAACGGCGAATTCAAGATTACAATTAGTGTCTGGTCGCGCGAGCTGAGCGACGTCGAAAGCTGAGATGGGAAACATGGAAAGCGTGGTTCCAGTCAGGCGGCGTTTGGCGGGAGTTGGCATGCTGCGTGCTTGGTTGTCCTAATAGGGACATGATGATGGCAATCAAGCCGAAGGAGTTTGGGAAGCTCGTTGAAATGCCAGTGCAGGAACGGCGCGGGAGCGTGCGCTATCCCTTTACGGCTGCGGCAGATGTGATTGAAGTGGAGTCAAATGCGCGACTATCGGCGCGAAGTTCCGATTTGGGACGCGGTGGATGCTTCATCGATAGCATCAGTCCGTTCCCCGTTGGAACCGATACAATTTTGCAGCTCACATTTGAGCAGAAGACATTCGAAGCAAAGGCGCGCGTCGTTTACACACAAATGGGAATGGGGATGGGACTCGTGTTCACTTCGGTGGAACCCGATCAGCTCTTTGTGTTGGAGAAATGGCTGGGAAACTTAAGCGGCAAGATACCTCCGGAGCGGATGGCGCAGGAACCGCAAGGTTTCGCGCAACAGGAAGTCGGGCGTGCAGAGGCCGGATTTGTGCTGAATGAATTGATCATTGCGCTGATGCGGAAGCAGGTGCTTACCGAAGCCGAAGGGAAACAACTGCTGCAGAAGCTCCTTCGTTAGCCGCAGGCGCGCGTGTTTATGCACGCGACTCTCTCCCCTGCGGTCCATCACGGCGAAACTCACGCTACAAATTATCAGTTTCGATGACGGCGACGAGGGTGAGGCCGTGCGTCCAGCGCGTTTGCAGGCCGGTTTCGTAGAGTTGGAAGCGGCGGCCGTGCAGGTGGCGCGCGAGCTCGTCCGGGTCGTAAACGCGAACGCGCACGCCCATCATTCCGCCAAAAAACGAATGGATGCTGGCCCAGAAGCTCGAGCGCGGAATCGTTAGAATGACGCGGCGGGCGGCAAGCGAAATGCAGCGGTCAAGAAACGGGTGCCAGTCAATGACAGAATCAAGCACGCCAATGGCGATGACTACGTCGAATGTTTTGCCGGGCGAGTACGAGAGGAAATCGGATTCGACAATCGTGATATTGGGAGCGAGGTTCTGCGCGGCTGCGGCGGCGACTTTTTGCTTTAAAATGGCGGTCATGCCGGATGCTCGTTCGAGGGCCACGACGCTGCGAACCAGGCGGGCAATTTCGAAGGTGTAGTAGCCGGTGCCCGCGCCGACTTCCAGAACTTCGTCGTCCGGCTGTAAATTCTCGGCGAAAGTACGGCGAAGCAGCTCGTGTTCCTGACGGCGAATGCTGCGAATCACGGGTAGGCGCAGCACGCGTTCGTAGAGATTCGGGAAACCGCGGCGCAGGAAAAGGTCAGGCACGTACAGTTGGATTGCGGGCGGCGATGCGACGTTGCAAGTGTCAAGTGAATCAAAGAAGTGGGCTGCGACTTCGAGAGCAAACGCAATTGTCATGAGCTGTTCATTCGCCACGGGGCGCTCAAAGCGATAAAATGGGAAGGCGCGCGCGGTGCGCGAACTTGAGTTGAGGAGTTGCGGTGCGGCGGCGTTAGCGGAAGGCGGGACAAGAATGGGCACGATGATGGAGACAGCGAAAACGCAACGAGAGATCGACCAGGTTTGCATCAACACGATCCGCACGCTGGCGATGGATGCGGTGCAGCAAGCCAACTCCGGCCATCCCGGGGCGCCGATGGCGCTGGCGCCGGTTGCGTACACGCTGTGGCAACAATTCCTGCGCTTCGATCCGGACGATCCGATTTGGCCGAACCGCGACCGCTTTGTGCTGTCGAACGGGCACGCGTCGATGCTGCTGTATTCGCTGCTGCATTTGGCGGGCGTGAAGGCGGTGAATCCGAAATATGAGCAGCTGGGCGAGCTTGCGGTGAAGATGGAGGACATCAAACGGTTCCGGCAGCTTGACAGCAAATGTCCAGGCCATCCGGAGTATCGTTGGACTTCCGGCGTGGAGACGACCACAGGACCGCTGGGTCAGGGCGTCGCGAACAGTGTGGGAATGGCGATTGCGAACGATTGGCTCGGGAAACATTTCAATCGAGCGGATTTCGAGATGTTCAATTTCAAGGTGTGGGCGATTTGCGGCGACGGCGACATGATGGAGGGGATTTCCAGCGAAGCGGCGTCGCTCGCGGGACATCTCGGGCTGAATAACCTGTGCTGGATCTACGACAACAATCACATCACCATCGAAGGGCACACGGACCTGGCGTTTGATGAGGATGTCGCCGTGCGGTTCGCAGGATACAAATGGAATGTGATGCACCTGAAAGATGCGAACGACACGGACGCGCTGGCAGCGGCATTCGCGAAATTCGCGGCGGGCACCGGCAAGCCGACTCTGATTATCGTGGACAGCCACATCGCGTACGGCGCGCCCCACAAGCAGGATACCGCCGCGGCGCACGGCGAGCCACTGGGCGAAGAGGAAGTTCGTCTGACAAAGAAATTCTACGGCTGGCCGGAGGACGCGAAGTTTCTGGTGCCGGACGGCGTGCGGGAAAATTTCGCGGCGGGCATGGGGAAGCGCGGAAAACAGGCGCGCGACGCGTGGATGAAATTATTCGAGGCTTATCGCGCAAAATACCCCGATATGGCCGCGCGCATCTTGCAGATGCAGCATCGCGAATTGCCGGAGGGCTGGGACAAGAATTTGCCGGTTTTCCCCGCGGATGCAAAGGGAATCGCCAGCCGCGACTCGTCGGCGAAAGTGCTGAACGTGGTTGCGCAGAATATTCCCTGGCTGATCGGAGGCTCGGCGGATCTCGCTCCGTCGACGAAAACGCGGCTGACGTTCGATGGCGCCGGAGATTTCGAAGCGCAGAGCTACGGCGCGCGCAATTTCCATTTCGGCATACGCGAGCACGCCATGGGAGGCGTGCTGAACGGGCTTTCGCTTTCGAAAATCCGGCCGTACGGCTCTACGTTTCTGATTTTCAGCGATTACATGCGCGAGCCGATCCGTTTGAGTGCGGTGATGGAAGTGCCGGTGATTTACGTGTTCACGCACGATTCGATCGGCGTGGGAGAAGACGGGCCGACGCATCAGCCGATCGAGCAACTGGTGGCGCTGCGCGCGATTCCGGGGCTGATTACGCTGCGGCCCGCGGATGCGAACGAGGTGACCGCGGCGTGGCGCGTGATTTTGCGCCTTTCGCACGAGCCGGTGGCGCTGGTGCTGAGCCGGCAAGCGCTGCCGACGCTGGATCGCACGAAGTATGCGTCGGCGGCCGGCCTCGCGAAGGGCGCGTACGTTTTGGCGGATGCCGAGGGCGGCAAGCCGGAGCTTTTGCTGCTGGCCACCGGCAGCGAAGTGTCGCTCGCCGTGGAGGCCTACGAACGGCTGAAGGCGGACGGAATTCGCGCGCGCGTGGTGAGCATGCCGTCATGGGAGATTTTCGATCATCAGCCGGACGAGTATCGCGATAGCGTGCTGCCGCCGGACGTGACCGCGCGCATTTCCGTGGAGCAGGCGTCGACGATGGGCTGGCGCCGCTACGTTGGGCCGCGCGGGCGCATGATTGGGATGCACACGTTTGGGGCTTCCGCGCCGCTCAAGGAGTTGCAGAAGAAATTCGGGTTTTTGCCGGAGCGGATTGTGGCCACCGCCAAGGAACTTCTGGGCAAAGCGAGGTAGACGATGCGAATCGGAATCGGCGCCGACCACGCGGGATATTTGATGAAGGACCAGCTCGCGGCAGTTTTGCGCGAGGCGAAGCACGATGTGACGGACTTCGGGACGAACGGCCCGGCGTCGGTGGATTATCCGGATTTCGCGCAGGCCGTGGGCGAGGCGCTGATCGCTGGCCGCGTGGAGCGTGGCATCGTGATTTGCGGCAGCGGCGTGGGCGCGTGCATCGCGGCGAATAAAATTCCGGGGATACGCGCGTGCATGTGCCACGATTCGTATTCCGCGCATCAGGGCGTGCAGCACGACAACATGAACGTGCTGGTGCTGGGCGCGCGGGTGATTGGGCCGATGCTGGCGCAGGAATTGGTGACGTATTTTCTTGCTGCGAATTATTGGGGCCATGAAAAAGGCCAGGAACGGCTGCAGCGCAGAGTTGATAAGATAGAAGCTATCGAGAGAAAGTACAGTTTGCCGGCAAGCGCCGGGAAGGAGCACGCGTGATGGGAACGCAAACAGTTGGAAAACAGGAAAAAACCAAAGCGGAGAACCCGCTGAGGGAACTCGCGAAGTTTGGGCAGTCCGTGTGGCTGGATTACATCCGCAGAAGCTTGCTGACCAGCGGAGAGCTGCAGCGGCTGATCGACGAAGATGGATTGCGCGGGATGACCTCGAATCCGTCGATTTTCGAAAAGGCCATCACCGGCAGCACGGATTACGCAGACTTTTTGAAGTCGCTCGATGCGCGGCCAGAGCTGGACGCCAAGACGCGCTACGAGATGCTCGCGATTCGCGACATTCAGGACGCTGCGGATATTTTGCGGCCGGTGTACGACAAAACGAAGCGCGGCGACGGCTACGTGAGCCTGGAAGTTTCTCCGCTTCTCGCGCGAGACACGAACGGCTCGATCGCGGAGGCGCGGCGTTTGTGGAAAAGCGTGAATCGCGAAAACGTAATGATCAAAATCCCGGGAACTGCGGAAGGGCTTCCCGCGATTCAGCAGCTTTTGAGTGAAGGCATCAACATCAATATCACGCTGCTCTTTGCGCAGGAGACTTACGAGAAAGTGGCGCAGGCATACATCGCCGCGCTGGAAACACTGGCAAAGAATGGCGGCGACGTCAGCAAGATTGGGAGCGTCGCGAGCGTTTTCGTGAGCCGCATCGACAGCTCGGTGGACAAAACCGTGAGCGAGCGCCTGAAAACGGCGACGAAAGCGGATGAGCGCGCGATGCTGCAGAACTTGCTCGGCAAGGTGGCCATCGCGAACGCCAAGATGGCCTACGCGCGCTATCAGCAGATTTTCAGCGGGCCACGGTGGCAGGCGCTCGCGGCGAAAGGCGCGCACACGCAGCGTTTGCTGTGGGCCAGCACGAGCACGAAGAATCCGAATTATCGAGATGTGATGTACGTGGAAGAGCTGATCGGCGAAGCCACGGTGAACACGATTCCGCCGGCGACGCTGGATGCGTTTCGCGACCACGGGAAAGTGCGCGCGAGTTTGATCGAAGACGTGGAAGCGGCGCGCGAAACCATGCAAACGCTGGCGCGAGCGGGCATTTCGATGAAACAGGTCACCGACGATCTGGTCGATGATGGCGTGAAGCTTTTCGCCGACGCTTTTGGGAAGCTCATCGCGGCGGTGGAATCCACGATGAAGCAGGCGGCGACGCCGAAGACCGCGATGCAGACGTATTCGCTTTCGCAAGGGCTGGACAACGAGGTAAAAAAAACCCTAGATGAATGGGCCAGCGCGGGCAAGATGCGCCGGCTGTGGGCGCGCGACGCGACGCTGTGGACCAACACCGACGAATCGAAATGGCTGGGCTGGCTGGGCGTCACCGAAGACCAGATGATGCAGGCGAAGCAGCTTGCGGAGGTTGGAAACGAAGTCAAAGCGCAGAAATTCACGCATGCGCTGCTGCTGGGCATGGGCGGTTCGAGTTTGTGTCCGGAAGTGCTGAGCAAGACTTTCGGCAAAATCGACGGCTATCCGGAGCTGCACATTCTGGACTCGACCGATCCGGCGGAAATCAAGGCCGTCGAAGCGAAGATCGACGTCAAGCGGACGCTTTTCATCGTGTCAAGCAAATCGGGAACCACGCTCGAGCCGAATATTTTCAAGCAGTATTTCTTCGAGCGCGCCAAGCAGGCGTCCGGCCCGGAAAACGCGGGGAATCAATTCGTTGCCATCACCGATCCGGGCTCGAAGCTCGAGGAGGTAGCGGCAACCGACAAGTTCCGGCACGTGTTTCACGGCGTGCCGAGCATTGGCGGGCGATACTCGGCGCTTTCGGATTTTGGACTGGTGCCCGGCGCGATGATGGGAATGGACGTGCGGAAATTCCTCGACCGCACGGAAGAGATGGTCGAGGCGTGCGCTTCTTCCGTCCCGGTGAAGGAAAATCCGGGCGCGGTGCTGGGCGTGATTCTGGGGACGCTGGCGAAGAACGGCCGCGACAAAGTGACGCTGATCACCTCTCCGGGAATTCGCGATTTGGGCGCGTGGCTTGAACAGTTGCTCGCGGAATCGACGGGAAAGCAAGGCAAGGGTGTGATACCGGTTGACCGCGAGGAGATCGGCGCGCCGGACGTTTACGGCAACGACCGCGTGTTCGCGTACGTGCGGCTGGAATCCGCGCCGGACGCGAGCCAGGACGCGAAAGTGGCGGCGCTCGAAAAAGCGGGCCATCCGGTGGTGCGAATGTCGCTGCGCGATGCGCATGACATTGGGCAGTCATTCTTCCGCTGGGAAATTGCGACGGCGGTGGCGGGTTCGATCATCGGCATCAATGCGTTCAATCAGCCGGACGTGGAAGCGAGCAAAGTGGCTACGCGGAAGTTGACCGACCAGTATGAGAAGAGCGGCTCGCTGCCGGCGGAGCAGCCGATTCTGGAAGAGAAGGGCATTAAGCTCTTCACCGACGAAAAAAACGCCGCGGCGCTTGGCAGCGCAGTGGGAAGCGACAAATCGCTGGCCTCGTATGTGCGCGCGCATCTCGCGCGAATCAAAGCGGGCGACTATTTCGCGACGCTCGCGTTCATTGACATGAACGACGCGAACGAAGCAAGCCTGCAGAGAATCCGCCACGTGGTGCGCGACAAAAAACGCGTGGCAACGTGCCTCGGATTTGGCCCGCGCTTTTTGCACTCGACGGGGCAGGCGTACAAAGGCGGACCGAACAGCGGCGTCTTTTTGCAAATCACCTGCGACGATGCTGTGGATCTGCCCGTGCCGGGGCAGAAGTACACGTTCGGCATCGTGAAAGCGGCGCAGGCGCGCGGCGATTTTGCGGTGCTCGCCGAGCGCAACCGGAGAGCGTTGCGCGTTCATTTGAGCAAAGACGTTCAGGCTGGCCTCGCGGAGCTGGAAAAGATCGTGCGCGCGGCGCTGCCGTAGATTCGCGAACTCGATTTCGATTTGGCGGGCGGAGTGACGGGTTGCAAGGTTGCGCCTGCGATAGGTTTGAGCGGAGCGATTTTCCAAAGGAGTGAGTCGATGCAAATTGGCATGATTGGCCTGGGGCGAATGGGCGCCAACATGGTGCGGCGGCTGATGCGCGGCGGCCACCAGTGCGTGGCGTTCGATATGAACGCGGCGAACGTCAAACAGTTGGCGGGCGAGGGAGCGGCGGGAGCGAATTCGCTGGACGACTTCGTCAAGAAGCTGAACAAGCCGCGCGCGATTTGGCTGATGGTTCCAGCGGGCGTGGTGGACGCCACGCTGAAGGAGTTGAGCCCGCGGCTGGAGAGCGGAGACATCGTTATCGACGGCGGAAATTCGTATTACATCGACGACATTCGCCGCGCGAAGGACCTGGACACGAAAGGCGTCAAGTATGTGGACGTGGGCACGAGCGGCGGCGTTTGGGGCCTCGAGCGCGGCTACTGCATGATGATCGGCGGTCCGAACGACGTGGTGAAGCATCTGGATCCGATTTTCAAGACACTGGCGCCGGGCCGCGGCGATTTGGCGCGCACGCCGGGACGCGAAAAGTCCGCGGGCACCGCGGAGCAAGGCTATTTGCATTGCGGGCCCTCCGGCGGCGGGCATTTCGTCAAAATGGTGCACAATGGCATCGAATATGGGCTGATGGCCGCCTATGCCGAGGGCTTGAACATTTTGAGGCACGCGAACGTAGGCAAGAAAAGCACGGAGGCAGATGCGGAAACGGCCCCGTTGCGCAACCCGGAACATTATCAATATGATTTCAACCTCGCGGACGTGGCCGAAGTGTGGCGCCGCGGCAGCGTGATCGCTTCGTGGCTGCTGGATTTGACGGCGATCGCGCTTTTTGAGCAGCCGGACTTGGCGAAGTTTTCGGGGCGCGTTTCCGATTCGGGCGAGGGGCGCTGGACGATTCTGGCTGCCGTGGATGAAGGTTCGCCCGCACCGGTGCTGAGCGCGGCGCTTTACGAGCGGTTCAGCTCGCGCGGCGAGGACGAATTCGCGGCGAAGCTGCTCTCGGCGATGCGCTATCAGTTCGGCGGACACGTCGAGCGCGCCGCGGGCCAGTAAGCGGAATCGCATTCGATTTTCAAATTCTTACAGTGTGAGGCGCGGAGACGATGAAAGTGGACGCAGCGATCGCCCCGCAAGCGAGGACGTTCGCGACGGAAGCCGGACGGCCGGCGGGCCCGTGTGTGATGGTGATTTTCGGCGTTGGCGGAGACCTGACCAAGCGCAAGCTTTTTCCCGCACTCTACAATCTGGCAAAAGACAATCTGCTGCCGAAGCAGTTTGCGATTGTCGGCGTGGGGCGTCACGAAACCTCTACGGACGACTTCCGAAAAAAAATTGGCCAGGAGCTGGCCGAATTCGCGACCAGCGAAGTCGAGCCCGCGCTGGTGGACTGGCTCACGGAGCGCCTGTATTACCACCTGGCGAACTTCGAGGACGCCAACGCCTATAAGGGATTGGGCGAGCTGCTGCGGCAAATCGACAAAGACCATTCCACGGCGGGGAATTATTTTTATTATCTCGCGACCGCTCCGGATTACTTCGGAGAAATCACACGGCAATTGGGCCAAGCGCAACTGACGCAGCAGGAGCAGGGGCGCTGGCGGCGCATCATTTACGAGAAACCATTCGGCGAGGGGCTGGCGTCGGCGCGCGCGCTGAATCGAGAAATCGAGCAGGTACTGCAGGAAAACCAGATTTACCGCATCGATCATTACCTCGGCAAGGAAACCGTGCAGAACATTTTGGCCTTTCGCTTCGGCAATGGAATTTTCGAGCCGGTGTGGAATCGCGGGTACATCGATCACGTTCAGATCACCGTGGCGGAAACGGTGGGCGTAGAGACGCGCGGCGGCTACTACGATCAATCCGGCGCTCTGCGCGACATGGTGCCGAATCATATTTTTCAGCTGATCAGCTTGGTGACCATGGAGCCGCCTGTTTCCTTCGACGCCGACGCCGTGCGCGACGAGCAGACCAAAGTCCTGCGCGCCTTGCAACCGTTGACCGAACAGGACGTGCTGATGCGCACGGTGCGCGGACAGTACGGCGAGGGCAGTGACGGCCAGACGAGGTTGCCGGGCTATCGCTCCGAGCCGCGCGTGAACCCCAACTCATCGACGGAGACTTTTGTCGCGCTGAAGCTGCTGATGGACAACTGGCGCTGGGCCGGCGTGCCGTTTTATTTGCGAACCGGAAAACGGCTGAAAATCCGCTCCAGCGAGATCGTCATTCAGTTCAAGAGCGTGCCGTTCATGCTGTTCCGCAAGACGGCGGTCGAGCGGCTGGCGCCGAACCAGTTCATCGTGCACATCCAGCCGCAGGAAGGAATTTCGCTGCAATTCGGCGCAAAGATTCCCGGGCCGATCGTGAAATTGGGCACGGTGAACATGGATTTTCGCTACGCGGATTATTTTGGCTCGAAGCCCAGCACCGGTTATGAGCGGCTGCTCTATGAATGCATGATCGGCGACGCGACGCTCTTCCAGCGCGCGGACATGGTGGAAGCGAGCTGGAGCGTGGTGCAACCGATTCTGGATGTGTGGCAGGCTTTGCCGCCGCGCAATTTCCCGAATTATCCGGCGGGCTCGTGGGGCCCGTGGGAAGCCAACGATTTGCTCGAGCGCGATGGGCGCCAGTGGCGGGAACCCGGGCAATGATCCTTGCGGGAGATGTGGGCGGCACGAATACGCGGCTGGCGTTCTTCGAAATTCGCGGCGGACAGCTGGAAAGAATTTCCGAGCGGACGTATCCCAGCCGTGAACATGCGAGTTTCGACGATATTGTCGCCGATTTCGTCGGCGCGCAGAAAATTCGCGCAGCCGCGGCGGGCATCGGCATCGCCGGCCCCGTGCGGGACGGCGTGAGCCACGCGACAAATCTTCCTTGGATCGTCGACGCGCGGCGCCTGGCCGAGCGAACTGGCATTCCCTCCGTTGCGCTCCTCAATGACCTGGAAGCAAATGGCTACGGCATCGCCACGCTTGCGCCCAGCGATTTCGCTCTTTTGCAAGAAGGCGCGCTCGGCGCGGCGGGCAACGCGGTGATCATCTCTCCGGGAACGGGCTTGGGAGAAGGCGTGCTCTACTGGGACGGAAAGCAACATTGGCCGCTGCCGAGCGAAGGCGGGCATGCCAGTTTTGCGCCGGAGGATGAGACGCAGGACGATTTGCTGAGATATTTGCGCGCGCAATTTGGGCACGTCAGTTGGGAGCGCGTCGTCTCGGGTCCGGGCCTGGTCAACATTTACAAATTCTTGCGCGACACGGGCCAGGAAGCGGAGCCTGCGTGGCTCGCTCAGGAATTGACGGGAGAAGATCCGTCGCGGGAAATTTCGAAGGCGGCGCTGGAGGGGAAGTCCGCGCTGTGCGAAAAGGCGCTGGATCTTTTTGTCGTGCTGCTGGGACAGGAATGCGGCAACATGGCGCTGAAAGTTCTGGCCGCCGGCGGAGTCTACATGGGCGGCGGAATTCCTCCGAAAATCCTGCCGAAGCTGAAAACGCAGGCGTTTCTGAAGGCGTTCATGAATAAAGGGCGCTTTCGCGCGGTGCTGGAAGCCATGCCGGTGCGCGTGATCCTGAACGAATACACGGCGCTGCGCGGGGCGGCGCGTCGCGCGAGCATGTTGCTGCAAGCGGCCGCGCGCTGAAGCGATGCGCTGAACGATCAGGTTTGCGGGTCAAGCGCCGCGCTCAGCGTCACTTTGCTGTCCTTCAGCACCTCCAATTGCCTCTCCCAGGCTTTCTTTCCTGTGCTCTGAATCTTGATGGCGTGCGTTCCCGTGGAGAGATGCAGCACAGAGGGCGTGTTGCCGACGAATGCGCCATCGACGTAAATATCGGCGCCGGCGGGATCGGATGTGACGTTGACAACGGCGCTGCCGCTGGGTTGTTTTCCGGTTTCCGCGTTGCCCGATGCGGGATAGAAACGCCGCAGAACGTCGATCAGATTCTGCGCGCTGAGTGCGAAATTCATGCCGGTGACGTTTTCGCCAGAATCGTTGCGCACGCGCGACAGAGCGGTGATGCCGATCACTCTGCCCTGTGAATCCAGCAACGGGCCGCCGCTGTTGCCGGGATTGATGGTCGCATCGGTTTGAATCCAGGTGCCGCTGCCCGCTTCGCGAAAGGCTCCGATGCCGCTGACGATGCCGTGAGTGATGGTGTCCGGCATTCCGCCGCCGGGATCTCCAATGGCGACGACCGATTCGCCGCGCGCGACGGCCTCCAGCGCGGCCAGCGTGAGATGAGGGAATCCTGAGCCGTCGACTTTCAGCAGCGCGAGGTCCATGTCCGAATCGACGTAGACAACTTTGGCCGGAAGCCGGCGAGAATCACGCCCGATGACCGACAGGCTCGACTGTCCCGCGACCACATGGCGATTCGTCGCGATCACTCCGGTATCCGTGATGAAAAATCCGGTTCCTTGCGCCAGATTCCCTTCGACGCGCACGATCGCCGGATCGGACTGTTTGGCAATGGCATCCACGGGGAGGTCAGCGCCAGACGCCGCGTCATTCTCCTTCTCGCTGGAGATGGCGGGATTGCCGGTGAAAACGTTCTTGAGTGGGTTCAACGTGACCTGGAAGTGATCCGTCTTCACCAGGAAATAATTCCCATCTGTCCGGCCGAGGAAAGAGCGCCAGACATACGGGCCCTCGGTGATGGTGAGCTGTTCGCTGGCGTAGCCTTCATGGGAGATTCTGACCACGATGGCGTGTTCGAGGCGCGTGCCGAACGCGGTGTGTGGTTTGTGAAAATAGGCGCCGGGCATGTCGTAGGTGAGCGGCGTCGTTCCGACGGCCAGCCCGTTGATTTCGACCGTTGCGCCGGGCGGGACGCTCGTCACGGTCAGGGTGTTGGCGCGCGCCACAAGAGCAAAAGGCGCGAGGAGAATTGCGCAAAGGGAAATGCGAGTCCACCGAAAGCGCATGGGAGCCTCCAGAGGGAAAGCGGTGCTGAGGATGACACGTATCGGGTGAGTATGTCAACGTGGGCACGCGTTTTCGGCCATGGCGCGTCCAGCGGAGCGAGGCATCGCGCACGCAGCGGCGATTGTGTAAGCTAGCGAGCCGATGAAAATCCTGCATCTCGATACGCGCCCGGACTGGCGCGGCGGGCAGCATCAAATCCTGATGACGCTGCGCGGGCTGCGCGAGCGTGGCCACGATGCGCAGCTCATGACGCGCCGCGATTCGGCGTTGCAGCAGCGCGCCGTCGCGGACAAGTTCACCGTGCATACATTTCCGCCGCGGTTCGCGCGGCTCAGTGCGCTGCTGTGCCTGCGCGAGATTGTGGACCAGCAGCGTTTCGACGTGGTGCACGCGCATGATCCTCACGCGCTCAGCGCCGCCTGGCTGGCGCGCGCGCATCGACGCGGCGCGTTGGTCGTGTCGCGTCGCGTAGCCTATCCGCTCAGCCGCGGATGGCCGGGACTGGCGCGTTATCGCGCCGCGCATCGCATCATTGCGGTGTCACAATTCGTCGCGGGGAGCGTCATCGCGGCGGGCATCGAAGCAAGCCGCGTCGGCGTGGTTTACGACGGCGTGGAAATTCCAGCCGCGACGTCCGCCGAAGCTCGCGCTGAGGCGCGCCGGCGGTGGCATATTGCGGATGCAACGATGCTGCTTGGATGCGTCGGCTATTTGCTGCCCGAAAAGGGCCAGGAGCTGCTGGTGCGCGCAATGAAAATCGTGAACGCGGAATTTCCGGCGTGCAAACTGATTCTCGCGGGCGATGGGCCTATGCGCGCGCGGCTGGAGTCGCTGGCCGCCGAGTCGGCGCTGACGAACACGGTCACCTTCGCGGGCTTTGTGAAAGACACGGAGGCCATCTATCAGGCGCTTGATCTATTTGTCTTTCCTTCGCTCGCGGAACCGTTGGGCTCGTCGCTGCTTGCCGCGATGGCGCACGGCCTGCCGGCAATTGCTGTGGCCAGCGGAGGAGTGCCGGAAATTATTGAGGACCGGCACGACGGCGTGCTCGTTGCCGTGCCCGATCCAACCGAATTGGCCGGCGCGATTTGCGCCCTCTTGCGCGATCCACAAACCGCCCGGCGCATGGGCGATGCAGCGCACGAGACAATTGCGCGCCGCTTTACCGCGAATTTCCTTGCAGGGAACACCCTACACGAATATGAACTGGCCATTCGCCTGTTTGGCGCTTTCTGACAACCCGAAAATTCTGCCCCGCATCTAAAATAAACGAGTGCCGTAATTCGCGCTCATCTTCAGCGAAGCCTGTAGGCCACAGCGTTCCGCAGGAGAAGTTCATCATTTTTCCTAGGAGGACTTAATGCTGAACCGTTTTAGCCAGTGCCTCGCAATTCTTGCTGTTTTTGCGCTTTCCGCGCCTGTTTTCGCACGGTCGATGTCGCAGCCTCTCGAGCTGAACGAGCCCGCAACCATCGGCGGCGCCACCTTACAGCCCGGGCATTATGAGCTCAAGGCGAATCCGAACTCGAATCAAGTAAAGGTGGAACGTGACGGAAAGTTGGTCGCAACGGTCGAAGGCAGAAGCGTTACGCTAAACAACAAGCCTGCTTACGGCGCGGTCGTAATGGATGGGCGGCGAATTCACGAAATTCAGTTCGCCGGAAAGACGGAAGCAATCGAAATACCGAACCAGTAATTTTACCGGAGTGGCGCGCCTGAATTTCCCTCCGAGTTCGGCAGGCGCGCCATTTCGTCTTACATCGCGTTACTCCAGATACGTCGCGAGCCAGCCAAGAAATTCGCGATACCACAGTTTGCTGTTTTGCGGCTTCAGCACCCAATGGCCTTCGTCGGGGAAGATGATCAGTTTCGAAGGAACGCCCTGGCGCTGCAGCGCGGTGAAAAGTTCCAAGTCCTGCGTGTACGGCACGCGAAAATCCAGCTCGCCATCGATCACCAGCATCGGCGTATGAAATTTCCCAAGTTGCGCCGCGTAAGTGGACGGCGACCACTTCGCGTAACTCGCTGGATTCGTCCACGGCGTGCCGCGCAAATCGTGCTCGACGAACCATAACTCTTCGGTCGCGCCATACATGCTGACCAAATCGTACGGGCCGGCGTGGCTGATGAAGCAACGGAAGCGGCCGGTATGCGTGGCGATCCAGTCGGTCATGTACCCGCCGTAAGAGCCGCCCGCTTCGGCCAAGCGCGTGCTGTCGATGAACGAATTGTGCGCCAGCACGTAATCCACGCCATCCATCAAATCCACGTAGGGCTTGCCGCCCCAGTCATCTTGAATTTCGTCCGTGAATTTCTGGCCATAGCCGGTCGAGCCGCGCGGATTGATCATCACCACCACGTATCCCGGCGCAGCCATCACTTCGGGATTCCATCGATAGCCCCAGTCGTCGTCCCACGCACCCTGCGGCCCGCCATGCACCAGCAACAGCATCGGATATTTTTGCGAAGCGTCGAAGTGCGGCGGCTTGACGAGAAGACCTTCGACTTTCGTGCCGTTCGCGCCATCGAACCAAAACGGCTCAGCCGCTGGCAAATCGAGCAGCGCAAGCAATGCTGCGTTCTGATGCGTGATTTGTCGGATACCCGTGCCGTCCGCATTGGCGGAAAAAATCTCCGCTGGGTAGGTCAAGCTCGAACGCGAAAATGCCAGCCGTTTGTCATCCGCGCTCAGCGTGAATTCGCCGTTGAAGCCTTCGGAGATGACGCGCTTCGGCGTATTGCCGCGCGCGGCCTCAGCCGAAACGGGGACCGAGAAGATCGGCATCTCGGCATGATCTTCCGCGGGAAAATAAATCGTGCCGCTATCGGACGACCATGCGTAGGATTCGACGTTGCGATCAAAATTCGGCGTGACGTCGACGTGCTCGCCGGTCGCGCGATTGTAAATCATCAATTGCCAGCGGTCGCTTTCGTAGCCGGGCGTCATCTGCGCGCGATACGCGATCCATTTTCCGTCGGGTGAATATTGAGGGCCCCAGTCGTCTCCCTTGTTCGTCGTGATGCGCTTCGGCGGCGTGCCGCCGGAAACGGAAACGGGCACGGTGAAAAGATCGCCATTCGTGCTGAGCGCTTCATCTTTGTCCGTGTTGGCCGTAAAGCAAAGCTCCGCGCTGTCCGGCGAAAATGCGATGGCTTCCGGCGCGCCAAGATTGAACGGCGGTACGTCGTAATCGGCGCCCGGCGTCACATCGCGCGGCGAGCCATTGCTTGTGGCGATCACGAACAAGTGCCCGCGCTTCCCGTAGGCCCAATCGGTCCAATGACGGTACAAAAGATGTATGGCGATGTGCGCTTTCACCGGATTTTTCTCCGCCGCCTCATCGCGGGATTTGTTGCAAGCGTCGTCGTGGCAATCGGGATAGACCCGTGAAGTGAACGCCATCCATTTTCCGTCGGGCGACCAAATTTCATTGTCCGCGCCGGTAGAAATGAATGTGAGGCGCGACGCTTCGCCGCCGTAAAGCGAAATGGTGTAAACCTGCGAAGCGCCGTCGCGCGAGGAAATGAACGCGATGCGCTGGCCGTCCGGCGACCATCGCGGCCGATTGTCGCTTCCGCCGCGCGTGATTTGGCGCTCGTCGCCGCCCGTGGCCGGCGCCAGCCATATATTACTGACCGAATGATTGGCGGCCATGTCCGGCGTCGAGACAACGTAGGCGATCCATTTGCCGTCGGGCGAAATTTGCGGATCGGAAACGCGGTGCATGGCGATCATGTCGTCGAACTGAATGGCGCGTTTCGGCGATTGCGCCGCGCAAACCAGAGCCAGCACGAAAACAGCGAAACCGCATCCAGTAAATCGCGTCGCAAAATGCATTGCCGACCCTCCTTAAGCCAATCACACGCCACGAGCCGCGCAAGATCAAGATGATGTCACTTTCCCACAAAGATGCCAAGCCGCGCGGCGCAAGCCGGGAGCGGCCTAAAAAAAAACCAAATGTCGCGTGAACATTGCGCCGATTGTCGCACCGAGGTTGCGCGTGAATTGTGGGGGTGGTATATCACTGTTTGTTCAATCAGGAGCCGCCGTGCCGGACGCGGTCGTCGTGGATCGGCTGCATTTCGCCTTCACCGTAACATTCCACTACATTTTTCCTCAAATCACCATGGGCCTCGCCCTGCTCATCCTGATTCTGAAAACCATGGCGCTGCGCACCGGCGAGGAGCACTACGACCGCGCGGCCAGATTTTGGGCCAAGATTTTCGGCATCAATTTCGCCGTCGGCGTGGTGACCGGCATTCCCATGGAATTTCAGTTCGGGACGAATTGGTCGGCGTTCTCGAAAGCCGCCGGCGGAGTCATCGGCCAAACCCTGGCGATGGAAGGCGTGTTTTCTTTTTTCCTGGAGTCAAGCTTCCTAGGACTTTTTCTCTTCGGCGAAAAGCGGCTGGGACGCGTCGGACACTGGTTTTCAGCGCTGATGATGTTCATCGGCTCCTGGCTCTCCGGATATTTCATCGTGGCGACGGATGCATGGATGCAACATCCTGTCGCCTATTCGCTGGCGCCGAACGGCATGTATGGATTGCAAAGTTTCTGGGGCCTGCTGCTGAATCCGTGGACGCTCTGGCAATATCCGCACACCATGCTCGGCGCCGTACAAACGGGCTGCTTTGTGATGGCCGCGATCGGCGCGTTTTATGTTCTCTCGCGGCAGCATGACGATTATGGCCGGACGTTTCTGCGCGTCAGCGTAACAGTGGGCGTGATCGCCGCGCTTCTGCAGCTTTATCCGACCGGCGACGGGCAGGGTGGCATGATTGCGCGCCATCAGCCGGTCACGCTGGCGGCGATGGAGGGGCTGTTTCACACCGAGCACGGCGCGCCGCTCGCGATCCTCGGTCAGCCCGACGTTGCCAACCAGCGGCTCGATAATCCCCTGGTGATTCCGCGCGGCCTGAGCTTCTTGACGTATCAAGAATGGACTGCCGAAGTGAAAGGCCTCGATCAATTTCCGCGCGATACCTGGCCGGACCAGATTGAGCTGGTCTACTTCAGCTATCACGTGATGGTCGGGCTGGGAACGATCTTCATCGCGATATTTGCGGTGGCCGCTTTTCTGCTTTGGCGTGGCGCGCTCTTTCGCAGCCGCATCATGCTTTGGGTGATTATGCTCGCGCTGCCGTTTCCGTTCATTGCCAACACGGCCGGATGGATCACCGCGGAAACCGGCCGCCAGCCCTGGCTCATTTATGGGCTGCTGCGCACGTCCGCGGGCGCGTCGCCGCTGGTGTCTGCGGGAAATGCATGGTTCACGCTGATCGGCTTCATGGGTTTGTACACGGTGCTCGGCATTTTGTATTTGTTTCTGGTGTATCGCGAGATCGAACGCGGACCGGAAGCTGAAAATTTGTCATCGCGCGTGGGAATCTGAGGAAGAACGCAAATGGGGACAGTGTGGTTCTGCTTAGTGGCGCTGATGCTCACGGTCTACGTCGTGCTCGACGGTTTCGATCTGGGCGTGGGCGTTGTGCACCTGTTCGTGGCGCGAAATGAAGATGAGCGCCGGATGGTCGCGCGCACGATTGGTCCCGTGTGGGACGGCAATGAAGTGTGGCTGCTCGCGGCCGGCGGCACGCTCTATTTCGCCTTTCCGGCGCTCTATGCGACGAGCTTCAGCGGCTTCTATCTGCCGCTGATGATGGTGCTGTGGCTGCTGATTCTGCGCGGCATTTCGCTCGAATTCCGCCGCCACATCAGCGCGGCGATGTGGGCGTCGTTTTGGGACGGAGTTTTCTTCCTGGCGAGCCTGCTGCTCGCCGTGTTTTTCGGCGCCGCACTGGGAAACGTGGTTCGCGGCGTGCCGCTCGATAGCCAAGGCCAATTTTTCGAGGCGTTATGGACGAATTTCCGTCCCAGCGGCATAACCGGCATTTTGGACTGGTACACGATTCTTGCCGGCGTTGCTTCGCTGCTGGCGCTGGCCGTTCATGGCGCGCTGTGGGTCGCGCTGAAAACCAATGGCAGCCTTCGCGAACGCGCGCAAAAACTTGCCTTGTGGCTTTGGGTCCCGCTCGTGCTGTTCACCGTTCTCATTACGTGGTCAAGCTTCAGCCTGCAGGTTCACCTCGCCGCGAGTTACGCCGCGCGGCCGTGGGGCTGGATTTTTCCGGTGCTTGCCGTTGCCGGCCTGGTTGGCGTCATCGTATTTCTGAAAGTATTTCCTCAAAGTGACGCGAAGGCGTTTTGCGCGTCGTGTTTGTATCTCGTGGGGATGCTTGCAAGCGTTGCTTTTGGATTGTATCCCGACGTGCTGCCGTCGAGCGCAAATCCCGCGCTATCTCTCACCGTCGAAAACGCCAAGGCCGCCGATCACGGCCTGAAAATCGGAGTGGCGTGGTGGGTCGTCGGCATGATCCTGGCGACAATTTACTTCGTGATGGTTTATCGCCGCTTTAGCGGGAAAGTCGCCGCCTCGCCGGAAGAAGAAGGCTACTGAGCGCGTTGTTTAGCGAAACGGTTTCACCCCGGCGTTTCTGCCTCGCGCGTTACTCTTGATAAATTCCGATAATCACGAACGCAACCCCAATCGTCAGTATCGGGATGCTGAACCACAGCGGAAAGTGAATCACTCTACGCGTCTCAAACAGCACCTTCTGGTTTCCCACTTGCGCAGAGTGCTGCTCAACGCGGTAGCTCAAATGAGGATGAATCAGCGCCGCAACGCTTACCAAGATCAACAGCAGTCCACAGATCGTCGCGGCGCGGATTCGCATCACTTCCTCTCGTCTTGCGTTTTGCGACCGCTGAATTGGCGCGGTCGTTGTTCGGGTCGCTATTGCGAACGATGCTTGTTGAACCAGTCGATCACGTAGAGCGTCTTCGCAACTTGATGGCTCGGGCGCGTGCTGACGCCGTGCGGCTCGCCCGGCACACGCACGAGCACCGCCTCGATCTTCCGCAGTTTCAGTGCCGCATAGAATTGCTCCGCTTCGGAAATCGGCGTGCGATAATCCGCTTCTCCGGTCATCAGCATCGTCGGAGTTTTCACATTTCCGACCTGCGAAAGCACGGAGCGCTTCATGTATTGGTCGGGATATTCCCACGGCGGGCCGGGGAACCAGTATTCGCTGGCGAGGATTGGAATATCGGTGGTGAGCGTCCAGCTATACCAGTTAATGACCGGATAGAGCGCCGCCGCAGCGCGAAAACGGGTGCTGCGGTCGACCATCCAGCAAGTGAGCACGCCGCCGCCGCTCCCACCGGTGACAAACACATTGTTCGCGTCCACGTATCCCTTGGCAATCACCGCGTCGACGGCTGAATTCAAATCGTAGAAATCGTCGCCCGGATACGCATGGTGAATCAGATCGCCGAATTCCGCGCCATAGCTGGTGCTGCCGCGGGGGTTGATATAGAGGACCACAAAGTCGTGAGACGCATAAATCTGCTTCTCAATGTCAAACCGGTCGCCATAATTCGCAAACGGCCCGCCGTGAATCTCCAGAATCATCGGATACTTTTTCGATGCGTCGAAATCCGGCGGCTTGATGATCCATCCTTCCACCTTGCGCTTGTCGAAGGAGGATTCGAACCAGAATTGCTCCGCATCGCCGGGCTTTTTCTGCGCCAGCAACTCGCGATTCAGCGCGGTGATCACTTTCTCCGTGGGATTCGACAGGCTGGCCACGGCGATATCGCCAGGATCGCTCGGCGTGCCGTAGGTTGTCGCAAATGTGCCGTCGCGCGTCACGCTGAACGAACCGCCGCCGCTGTAGCTCGAGCCGCCGCTCCCAATGTGCTCCGCGAGGGTTTTCATCTGGTTGTCAGTGGAAACGAATCCGAGTTTCGTGTCGCCCTGATCGTCGTAAAGAAAATAGATTCCGCTGCCGTCCGCGGCCCAGTGCGGCTCTTCCGGGTCACGATCGAAGCTCGTCAGCATCTGGTGAGGATTGCTGCCGTCGCGATTCATCACGTAGAGGTGCGTCACCTGATAGCCCTGAAACTGATCATCGAAGCCCGTATACGCGATCAGCTTGCCGTCAGGCGAAATCGCCGGCGAATTATTCGGCCCTTTCCGGTGCGTCAGTTGCGTCATCGTGCCGTCGGCGACGGAAAATTGATAAACCTCGGTTTGATAAGTGAAGTATTCATAGTCAGGCGACATGTGGCCCGATTCGAGCAGATACTGCCCGTCCGGCGTCCACGCAACGGCGCCCTCGTGCGGGAAATTTCCCGACGAAATTTGCCGTGGCGCTCCGCCCTCGGCGGAAACCACGAAGAGCTGGCTGAATCCCGAAGGCAGATACCCGCGCCCGTTGAACCGGTAAATCAGCCGGTCGTAAACATGCGGCGGTTCGGCCCATGTCGCGCCCTTCGGAGGCGTGGGAAGAGCCCCGATCTCCGGACCGGGAACGGTGACAAGCGACGAAAACGCAATTTCTTTTCCGTCCGGCGACCAAGCCGGGTTCTCCGGCGGGAACCGCAGGTCGGTGATCTTCGCCGTTTGGCCCGTATCCATCCACCGGACGTAAAGCTGCGCCTCGCCGTCGCGGTCCGAAATGTACGCGAGGCGCGTGCCATCGGGCGACCACTGCGGCGAGCCGTCCGAGTAGCTTCCGGTGGTCAGCGGACGATTTTCCGTGCCGTCCACATTGATGATCCACAGATTCGACAGGCGCTTGTCGCTCATGATGTCCGCGAACCGCCGCACATAAACGATTTTCGTTCCGTCCGGCGAAATCTGCGGGTCGGATGCGTACTGAAGGTTGAAAATGTCCATCGCCGAAATGCGGTTGGCTGGCGGCTCTTGAGCGGCCAGCGGCAAAGCGATGATGAGCATTACGGCAACCGGCAAGGCATATCGCAAGAAACGTTGCATCACTTTTCCTCCGTTGACTGAAATTTCGCTAACGCCGCGATTGCGGCTTCGCTTCCGTTTGCGCCGCGGCGCTTCCTCGCGGAACGTACACCACCTGGCTCCCCGCGGGCGTGAGCGGCTGGATGATTTCGTCCAGATAATCGCTAACGCCGCTCTGGCGCTCCAGATGCGGATAGCGTATTCCGTCGTGGTAATCGAGCGTGTACGTTTCGACGAAATCTCCATTGGCGATCAGCAATTTGATCGGCTTCGGGTTCTTCGCGCTATCCGCCACGGCGCGGCGCATCGCCTCCATGGACCAGCCTCGTCCATTGATGGCTTGAATTCGCATCCCCGGCCCGATGCCCGAGTTGTACGCTAGCATGCCGTGAATCACGTCGCGGATTGTACCCTCTTCTTCCAGCACCAGGCCAATCGAATCCGTCAAGTCCAGATAACGGTCATTCGATTCGGAAATCAGCAGCATGTCGTTCGCCGTGTCGTTGTAAACCAGCTTGTACCCGCCGTTCTCGATTCCGCCGAGCGGCGCATGCGGCCCCACGTAGTCCAGGCGCTCGCGCAGGAATTTCGCCCAATCGTAAGGCGCTACCTGATTGAGCGCCGCAACAATATCATCGAACGTGTAAGTTTCAAGCGCCGGTTCGCCGCCGGGGCCGCCGTAAAACAATCGGCAAAAATCATTCAGCGATTTTTTGTCGCCCGTGATTTTGCGCATCGTTGTGTCCACGTCGAGCCAGACCAGCGTGCCCTCGTCGTAAAAGTCCGTGCTGCGCCGCCAATTCGCCCACTCCGGCGACGCGAAATACAGCAGTTGCGCCGCGTCGGCGGTGTCCTGCAGCGAACGCCATTCGCGCCCTGTTTGGTGATCCAGCGTAGCGGCGACGGCGGCCAGCCGTTCGCGCATCTGCTCGGGGGTCCACAGGCCGCTGCGGCCCGCCAGAACCTGGCTCAAATATTGCGTTAGCCCTTCGTAGACCCACAGCAGGTCGGTTTTCATGGGCGTGTTGTAATCCGGAATTGCCAGGCCGGCGGGGCGGCGGAATTTTCCGTTCCACGAGTGCGTGAACTCGTGCGGCAGCAAATCCGCATTCTCGATGCGCAGCGATTCATCGACCATTGTCTTCTCGTCCACGCGATCGTCGCTCGATTCGTGATGCTCCAGCCCAAAATGCGCCACGTTGTCGCTGAGCGTCAACAGAAAATGATAGTCGCGGTAATGCCGCACGCCGAAAAGCGCGCCGGTCTCCGCCACCAGCCGCCTGTATTCCGCCTGCGTCTCCTCGGGCATATCCAGCGCTTCGGCGCTGTCCGCGGCCATGTCGATTTCGTGCGACGGCGTTTGTCCCGGTGTCAGTTGAATCGCGCGAAAATAGCGGCCCGCCAGCACCGGCGAATCCACCAGCGTGTTCAACGGCGCCGGCTTGAATGTGATCTCGCCGCCGGTTTCACTTTCCACGGGAAGCGCGGTGCCGTATTTCCAGTCCGCGGGAATCCGCAGCGCCGGATCAAACGTCAATTCGCGCGCCGGCCATCCCTTGGGATAGAGCAGCACTTGATTCCAGCTCAGCACGTCGAGCTGCGCCGTCGCCGATGCGCCGGCGGAAAATCCGCTGGCCGGACCGGAAAGCAAGAAATCGAGCGTGACCTTCAGCGTATCCGCGCCCGCGGGAATATCCAGATGGTACGCAAACATATCCACCAGATCGCGCCGCCACGCGAGCCGCGTGCCGTTGGCGTAAAATTGCAGGCCCGCCGTGTCGGTGATCGGCCCGTCCGGCGCGTGCTCGCCGGGAATCCACGCGGGATAAAAGAGAGTCAGCGGCCCGGGATGCACGGGAATTTCTTCCACCGCGTGCAGGATTTTCTGCGGCGCGCTGGTTGCGTCCACTGCCAAATGAATTGGCCCCGGCGGATCCTGCGCGAACGCCAGCATCGCAAGAAACAGGATCGCCGCTGCCCCTGCGCACACACTTATCGCCCGGTTGCATTTTGCAAAAACTGGCATTTTGTCTCCCGAAAAATTTGAATCACAGCTCCGGCGCCGCCATTCCGACTCTTTCCTTGTTTTTATCTGTCATTCCGAACCCTGCTTGCCGCAGGCAGGCCGCGTTTTCTGCGGTGTGAGGCTTGCCTGCCGCAGGCAGGAATCTGCTTCTGCCTTTTCTTCGGTGAGAAAACAATCACAACTCCGGCATCGCCATCTTTCTCGCTGGATTGAAAAACGGCAGCTTCGCCACCGTCGCTCGCACGCGATGCCGCACCGCTTCGACCGTGTACTCCATTTTCAATTTTGTTCCCGGCGAGGAATGTTCCGTCGCCACGCTCGCGAGCGCAATCATTTTTTTCAGCGTCGGAGACCATGTCGTCGACGTCGCTTTGCCAATTTGCATGGCCATCGCATCGCCCGTGTCGTAAATCGGCACGGCCACGCGCGAAGCCGTGCTGGCAATCTGCGGCACCAGCCCAATCTTCTCATGCAGCGCTTCGATGTCGTCCCAATCGATCTCCAATCCCACGAATTGCCGCTTCGGCCCCCGCTTAGCCTCCACCGCCAGCGCCTCGCGTCCCACGAAATGCTCTTTATTCAGATCGACCATCCGTCCCAGCCCGATTTCGTACGGCGAGTACTTCTGCGCTTCGATCAGCGCCTTTTTGCTGCTGATGTAATCCACTTCGATCAGCAGCAAGCCCGCCTCGATGCGCGTCACGTCCAGCGCCAGCATTCCCGCGGCGTGCAAATCGAACTGCCGCCCTCGCGCGGCGAGCTCGTCCCACACTTTCGTGGCATCGTCCCACGGCATCCAGATTTCGTAGCCCAGGTCGCCGGTATAGCCGGTGCGCGAAATATCCACCGGTACGCCCGCGATTTTCCCGCGCGTCACGCGAAAATATTTCAGCTTGGCGATGTCCGCGTCGCTCACCGCGTGCAGCAGCTGCGCTGACGCCGGCCCTTGCAGCGCCAGCGACGCCACCTTTTCCGAAATATCCTCGATGTTCACGTCGAGGCCCGACGCATTTTGCTCCAGCCAGCGCAAACTAGGGTCCGCCGCGGTCCAGCGGTACGTGTTTTCCTCCAGCCGCGAAATCGTCCCGTCATCGATCACTTTGCCGTCTTCATCGCACCAGCAGCAGTAAATCACCTGGCCCACCGCGATTTTTCGCACGTCGCGCGTGATCACGCGGTTCACAAACGTCGTCGCGTCTTTGCCGGTCACCCAATATTTATAGAGCGGCGTCACGTCGATCAGCGCCGCCGCGTTGCGTATCGCGTTGTATTCGTGCTCGTGATGCGTCTCGTACGCGCTCACCGTGTAGTAGCCCGACCATTCGCGATAGTTCAGGCTCTCGCACAGCGCGAGCGTCCTCTCATGCACTGCCGTCCC
>JBAPRL010000070.1:0-127436 GCA_049281095.1 Candidatus Acidiferrales bacterium
GGGGTCTGGAATAAACTTCTCAGCGGTCAACTCCGGTCGGTTGAGATAGCCTCGGGCCAAGCTCACCCCGCCGATATGCATCTGGCCGGCCACTCCGATCGGAACAGGACGAAGTGCGTTGTTCAAAATATATATGCGCGCGTTCGGTATCGGTCGTCCGATCGGGCTCGAGGAGCAACCATTGGCCCGTTCGCATAACCAATATGTCGAGTCAATGATTGTCTCAGTCGGGCCGTACACGTTGTACAGCTTAGCGTTTGAGCGGCGTTGGAATCGCTCGACTACTTGGGTCGGCAAGGCTTCGCCGCCGCACATGACGGCACGCAAAGCGAGAGAGTCGTCGAAAGCAGGCTCCTCGACGAGGAACTGCAGAAGTGACGGAACGCAGTGGAGAATAGAGATGCGCGCGCTGCGGATCGTCTCCGCCAGGTAGCGGCTGTCCCGATGACCCCCGGCTTCGGCAACGACAAGCCTTCCGCCGGTTAGCAGGGTTGGAAAAAGTTCGCGTCCAGCAGCATCGAAAGTGATCGGAGTCTTTAGAAGGCAGCGGTCTTCGGCTGATAGATCGAGCGTGTGGGTTATCCAGTTGATTGTATTGCACAGGCCATGATGTTCGACCATGACCCCCTTGGGCTGTCCCGTTGAGCCGGAGGTGAAAAGTACATAGGCAAGATTCTTGGCCGTTGTTCCAGTTACTGGGTTCTTTTCGCTCTCGGCCGCGATCGCTTCCCAGCCTGAGTCCAGACACACTGCGTGTATCCCGCGTTCGCGTGCGCGCTCCCCTATGTGCCCTTGCGTCAGCAGCACAGTAGCGTGGGTATCTTCCACCATGAAGGACAGGCGCTCCTTAGGATAGGCAGGATCCAACGGCACGTAAGCTCCCCCTGCCTTCAGAATGCCAAGAAGGCCGACGACCATCTCCGGGCAGCGCTCCATGCATATCGCCACCGGCACATCCGGACCCACGCCCAACGTTCGCAGGTGATGAGCCAGTTGATTGGCGCGAGCGTTGAGTTGAGCATAGGTTAGTTGCTGGCCCTCAAACACGACGGCGATGCCGTCCGGCGTCCGTTGAACTTGTTCCTCAAACAATTCGTGGAGGCACTTGTCTTTGGGGTACTCGGTCTTGGTATTGTTGAATTCGACCAACAGTTGCTGGCGTTCAGCATCGGTCAGAATTTCCAAATCACCGATCGTGGTGGCCGGATCGCGGACGACACTTTCCAACAGCGCGTGAAAGTGTCCGGCCATCCGGGCGATGGTGGCCGCATCAAACAGGTCGGTGTTGAAGCGAATAGAGGCGGAAAGCGATCCGGTCGCCTCGATGATCAACAGCACCAGATCCAGTGTCGCAGCCCGTCGCTCCAGAGGGATCGTCTCCATCACAATCGCTCCGAGATCCATCCTGAGCCCGGCCTCGCCCCGTGCGAACGCCCGTACGGCCTGCTCGGTGATCCGGTGCGGTTTATCAAGGACGAACATCGCCTGGCAGAGGGGCGGTCGGCTGAGATCCCGGGGCGGCCGGAGTCGTTGCATCAAGCGCAGGGTGGGGTAATCCTGATGTTCGAGAGCCGACAATACCGTCTGACGCACCTGACCCAGAAATTCCCGGAAAGTCGGGTTCCCGAAGAAATTTGCTCGCAAGGCAACCGGATTGGCGAAAAAGCCCACGACCCCTTCAAACTCGGCCCGGCTCCGGCCGGCCATCGGAGAAGCCACGAGAATGTCCTCCTGGCCAGTGTGTCTGTGAAGCATCAGTTCAAACGCCGCCAGCAGGACCATGTACAGCGTCGCCCCCTCGGCTTTGGCGAGCGCCCGGAGTTGCCGGGCCAGTTCATCATTCAGAGCGAAAGTATGCTGCGCGCCACGAAACATCTGAATCGGCGGTCGCGGCCGGTCGGTCGGGAGAGCGAGCACGGGTAACGGACCGGCCAACTGTTTTTTCCAGTAGTCCCAGAGCCGTTCGCCGGCCGGACTCGCCAGCATTTCAGCTTGCCAGCGAACGAAGTCCGCGTATTGCAGATCAAGGTGAGGGAGCGCCGCTGGTCGACCAACCTTTTCCGCCGAATACAGAACGCCAAGTTCATTCAGGAGCACCGCCAGGGACCAGAAGTCGACCACAATATGATGAATGACCAGCAACAGGATGTGCTCCCGTTTCAATCGAGTGAACAGACTCACCCGCATAACCGCCCCTCGTTCCAGATCAAACGGGCGTTGAGTTTCCTCGATCAGCCGGGTCTGCAGCTCATCCTCCCGCCAGGTTGAGACATCGTCCTCCTCGAAGTGGACCGTCTGATGTTCGTGGATCTGCTGAACGGGTTTGCCGGAGTGCACCGCAATCGTGGTCCGCAGCGAAGGATGGCGATCTACCAGCGCCTGAAACGCGCGCCGGAGAGCCGGGGTGTCCACATCCGAGCGGATGCGCGCAGCAAAACTGACATTGTAAACCGAGCTCTCCGGTGCGAACTGGGACAGGAACCAGATCCCCTGCTGATTATCGGAGAGAGGATAAAACGAATTGCACTCTCTCGCCTTTTTCCGCAGGAGCTGCGCAAGAAGGGTGCGCTTTTCATGGGGCGAAAGATAGGCTGTTTGTTGGGAGGTCTGACTCATTCACTCGCTTTCTCATCAGCTAATATTTCGGTGAGCAATGAATCCACTTTCTCATCCGAAAGCTGATCAAGGCTTTCCAACAGCTGTTCTGCATTTCCCCGGTCTATGTGCTCTTTCTGCTGTTTAACTGCCGCGGCCAGAGGCGTCGTCGGGTTGGCGACCTCAACTGCCAGTTGGTCAAGAATCTGAGTCACAGCTTGGTCAACGCTGAAGCCTTGAAGGAATTTCACCACTGGCACGTTCACTTCCAAGTCAACCGCGATCCGGTTTTTCAGCTCGACGGCCATCAAGGAATCCAGTCCGAGATGACTCAGGGGTTGCTGGACGTCCAACTTGGATGGGCTGAGTCCGAGCACCCGGGCCACTTGCTCACTCAGGTAGAACTGCAACAGCTGCCGACGTTCCGCTGGTTCGGCCGCAAGAAGGGCATCCCTCCTTTCGCTCTTGCGGCCCGCTGGCCGGGGGATTTCGGCTTCTTCATGCGCCAGTTCAGCGAGCAGCGGCGAGGCGCTGCCAGCCGGATAGAACTCTCGATACTGCTTCCAGTTGACCGGCACTGACAAGACCTGGGTTGTGCTTTGCCCGAGCAGTCGTCCCAGTATTTCGAGCGCCTGCTTGGGAGCGATGCTGCTGATTCCCAGGAGCGCGAGGCGCGCGGCGAGAAGCTTACCTCCAACTGAATCGGCGAATCCTTCACCAGCCCAGGCTCCCCAATTGATACTGAGTGCCGGCTGGCCGTGGGCTTGCCGGTGATGCGCCAGCGCATCCAGGAAAGCGTTAGCGGAGGCATAGTTCCCCTGACCGGGCTGGCCCAGCACGGAACCCGCGGAAGAGAAGAGTACGAAGAAGTCCAAGGGATCGTCTTGGAGCAGTCGATGCAGTAGCCAGCCACCCATCACCTTGGGCCGCAAAACCGCAGTCAGTGCCGCCGCGTCGAGTTGCACCGTGAGTCCGTCCTGTAGCACTCCCGCCGCGTGCACGACACCCCGGATCGGTGGCCAACCCTCCGCGCGATACTCCTCCAGAAAGCCGCTCAACTTGGCTTCATCCGCCACATCAACCGACGCCAGATGCACGCATGCTCCCAAAGATTCCAGTTCCCGAATGGCGGTGATTTGACGGGTCAAGCGACTTCCTGTTCCCACAGAACTCCAGTTCGAGCGCGGCGGGAGCGTAGTGCGTCCCAAAAGGATCAAGCGCCGCGCACCTTGCTCGACCATCCAACGCGCGACCAAAAGGCCAAGGTCCCCGAGTCCCCCGCTGACCAGATAGCTGCCATCCGTCCGCCAGCGGAGGGGGGGTGCTTGCGTGGTCGACGGTCGCTGGCGGACCAAACGGCCCACGTATCGTCTCCCTTGACGAAACGCGAGTTGATCCTCTCCATCCGCACTGGAGATTTCCTGCCACAACTGATGAGCGGCAGCGCCACGCGGCGATGTTCCCGGTTCCAAGTCCACAAGCCCGCCCCAGAACGTCGGGTGTTCCTGCGCAATGACGCGGCCCAATCCCCAAAGCGGTGACTGAGCAACGGACAACGGCGCGGGCTTTTCTCCGGCCGATTGAGCGCCCTGCGTGATCAGCCACAATCGCGGGACGTCACGCGATTCCATTCGCGCCAGTTCTTGCACCAACAGCAGGACGCTGCCGCAGCCCAGAGTTTGCGCGGCATTCAGCGACGCCACGCTGGTTTCTTCTGGACGAGCAACATCAAGACTCCAGAGATGGACAATTCCACGACAGCCACGCTGCTCCGACACCAAAGCCGCCTCGAAGAGCCGGCGGATGTCCTCCGGTCGTTGGGGACGGATGCAATAATGCTCGCCGTCCGTTTGCTCGTACGATTCCCCTGCAAAAGCCAGAATGCTCTGTTCGCTCCGCGCTTTCATCAGCGCGGAAAGTTCATCTCCCACGCCACCACTGTCGGCAAAGATCAGCCAGCTTCCCGGGCTGGCTGGCGCGGAAGGTTTTTCTGTCGCGCGCTCTTTGGGCTGCCATTGGAACTCATAGAGCCAGTCCTCGAGATGATCGACAGCCGCACGTTGTGTGTTTTCGCCAAAGTATTCGAAGCGAAGCCCCTGCATCTCGACTGCCACGTCTCCCGCTTCATCGAGGAGCTGTACTTCTCCCGTTGTGGCATCCGCCTCACGAAGTTGCACCCGACCGTGACTCCATAAATGGCGGTTCGGACGACCGTGAACCCGGAACTGGTCGATGCGAGTCGGCAGGTAGATCCCTCGTCGGCCGTTTCCAGTGCTTTCCGCTGCAACCGCGGCTCCGAGAACCTGCAACCCGGCATCGAGAATTGCTGGATGAATCTGAGAGCCATTAAACTCTGCCTCCGGCCCATCAGGCACCTGCACTTCACCCAACATATCTCCGTTGTTGCGCCACAACTGGGCGATGCTCTGGAAGAAAGGACCATAGTGGATGCCATTTTCGCGGAGTCTCCTATAATAATCCTGGCCGGAGGTCTTCTCTGCGCATCGAGCTCGCATCTCCGAGAGCGTCACCTTAGGATCCGGAGTGATGATGCTGTTGTCCTGTTGCGGACAAATCTTGCCTGTCGCATGCAGCGTCCAAGATTTACCGGAGTGCACCAGACCCCCCGGGCAACTGTAGATGTGAACGGATGCTGTTCCATCTGCGTCCTGAGAGAGGATCACCTGAATCGCGTGCGTTCTTCCCTCGGGCAAGAAGAGCATCTTGCGAAATTCGATATCATTCAGCGCAACGGATTGCGCACCGAAGACCTCAGTTGCGGCGGCCAGTGCCATCTCCACATAGGCCGTGGCGGGCAGCACGGCACCGCCTTGGATGCGGTGGTCATCCAGATAAGGCCGGGACTTCTTGTCCAGCGTGGTTTCCCAGAAGTGCGTTCCAACAGAATGCGCCGATTGGAAATGCCGGCCCAGCAGAGGATGGTCTCCCGCCCCGCTCCGAGAGACTTGATCCCGATGAGAGTCGGCGTCCCCTGCTAGAGGCTCAAGCCAACAACGCTCTCGTTGCCACGGGTACAACGGGAGTCGAACGCACCGGCCTGCGACCGGATAGATTAGGTTCCAGTCGACCGGGTATCCCAAAGTATAAAGCGCACCCAGCGATCCGAGCAGGACCGCGTGTTCATCTTCCTCACACCGCAGAGAAGGAAGCACGGCGCCTTCCTGCCCGAAGTGATGAAACCCTTGCTGCATGGCGCTGAGCAGAGTGGGGTGCGGACTGATTTCCAGGAAGATGTCATGCCCATCATCCACCAGGCGCTGAACCGCAGCGGAAAAGAGCACCGGCTGCCGCATGTTCCTCGTCCAATAAAGCGGATCGAATTCCAACCCGTGGCTGACTTGGGCGGTCACCGTCGAGTAGATCGGCACGGATTCAGCTCGCGGCTGTATCCCTTCCAAAGCCCGCAGTAATTCGGCGCGCAACGGTTCCATTTGGGGACTGTGCGAGGCAAAATCGACCTTCAGCATGCGACAGAAAATGTCGCGACTCTGCAACTGGCTCAGAGTGGCGGCGAGCGCGGCTGGATCGCCGGACAACACCGTCGACGTGGGGCCGTTGCTGGCCGCGATCGACACACAGTCTTCCGAGCCGGCCAGGGCGCGTCGAGCCTCTTCGATGGAAAGCTCCACCGCCGCCATCGCGCCTTGTCCATTGATGCGCTTGAACAACTGGCTGCGATGACAAATGACTCGAACGGCATCATCGAGGCTCAGCGCACCCGCGACGTACGTGGCCGCGACTTCTCCTAGACTATGGCCCACCACGGCCTGCGGCTCGATACCCCACGAGCGCCACAAGGCTGCCAGGGCGATTTGAATCGCAAAGAGAGCCGGCTGGATGATATCGATTTCGTTCAACCGCGAGTTTGTAGCATCAGTAGCCATGAGCTCGGCGAGCAATGACCAATCTCCGTACGGTCGCATCGCCAGGTCGCAGCGTTCGACGGCCTCCCGAAAAACGGCTTCCTGCTCCAACAGTCGTCGCCCCATGCCAAACCATTGGCCCCCCTGCCCCGGAAACACAAAAACAAGTTTTCGCCGCCGAGCGGAAAGCCTTCGGCCAGACGACAAGCCGGGGCGAGCCTCGCCCCGACAAAAAGCTTCCAGGCTCTCCAACAGTTGCGCTGGCGAATTGCCGGAAACGGCGAGACGGTGCTCGTGGTGCCTGAGCCGCACGCTGGCTGTGTAACAGACATCCCGCAATGCCGCTGCGGACTCCGGGGTGCTGAGGAGGTCTTGGTAGGCGCGAGCGAGAGACCGGAGGGCTTCCAGACTACGTGCCGACAGCGGGAGCAGTCGTGTGCCGATTTTCCGTTCTGCATCCGGCACTCCTGGAATCGTTGGGGGAGACTCTTCCACAACCACATGAGCATTGGTGCCACCGAAGCCGAATGAGCTGACTCCAGCCAATGCCGAACCGGAGTCCGCGGGCCATGGACTCAGCGTCGTTTGTACTCGGAGAGGCAGCTCGTCAAAAGGAATATGCGGGTTGGGCCTTTCAAAGTGCAAGCTCGGCGGGATCTCGCGATGCTGGAGCGCCAGCGCCACCTTGATCAAGCCCGCGATACCAGCCGCCGCCTCAAGGTGGCCTAAGTTGGTCTTGACCGACCCCAGGCTGCACCACCGTCCAGGCGGACGTGCGGTGCCAAGCACTGCGCCCAGAGCTTTTGCCTCGATCGGGTCGCCCAACAATGTGCCCGTGCCGTGGGCCTCGACGTATTGAACCTTCCCGGGCGAGATGGCGGCTTGCCGGTAAGCCTCTCGCAGGACCGCTTCTTGGGCCTGCGGATTCGGCGCCATGAGCCCGTTACTCCGCCCGTCCTGGTTCACGGCACTGCCACGAATGACGGCATAAATCGGGTCGCCATCCGCACAGGCTTTCGAGAGGGGCTTCAGCACGACGACACCGGCACCCTCACTGCGAACGTAGCCGTCGGCCCTGGCATCGAACGCTTTGCAGCGTCCATCCGGCGCCATGGCGCCCGCTTTGGTGAAACCGATCGCAATCGCCGGCGAGAGAATCAAGTTCACGCCCCCGGCCAGAGCCAGCGTGGACTCACCGCTCCGCAGGCTGCAGCAGGCCAGGTGGACGGCAACGAGTGACGACGAACAGGCCGTGTCGATAGCGAGACTCGGCCCGCGGAAATCGAACATATATGAGATTCGGTTGGCGGCGATGCTCATCGCATTGCCGGTGCCAGCGTAGGCATTAATTCGCTCGAGGTCATTCCACTGGAGCCGGCCATAATCATTGGTCGCGATGCCGATGAATACGCCAGCCTGAGTACCAGCCAGTCGCTCGGGTACTTGCCCCGCGTCCTGTAGCGCTTCCCAGCTAACCTCCAGTAAGAGGCGCTGCTGGGGGTCCATGCGCGAAGCCTCCCGAGGAGAGATGCCAAAGAAATCGAGATCGAACTGATCGACCTGCCCAAGAAAGCCACCCCAGCGAGTGTTCATTTTGCCAGGGGTCACCGGGTCTGGTTCGTAAAACGCATGGTGGTCGAAGCGATCCGCAGGAACTTCGCGGATGGCATCCACTCCGTCTCGCAGCAACCGCCAGAACGCCGCCGGGTCGTTCGCGCCAGGAAACCGGCAGCCAATGCCGATGATGGCGATCGGTTCGTTTTTCGCCTCCGGGCCCTGGCCAGCCGTGGTCGTTGATTCCGACACGCCCGTTGATCCTGCCAAGTGACGAGCGAGAGTCTCAATCGTGGAATACTCGTAGACCAGAGCCGGAGAAAGTTTTCGTCCCAGCCACTCGGCGAGTTCACCAGCCAGGCTGACCGCCTCCGTCGACCCGAGTCCGTAGCTGGCGAAAGGCTCCCGGATATCGATTTCGTGAGGCTCGATTCCCAGCCGCGCGGAAAGTTTGGAAACCAACCACGCCTGGATAACTCCCGCGTCGATAGAATTCTCAGCCATCGCTCACTCTTCGCCGAGCCTTCCTAGGATCCCCCTCAGGAAACTGGCTTGGCAGGCGTGGCGCTGCACCTTGCCGCTGGTGGTCTTGGGGATGCGTCCAGCCCGGAGCAGCACCACCGTGTGGACTCGCACATCATGCTCTTCGGCCACTGCCCTTCGAATGGCTCGAACGACTACCGCGACATCCAGCTGCAAACGCCCGTTTGAATGAGCCCGCGCTTCCCCGTCGAGCGGCTTGCAAACCGCCGGTTGGTACCGGGGCTCGACTTCGGCGGCGACAATCAGATGTTCTTCGGCGACGCCATCGACCGAAAACGCTGCGCAGCAGCCGGGCCGTAAGGCCGGGTGACTTCGTTCCACCGTCAATTCAATATCTTGGGGGTAAAGCTTGCGACCACTGATGATGATCAGATCCTTCAGGCGACCAGTGACAAACAGCTCGCCATCTTTCATGAATCCCAAATCCTGGGTGCGGAGAAAGGGCCCTTCCCCGGTATCTTTCAAGTAGGCCCGGTAGGCGCGTTCTGTGTCCTTGGGCCGGTTCCAATACCCGTGAGTCACGCTCGGGCTGGACACCCAGATTTCGCCCACTTCATCTGGAGCGCAAGCGGTCAACGATTCCGGATGAGTGATGACAATCTTGGTATCGCGCAGGGCGTGGCCACTGCCGACAAGTGTCCGCACATTCTGGGCTTGGGCGCAGCCCTCCACGACGCGGTTCTGCTCAAACGCCGCCACTTGAATCGTACGGAACATCGCGTCTGTTAAAGAACCACCGGAAACCAGCAGCGTGGCTTCGGCGAGTCCATAACATGGATGGAAGGCGTTGAGCCGGAAACCACACGACGCAAAGGCCGCCGCAAACCGTTTCATGGTGTCGCCGCGAACTGGCTCTGCGCCATTGTAAGCCACATCCCAACTGCTGAGGTCGAGAGTTTCACATTGTTCGGGAGTAATTCTGCGGGTGCACAATTCATAGGCGAAATTGGGGCCGCCGCTAACCGTCGCTTTGTAGCGCGAAATCGCCTGGAGCCACCGTATCGGCCGCATGAGAAACGATGCCGGGGGCATCAGGTAACACGGACGCCCCTTGTACAGAGGCTGGATAATGCCGTTGGTCAGTCCCATGTCGTGGAAGGCCGGTAGCCAGGTGACGGTGACGCTGTCCGGGATAAGCGCGAAGACGCGGTTAATATAAGCCGAGTTATGGAGGAGGTTCCCGTGGCTGATCACGACGCCCTTCGGCTCCGCGGTGGACCCGGAAGTGTATTGGAGCAACGCCAGGGTGTTGCTGGTCACGGCCGGGTCTCGCCATTCCTGCGCCAGGCCGCCACTGACCTTGTCGGTAGCGAACCAACGCATCTTGTGCAACTCGGGAGCTTGCGTGAACAGACCCTCCGTGTTGGAGAGAATCGCCGAAGTTGTGAGCACCACTGAGGGCTGCGCATCGCTGATGATGGCGCGAAGACTGGGGAGGGTCCGCCGTGGCTTAGCCAGATTGGGCGGAGGCAGAGGGACGGCAATCACCCCGGCGTATAAACAACCAAAAAACGCGGTGATGAACTCAAGGCCTGCTGGATAAAGCAACAGTGCACGCTCCCCAGTTGCTCGATAGCTTTGCAGCAGCGCCCCAATACTGCGGGCTTGGCAGTCCAATGCGGCATAGGTCAGAGCATCCCCTTCTGCTTCTCCGTCGATCAGATAGGTATAGGTCCGCTGCTCAGGCTGCTGAAACGCTCGCCAGCGAAGGATTTCGACGAGCGTGGAGAATTCCACGATTGGATCAGCGAGGTCCTTCTTCATCCGTGCCTTTCTTCAACGGTCCTGTCGCGGTCGTTGCGGAAATCGGTTTGGCGTCGCCTCCGGGCAGGAAAATTCTCCGCAACCGGGTAGACTTGGCAGCGGTTGATCGACCAAGGCTCGGAGGAAAGGAGCCAAGCGCTGTTTATGATCGGATGTAATTTTCACATGCGTTTTCAGTAAATTGCAATGGTGATCCCGCGACCGGCGAGATCGTTCAGCGCCGATTGGGACCAGGAGGCGGGTGAGGTAGGCAGCACGCCCATGGCAATCGCCTGGATCACAGCGATCAGGCGGGACTGCCATCTGGCTTCCTCGCTGTCCTGTTCTGCTTGACCCACCACCGGGACCGAGAAGTTTGTGCAGTGCGCTCTACAGCCACCACGAAGTCGGGCATCTGCGTGTGGTTCGCCATCGAGACCCGTCCGTTCAGAACGTAGCCCGAAGTTGGCGGAGGTATAGACACGACCGTACTCTGCCATCTCCTGATGCCCCTACGCGTTGCGCGTCTGAGATCGGAAGGCGACGTCCTTCAGCACTTGGTGGAGCGTCGTGAAAAAACCATCCCCGGGAGCCAGTTTGAACCGCGCTGCCATTTTCTGAGCGTCGCCCTCAAAATGCCATAAACAAATTACGATAGGCAATTCAGGAGATTGAAGACGCAGTTTGCCGTACAGCGCCCTGGCGTATTCCAAAGCAAATGGCGGAAGCGCGGAAATGCATACGAGCCCGGGCTTCGACTCCGTAACTTGCGATAGCATCTCCGATGTCGCGCCAATCGAAATGCTCCGCGCGTTATGCCCCTGCCGCTCAAGCAACTGGCAAAGGATTAGTGCAACAACATCATCGGCGGTATCTCTCGCTGGAATGCAAAGAACATCCAAGCGTCGAGTGCCTTCATTCCGGATTTGAGAGCCAATGGGCAAATCCGGATTGCCTACGGCATTCGGAGCCGGTTCTGCCGGAATGTCCCCAAATTCTTCGATTAATTCTCGGCTGCTTTGGTAAATAAAATCCTGAGTTTCCTCATCGAGTTTGTTGCGATGCCGATCCTGCTCGGCCAAACTCAGCGCCGGTATTACGACTGAGCTGTAGAGTTCTTCTAGAGACTTTTCTTTGGAGTACAGCTCCAAGATTTGTCTGGCTTCGTTTTGGTCCGTGGCGAGAAGGCGTTGGTAATACTGCGCCGCGGGCGAGAGTACCGGCTGGTCTCCTAAAAGGACGCTGAGGAAACTTAAGCTGGGAACGTGACGCCCCATGACAACGAGGGAAACTGTCAAAGGAGTTGATAACAACAGCCCTGGAAACCCCCAAATCAGCGTCCAAAACACGGCTGCCACCAAAATCGCCAAAGGCGAGAGGCCGACATGAGCCCCATAGAGACGCGGCTCGACAAAATTTGCCACTGCCAATTCCAAAACGATATAGAGACCCATCGTCGCCAGGGCGTGGTACCAACCAGGGAAAACTGCCAACGACAACACAATGGGCATCAGCGCGGCCATTGGTGGGCCAATGTATGGCAGGAAGCGAAGTATCGCAGTGGTGACTCCCCAGAGCCACGCATTCGGGATACCAATAAAATGCAATCCAATGCCGATCACCACGCCATAACTCGCGTTCACCATCGTTTGCAGGAGCAAATATCGGTGGATGCGGTGGGTTGTTTCGTCCAACACTTGTGTCATCACCGTCAAATGCCCCCCGCCGATGAGGCGGATGAACCGATTGCGAAGATCCTCCCGGCCCATGAGCATGAAGATGGTGAACACGATGACGATCGCCACAGTACCCAGGGGACCTAGCACCTGCTCGACGAATCCGAGCGAATTGGCGGGCGGAACTACTCGCACGGCCAGGGGCTGTTCTTCTGAAGAGCCCGGCGTTACGGCTTTCTTTCTAGCTTCGTTTGCTGGATGCGCGCCAGAAGCGGGCCTAGCTATGTCCTGCTCCAACTCCGTCAGGGCAGCCGAAACCTTATTGAGACTCTGACTTTTCGAGTTCTTCAACGCATGGATTTTATCTCCCAGGTTCTTCGTATATGTAGGCAGTTGATTCGTCAAATCGGCCAACTGTTGTGAGGTTTTCCAGCCGATCAGTCCCGCCAAGCCAACTAACGAAACGACAACCAGGAAAATCGCCAATAGGCGAGGCAGTCTGATTCTTTGGAGGAATGCGATTACCGGTGCTAAGAGGAGCGAGAAAAGCAACGCCAACGCTACTGGGATGAAAACAATCCGCGCAAAATAGAGGGCGGCGACCACCACCACCGCAACAATAACGCCTAGGAGCCGGGACGTTTCGCGGGATGTGGATGTTCGCGTCACCGATGTATGCAACTGCGCGGCCTATTTTCCACGAACATTAATGCGCCCACAAGGCCGGCATAAACGTCAAACATCACAGGTTGAAGCAGAGCCAGAACAGTGGACTTCAATTGTAGAGCGTGTGGTGCCACGAATGGCGTGATACGCCGCCAGCACAACCACGGCTCCGACTGGAGCAATCAGCAAACTATACAGACTCAAGCCAACGACCGCGCCAACGATTCCCGGAAGGATGTCGACAAGCACACCTTCCCCAGTTTTGTTCAGACTCTCGATCCTCTGCGGGTACATTTCGGTTGAGTTAAAAACCCACGATATCTTACCGCGAAATATTCGATGCCGCATCCATGTCGCTACAATAGAACACGCACCGCGTCACACAGCAGGTTGCGGTGGACTTTTAGAGTGGACCAAGGCTGACTGGCGAAGGACGCGGTCTCGCGCGAACTCTTCTGGATCACGTCCGACATCTGGGACGCAGAGGCGCGCGATAGGAAGATTATGGACAGAGTGCGGAGCAAGGCACGATTGGCAGGAAAGTACGAATCGCGTATCATAGGGGTTTGCGTGCGGACCTAGCGACGCGGCTGTGCGTTCAGAGCGCACGGCTGTGCAGACCGGTCCTGACAAAGGGAGCCAAGGAAATGAAAGAAGGAATCCATCCTGATTATCACGCTGTGACGGTGCACTGCGCCTGCGGCCACACGTTCCAGACGCGTTCAACGCACAAGGGCGAGTTGATTCGCGTGGAAATCTGCTCGAGCTGCCATCCGTTTTTTACCGGCAAGCAGAAGCTGATCGATACCGCGGGGCGCGTGGAGCGTTTCCAGCGCAAGTACGCGGAAGCCGCCAAGAAAAAGCCCTAGCGACAGTGGTCAGTAATGAGTGACAAGTGGTTAGCAAAAAACCGCGGCCGGTGCTTGCCGTAAATTTTCTGGAACGCACCGGCTCTCTAGTTGTGTCCAGGGCGTGCCGGCGTAGCTCAGTGGCAGAGCGAGGGTCTCATAATCCCTAGGCCGTGGGTTCGATTCCCCCCGCCGGCACCAATTTGTTTTTGCGATTTCTTCACACGCGCCGCTGATTCTCGCAAACTTCGGTTTAGAGGCTGCCTTCGCAAAGTTCCGCGCCACACAACCTTCGGGTGATCACGTGAATGCAAGGGCGGAGCGGCTGCGTCTATTTGTTCAGGGGAATGGTGAGGTTGATTTCGATGTCGTTGCGGCTGTCGAAGCTTGAAATGGTGTGCTTCGAAGACTTGCGATGTTTGAATTCGGCGTAAATCTCGAAATCGACGTTGGGATCGAGCCCGGTAAACTGGTAGTGGCCTTGTGAATCAGAAATCTGCGTCTTGACGTTGTTGGTTTTCTTGTCTCGCAGGTACACGATGCCGCTGGCGATGGGATTCTGGTCTTTGTCCATCACGTTTCCGTGAACGGCGCGCAACTGGGAACGGTCCCGCTCATCCTGCGCGCGAATGGAAACTCCGGAGAGAGCAAGCACCACAAAGACAAGCACTACCGAAGACGTAATCCGCGTCGCTCTCAACTAGGCTTCTCCCTCGTACGATTCGTCCGGCAATCGGAGCACTGCGCTCCTAAACACTTAGATGACTCCCCCACTAGGAAAGATGTAGCGGGCTACACCGCGGGGACGGTTACTCGTCGAGTTCGGTTTCGTCTTCGTCGTCTTCGTCGTCGTCGACAACTGCCTCTTCGTCCTTGCCGGATTCGTCGCCATCCTCATCCAAAGCCTCGACGGCGTCCTCGTCGTCATCATCTTCCGAAATGACGTTCAAGCGGACAGGATGGATCTGCACGACCTCGAGCTCGGCGTCGCATTCGAGGCAGGTGATGATTTCTCCTTCTTCGACTTCGTCTTCGTCCAGATCAATTTCCGCGTCGCATTTCGAGCATCTCACCACGGCGAACTCTCCTTGGCAGCCAAATCGCCACTCGTGAGCGTATTATATACGCTCATGTCACGCAATGCTGTCGGCGGCTTAGACACAACCGAAAGCCGGGAATATCCCGAGCGCCCGATCGTCGCCGTCGGCGGCGTGGTGATCCACGATTCGCAAGTCTTGCTGATTCGCCGCGGGCAGCCGCCGCTCAAGGGACGCTGGTCGATCCCGGGCGGCATTTTGGAGGTCGGGGAGACGATCGCGGAGGGAATCGAGCGCGAGCTGAAGGAAGAAACAGGAATCGAGGTACGCGTTCTGGAGCTGATCGAGATTTACGAGAAGGTGTTGCGCGACGAAGATAACCAGCCGCAGTATCACTTCGTCATTTTGGATTATCTGTGCGAGTTAGTGAAAGGAACGGCCAGGCCCGGCGGGGACGTGACGGAAGTTGTGTGGGCCGGTGAGCAGCAGCTGGATTCGCTGGCGCTAATGGGAGCGGCAAACCGCGTGATCCGCAGGGCGCTTTCCTCGGTGCGGGGTCGGACGGCGCATCACGGTTAAGGGGGCGCGCCGCCAGAGTTTCTTTCGCCGTTTCGTGCTTCTCTTAGTTGATCTGGCCGATAATCCAGCAGTTTGCCAGCACGACGGCGAGGAGCATCCCCGCGAGCCATAGAATCCAGCGGCGCGGCCGCCACAAACAGCGAAAGGAGGAGTACTGGACGAAAACGTCGGCGCAATAGGCGGCCGAGTAGAGAACGTTAGCGAGCGCCGCAAGAACCACAAACGACAGAATGGCCGGCCACACAAACGTTTCTCGAAGATGCGGCCACGTGGCGACAGCCCAGACGGCCACGACGGCGGCGAGAACAAGGTTATAGACGACGCGGCGGAGTTCCCAATAACGGATGGCGTCGTCGAGGATTCCGCGCAGCTCAACGGGTTGCAAATACTGGGCCGGTTCGGGTGTGTTCATCTGCTACGCTCCATTGTGAAATGAAACGCAAACCGCGCTCACTTCATCGCGTTACGAAGAACCATTTCGGGCCGGCGCTTCTCTTTCGGGTCAGCTGGCTGACGCATTCGCGAGACCTGCGGGAACGCCGCCAAAGCGGCGGTCGCGCGCGCGGAAATCATGAATGGCCAATTCCAAATCGGCGGCGCTGAAATCGGGCCACATGCGGTCGGTGAAGTGCAGCTCCGCATAAGCGCATTCCCAGAGCAGAAAATCGCTCAGCCGTTGCTCGCCGCCGGTGCGAATCAGCAGATCCACGTCGGGCGAGCCTTCCGGTGAGTGCGTCACTTCGGCGAGGCGGCGCGAGAATTCACGCTGAGTGACTTCGGTGCTGGAGACCATCCAGCACGCGGTGCGCAACATGGCTTCGCGCGCGGAATAGTCCACGGCAATGCGCAGGTCGAGGCCGTCGTTTAGCGCCGTAGCCGTCTCCACCTCTTCGATGGCGGAGAGCAGGGTGCTGGGCAGGCGGTCGCGGCGGCCAATAGCGCTGATGCGGACGTTGTGCTCCTGCGCGCAAAAGGCTTCGGCGAAAAAGAACTTTTCCAGCAGCCCGAACAGGGCGCCGACTTCCTGCGGGTCACGCTGCCAGTTGCTCGAGGAAAACGCAAAAAGCGTGAGCGTGCCAATGCCGAGAGCCGGAGCGGCGTGCACGACGCGGCGAACCGCTTCGACGCCGGCGCGATGACCGGCAGAACGAGGCAGACCGCGAGCCGCGGCCCAGCGGCCGTTGCCGTCCATCAGAATGGCCACATGAGACTGCTTCGGGGGAACGAGATACAAAGTACTTTCTTTCATAAAGGTCCTAGGCAAAAAAATTTGCCCCTCCTATCCTTCTCGCGTAGCGTGGATCAAAGCTTCCATATGATCCAGATAGCGCTCGAGTGCGCGCCGGCCGGTTGCCGAAAGCCGGTATTCCGTCTTTGGCAAACGCCCGGCGAAAGACTTGGTGCATGAAATGTAGCCGGCATCTTCGAGCTTGCGCGCATGAACGCTGAGGTTGCCGTCGGTTGCGCCCACGAGCTTCTTCAAGGAGTTAAAGCTAAGCGTGGTGTTGACAGCCAGTGCGCTGACGATGCCGAGGCGCGTTCGTTCGTGGATCAGACGGTCGAGAGATCGCGCGGATTCTTCCGCAGCTTGGCCACGGGCCGGCGGCAGGTCGCCTCGTTCTTTTTCCTGTGAGGAGCGTTCCTGTGACGTGCGCACCGCAGCGGATTTAGCCACCATAGTTCCTCGCAATGATTGCGCCGAAAATGATGTGGAACCCTCCAAAACCGACTCCCAGCAGAACATTGGACCACGCCGCCGGACAAAAGAAAGCCGCGGTACCAAGCACCATGAAGCAGAGCCCCATGAACGGAACCGCGCGAATGGAGAACGCGCCTCCGGTCACCACGCCCGTTCCGTACAGCAGCAGCCAAGTGGCCGGAACCGCAGCGACCAGGCCCGCGTGGAAGAGAACGTAAGTCAGAATTCCGCCAACGAAAACCGGGGGGACGAAGCTCAGCGCGAATTTGCGCGCGGGACCGGAAAGAAGGGAGTCGTGAGCGCGGCGCGCCTTGACGAGAGTGCTCCAACCCGCGATAGCAACAGCGACAGCCGCTTCAATCAGCCAGACGGTGAGCCATTCGGTATGCGTAGACTGCTGCGAAGCGACGAATGCGGCGCCGAGAGCAGTGATGCCGAGGGCCACACCGCCCCATCCGGGAACAGCGGTAAAGGAGCCGGCGCGCTCCATGGTCTCGCGAATAAAGCGAAGATTCTCGCGGGCATGGTCATCGATGGCCACCGGGAGGTTGGCGCGATGGACGGGCTCAGGGATGCTCATCGGGGCAAAGAATAGCAACGGGGCAGAATGTTGTCAAGTACTTTGTAAAACAAAGTGACACTCTCGCCTGGGCGAATCTTCTTGGCTCCCGCCTGCGGCGGAGCTATGCTTCCGGGTCGCAAGCAGAGAGGAGAACGGTCTATGAAACGCCTTCTGATTTTCGCAGTAATCGCGGCATTTGTGCCGCTAGCGGCCCAGGCGCAGGACGCCGCAGCATCGGCCAATCCGGTGTCGGATTCGGTGAGGCAGATGGTTGCGCAGCACGCCAAGGCCATCGCCGCCGCCGCCGAGGAAATGCCGGCGGACAAGTACAGCTACCATCCTACGCCACAGCAGATCACTTTCGGGCATTTGATCATGCACCTGGCGCAGTCCAATACGTTTCTGTGCTCGGCCATCGCCGGGACAAAGGCTCCTGACCAAGGGGCTTTGGCGGAGACGGATCCCAAAGACAAGCTGGTGGCGGCGCTGAAGACTTCGTTCGACTACTGCACGGGGGTGCTGGACAAGACAGACGATTCGAAACTCGGCGAAATGATTACGATACGAAACCGGTCGGTTCCTCGCGCCATGATCATGATTACCCTGGTGGCGGATCTTTACGACCACTACAGCGCCGAAGCGGCATACCTACGGCTGAACGGAATGCTGCCGCCGACGGCGCAACCGCGCCAAGGGCAATAGCGGCGCCCGCAACGAAGGCGGCGAATTTCGGCCGCTATTTTGCGCGTTTCGGATAGCGCCCGATTAACGCGTTCCAGCGGATTTGCCACAGGCCGACGAACATCAGCAGGCTGTCGCGGACAACGTGGAGCTTGGTACCTGGATCGTGCGCCCAGAGCACCGGAATTTCCACGATACGAAGGCCGTGGCGTCGCGCGAGAAATAAAATCTCCGGATCGAATCCGAAGCCCTCAATTTTTTGCTGCTCAAAGATGATCCGTGTGCGATCGGTGCGGAAGGCCTTGAATCCGCACTGCGTGTCTTCGAAGGGCAAGCTTGTAGCCAGGCGCACCATGCGATTGAAAAGAATTCCGGCGAGCTCACGCGACCGCGACTGGTGAACCTGGATCAGGCGGCGGTCCAGCGCGCGGGAGCCGATGGCGACGTCGGCGGAGCCGAGTGCGTCGAGTAGCTTTGCGGCTTCTTCGATGGGCGCGGAAAGGTCGGCATCGGTGAATAGCGTGATTTCTCCGCGCGCAGCGAGCATGCCGCTGCGAACGCTATAACCCTTGCCGCGATTTTCGCCGTTGGCGAGCAAGCGCAGCTCGGGCATTTCTTTTTGCAGAGCGCGCACAACTTCGGGAGTGCGATCGGCGGAGCCATCATCGACAACAATGATTTCGCTCGACGGATGTCTTCGGCGAAGATAGTCGCGAATGCGCTCCAGGGTGCGCGGCAGGCGCGCTTCTTCGTTATAGGCGGGAACGACGACGGAAAGTGCAAGCGGCGGCATTCCCTAGGCGTCCGGCCATCCGTAGCGACCGCGAAGCGGAACGAACTGGCACGCGAAGAGTTTTTCTTCGAGGATTTGGCCCGCGGACTTGCGAATGCGCAGCAGCATTTGCTTGTCACTCTGACCCACCGGAATCACCAGGCGGCCGCCTTCGGCAAGCTGTTCCACGAGCGGCGCGGGAACTGCAGGAGCCGCGGCAGCCACCAAAACACCGTCAAACGCCGCTGCGGCCGGCCAGCCGAGAGTGCCGTCGCCGACTTGCACATGGATGTTGCGATAGCCGAGAGCGGCCAGCCGTTCACGCGCCGCCTCCGCGAGCAAGGGGCGGTTTTCGACGGTGACGACCTCTTTTGCTAATTCGGACAGGACGGCGGCCTGGTAGCCCGAACCCGTGCCAATTTCGAGCACGCGTTCGTTTCCGGTAAGTTGGAGATACTCGGTCATGGCCGCAACCATATAGGGTTGGGAAATCGTTTGGCCATCGCCGATGCTGAGCGCGCGGTCCTCATAAGCATGCGCCACAAGTTCTTCCGGAACGAAGAGATGGCGCGGCACGCGCTCGAGAACTTCGAGGAGCCGCGGCGAGCGAATGCCGCGCTTGCGAATCTGCTCGTCGACCATCGTGCGCCGCTGCAACGCCCCATCCTGGCCGTTTGCGCCGTTCACGCCTTTGCTCTTGAACTCAGTGGCTCGCGCCTGCCGGAATCTCCTTCAACAATTCGCGGACCGCAGCGTCGAGCTGGACGTCATGGCCGCTATAGCTTTCGCCCATCGGACGCTTCACAAGAAAATCGACGGGGCGCGGATGAAGCTCCATCGGCTGGCCATCAGCCGTGGTCACGCGGATGAAGGGCAGGCGCAGGAACGAACCGTCAATGAGCTGGACGCCGGAAGTGTAGATAATCCAGCCGGCAGTTGGCTCGCCGACGACCTTGCCGAGGTGCATGGCGCGGTAGCCTTGCGTGAAATCCTCAGCGTCGGAAAGCGACTGCTGATTGGTGACGAGAATGGTGGGCAGCTCGAGCGAGCGTTGGCCGAGCATCGACCGCGCAGGGCTGGTTGGAAAATAGCGCGGCGTCATGCGGAGATACGGCTGGCGCGAGAGCACATCGAGAGCGTAGGCGTTGACGAAGCCGCCCTCGTTGCTGCGAATGTCGACGACGACGCCCTGGCGCGAGCGATTCTGCGTGTCGAGGTCGAGATAGAAGCGCTCGAGCGATTCCTGGCCCATGTCGGGCATGTGAACGTAGCCGAGGCGGCCGCCGCTGATTTTTTCGACGTAGGCGCGGTTGCTATCAACCCATTGTCGGTAGAGGAGATCTTTTTCGTCGTTGGTGCTGATGGGCTGCACGACGACAGGCTTCGCACCAGCGCCGTCGGCGGAAGTAGCGATGGTGAGCACGACGCGCTTGCCGATTTGGTGCTCGAGGAGCGCGTCGATGTTCGTGTGCGGCGCGATAGCCTGGCCGTCGATTTGCGTTAGATAGTTCCCCGCGCTGATTCCGCCAGCGAGCGCGGCCGGGCCGAGCAGAAGGATGGCGGCAACGCGCAAATGGCCGGAGCTTTCGTATTCGGTGCGGTCGAAATCGAGGCCCAGGCGGCCAACGGGATCCGCGGGATGTGCGGCGCTGATTCCTAGGTGCGAGCCGTTCAGTTCGCCGAGCATCAAGGAAATGAGGCCGCGGACTTCATCAGGCGTGGCGGCTGCGGCGACGCGCGGTTCGTATTTGACGCGGACGGCGTCCCAATCGACGCCGTTGTGGTTCGGATCGAAAAAGAAATCGCGGAGATAGGTCCAGGATTCGTTGAACATTTCCATTTTTTCGCGCGCGAAATTCACGTCCATTTCGGCGCTGACGCTGAGCGGACGTGACTGGCGCGTATCGACCGGCACGATTTGAATCTGTCCGTCGTCGAGGAAGTAAACTTCCTTGCCGTCGGGAGAAAATTGCGGATTTTCCTTGGAACCGGGCGTCGACGTGAGCTGGCGCGCGACAGGCGGCTCTTTCGCGAGCTCATCGAGCGAATAGAGATAGAGATTTTGCTGACCGGCGACTTCGGCGGTTGCGAGCAGCGATTTACCGTCCGGGCTGATGATGGCCGCATCGGAATCGAGGCCCGAGGGGATGAGCGAAACACGGTCGCGTATTCCGTCCCAGTCGATTTTCACGGGCTTGGGCGGCGTGGAAGGCTTCGCTTCGTCGGGTGACGCGGATGCGGCCGCGTCTTTGTCGCCGCTCGGCTTCTTCGGCTCTTCCTTGAAGAGGTCGCGGAATGCATCCTCGTGGAACTTCGGTTCATGCGGGATCAAATCGATGCGCGCGACTTGGCCGGTCACGGTGCGCTGGCGCGCGGCAAAAATCACATACGTGCCATCGGGACCCCACGAAACCGCGCCGCTGTCTGCGTCGGGAAAGAAGCTGACCGCGTGGGGCTCGCTGCCAGCAAGCGGAACCGCCCAGACATTTTGAAATGCGCCTTCGGTGGTGTCCATGTAGGCGATCCATTTGCCGTCGGGTGACCAGGCGAGGGGGTCGTCGGTGTCGAAGGGCGGGCGGCCGAAATGCCCCTTGGCGAGGACGCGGTCCTGCTTCGAGTCCATATCCATCACGTGCAGCTCTCGGCCGTCGCGCTCGAAGGCGAGCGTCTTTCCGTCCGGCGAGAAGCGCGGCGCGGCGTCGGCGTGAGAATCGCGAGTGAGTTGCGTTTCCCCACCGCTGACGAAATCGTATAGGAAGAGATGCGGCGTGCCGTCGCGGTCAGAAACATAAACGATGCGGCGGCTGTCGGTGGCCCACTGAACTTCGGATTGCTCCGCGGAGGCGTTGGTGACGCGCATAGCGTCGCCGCCATCTTTGGCGGAGGCAGCGAAGACTTCACCGTGGGCGACGAAGGCGACTTTTTTGCCGTCGGGAGAAAGCGCCAAATCCTGAATGTGACTTGTGAGGTGCAGATGCTCGACGGTTGGTCCAGGAGGAACGCCGTGGCGCACGATGGAAACTTCCGCGGCGTGACCGTTCGCCGCGTCGAGCCTCCAAACGCTAAAGTCGCGCTCGAAGACGATAGTGTGGCCATCAGCGGAAATGTCCGGCCAGAGCACGCGGCCGTCCTTGAATTGCGTCACTTGGCGCGCGTTCCCGCCAATGGGCTGCTGCCAAATGTTTTGCGCGCCGGAGCGGTCAGAGACATAGAAAAGATCGTGTCCGTCGGCGGCCCACATGGGCCACAAATCCTTCGCGGAGCCGTCGGTGACCGCGTCGTACTTCGGCGTGGCTTCGTCGTGGACCAGCCATATTTCTGACTCATCGAGATGGCTGTGGCCCTTGCGCCACCATTGTGCGGAGACGATACCGCGCGCGGTGATGGCCACGGTTTTGCCGTCGGGCGAAGGAGCGGAAAAATATTCGTTGGCAAAGCGGTCGGCGGCGACGGGCATCGGCGTACCCCCTTCGGCGCTGACGCGGTAAATGTCGTTCATGTAGGCGATGTCGTGATTGGCGGTGGAAAAATAAATCCAACTGCCGTCGTGCGACCACGCGTCGAGAGAGGTGAGGTTATCGTCGTAGGTGATTCGCACGACTTGGCCGGTGGCGAACGTAAGGATGTAAATATTGGCGCTGCCGGAGCGCGTGGATTCAAAGGCGAGGCGCATGCCGTCAGGCGAGTAGCGCGGGCGCGAATCCGTGGCGCCGTCGGAGATGAGCAAGTGGGCTTCGCCGCCAGACGCAGGCACGGTCCAGATGGCGCCTCCAGACACGAAGGCTATCTCGCGACCGTTCGGTGACACGGCGGGCTGGCTGTAAGCGGGCTCGGCTTTTGTTTCTGCGGGTGTTTCCGCGGGCGAGGCGCTCACGGCGAACGATCCCGACTGCATCGCCCAAAAGAGCAGGACGCAGCCGAATGCGAGCACGCTGAAAGTAGCTTTCCTGGGAATCGCCATGATGCACCTCGTGTCAGGAATGGTCGAGCGGAGCTCCATCGCATGCTTTGTCTCCGCAATGGTTGCGGGATTATATCACCAGCCAATTCACGCGGGCTGGAGGTGGCGCTCCCAGGCGCGGGTCGCAAGGATTTCGTCGATCTGCGCAAGCGAGAAATCGATCTCGTCGTCGCGGTTGTAGAAGTGCGGCGAAATGCGAATGCCGGCGCCAGGCCGGTAATCGACCAGAATATTTCGAGCGACCAGTTCGTTCTTCACTTCCTGCGCGTGAGGACAGTCGATCGACACCGTGCCGCCGCGTTCCGCGGAATCGCGAGGCGAATTGACGCGCCAGCCGCGCTGGAGCGCGCCGTCGATCAGCTGGGTGGTCTGGCGCACCGATTTTTTACGGATGCTGTTGACACCAACCTCGCGAATGATCTCCAGGCCCGGTTGACACGCATAAAGCGCAGGAATGTGCGGCGTGCCGTTGAGAAAGCGGTAGGAGTCCTCGCGGGCATCGAGTGGGGCAGCTTCGAAGTTGAATGGGCGCTTGTGCGCGAGCCAGCCGGCGATTTTCGGCGAAAGCTTTGCGCGCAAATCCGGACGCACATACAAATACGCAACGCCCGGGCCGCCGCAGAGCCATTTGAGCACGCCGCCGACGGCGAAATCAGTTCCGAGTTCGCGGACGTCGAACGGAACGGTTCCGGCGGCCTGAAAGCAGTCGAGGATGACGTGCGCGCCGACTTTGTGCGCGCGTTCGATGATGGCCCTCGCATCGACGATGGTCGCGCTGCGGAACAGAACCAGCGAAATGGGCACGAGAAGCGTGGTGTCGTCGATGGCGGCTAGGATTTTTTCGAGCGGCGCATGCAGACCGTCGTCGCTTTTCAGAATCTCCACGCGCGCACCTTGCCGGCGCTGCTCCATGTGGAAATAAATCGTGGAGGGAAATTCCAGGTCGGTGAGCACCACCTTATTGCGCCGGGAAGAAAACTCGAAACAGGAGGAGATGACTGCCTGGGTGAGCGTGACATTCTGATGCAGGGAAATCTCGCCGGCGCCGGCTCCGATGATTGCTCCGACTTTGTCGCCGACGGATACGGCCATTTCCCACCAGCCCTCTTCCCAGGCGCGAACGCCGCGCGTGGCCCAGGCGTCGGCGTAACTTTTCATCTGTTCATAGACCGCGCGCGGCATGGCTCCGAGCGAATTGCTAATCATGTAAGTCGAGTTTTTGAGAATCGGAAATTCGCTGCGCCACTTCAGGAGTTCGTCCATGAGCTTCTCTCCGTGAATACTTGCGGGACTGCCTCGCCATCGTATCAGAATCGCGCCAAATTGCGCCTGGCTGGCGGTTCGTCTAGGATATGGGACGCTTCGCGTCACGCACAAAGGAGGACCCTTGCACGGCCGCACGAGCCAAGGCGCTGGAGAGGATTTATCGGACAGGCAATGCTTTGCTTTTTCTTGCCTTTGGCGCACGGTGCAGGTCAATTTGAGAAGGAGAGCCTTGCTCCATAGCGCCGTGGCTCGAGGCTTCCTGCTCGGCCTCGTGTCGTTCGTACTCGTGGGCGCACTCGTTGGATGCGGGACTGCAGGGCATGCGCCGAACCAACCGATCACGCTGACTATTTCTGCCGCGATCAGCCTGAAAGATTCTCTAGATGCAATTGCGAAGAGTTATCAGCAAACCCACCCGAATCAGCACGTGGCCTGCAATTACGGCGCGTCCGGAACCTTGCAGCATCAGATCGAGCAGGGCGCGACCGTAGATATTTTTATTTCCGCGGGCGAGAAAGAGATGGACGCGCTGCAGAAGGAAGACCTGCTGGTGCCGGGAACGCGCCGCGACCTTCTGCGTAATGAGCTTGTGTTGATCGTGTCGGCGCGCTCCGAGGGAATCAAAGACTTCCCGGATTTGGCGAAGAGCGCCGCGAAATCCATCGCCGTCGGCGACCCGCAAATCGTCCCGGCCGGAATGTACGCGAAGCAGGCGCTCGAGCACCTGGGGCTGCTGCCGGAAATCCAGCGCAAACTGGTATACGCAAAAGACGTTCGCCAGGCGCTGGCGTACGTGGAAACGGGCAACGCGGATGCCGGGCTGGTCTACGTCACCGACGCGGGCATTTCAAATGCGGTGCGTGTGGTGGCGACGGCGCCGAGCGATTCGCACTTGCCGATTCTTTATCCGGTCGCGCTGCTCAAGGATTCCAAATCGCCGCAGGCGGCGCGCACGCTGCTGGACGCTCTCGAATCGTCTGAATCTCTCAGCGTGTTCGAAAAGGCGGGCTTTGCGGCCGCAGGCAGCGCTCCGCAGGGAAACTGATCGTGCCCATGGTGCCCATGGCGGTTGATCTCTCTCCGGTTTGGATCTCCGTCGAAACCAGCGTCACGGCGACCATAATCACGCTTCTGCTCGGCACGGCCGCGGCCGTTTGGCGCGCGAATCGGCGCGGCATGGGCCCTGCTTTGCTCGACGGAATATTCCTCTTGCCGCTGGTGCTGCCGCCGACGGTTGTCGGCTTCATCCTGCTGCTGATTTTCGGGCGCAATGGCCCGCTGGGGCGTTTGCTGCTGCACTTCGGAGCCACGGTTGTGTTCTCGTGGCCGGCAACGGTCATCGCGGCCGCGGTCGTTTCGTTTCCACTGATGTACTTGAGCGTTCGCGCGTCGCTTGAGCAGGTCGACCCTAACGTGTTGCAAGCTGCGCGGACGCTGGGCGCTTCCGAATGGCGCGTGTTCCAGCGCATAGCGCTGCCTCTGGCATGGCCGGGAATTCTGGCTGGGACAATCCTCGCGTTCGCGCGCGCTTTGGGCGAGTTTGGCGCCACACTGATGCTGGCCGGCAGCATTCCCGGAAGAACCGAGACCATCCCCCTAGCCATTTATTTCGCGGTTGAGGCCAACGAAATGCATCAAGCCATTCTGTGGTCGTTGATCGACATCGCCATCTCCCTGGCGATGATCGCCTCCATGTATTATTGGACGCATTTGCAGAGCTCCGCGCGTTTGCGCCTGGGGCGCGGCTGATGGCGCTGGAAGTCCGGTTCGAAAAGCGGCTTGCCAGCTTCACGCTTGCGCCGGATTTTTGCTGCGGCACAGAACCGTTGGCTATTCTGGGGCCTTCCGGCGCCGGCAAGAGCATGACGCTGCGCTGCATTGCCGGACTCGAGAAGCCCGACGAAGGCAGCATACGGCTCGGCGGGAGGATCTTATTCGATTCAACGGCGGGGATTAATGTTCCGGCGCGGCAGCGCGGCATTGGCCTGCTGTTTCAGAATTACGCGCTGTTTCCGCATCTCACGGTGGCCGAGAATGTCGCGTTCGGGCTGAAAGGTGCACCTCGCGGCGAACATGAGAACCGAACTCAGAAGCAAATCGCAGATGTACAGATGGAGGGGCTCGAGCGCCGGCTGCCGCGCGAGCTTTCCGGCGGCGAACAGCAGCGCGTCGCGCTGGCCCGCGCGCTGGCGATTGAACCGCAGGCGCTGCTGCTCGACGAGCCCCTATCGGCGCTGGATACCTACCTTCGCAGCAAAATCGAGCAGCAACTGATCACCACGCTCGCGCAGTTCCGCCGACCGGCGCTGTACGTCACGCACAATATTGAAGAAGCTTACCGCATCGCCACAGAACTCGTGGTGCTGTCAAAGGGCAGAGTGGTGGCGAGCGGCCCGCGAGCAGAGGTGTTTCGCGATCCGCCTACCTTGGAAGTTGCGCTGCTCACCGGCCTGAAGAATTTTTCCCGCGCACGCGCCATTGACGGCGGTTCGGTTGAAGCGCTCGATTGGAACTGCGTTCTGCACTGCGGAGCAGCGCGCGCGACCGGCGCGGCCCACGTGGGCATTCGTGCTCATTACATCGGGTTTGCGTTTGAAAAAAGCGAGTCAAGCGCGGCAAATACATTTCCGTGCTGGCTGGTGCGGACCAGCGAGACGCCGTTTCATGCCACGCTGTACCTACGCCTGCATAACCCTCCGGACGGGAGCGGCCATTATCATCTGCAAGCAGAAGTGACCAAGGAACAGTGGGCGCTCTTCAAGAATCGGCCGCAGCCGTGGCACGCGGTTCTGCCAGCGGATAGCCTGCTCGTCTTGCGTGAGTAGCACGCACGGACATTCGCGCCGGAAACATCACGGAACAGATCTTTTCTGTCCTTGTGAAGGGTTGCTTTGCGAGGGGGTGATTTCGATTAGCGGAAGTGGCTTGTAAATTTGATGTTGATGCCATAGATCCCATTGATGTCGCGCAAGGCCACGATGGTGATGTCGCGGCGGATGGCGTAATCCACTTCGATGACCTGTTGCTGGTTGGAAGCCGCGTTGGTGCTGTAGGTAACGCTCAAATCCCGTGTGACCTGTTTCTGAATGGTGACGCGCGCCTCGGTCGTCTGGGTCACGCCGGTCGTCGCCAAGCTGCTGGCGAGGAACGGGTCGATGCGGAAATTCGTAACACCAAAAAGTTTTTCAATCGGCGCACCAATCTGGCTGGTCACTGCCTCCGAGAGCAGCGCCGTAGCTCCAAAGTTTTGCGCCTGGTTGGACGAGGAGGTCATCAGCGCCGACTGCTCCCCCTGCGTTCCGAGGGCCAGCAAATTGACGATGTCCGGTGATGGCAATGGCGGGTCCGAGCGATAGGCAAGTTGCATGTGGCTGACCGGTCCGGTGAAGTCCAGCGTGATTTCATAGGGATTGATGGTCGTCGCCACTTCGATATTCAACACAGGATCGAATCGGAAAGGGCTGGAAAAATTAATATCACCACGGTTCAAATGATAGGTGTTGCCATGGAGGGCCATATCTCCAGAGAGCAGATGGACACTGCCCAGAACAATCGGATGCTCCCACGTGCCCCGGACCCGTACACTGCCGTCTGCAGTGAAGTGAGCCGTACCCCATTCTATGCGCATACCGGGTACGCCCCTCGCCGAAATGTCAAACTGCAAATTGCGAAGGTACGCCGACGAAGTTGCCGGACCTGTAAGGGTGGTGTGCGACGAAACCAGCATCGACGTGAAATCGACGTTTGGCGCGAACACAACGCGCTGCACGGTCGCATCGCCCGACAAAACAGCGCCCTGGTTGGTACCGCTGAACCGTACGCTCCCGTCGAGCAGCCAGCTCATTCCCTCGGGGTAGCGCACCCGGACGCGGCTAGCGGTTGCGTTCAACTCGTAGGCTAACGGCTTCTCGCCATATCCCACGTTCCCAGAAATCTTGAGTGTTCCGCCGCCTGCTTCGGCCGTGAAATTGTTCAAGAGCATGCGGCTGCGGTCAAATACCACGTCGCCGTTTAGATTGCTGAGCCCTGCGGGAAAGTCCGCATAATGCGAGGAGGCGTTGATGATTTTGGCTTGTCCGATCACCTGCGGATTGGAAAACGTTCCGGCGATGGTGGTATTCAACTGCGCCACTCCGCGTGCGTCCACGCCGGGGAACAGGGCGCCCGCCAGACGCAGGTTGATCGATCCTGCCACTTTGAGATTCAGGGCGCGGCTGCCGGAGAAGCCCGCATTGCCGGAAATTTTGAAGTTGGTGTCGGTGCCGCTTAGCGTGGACTCCTCGACGCGAACTTCGTTGTGGCCATAGCTCAAGTGAACCGGGCCTTCATTGTGGAGTTTTACATACTCATAATCGAAGGTGATTTGTGACAGATCGGCTGTCATGACAAGGGTGTCCGGCTCTTTGGCCTCGCCCGACAAGCTCAACTGGCCGTCGATGTTGCTGTGTCCGGTCAACTGGCTCAAATGCAGACCCGCGACGATGAAGGGGTCCAGGTCGACTTGTTTCACCGTGATTTTGCCGGTCAGCGGATAGTTGTCCGAGAGTCCGAGCTGCAAATGCGCCAGCAGTTTTCCGACGGTGCGCGTCGACTGCAGGTCGAGCTGCGCCGTTCGTCCGTCAGAATCGAGTTCTCCTGAAAAACTGTCGAGGACTTCAGATCCGAATTCCAAATCGACGAGCTGCACGGTTCCATGCGCTTGCGGGGAAGTGATCGGTCCGCTGCCGCGCAAATCGAAATCGATATCGCCGGCGATGGGCAGCGATTTCGTTTGAAGAAAATCGAACTGGGCCAAAGAAATCCCGGTCCCGACCGTCTGAAAGTCGACTGTGCGTTCCGCCAGCCGGTACAGAAGATTTCCCGTAAGGTGGCCCGTGCCGCGGTCCAGTATCGCGTTTGTTATTTGAACCTGATCGTGACGGAGACTAAGCGCTCCGCGCGCGCGGTCGATGTGGATGCCGTAAGCCTTGATGTCTTCGAGGTCAAAATTCCCGTCCAGCACAGGGTCCTGGCGCGTGCCGCTGCCCTGAAAATCTGCCGTGAGCGTCGCGGTGGCTGGATAAGATGTTCCGAAGAGCCCTTGCAAATCCGACAAGGATGCGTGGTCCAAGTGGGTGCGGAGACTCCACGCGGCGCTCTTCCGGAAACTCCAGTCGTGCAGCTGCAACATCAAATCGAGATTCGCCTGCGAGGCGCCGCGCTTGATGATGCCGTTCGTCAGCGTGAAATTGCGCGGCGAATAAGACATTGAGCCGGTGATATCGTCCCAATACAGCCGGCCAAAATGGGCGTTCTGAGCACGAAAATTCCCCGCGAAAGTCGGCCCAGTCAAAGGTCCGGAGAGATTTCCTTTCCAGTCAGCGCTTCCGGTGATGCGCTCGGCATCCTCCGGACTGCCGCGTAACACAGAGATGAAGTCCGCCCAGTCTTCCAGCCGGCCGGTATGAAACGTTGCCTCGAGCGCGCTGTCGTGGCGGGCCAGAGTGCCGTCGAAGGCAAGATGGCTGTTAGCCGTCGTGATCGTGCTCGGCTGGAGTACTACCGCATTTCGGTCCATGACGTAATGAAACTTGATTTGCGCGCTGGCGCCGAACACTCCCGGCTGGGGCTGCGCAGGCGGCGACCACAGCGTCACGCCCTGGACGGTGAAATGTTTGAAATCTCTGAACCACGTGCACACGGTGTCCGTTTCTAGGCTGCCTCCCCAGTGCAGGGAATGCACGGGCAGAGATGGGTTGTTTACGGCGCCGAGAACCGCCGCCAGATTCGCGCCGGTCACTTTTGTGTCGGTGCGAAAAGCCAGTCCCTTGAAGTCCATATCGAGCTTGCCGTCCAACCTGCCGCCCAACGCGTTTGCATGGAAAACTGGCATGTGCAGGTGGCCGTCGGCCACGTCGATATCGCCCCAGCTCTCAATACCTCTATCGTGAAACCAGGAATAGTTCAGGTTCAATCCTCGGGCGTGGTAGTCGCCGTTCATCTGAAACTTATGCTGTGCATAAGTTGCGTTGCCGGTGAGGTCCACGCTCCCGTCGGGCACATCTTTCTTTCGCAGGATGACGCGCAGATCAGGGAGCCACAGTTGCCCCCGATAATGAAAATCCACCTGGAGCGGCTGAAAATCTTTAATTTCGGCGCGAGCACTGAACTTGGTGTGTGGCATCTGCAATTGCAAATCGTCGATGGAAAGAGAATCGCGCGTCAGCGTGAACTTCGTGCCCACGTCAAAGCGAAAAGGCAAGAAGCGCCGCGCCGTCATCTGCACTTGCTTCCATTCCAATTGCCCGAAGTAGGCGTCTTTTCCGAGCGCTGCGGCCTGATAGCCCATCACGAATTCGAAATTCTGCCCTTCCACGTCGAGTGGTATCTTCGCGTCGTTGAACATCATGGTTCCGTCAGTGATCTTCAGTTGCGCGATTTGCAGATTGAAAAGTTGCGTGCGCCACGGCTTCGATGTGCGCCTCTGCGGAGGCACCGGCAGATTGCTTCGGCCATTCTCGTCGATGCGGATAAATATCGACGGGTGCGACACTTCGACGTCGCTCAGCGAGATCTTGCCGCTTAGCAGCGAAATGATGTGTACGCCAACGTGAATGCGGTCAGCGTGAAAGAAGGGAGGCAGACCGGCACTTTCGCGGCCGTGAATGGTGAAGTCGTCAAGCTCGGCGGTCAATCCGCGCAAGCGGAAATGAAACCCGCGAAGCTCCGGTCGCGCGCCGGTGCTGCTCTCGATTTTCTTGATGACGTAACCGCGAGCCCAACGGTCGGCTGTTCCGGTATTGAGGATCACCGCGAGGATCGCGATGATTCCGACCACCAAAAGAACGAGTCCGAGGAGGATTCGGACCGCCCAGCGTCTCATCCGCCCCCTCCTGGGGGCTGGATAACGATTCGGAGCCGCGCCTTTGCTTGTTCAAGCCACTGAGCCGCTTTCTCGTTGATCTCTTCCTGCGTCAATAGCTGCCGGATCTGTGCTTCTACCTGATTCAGCGGCGGCACGGAGAGGCCTTGCTTGTGAAGCTGCGGGGCAAGTTCCTGCTGATAATACGCTTCGATCTGCGCCGTGGTCACCTGGGTTGCAGCGTGAAATTTGTAATTCAGGAATCGGATGTAATAAAGCTGGCGCTCGAGGACCTGACGAACCTCGTTCTCGGTCAGCCCAATCTGAACCAGGCGCGCCTGAAACTGGTCGCGCGAGGGAAACTGCTTGAGCAAAGCCTGGAACTCCAGGGTCACTTCCGCGGCGGTCGGATGCGGAAATCTGGTGGCCACGGCGTCGGCCTCAACGATCCACTGATCGACCAATTCCTCCATGACTTTCGCGCGATCTTGCGCCTGCCCTTCCACCAGCTTCTGATAATCCTGGAGTTCGCGCACTTCGCTCTCGGTCAAGACATCGTTGCCGATTCGCACTGCGATTCCGTCAACGTCAGTGCCTCGCTGCGGCGCCGCCATATTTTGCAGGGCGGCATTCGAAGGCGCACCCGCACCACTGGGCCGACCTTGCGCGCTCGCACCGAACGCAACAGAAAAAAACATCGCGAGTATCGCGGCGGTCATCCGCATCAGAATATCGATCCTATATTGAAGAAAAACTGAAAATGAGGCACGCGTGATGTTTGGATCATGACTGTCCGGAACCGGTTCGTGGGGCTCAAAGATTCAAACTCGGCAGGATTCAACTGATAGCCAAAATCCAGCCGCACCGGGCCAATCGGTGTCGCGTAACGAAAACCGAAGCCTACCGTGTGCGAGAAATAATTCAAGTTAGGACACTCAGACAACGTGTTCGTGATGGTCGTCCCGGGCTGGCACCCCGAAGGCGGCGGGACTGGAGTATAGCGCAATGAGACGTGGTGAATATCGGAAAAAACGTTGCCAGCATCGTAAAAGAGAGCACCGCCCAGATGGCTTCCGACCAGCGGCAAATGCATCGGAAAACGGAGCTCCTGATTGAACACAAGCATGGCCAGGCCGCCGACGGGGAAACCGGTGGTAGGATCGCGCGGCCCCGCCTGGTTCAGCGAAAATCCTCGCAAGCTGGTGCCGCCGCCGGCGAAAAATCGCTCCGGCAGAGGGATATCGTCTTCGACTGATCCGTTGAAGGCATCCTCGATTCCAAACGTCGTGTTGCGGGCGAAAACCAACGATGCATGGTGAAAGGGCGTGTATGTGGAATTCTGCATGGAGAAACGCATGAACGTGGCCGTCGAACCGAGCGAACGCGTAGCCACGCTGAGATCGGCGGTGTTGAATGTCCCGTGAGTTGCGTCCGCGGGATTGTCGCGGCGGTCGCGCACCCATGTTTCCTCAAACCCGGAGACTTTGGTCGGCTGACTGAACAAAGGCACTTCCTCGACAGAAACGTGTCCAGCTAGGTTTGTGGCCGTCACATGGCGATAGAAATAGCGGAACATCAACGATGTGGACGGCGAAACGGTCTGCGACAGTTGCGCGCTGCCTTCATAGCGTATAGCGGTGAAAGTATTTACATAACTCGCCTTGTCCGCGAGGCCGCTGACGATCAGGTTGAGCCAAGGATAGGTCAAAAAATTCGGCGCGGCGTAACTCAGCAGGCCTTGATATTCGAGCGTGCTGCCCCGAAGCTTGAGGGACACCGTTTGCGCCCGGCCGCCAACGTTGATCTTGGAAACTTCGAGGATTCCGAGCGGGCTCGCGTTCAGGGTGGTGACATCGGGGTTCGAAGCAGACGCTAAGCGTTGCGCCTCGAAACCAAATCCATAGCTCAGGGTGTATCGCTTGCCTTCCTGTACCACGACCACAACCGTCTTGTCCGGATAATCGCCGTCGGGATTTTGCGGTGCCACCTCCACGCGGTCAAAAATGGCCAGGTTGTAGAGTTTTTGTTGCGTTGCGATGCGGTCGCCTTCGCGCAGCGGGCCGCCCGCTTTCACGAGCACTTGTCTGCGGATGATGCCTGGACGCGTGTAGCGGTAGCCAGCCAATAACACCTGGCTTACATCGACGCGCTGCCCCTCGTTGATCTGATAGACCAGATCGACTTGATCCGTTCCCACGGGCGTAGCCCTGGCTTCAAATTGAGCGTTGGGGAACCCCTGGTCAAAATAATAGGCCAGAATGTTGTCGCGGTCGGAGGCCACGTTGATCTGTGAATAGGGCTGGCCTTTCGTCGAACCGATCACCGTCAGCAGTTGTTTCGTCGTCAGCGCGCTGTTCCCCTCCAATTTCAGGTCCGCCACATGCGTTTGCTGTCCTTCGGTGATTTGATACACGATGAAAAGATTGCCCTTCTTGCCTTGGTAATCGTCCCGCACGTCGGGATGGACTTGTGATTGTAGGAAGCCGTTCGAAATGTAGAGCGCGGCAATGGAGTTGGCGTCGTCGCGGACCATACTCTGGCTGAAATGGCCTCGCGACAAAAAGCCCTCCTGCTGAACCTGCAGGCGACTCCGCAATACGTCCGTGCTGAAGTAGCGGTTCCCTTCGATCACCACGCCCACCAGGCGGTGCTTGGTTCCGCGGTCGATGGTGTAAGTAATCACGTCCACATGGGTTTTAGGATCCAGTTGCGAGGTATAGCTCACGGTCGAGTCGAAGTAGCCCTCTTTTTGCAGCAGATCCCGGATGTTCCTTCTGCCTTCTTCCAGCAGATCGGGGTCTACGTCGCCTTCTTCATAAACGGGAACCAGTTTTCTGACTTCTTTCGCCGATATTTTTGTGCCGGTTACCTCTACGGAGACGCGCGGGCCGGCCACAACGTCGACCGTCAGAGGCAGAGTCGCGGAATTCGGATCGTAGTCGCCGCGATTTGCGGTGACGCGCGCTTCCAGATATCCAGCCGACACTAGGTGCGTGCGCAAGCGCTCCGTGCCCCGATCGATTCTTTCTTCCGTAACCTGTGTGCCGCGTTTGAGCTTGAGCCGGCCGCGTATTTCCTTATCCGAGAATGGAGTTTGATTGTTCACAGTCACCGACGACAGTTTTGCCCGGCGACCCGGTGTCACGTCTACGGTGATGTCCATCTGCCGCGTATCTGGATGTTTCGCCAGCCCGTAGTGCCATTGCGCCGCGTAGAACCCATCGTCCTTCATTGTCTGGCCAAGGCGCTCCAGGCCCGCGTTCAAATCGTCGAGTTGGAAAGGATCACCGAGCGGCAGCCGCAGCGCGGCGAGTGCGGTGGCCTCGTTGGGCGGCTCCTTAAGTCCGTGGACTCGGACAACATCGTTGTAGTAATTCCGGCTCACGATGAAGTCGACGTGAAGGCCGTCAGCCTCGGAGCTGACGCTGGTGCGTACATCGGCGAAGAGCCCCGTCTGATTCAATTCGCGCAGCGCGTCACGCTCCGCAGTCATGTGAAAAACGTCCCCGGCCTTCAAAGCCGCGGGCGAAACCTTTTCCGGAATCGGATGTCCGGAGTCATCCACCACGCGGACCGCGGCGATGCGTTTGCCTTCGAGGGATGCGTCTTGTCCGCGCACGGACGAAATCGAAAGAAAAAGCAGAATCGCGAGCGTACCAGCGCCTCGGATTTTTCTACCTCGCGCCGTGCTGCCTCTCCATTTCATCCTCGCTCAGACTCCAGGGAAGGTTAGCATACCGGCCTGTATCTCGTTTTTGAAAAGGCGCTATGATTGAGCCTATCCGAGGGAATTGTGGATTCCAGTCTTTACGAAAGATATTCGCGCCAGATCCTGTTTGCCGCCATCGGTGAACAAGGTCAGGAGCGCCTGCTGCAAGCGAGCGCCGTGCTCGTCGGTTGCGGCGCCCTGGGCACGGTCTCCGCTAGCTTGCTGGTCCGCGCCGGCATTGGCTCCCTCAGAATCATCGACCGCGACTTCGTTGAGATGTCCAATCTCCAGCGGCAGGCGCTTTTCGAGGAATCAGACGCGCGCGAATTTCTGCCCAAGGCGGTGGCGGCTGAACGGCGCCTGCGCGCTATCAATTCCGATGCAAGAATCGAAGGCCTGGTTAGCGACGTCACTCCAAAAAATGCGCTCGAGCTGCTCTCCGGAGTTTCCGTGATCCTTGACGGCACCGACAATTTCGAGTCGCGCCTGCTCATCAACGACGCCGCCGTCTCGCTTGGCGTTCCGTGGATTTACGCCGCCGCCGTTGCCAGCTACGGCCTCACGTTCACTGTGCGGCCAAACAAAACCGCGTGCCTGGCTTGCCTGCTCGAGTCCGCTGACGGTTCGCGTCACTCCGGGTTCGAGGAAACGTGCGATACCGCCGGCATTTTGAACGGCGCCGCGAGCCTGGTCGCTTCGATTCAGGCTACGGAAGCCATCAAGCTTCTTTCCGGAAATTTCGAGGCCCTCAACGACCGCTTGGTTTCCTGCGACGTCTGGAAAAATCGCTTTCAATCCATTCGCGTTGCCCAGAATCCATCGTGCCGCGCTTGCGCCCAGCGCAAGTTCGCCTATTTGGAAGGAGAAGCGCAGCCGCACGTGACCATGTGTGGCCGCGATTCGGTGCAGATTCACGAACGCAGCCGCCGTTTGGATCTTGCCGAGCTCAGCCGCCGCCTCGAGCGCTCTTCGCTGGGCGTCCGGCGCAACGATTTTCTGTTGCGATTCCAAGTGCCTCCATACGAGGTGACCGTTTTCTCCGACGGCCGCGCGGTAATCAAAGGCACTCAAGATCCTGCCGTCGCCCGCTCGCTCTACGCCCGATACGTCGGCGCGTGACTTTGCTTGACTCTCTTGCGCCACGCGTCAATATATCCGCGATATCTGCGCGTGAAAACCGCGGAAAAATTAAAGGAGGGCACGTCATGCGCCTGCTCCGGTTGAACACGATTCTCCTGCTGACCTTGGTAACGCTGCCCTGCGTGTTCGGGCAGCAAAGCTCTTCCAATGCGCTCCAGGCGGACCTCAGCGCAAAGCTCTCTTCTGATTTGAACCGGGTGGCTGCGTCCTATGACGGCATCATGGGAATTTTCGTAAAGGATTTGACGAGCGGAGAGACGCTTGCGGTCAATGCCGACACGGTTTTTCCGCAGGCCAGCTCGATAAAGATTCCAATTCTCATCGAATTGATGCGCCAGGCCCAGGCGGGAAAACTTAATCTGTCCGAGCGCGTCGAAATCCATCGCGCCACTCTGGTCGGCGGCAGCGGGGTGCTGCAATTTTTCTCGGACGGCGGCTCGGCGATATCCTTGCGCGACCTGGCCGTGCTGATGGTTGTGCTTTCGGATAATGCAGCGACGAATCTGATTATCGACCGCGTAGGCATGGACAACGTCAATTCCATGCTTGACGGCCTCGGCCTGAATCGAACCGTGCTGGCGCGTAAAATGATCGACGTCGCCGCAGAACAAGCCGATCGTGAAAACCGTTCCACTCCGCGCCAGATGGCCACGCTCGTGGAATCGCTGAACGCTGGGAAGTTGCTCGACGCCGAACATACCAAGATGGTTCTCGAAATTCTGGAATACCCGAAGGACAGCCCGCTTCGCGCGGGCGTCCCGCCGACGATTACGGTGGCCGAAAAACCCGGCTCGCTCAATGGCGCACAGTGCGATTCGGGAATTGTGTTCCTCGACGGCCATCCGTATGTGATCTCCGTAATGACCACGTTCAATTCCGGCGACGGCGACGCCGCCATCACCGGCGTTTCCGGGCGCGTTTTCGGTTACTTCGATCGCCTCGCCCACGCAAACTCCTACGGCGTCCACGTGCGATAGGATTGGCTTGCCCTGGCGGAAGGCTAGCCGCCCCCCTTCTTGCAGTTATCCTGCAAGAACATACAATATATATCTGCGTTTACTTTGTTAATTAACCCAGGTTAATATGGACGCAACTCGCGTGCGACAGTGCAGCAGTCCTCACGGTCGATTCCGTTGGCACGCTGCAGCCGCGAGCTTCCAGCTTGAGGTGTGGTGTCATGTTACGGCTAAGTTTTTCAGCTCTGCTCTTGGCGGCCACTTTTTTCCCATTCGCGATGCGGACTCCGGCGCAGGGAGAAACCACTAGCGCCATCGTCGGCCAAGTAACCGACGCGACCGGTGCGGCGATTCCCGGAGCGACGATCACCATCACCAGTCGCGAGACCGGCCTGCAGCGCTCCGCCAAGACCGACGGCGAAGGCCGGTTCAATTTCGCGCAACTCAAGCCGGGCGCTTACTCCGTCAGAGCGGAAGCAGCAGGTTTCGACTCGCAGCGAAACGACAACGTATTCTCAGGTTTAGGACAGAAACAGTCGGTCGACTTCACCCTGAACGTTGCCCAATCAAGGCAAACCGTTGAGGTGAGCGGCGCTGCTCCGCTCATCAATCCGGAAAACGCGAATACATCCACGAACCTGAATGCACCAGCTTTGGAAAATCTCCCGAATCCAGGCGGGGACCTGACTTACCCATTGCAGTTTGCCGCAGGCGCGCTGATCAACACGGCGGGCAGCGGAAACGACTTTGTCGGAAGCTCGAATGGATACGGGAATGTGGAATTCAATGGCCTGCCGGCCCTGTCGAACGGCTACATCGTGGACGGACTCGAAACCAACGATCCGCTTACGAATCTGAACAGCGGGCTTTCGACGAATCTCGTGCTGGGCCTCAATTCGATTTCCGAAGTGACCGTCAACACCCTCTCCTACTCCGTGGATCAAGGAAGATATGGGGCGTCCCAGGTCAACTACGTCACGAAATCCGGCACGAATCAGTTCCACGGGAATCTCTACGAGATTTGGAACGGCTCGAGATTGAACGCAGCGGACTATTTCACCAATGCGACGCCGGGGAATCACAAGCCGGGCTCGACGGTGAATCATTTTGGTGGCAGTTTGGGCGGCCCGATTGTTCACAACAAATTGTTTTTCTTCTTCGATAGCGAATGGATACGCATCGCGCTGCCGATCGTGACGCCCACGACCGTGCCAACCGTTGCGTTTCAAAACTATGTCCTTCAGCAACTCCCCTTAGGCGGCACGGATGCGGTTACCGGCGCGACTTATCCCGCTGCCCCCCAGATGGTGCCGTTCTATCAAAAAATGTTTTCGCTCTACGGAAACCTGAGCGGGACGCCGCTCGCCGTGCTTGGCTGTCCCTTCAATGCGGACGGCAGTCAGGCATCCGGGAATCCGCCAAATGGAAACGGATGCGCCAACCGGCAGAGCGTCTCGCATTCGAGCGACGATCATGAACAGGTGCAGACGGCGCGCATCGACTACAACATCAACGCAGAGAACACCGCATGGTTTCGTTTTCAGGCCGACACCGGCCTGCAAGCTGCATGGACGGATCCGATCAATCCTCTGTTCGACGCGATTTCTCCGCAACCGCTCTACTCCTTCGCAGCGGGCTACACGCACATCTTTTCTCAAAACCTTGTGAATTATTTCAATCCGGGATTTTCCTGGTACGAGAGTTTATTCGCTCCGAGCGATTTTCAGCAGACCCTCGCGGCGTTCCCGATCGTATTGCAAGGCAGCGGGGCCAACGCGCCCTTCACCACAATCGGAGGGCTCGACAATACCTGGGTGCAAGGCAGGCGCGCCTCGCGCGTCTTTATCAACGACAATCTGGCGTGGAGCCACGGCGGGCACGAATTCAGATTTGGAACGAACACCCGAATTTTCCGCCTGAACGACTACGATTTCGGCGAAGGCGCTGTCCCGACGGTCACGGAAACCACCTTGCCGCAGTTCATCTATGGCGTCGCGTCTACCGCGACGGAGACTTTCGCACTCTCGGCCAACGAACCGTTCAATTTTTTGAACCTCGACCTGTATGCGCAGGACACCTGGAAGCTTACTTCGAAGCTGACTTGGACCATCGGCATCCGCGACACGTTCAACTCGAATCCGCTGAACCCGCATGACGAAATCGCCCGGCTCGACGGTTCCTTCGCTTCGATCTCGCATGACGTGAATCAGCCGCTGAACGCGGCGATTCAAACGCGTCTGGGAAATGTCTTTGCCTCCACTCCGCTGGCGATTTTGCAACCGCGAACAGCCATAGCGTGGCAGTTCGCGCCCCATTCCGTGCTGCGAACTGGATTCGGGCTATTCAGCGACATCTTGCCCGGCACCATTGCGGACGTTGTTGGTGACAATCCACCCTATGTTCGGACTTTCCAAGGCGGACTCTTAGGCACGGTTGGCGGCACGGCCCTTGCGCCTGGCGTGCCGGGCAGTGCCGTGGATGCAACTGTCGCCGCCAATCAGGCCTTTGGCGCGGGCTTTTCGCAGGGTTGGCTGTCCTGTGCTTCTCCCGAGGCTAATCCAAACGCATGTCTGCCGCCGGTCGCGATGACCGCAATGCCCGACGGCGAACTCCATGCGCCGTATTTCATGGAGTGGAGTCTCGGCCTGGAACATCAATTGGGAGCCACGGGAACCGTCCACGTGCAATACGTTGGCACGCGCGCTGTAAACCAGCCCTATCTGACGCAAGTGAACGGCTATCAAACGACATGCCAAGGCTGCTTTGCTCCCTTTCCATATCTCCAGCCGACCGATCCCCGATTTGGCGCAGTGACCCAATTTTCGACGGGCGCCAACAGCCACTACGACGGCCTTCAACTGACTGCGATGAAGCAGCTCAGTCATGGCTTACAGGGACAAGTCAACTACACGTTTAGCCGCTGCATGGATGAAGTCTCGAATGGCGGATTCCTCCAATTTTCCTCAGGAGGAATCCTTTCCCCTTTGCCCGGAGAATTGACTCGGAATTACGGCCCTTGCGACTACGACATCCGGCACAACCTCACGGCAGAGTACGTCTATGAGCTGCCAATTAAAGTGAGCAGCCACCCGCTTGGCTATGCGTTGAACGGCTGGCAAATTTCCGGCACCGCCTTTTGGCACAGCGGGCTACCTTTTTCTGTTCTGAGTGCGCCCAACGGCATTGTGAATGGCAGTGGGCCGCAATTCGCGAGCGCCGTGCCGGGTGTGCCGCTCTATGAGCACAATCCCATCCCAGCGGTGACGCAACCCGGCACGATCCAATGGCTCAACCCTGACGCCTTTGTATCGACCGTGGACCCCAGCATCGGGGCCTGCTACGGCGGCGACAATGCGCAGGATTGCCAGTTCGGAACACTCGGCCGCAATGCCTTACGCGGCCCCGATTTCCTCTGGAGCGACTTCTACCTGACGAAGTGGTTTCCCTTGAGCGAACGCTTGAAGTTGCGAATCGAAGCGCAGTTCTTCAATGTTTTCAACCATCCAAATCTTGCCTTGCCCAGCGACGTCTATGCGGGCATTCCCGGGAAGCCATCCACGCAGGTTGGATTCGGAGCGCTCACTTACACCACGGCGCCGCCGACCGGCTTGCTTGGCGTCGGCTTGGGCGGGGATAGCTCGCCGCGCATGATTGCTTTTCATGCACGCCTGGAGTTCTGATCTCGAAGAGTTCTTCAGCCGATGCGGCGTTCGTTTTCCTGGCGCGCGGCGATTCTTTCGATGTTCTCGCGGCAATTCATCAAAGTGAGGAATGTACTGAGGATCCGTGCTTTGGTCTCATCCGTCAATCCCACGCCGCCGGTGGCCAACTGCGCCAGCTTCTGGCCGTGCTCGGCCATGTACTTTCGCATTTCTTCGTAGCGCTCGCGGCGCGCGCCGCCGACGGCTGTCTCCCGCCGCATTTGCATGCAGGTCTGTTCGAGCTCCAGCGTAAAATGCAGAATGCAGCGGCGCTGCTCCTCAAGCTGTTGCGGAACCCGCGCTTTGCACCCTACTACTTCGCAGTTGACCAGCATTTCGTTCCAGGCCTTCCAGCACAAAAACGCTGATTCGGCTACTTCATGTTTTGTAACATCAACTCGCCTGCAAAATCCACTATCGGAGCGGCCTGCGCGTCCAATCCGCCATCGCGTTGGTTCCATCCCTGGCGCCCGGCGCCTCCCGCTTTCTGCTCCGACTGGCCCCGTCCCTGAAATCTCCGGCCAACGGCCCACAAAATTAGAATTTAAGCTATCTTGCAGAAAACAAAGGCCATCGTTTTTTCTAATCGATAACTTTGGGCATGTTTTGCGGACGCGTTTGCACCCCTCCTGGCATCGGCTTGGCTCGCGCCAACGGTTTTTCTTTGCGTCGGTCTGTGCTAGACTATCGCGGCAAGAGCGACCGCTCCTGCTAGTTTCCTCTGCGAGGCAGCCTGGATGTCCGGACATTCAAAGTGGGCGACAATCAAGCACAAGAAGGCCGCGACGGACGCGCGCCGCGGCAAAGTTTTCACGAAAATCATCCGGGAAATCATGATTGCCGCGCGCTCCGGCGGCGCCGACCCGAATACCAATCCTCGCCTGCGCACCGCAATTCTTGCCGCGAAAAATGAAAACATGCCGAACGATAATATCGAGCGCGCCATTCTGCGAGGCTCGGGGCAAATGGAAGGGGAAACGCTCGACGAGGTGACGTTCGAGGGCTACGGCCCAGGCGGCGTCGGGATGCTGGTGCAAGTGGTCACCAGCAATCGCAACCGCATCGTGAGTGAGATCCGCCATCTGCTGGCCAAGCACGGCGGCAACATGGCCGAAAACGGCGCGGTAGGCTGGATGTTCCATCGCAAGGGCGACATCACCATTCCGAAAGAAGCTGCCGACGAAGAAAAAATGATGGGTATTGTTCTGGAGGCAGGCGCGGAAGATTTGAAGGACGACGGTTCGTTCTGGGAAGTGGTCACTCCGCCAGAGGCATTCGAAAAAGTTCGCGAAGCGCTTACAACGGCGGGAATCAATCCTGCCTCCGCCGAAGTGGGGTGGGTGCCGCAAAATTATGTGAAGCTGATCGGCGCGCAGGCGCAGCAAATGCTGAAAATGATGGAAGCTCTGGAAGAACACGACGACGTGCAGCACGTCTACGCGAATTTCGACATCGACGAGAAAGAAATCCAAGCGGCAGTCGCCGGCTAATTCGTTCCTTCCGTAGTATCCTTCCCGCTGTTTCGCAGAAAAAATACTACCCTCGGATTTTCTTGTGCGCGTAGACTAGCCACGCCGGCGATCCAAACATCGCCGCAGCTCCATGCCGGCAAACGTGCCATCAAACGCGATCGCTTCTCGCAAGAGTTTGCGCGTGCTCGGACTCGATCCGGCGCTCGCCGGAGCCACCGGTTACGGTGTGGTTGAGCTGGACGGGCAGGCAGCGCGCATGCTTCGTTTCGGCGCTTTGCGTTTGCCGTCTCGCGCCAGCTTCTCCGAGCGGCTGCGGGAAATCCACAAGATGGTTGCGCGATTGGTGGAGGAATTTGCGCCCGACGCTGTGGCGGTAGAATCCGTGTTTACAGCGCTCAACATGCGGACGGCGCTGCGACTGGCGGAGGTTCGCGGCGTGATTCTGCTTGCGGCGGCGCAGGCGGATATTCCCTCGCATAGTTACTCGCCGCGCGAAGTGAAGGCCAGCATCACCGGCCACGGAAGCGCGTCCAAGGAGCAAATGCAGCAGATGATTCAATTGCAGCTCGGTCTTTGCGAGCGTCCTGAACCGGCCGATGCGGCCGACGCTCTGGCCGTGGCGCTTTGCCACGCGCATGCCGCGCGAGCGTCGCAGCGCTTCGCTCGCAGCGTGCTCTCGAATCCGACCCTCTCGACGGCGCGGACACGGGGCGGCTCGCGCAGCCATTTTTCCGCGACACGCATCCTTAGTGAACGATGAGGCGTCCTAGATTCCGATTCTCGATTCTGGCGGCTGTATCGTTTTGTCTCCTTGGCCCAGCGTTCGCGAATTCGCAGGCGCGTGAGGTTTCTCCAAGAGGGGCAAGCAGACCGGACATCTCCACGCTCACGTTCCGCCGGATTTTCAAAACGAGTTATCCCGAATTCGTGCAGATTGTCGTCAGCGAAGACGGCACGGGAACGTTCGACATTCGTCAACTGGACGACACCGCAAGCCCGCAGCCGCTGCAAATCGGCTCGCCCCTGGTACACAAAATGTTCGAGCTGGCCGACAGCCTCCACGATTTTCAGGGCGTTGATCTCGATGTCCACCGGCGCATCGCCGATCTGGGGCAAAAAACGTTTGTTTACAAAAGGGGCTCTGAAGTTCACGAAGTAACTTTCAATTACACGTTAAACAATCCCGCACAGCAACTGCTCGCCATTTTCGAAGGGCTGCAGCGACAGGAACTCGACATAAGCGATATGGAACGCGCCACGCGTTACGACCACTTAGGGGTCAATGACGTAATTGCGCGAGTGCAGGGCGACGTGAAGGACAAACTGATTCCGGAGCCTGATGCGTTGCTTCCGGCGCTCGACCAAATTGCCGCGAGTTCAGAACTGATGGATATGTCGCGCCAGCGCGCCCGCGCCATTGCTGAACAAATCCGCCAAAGCCACTGATCGGCGTCTAAGCGAATACTTGCGCCGTGCAACGCTTCAGCTTCGTTTCTCGATTCCGCTTGACGGCGGCAGGGCGAAGCGCGAGCATACAAAAAGCTAACGTGCAATCGCCGTAAGAAGTCGGCGCGGGGCGACCATCCTTTCCGTAAAAACGCCCCGGGAGGTATGCGATGCGACGTTCTTTCCGTTTCAGTCTTCTCCTGTTGAGCTCTGCAGTCTTGGGATTGACGAGTGCGCCGCGACCGGCGCAGGCTTCGGATTTAGGCTATGCCCGCATCGTGCGTTTGAGCTTGGTCAGCGGAGACGTCCAACTGTCGCGCCCTGGCCATCCCTCATGGGAAGCCGCCATGCAGAACATGCCTGTGACGCAGGGCGTCACGATCGGGACGAACGACGGCTATGCGGAGATTGAGTTCGAAGACGGCACTGCCGCGTGGATCTCTCGAGATACCCTCGTGCAATTCACCGAGCTTGCGCTCGCCGACGGCGGACGCGTTACCAAGCTCACTCTCGCCCAGGGCACAATGAGCATTCTGACGGCGCTGCGCCGCGGTGACTCGTTTGCGCTCTCGACATCCGGAGAAGCGATTGCGGTGCCCAAGAATGCATTTTTCCGCGTGGATTGTTTCCATGACGGCGCTTCCGTCAGTGTGCTGGGCGGCGACGTCGAGGTCACTTCCCTAGCCGGAACGAAAGCGGTGCCGAAGGGCAAGACCCTGGCCTATCGATCAAAACTCGCCAATGTTTCCCTGAGCGCCAATCCGAAGGCGGATGAATGGGACCGCTGGACCGTTGGGCGTGCGCGCACCTTGCAGACGGAGACCGCGCAATCAACGTCGTATATCGACGCGCCGTTCAGCTACGGCTTGGCCGATATGTCCGCTTACGGCGGGTGGAACTATTTCGCGGGATACGGTTATGGCTGGCAACCCTACGGAGTGGGGAACTGCTGGATGCCATTTATGAACGGCCAGTGGGGCTTCTATCCTCAACTGGGCTGGACGTGGGTGAGCGCGGAGCCGTGGGGCTGGACGCCCTATCACTTTGGAAGTTGGAATTACCTGCCATCGAGTGGCTGGACGTGGTTTCCATCGGACTCTAGCTTCTGGGATCCTGCGCCGGTGGATTGGTATTCGGCGGGAAATCAAGTTGGATGGTGGCCAGCGGCCTTTTCGGGTGGGTCGCCGCTGATGTTTGAGCAAATCATGGGCGGATGCTCGGGACTCGGGGGAGCAGGGTACGGAAGCAGCGGAAATGCACGACTCGCACGATTGGCCATTCGACCGACCAGAAAACCTCCGTCGCGCTTAATGTTGACGACCAGCCGGCTTGGCCACAGCGACAGCATTGGCCTTTTCGCATATGCTGAGGGCGACAGGATGCCCATTCGCTCCGCCGAGCCACTGGAGAATGGTAAAGCTTCGGGGATGGCCGTTTTCGCAATGGCCGGGAATCTGCGCACCACGCCGAGAATGCTGGTGCCAACGGCGCCGGACATAGCTCATCTCCAGCGTTCATTGGCTTTGGCTGGCGCGAGCGTTTCGGCGATGAAGCTGACTTCAGCCATGCCTTCCGCGCCACGAGAGACTCTGCGGGCAGTGAATGCGATGCCGGCACCGCTGATGCCGTCCCACCGGCCGGCCCCCATGGTGTTCTCGCGCGCGAGCAACGACGGCTCAACGCGCGGGTATTCTCCGCAAGGTTCCATGGGCGGCGCGTCTGGCTATTCCGCTGCAACTTCGCGACCGAGTTCCGCGCCGTCTGCCGCACCCGCACATGGGGGTGGTGGGAAACCGAACTAGCGAGACGGCGAAAATCGGGAGCGGCGGAGATGCACGGACTCGAGCGTTTTGCCGCGTCAGGGCTTCGAGCTTTGTTCTTTGGCTCTTCGTTCTTCCATACTACTGCACAGTGATTCCGGCGTAACCCACAACGTCATCTTGATCGCCGCTGACATCGGCTGAAGTGGCGTAGCGGACCAGGTTAGCCTTTGTCGCGCCCAGGTCGCATGTCGCCGTGAGCATGGCCACCGCCGGGCCATATCCGCACATGGAAATATTCTCGCGGCGTATTAGGTCGTAGAGGCGGCGCGCGTCGAGCGCCAGAATGGCATCGATTGCTTTGCGGTCCTTCACGCGCGTGATGGCGTCGCTCTCACGGTGATTCATGTCCGAACTGGCAATGATCATCACTGCATCCTCATGCGCGCGTACGACGTTTGCCACGGCATGTCCCAGCATTTCGAGCACATCAAAACGATCGGCACCGATGAGCACGGGAGCAAATGTAAAATTCCCGGCCAGTCGCAGCAAAAACGGCAACTGCACTTCGAGCGAATGCTCGGGAGCATGAGCGACGGCGTCTTCGCGAAGCAGCGGGAACGCAGTTTTCAACTCTGCTGCCAGCGCGCTGTCCATGCGCGCTTCGCCCAACGGAGTCTCCCAGGTTCCCTCGGAAAGCATGGCCAAGCGCTCGCCCTGCGGATAATGGCGAGGACCCAAAAGAATAAACCGCGAAGGCAGATTCAGGGAGCCGTACACCGCTCCGGCTACGCGTCCTGAATACACATATCCTGCGTGCGGAACAATGCAGCCAAGCGCGGAAGTTTTTTGGGACGCCGGAAGAGTGAGTGCGTCGATCTGTTCTTTCAATCGAAGAGGATCCGATGGGTAAAAACGTCCGGCAACTGCGGCGGGGCGAATCATGAAGAGCCTTCCGAAAAAGCGCTGCTGCGATCTGCTTCAATAAGCCTTGGAGGCTTTGCCCTTTATCACCTGAGCCACGGAGCCGCCGTGCGCGTAGCGGACCGTGACTGAATCGCCGGGCTGGTATCCGCCGCGTCCGATCAAACTTTGCAGTTTCTTCGTGAGGTCGGGAGAAAAGGTGAAGGTGCGCACGATGTACGAATCCTTGGGATCGCGGACGATGATGGACACCGTGTTCATGCGCACGACTTGGCCCTTGAAGGTGTCTATTTTGGTCTTAGGAGGCTTTACAGTTTTGGGTTGTGCGGTGACGGGGCTGCTTGTGGTTACCTGGGCACGCGCGGGACGCGGAGCGAGCGCCCCGGCTAATATCAAAAATCCGACGAGCGCGGCTCGCTTAGATTTCATCGTCAAGTGAAATCTTCAAGGACTTGAGAAACTTGATGTCCTGCTGGGTGATTTCCACTTTCGCGTCAGCCGTCTGTTCATCGAGCACTTCTTCGTCCACGCGAATATGCAGCGCCTCCAAAAAACGGCGGTCATGCGTCGTCATTTTCTCGTCCTGCGCGGCGCGCTGCGCCAGACCAATAGTCGCATCGAGTTTGAGCACGATGTCGTAACCCGCCGCGCGAACGTTGCTGATTGCTTCCGCGATCTTTTCCGAGTCGGCCACGGAGTCGTTAATTGCGTGCCCTAATTCGCGAAGCAAAGCCTTGAGATGGTCATCGAGACGCAAGGTCTACCTCCTAACCCTCGCTTGATTTTAAGTCCCTGCCACGCAAGATACAAGTCCTGGTGCAGGACCCGGCAACTCTCCCGCCGAATGTAATAGAATGAACCCATGACCTCGGCAAGCGGGCCGAACTGGCTGGCGGCGGCGTGGCGCGCGGGCGCCACGATGTTGCGGGCTTTCTGGAAGCTGGCCCGGCAGCTTTTTCACGAGGCTGCCGGCACGCTCTTCGCGCTGTTTGCGATCTATGCCGGCGCGGCCTGCTGGAAGCAAATTCATCAGCCTGGCGGGGAATGGATTGCGATGTTCGCGGCGGCTTACGCGGCGATGATGGTATTTTTTTCCATCGCGTCGTTTCGCAGCGCGCGCCGCGTCCGTTGACGCGCGAGGGCGGTTATGAAATGAGCTGCGTTGTAAATCGATGATCAAGGACACTGCGAAAATCGGGGAGAAAGGGGAGAGAAAAACGCCGCCCGGCGCTCTGCCCATTGATCCGGTTGTCGGTCCTGAGAACCTTCGCGATGTAGATGCCGAGCGCGACATTGGTTTTCCCGGAAAGTTTCCCTTCACCCGCGGCATTTATCCCACGATGTACCGCGGCCGCTTGTGGACCATGCGGCAGTACGCTGGGTTCGGCACGGCTGCGGAATCGAACCAGCGCTATCGCTATTTGCTCTCGCAAGGACAAACCGGCCTTTCCGTGGCGTTCGACCTCCCCACGCAAATCGGCATGGATTCGGACCACGAACTCGCTTTCGGCGAGGTGGGGAAAGTCGGCGTGGCGATTGATTCGCTGGAAGACATGGGAACACTTTTCGAGGGCATTCCGCTGGATCGCGTTTCCACGTCGATGACGATAAATTCTACGGCGGCGATCCTGCTGGCTTTGTATGTCGCGGTGGCGAAGAAACAACAGGCAAATCTGCGGCGACTCTCCGGAACAGTACAGAACGACATTCTGAAGGAATACATCGCGCGCGGAACATACATTTACCCGATCCGGCCGGCGATGCGCATCGTCACGGATATTTTCGCGTGGTGTCGCGCGGAGATTCCCAACTGGAACGCGATTTCCATTTCGGGCTATCACATTCGCGAGGCCGGCTCGACGGCAGTGCAGGAAGTCGCGTTCACGCTGGCGAATGCGATCGCTTACGTTGGCGCGGCGGTTGCGGCGGGCTTGAAAGTGGATGACATCGCGCCGCAACTTTCGTTTTTTTTCAATTCTCACAATGGGTTGCTCGATGAAGTGGCGAAATTCCGCGCCGCGCGGCGGCTGTGGGCGCGCATCATGCGCGAACGTTTCGGCGCGAAAGATGAGCGGTCGATGCTGCTGCGCTTTCACGCGCAAACGGGCGGTTCCACGCTCACTGCGCAGCAGCCGGAAAATAATTTGGTGCGCGTGGCGCTTCAGGCGCTGGCCGCGGTGCTGGGCGGTTGCCAATCGCTGCACACGAACAGCCTTGACGAAGCGCTGGCGCTGCCGACCGAGCAATCGGCGCTGCTGGCCCTGCGGACGCAACAAATCATCGCGGCGGAAACAGGCGTCGCGAATACCATCGACCCCGTTGGCGGTTCGTATGCCATCGAGTATCTCACCAGCAAAATTGAGCGTGGCGCTTCAGCGTACATCGAAAAGATCGATTCGCTCGGCGGAATGCTGCGGGCCATCGAAGCGGGCTTTGTCCAGGCAGAAGTGCAGCAGGCGGCGTACGAATATCAGCAGGCGGTGGAACGCGGAGAAGTGACTGTGGTTGGCGTGAACCGCTTCGCGGAAGACGAGGCGCGGCAGATACCGACGCTGCGGCTCGATCCGGAAGTCGAGCGATCGCAAGTGGTGCAGCTGAAGGCGCTGCGGGCCCGGCGAGACGGGCGGAAGGCCAAGGCCGCGCTGGATGAAATCGACCGGCGCGCGCGGTCGAATGAAAATTTGATGCCCGCCATTCTTGCGGCGGTCGAATCCTATGCCACAGTTGGCGAAATTTCCGATACACTGCGTGGCGCTTTCGGCGAATATCAAGAATCCGTCGTCATCTAAATCACTCGCATCATTCGGCTGGCAACTTCCCTGGGCTGACGGTTTCCGTGAGACATATGGTTAAAGTTGACTGGCCAAGAAAAATAGCTACGCTTGGCGAGGCCGCCCGGAGACACGTGCAGAAATGAAACTGATCCTTGCTTCGACGTCGCCGCGGCGGGCGGAGATTCTGCGCAATGCGGGATTCGATTTCGAGGTTTTTCCCTCCGAGATTGACGAATCTCGATCGTTTCGAGAGGCTGCCCCGGCCTATGTTTGGCGCGTTGCCGAACTGAAAGCACGAACGGCGATGAGCAGGTTGCGTGTGAATCGCCAGAAGGATTACAGCGCCATCGTGGCGGCGGACACGGCTGTGGCCATCGAGGGCGATATTCTGGGCAAACCCAGATCCGCCGAAGAGGCGCGGAGGATGCTTCGCCGCTTGAGCGGGAAATGGCACGAAGTCTTCACGGGGTTGGCTGTTCTGGTGAGGCACTCAGAGCGGACGATTGTGGTGGTGGAAAAAACGCGCGTGGAATTTGGCCTGCTCTCGGAGAGCGAAATCGACGAATACATTCGAACGGACGAGCCATTTGACAAAGCCGGCGCGTACGCCATCCAGGGCCAGGGAGGGAAGTTCATTCTGCGCGTGGAAGGCTGCTATTTCAACGTGATGGGCCTGCCCTTGGCGCGCCTCTACGCGATTCTGCGTGAACTCAAATTGCGGTAGTCGAGGCTAGTTTGGCTGCACGCAAAAACGGCAGCCGGAAACGGCTGCCGCGAACCGTAGAACTCTGAACTATGGTTCCCGCTATTTCTTGGGCTCGACCGGAGGAGCCGTGGTGGTGGTCGACGGAGGCGGTGCGGAACTCGGTTCGTCGCGCATTCCTTGCTTGAACTCCTTAATGCCCTGGCCCAGGCCACGCATCAGTTCAGGGATTCTGCGGCCGCCAAACAATACGACAACGATAATCAGGATCAGCAGCAGATGCATTGGGCTCAGTTCCATAAAGCCTCCTTGCCGGGCCTTCCACCGGCGAGCCGTCACACGGCACGGCATCCGGCAACAACCGACTGTAGCTACAGTATAACACGCTCGTCACCCGAGCGCCGAGTTAACCGCACCCGGTCCATATATTCCAGCAGCGGTATGGCGTGTTTGCGGGTCACACCGGCGAGCTCCTTAAAAGCCGCGATCGGCAGGCGCTCGCCGTGGGCGCGCTTGTATCCGGAGAGAAGGGCCGAAAGTTTTGCCAGCGCGGTTGCGTGAAACACCATTTCCTCGGTGACCTTCACGAGCGTTTTTTCCCGGATGAGCATTTGCAGCAGCTTGCTTGCGCGCGCCGAGTCGACCGCGACGCGGCTGAGTACTTCACTCACTGCCGGCACAGCGAGGCCGGCGCGCTCGAACTCCCGCGCGATTTGTTCCTTCGCTTGCGATTCCTGCGCGGATAGGGATATCTCCCGCTTGGCGCGCTGGACTGTATCTCCCGCGACGGCAATTTTCCCCTGGCGGACGAGTTCCTCCAGCGCCGCACGAAATACTTCCGGGCGGAGGCGCGGCGCGATGCGCCCGCGCAGTTCCTGTCTGGCAATGCCCGGCGCGAGAGGGTTCGCAGCGTGGAAATCATTTACCTCGCGCTCCATCGCGAGCAGCAATGCCTCCATCGCCTCGGATGAGATGGCGATCCAGGGCTTGTCCGAGATGATTTGGATTCTCTTGGTGTCTGCGAGCTTTCGCGCAGCCTGGCGTAATTCACTTTCGAGCCATCCGGTGCGCGAAACGACTTGCGCCATGTCCAGCCCATGCGCATCCGCTGCAATGACGGCGCGTAGAATTTCGTCAGGGCTTCCATTTTCCAACGTGGCCAAGAATCGCGTGACGCCGGCGTTGCGCTTCTTGTGTCGCGCTGCGAGCGCGTCCAGGACCACACCTCCGCCAATGGTCAGAACGGGCGAAAATTGCCGGATGATGAAGCGGTCGCCCGGCAGAACAAGCGTAGGCGCGTCGAGGCGGAGCTGTGCCAGCGCTGTGCCGCCCGGCGCGAGGTCATCCCCATCCAACAAGCTCACCGCTGCAATTCTTTCCGCCGCGCCGCAATGGAAATGAACGCATGAGCGCGTTTTTAATGGCCGCGCTGAGGGCAAGAGCGATATGCGCGCATCCAAGCGGTTGGTGGAACGAAACACGCCTGCCGTGGCGAGCACCATGCCGCGCTCGATCTCTCCCACCTCGATGTCCGCCAGATTGACGGCGGTGCGCTGGCCCGCTGTCGCTTGTGCAACCGCGCGTCCGCCCGAATGTAGCCCGCGCACGCGCGAGCGTTTTCCCACCGGAAATAATTCGACCGCCTGTTCCGGCATCAGCGTGCCAGAAATCAGCGTGCCGGTCGCGACGGTTCCAAATCCCGGCATGACAAATGCGCGGTCAATGGGTAGCCGCGCGTATTGAGAGGCGTCTCTTCGCGGCGCCGCTTGCGCGACTCGCAGCAGTTCGCGCTTCAATTCTTCAAGACCCGCGCCGGTGCGAGCGCTCACGGCGACAATCGGCGCTCCTCCGAGAAAGGAAGCGCGCACGAATTCTTCCAGTTCGAGCTTGACGAGTCCCAGCGCGTCGGCATCGACCAAATCGGTTTTCGTGATGACTACCAGGCCGCGCTCGACTCCCAGCAGGCGGCAAATCTCAAAATGCTCGCGCGTTTGCGGCTTTATGGATTCATCCACGGCTACGACCAGCAGGACGATATCGATTCCACCCGCTCCGGCGAGCATGTTGCGGACGAACTTTTCATGGCCCGGCACGTCGACAAAGCCCAGCTGTACATCCCCCAGGGCGAGGAACGCGTAGCCCAGGTCAATGGTGATTCCGCGGCGCTTCTCTTCTTCCAGGCGGTCCGGATGCGTGCCCGTGAGCGCTTCCACCAGCGCGGACTTGCCGTGGTCGATGTGCCCAGCGGTGCCGACAATGATGTGTTTGGCCATTGGTATTGCTCGATCAGAACAAGAATGCGGATGCAAAGAGCCAATGCGATGCTAGCCGACTCATTCCATGATGGTCAAACGGTGGAACCGCCAGCAAAGGGTCTGCGTGAACATCAGGCGTGAGGATGGGACTTGTCGTAGACCGTCATGAGCTGCTCGATCGTAGCGTGGGTGTATCGCTGCGTAGTGGAGAGCGAAGCGTGGCCCAGGAGTTCCTGAATGGTGCGAAGATCAGCACCGTCGGCGAGGAGGTGCGTGGCGAAGGCATGCCGCAAAGAATGGGGATGCAAGTCCATGTTATGCGTAAGCAGCCGGGCGTACTTTCTGACGATATCGAAAACCATGCGCTTGCTCAGGCGGCCTCCGCTCCTGTTCAGGAATACGGCTTTGATCCGAGCGTCGGATTTGGCGTGTTCGATCATTCTTTGCCGTGCAGGCCAGTATTGCTCCAGCGCCTCGCGGGCTTTGCTGCCGTAGGGCACAACGCGTTCCTTGCGCCGCTTGCCATAAACATGAATCATCTGCTCGGCGGAATCGATGCTGGAAATGTCGAGCCCGGTGAGTTCACTCACACGCAAACCGGATGCGTACAGAATCTCCAGAATGGCGCGATCCCGCAGCGCGCGGTCCCGCGCCGTTGCGCTCCGCTTTGCCGCCGGGCGCTTAGAAGCTTTTCTCTTGTGAGTCGCTTGCGCGATGGCTTCGGGAGTCATGTGGTCCAGTAAATTTTTCATTTCCTCGGGTGTCGAAACGTTGGGCACTCGCTTCGGGAGCTTGGGGCGCGCCACCAGGGAGGCGGGATCTTGCTTCACCGCGTGCTCGCGGACGCAATAGCGAAAAAATGAGCGCAAAGCTGCCAGTTTTCTCGCGATAGAACTCTTCTCGAGACCGCGGTCGTACAAATGATTCACAAATTCCCGTATGACCAGATGATCCACGGCGGCGAGCGCCATCGGCGGCTCATCCGGCGGAGTGACGTAGGCCAGGAACTGCTCCAGGTCTAGCTTGTAGTTCACGATCGTCTTTGGCGAGGCGTTGCGGACGTATTGCAGATAATGAAGGAATTTTGCGATGGCGGCTTGGATTGTTCGCATGGCGGTCTGCGATTCTAGGTTTTCGCCGCGACCTCAACCGGTTCGACGGCCAGCACGGGCGATTCTTCCGGCGCCTGAATTTCCCAATCGCATCCTTCCTTGAGGCACGAGTGGAACACGCCCTGCTTGTTCCGTTTCAACACGATGAACGGCGCGCCGCATTTCGGGCACGGTTCAGGAAGCGGCTCGTACGGCGTAGTGAAGTCGCAATCGGGATAGCGGCTGCAGCCGTAGAAAATCCTGCCGCGCCCGCGTCCTTTGGCGGTTCCACGACGCACAAATTCACCTTCGCCGCACTTGGGACATTTAATTCCCAGGGTAATCGGACGCGTGTACTTGCATTTCGGATACTTCGAGCAGCCGATGAATTCCCCGAAGCGACCGTGGCGTTTCAAGAGCTGTTCGCCGCATTGCGGACACTTTTCATCGAGGGGCTCGTCGGGCTGGCGCGCTTTGCGTGTGCCGGCGGCAAGCCGGCGCGTCGTTTTGCAATCGGGATAACCGGAGCAGGCCAGGAATGCTCCGAAGCGGCCGCGTTTGATCACCATTTCGCGCCCGCAATTGTGGCAATACTCGACGGTGTTCGCGCCTTCGACTTCTTCGCTGGCTTCGGCGATGTCGCGGATGTAATCGCAATCCGGATAGCGTTCGCAGCCGAGGAAAAAGCCGTGGCGGCTGATGCGCTCGAGGAGTTTGCCCTTGCCGCATTTGGGACAAACTTCATCCGTGGGAATGCCGGCCTTGTAGGATTCCATTTCTCCTTCGGCTTTTTCCAGATCGTCTTCAAAGTGTTTCCAGAAGACTTTGACGGACTTGCGCCAGGAAAGTTTTCCTTCCTCGATTTCGTCGAGTTCGTCCTCGAGGCGCGCGGTGAAGCCTACATCGAAAATATCCTCGAAGCTCTTGACCAACAAATCGCTTACTTTTTCGCCGAGGAGAGTGGGCGTGAAGCGGCCCTGATCTTTGGTGACGTATTCCCGCTCGACAATTGTGGAAATGATGGCGGCATAAGTCGAAGGCCGGCCGATGCCTTTCTCTTCGAGCTCCTTGACGAGCGTCGCCTCGGTATAGCGCGGCGGCGGCTCGGTGAAATGCTGGTCCGGCCGTATTTTTTGCAGCTCCAGCCGCTCGCCTTCGCTGACGCGCGGAAGGGTACGGCCCTCGGCGTCGGCGTCATCTTCAGCCGCGGGCGGCGCGCCGGGCACAGCGTCCGCCGCTTCGCCCTTGTCTTCATCCTCCCGTGAGGCTGAGTATGCAGCAAGGTAGCCGTCGAATTTCATCACCGAACCGTTGGCGCGGAAGATGTAGTCCCCTGCGGCGATATCGATGGTGGTCTGGTCGAAGACCGCCGGAACCATCTGAGAGGCCACGAATCGCTGCCAGATGAGCTGATACAGCTTGAACATGTCATCGTCGAGGTAGCGCTTCACTTCGTCCGGAGAGCGCGAGACATCGGTGGGCCGGATCGCTTCATGCGCTTCTTGCGCTTGTTTTTTGGATTTGAAGAAGTTGGGCTTCTCCGGCAAGTAGTTCGGACCGTAACTTGAGCCGACGAAATCACGAACCTGCGCGATGGCGTCATTCGATACGTGGACGGAATCGGTGCGCATGTAAGTGATCAGAGCGACCGAGCCTTCATCGCCGAGATCGACGCCCTCATAAAGACGCTGCGCGAGCGTCATGGTGCGTTTGGCGGAGAAGCGCAGGCGATTGTAAGAAGCCTGTTGCAGCTTGGACGTGGTGAATGGCGGAGGCGCCCAGCGGCGCTTTTCCTTTTGCGTGACGCTCGAGACTTGCCATGAGGCGCGCTCGACGGCGTCAACAACTTCCTTGGCCTTCTCCTCGTTCGGGACTTCGATTTCCTCGCCCTTGTAGCGCCACAGTTTTGCTTCAAAGGCGGGCGGCTCTGCCCCAGCGAGCATGGCGTGAATCGTCCAGTATTCTTTAGGAATGAAGGCGCGAATGTCGCGCTCGCGGTCTACGATGAGCCGCAGCGCCACCGTCTGCACCCGCCCCGCGGAGAGTCCCCGGCGGACTTTGTCCCACAGCAGCGGTGAAATTTTGTAGCCCACCAGGCGGTCGAGCACGCGCCGCGCTTGCTGCGCATCGACGAGATTGGTGTTCAACGCTCCGGCGTGCTCGAACGCGGCCTTGATGGCCTTCGGCGTGATCTCGTGGAACATCACACGGAATACTTTCCGCCGGTCGACTTTGCCTCTGCTTCCTTTGGTTTTTTTCGTTTCTGACTTCTTGCCTTTCTTTTCCTTTTTGCCGTTGCCATTATTAGCTTCTTCCGGCTCCACGGCAATTTCCGTGCCGGTCAAGAATTCGACCAGGTGCGCGCCAATCGCTTCGCCTTCGCGGTCCGGGTCAGTGGCTACATAGATGGCGTCCGCTTCCCGGCCCAGCTTCTTTAGCTCGTTCAGGATTTTCGACTTGCCGGGAATGACCGCGTAGGTCGGCTCAAAGTTCTTCGCAATGTCGATGCCTAGCTCTTTTTTGGGCAGATCCTTCACGTGGCCGTACGACGCGCGCACGGCATAATTGCGCCCTAAATATTTATTGATCGTTTTCGCCTTGGCCGGCGATTCGACGATCACCAAAGAACGGCCCATGAGTTCCTCGAGTTTCCTTTCCCGCTGCCTGCGGGCTTACAGCATCACTTTCAAGAACTGCTTTCCCGGCAACTGTTGCACCAGGCCCTTCATTTCCAATTCAAAGAGCGTCGAAAGCACTTCGGATGAATTCATCTTGGACTGCTCGACGAGTTCATCCACGTGCTTGGACGTGTCCACTTCCAACAACGCGTACAGCGTTTTCTCGGCGGGCGCCAGGCTCTCTTCCACAAGCGATGCCCGCTGCGCGCCATCTGTTGTCTCCACCGGTACGAGCTCGGCGCGAATCGGCGTCGGCAACTCTTCGACAACGTCTTCCCAGCCGGTCACCAATTTTGCGCCCTGCTTAATCAACTGGTTCGGTCCGAAGCTGGCCGGCTGCGTGGCGTTGCCCGGAACAGCAAACACTTCGCGGCCGAATTCCATCCCCAGCCGGGCCGTGATCAGTGAGCCCGAATACTGCTGACCTTCCACGACCACAACCCCGCGCGCCATTCCCGCAATAATTCTGTTGCGTATCGGGAAATTCTGCGGCGCAGGAAACGTTCCCATAGGGAACTCCGATATGATGGCCCCTCGCTCCTCAATTTCAGCAAAAATCTTTCGGTTCTCTTTCGGATAGATAACGTCTATGCCGCAACCGAGAACGCCGACGGTTGCGCCCTGGGGAGAGCCAAGCGCTCCTTTGTGCGCTGTGGCGTCGATTCCGCGCGCCAGCCCGCTGACGATCAGCAGCCCTCGGGCGGCCAGGTCCCGAGCCAACCTCTCTGCCATTTGATTCCCGTAAGGCGTCGGGCGTCGCGTGCCCACGATGGCAATCGCATGGCGATTCAGAAGCTCTGCGTTTCCTTTAACATACAGGAGGGTCGGAGGGTCATAGATCTCCCGCAGCATTTGCGGGTAGAGCGGCTCGTCCCAAGTAATCAGCCGGCATTTCGCTGCCTCGGCTTGCGAAAGTTCCTTCGCTGCCGCGCTCATCGGCAGGCGCGAATGGATAGCTTGCGCTACCGCCGCGGGGATCTGCTGCGCTTCCAGGGCCGTCAGCGAGGCGTTGAAGATGGCCTCCGGGCTGCCAAATTCGCGCAGCAGCTTGCCCGTCAGGCGCGCGCCTAGGCCTGGCGTGAGCGCGAGCGCCAACCATCCCAAGTATTGGTCGGGACCCATTGGCTTGATTATCCGCGGCTGAGGGTACGCAGGCTGCGGCGTCATTGTCAAGGATGAGACTGCCAATTTTGGTAATGCTCGCGACTATTGCCAACCGTCCTGGCCAATCGGGTCGCTTGCCGGCGGCGGAGCAGGATGCGTCAGATGGACGGCTGCCGGGTTCTTCTGAAAATCGTCGATCTCGTGCAACGCATAGAAGAATTCCGCCCGGCGACTCTCGTCAGAGGATTGCAATTGCGTTTGCATCCAGTTCTTCAAGTCGTCAAGCTTCAAAGAGGCAATCGCGCGCGTCTGCGAAGCCGCTTCGCCATCCGCAGCGAGAGACATCAAATGATCGAGCACGACGGCATTAACGGTTTGCTGAATTTCACCGTCGTATCCCGTGGCAGGCGTTGCCTTCCACGTCGCTGCCACCACGTCGTCGACAAGCTCCGCAAATCCCGGATAGTTGGCGTCGCGTGCGTGGTATTCCACCATGCGCTCGTCGCGGTTGGGCTCGAAGAGCAGGCTGGAGATGATTTCCGCCGCCGACTCCGCGGGAGCCAACGAATCAAACGCCGGAGAGGTGCGCCGCGCGAAATTCTCGTCGGAGGACGGATACTCCGGAGGACGCGGCGGAATCTGCTTCAACAACGATTCCGGCAGAACCAGGATGTTCGGCTGAAGCGTATCTAGAACCGCTTGAATCGCCGCGCGTTGCTCATCTGCGGGAACAATCTCCGGCCCCGGCTCTACGCCACCCCGTACGTTGAAGAAATAATTCAGGCCTCCAATCATTTTCGTGACCGCAGTTACCTGGTAGCGATGATAAAGATAAATCGGCACCAGAACGTCTTCGAGCGTAGCCATCGGTGCATTTTGCGGAATGACGTTTTCGGAGAACCGCTGTAGCGCCGCGGCGCGCACCGCCATTACCTGCTTCAAGCCCTCGAGGTCGTTGCCTCCAACGTCCCACAGATGCGCAATCGGGCTGGCGGAGCCGAGCGGCCGCGCGTCCTGGTCGGTTAAGAAAAGTTGGCCGTGCGAAAACGCGTCGTCCAGAATTTTATCGAGCGCCTTCTGCTCATTCGTTCCTTCAGAAAACTGGCGATACCCGTAATTGATGGCCACCTTGTCCCATGATCCGATTCCAATGGCGTACGCGTTGGATACGTCCGGCGCTCCATCCGCCCCGATCGTGACCAGCGGCGATGGATAGTCCATCACCGAGCTGCGGTTGGCAATGCTCCCCGCGTAATTGTGCACGAGCCCCAGGGTGTGCCCGGTTTCGTGAGCCGCCAGCTGGCGAATCCGCGCCAACGCCATTTCGTTGGCTTTGTGCAATGCGGTTGGGTCGTTTCCAAAGGGATCGAGCAAGCCTTGCGCAATCAAGAAGACTTGGCGAACGCGAAGGGCGTCCAGATTTACGTGGCCGTTGATAATCTCTCCCGTTCGCGGATCCGCTATCGCCGAACCGTACGACCACCCTCGGGTCGCGCGCGGCACCCATTCGATTACGTTGTAGCGAACGTCCATGGGGTCCACGTCTTCCGGCAGCAGCTTCACTTGAAACGCGTCCTTGTATCCCGCGGCCGTGAATGCCTGGTTCCACCAACTGGCGCCCTCCATCAGCGCGGAACGCAGCGGCTCCGGAACGGCGCGGTCGACGTAATAGATAATCGGCTTTACCGGCTCGCTGACAGCCGCGGATGGATCTTTTTTCTCCAGGCGCCAATGAACGATGTAGCGCTTGTAGATGGACTGATCGACCGGCGTCGCAAAGTCCATGTACTCAATGCCGAAAAATCCGGAGCGCGGATCGTATTCGCGCATGTGAAATCCTGGAGGAGGCGCCTGGATGAAAGAATAGTGTGTGTGGACGGTGATCGAAGCCGGATCGGGCGTGACTTCCCTGACCCACAGGCCTGGATTTTCGCCGGTGAAGGTCAACGTGACTTCCACATCGGAGTTTTCCGGGAAATTCTTGGTGCGCGGCAAATAAATGGCAGAGCGCGACGGATCGACGCGGTAAGTCCCCTGATGAGTAGCTTGTAGTTTCGCGGCGATGTTATGCCCGTCGCGGAGAAAAAAACTGGTGGCATCCACGAGAACGGTATCGCCGTCCGCGGCAGCCGCGTCGAATCCCCACAACACGGATTGCGCAAACGCCTGCTTCACTGCTTCGCGCTGCATGGGGTCGTCCGTGACCGCGCGATAGCGCTCGTTCTCGGCGACCAGCAGAGCGCGCGGCCCACTGCGCTCGAAATGCACCACCTGCGTTTCGCCGGGCTGGCCGCGATCGAGGCCGATATCATTCGAGCCCACGCCGTAGGGAAGCGATTCCACGTAAAGAAATTCCGTGTTCCATTTGTCGATCTGCAGCCAGATTTTTCCTTCGCGTGCGTCCCAGTAATAGGTGAAGAATCCCGGAAGTTTCTGCATATCTGCCGTTTTTTCGCCGATGGCAGGCAGCGGTTTCTCATCGGCGCTCGCGACGGAATTTCGAGAGGCAGGAATCAGTCCTGCCAGTAAAAGGGCCAAGCACAAACCGAACGTACGCTTCATGAATTCCTCCCGGAAACAATTGCCGTCCGTGTTTATACCAGAATCGGGCTGCGTGCGATTCACGTTTGTGAATTTTTAGGCATCGAAACGCTGACTCGGATATAGTTCCGCGTCAGCAACGGGCCTGCCGGACTTGCCGAATTCGAATTGGCGTACCATGCGCGGGAGGTGCTCACTCCATGGCCAACGCGGAAGCGAATCGCACCAAGCTGTCGATCGTCGTCTACTTGGTTTTGACGTTCGCGTTCAGCTTTGTTTTTTACCGACTGATCATTCACAACGGGTCGCTTGGCGCGCACGGCGGGCTGTTCGTAATCGGTCTGATGTGGTCGCCGGGAGCGGCCGGCCTGCTGACGCGACTGTTTTTCCAAGGCAATTTGCGCGGACACGGCTGGCATTGGGGCAAGACGAAGTACCAGTTTGCAAGCTATTGGATTCCCCTGGCGTATGCGGCCGTCGTATATGTGCCATTGTGGCTAGCCGGCTTTTCGAATTTTCATGCACCTGTTCTCAGCCGCTTCTCTCAGCGATTGGGGCATCCCGGTCTAGCGCCGTCATTGTCGGTGGTGACCTATTTCCTGTTTATCGCAACGGCAGGCATGGCGCTTTCGTGTACGCACGCTCTCGGCGAAGAGCTCGGCTGGCGCGGATTTCTCGTTCCGCAATTGGCCAAGGTCATGCCCTTTGGCGGCGTGGCCCTCACCAGCGGCGTGATATGGTCGCTTTGGCATTATCCGTTGATTTTGCTAGCTAACTATCATGGCGCGGGCCCGACGTGGTATTCGCTGATGTGCTTTACGGTCATGGTGATGGGAAGCAGTTTTCTCTTTGCCTGGATGCGGCTCAAATCCGGCAGCGTTTGGACCGGGATGTTCTTGCACGCCAGCCACAACATTTTTATTCAGGCGTTTTTCGATCCGCTCACGCGTCCGGCGACGGCCACAAGATATCTCATCGGCGAATTTGGCGCGGGTCTTGCCATCGTGGCTGTAATTGTTGGGGTGATTTTCTATGAGAAGCGCGGCGAGCTTCCACAAATGCAGCCGGCGCAAACTCCCGCGGAGAATGCCGGGCCAGCAAATACCATCTAAGTACAGTGCGCCGGATGCGATTCAGATTGGGTCAGTGCTCAGCCACCGAATAGATGATTCGGCCATCGCGAAATGTGTAGTTGACACGCGTCAGGTTGCGAATATCGCTCTCTGGATCGCGTGTCAGGATCACGAGGTCCGCATCCATCCCGGTTTTGATTTGGCCGCGAACGTTCGACTCGCCGAATCGCTTCGCAGGAGCTGTGGTCAGCGAATCGAGGATGTGCCCGAAATCCATGCCAGCCTGCTGCATGAGCAGATATTCATCGGTCGGATCGTAATCGGACAAGAAACCCACGTCCGTTCCAAAAAGAACCTGTCCATATGGCACCGAATAGTCGGTTACTTCCTGCAAAATATCCTTCAAGTTCGGATCGCTTATGAAAAGCTTGAGCGTTGGAATCAAGGACATTCCATGGGCTTCCATTTGGAGGATGTACGACGGGTTCCACCCGCTCGTGTCCTCGACCGTATGCGCGAGCACATCGACGCCGGCTTGGAGAGCGATCTGAAAGCCCGCGACATTGGAAGGGTGCGCAAAAACGAGCTTTCCTTTCTTATGCGCTTCCTCCACGGCAGCCTTGGCAACATCAAGCGGCATGGTTACCACTTGTCCCTTAGCCACCCACGACCCGGTGAATAATTTGATTATGTCGGCGCCTTGTGCGATGTGTTCGTCGACCTGTTGCACAGCCTCAGCGGGCGTCGCGGGCTGTGGCAACTGTTTGACAATGTCGGGCGGCAGAGTGCTTTTCACGTAGTAGGGAACACCGTTCGGCGGATATAAAGGAGAGCCGGCGGTTCGAATGCGAGGGCCAAGCACTTCGCCCGAGTCCACGCGCTTGCGCAGAGCCAGCGTGTTTTCCAGCATCGATCCGGTATCGACAACGCTGGTAAAGCCGTACCGCGTGAACATTGCCTGCAACTGGCTGGTCAGCTGGTCGGCAGGCAATTGCGCCGCATCATTCCATTTTGGCTCGGTGAAATGGACATGACTGTTCTGGAATCCAGCCATGATAAACATTCCGCTGCAGTCGAGCATGCCCGTGCCTTGAGCAATCCGGACGTGTCCTTTGCTGCCGACCGCGACGATCTTCCCGTCCTGAATGATGATCACTCCGTTTTTGATGGCTTCCTGAAAAGGCGAAACGTAAATCCTTGCGCCCACAAGCGCCACCGGAGTGTTGCTCGCAGTATCCTGAAGGCCAGGGCTGGCTGCGCGCGGTGAGTTCGAGAGAATTGCTGCCGTAGCGACGAGACCAAACGCGAAAAACCACGTCCTGAGCTTCACGAAGGTTCACCTCGATTCTCGGCTGGGATGCGCTGGTGAATCGCATCGTTGCAAACAGGTTCGTCTGTTTGCCGCAAGCTGCTGGCATCTTATGCCGTGCCCGCCCTCGTTTCAATCAATACGCCTATGCTATATTGAGAAGTCTGAGTCGTTTCCGGACTGAGCGTCTCCGAACTATGTCGAGCAAACTCCGAATTTCCATCGTCGAATATCTTAATACCGCGCCGCTGGTGTGGGGTTTCACCGAAGGCCCGCTTGCCGGCAAGTACGATCTTTCGTTCACTATGCCGTCGAAGTGCGCTGACGCTCTGCGCGCTGGCGAAGTCGACGTCGCCATCATACCCGCTATCGAATATCAGCGAATGGACGGCGTGGTGGCCTTGCCCGGGATGGCGATCGCGGCCAAGGGCGAAGTCCGCAGCATCTTAGTGGTTTCCAAGAAGCCCATCGACCGCGTCAGAAGCATAGCGCTCGATACCAGCTCGCGAAGTTCCGCTGCCCTGGTGCGCTTGCTGGCGGCAGAAAACTGGCGGGTTGCGCCGGAATTTCTCGACGCCGAGCCGGACGCTGCGGCCATGCTCGCGAAGGCCGACGCCGCGTTAATCATTGGCGACCCGGCGCTGCGCATCGCGTTGAAACTGGATTATCTGTTTGCCAAGAAAACGACGGAAGGAGCGTGTTGCCAAGGCGATCCCGATGAGCTGCCTGTGCAGGGTTATCCCGCGCTTTTCGTTTACGACGTTGCATTTCAATGGCGCGAGATGACCGGCAAGCCTTGCGTTTTGGCCATTTGGGCGGGGCGCAAGGAAAAAATGACCCCGGAACTTGTCGCGGATTTCCAAGCTTCCAAGCAATTCGGCCTGGAACACATAAATGACATTGCCGAGGCTGCTTCCGTGAAGCTGGACCTTCCGGCGCAAGCGCTCGAAGCGTATCTCCACGAAAATATCGATTTTTCGCTCGACGAAGAGAATCTCGCTGGACTCAACCTATATTTTGAAAAATGCGCAACTGCGGGACTGATCCCGCGCGCTCGCCCCCTGCAATTCGTCTCCACTCTGGCTGGAACAACGGCACGGCGGAGTGCGTGAACCGTGGCTGATTCGGCAAACGGGAAAAAATTGGGCGCTCTGCGCATCCTGCGCCGCTACCCGTTCAAGAGCATGGCCGGCGAGGATTTGAACGAAGTATTTGTTAGTTTCTCCGGGCTGGTCGGCGACCGCGCCTATGCCTTCGTCGATCGCAATAACCATTCCAACTTTCCCTGGATGACCGCCCGGCAGCGCCACGAGATGCTGTTGTTTCGCCCGCGCTTCCTGGCAGCGCCGAACCCCGCGAACGAGCACCCCGCGCAATCAGACTTTGCTGCGGAAATCATCACTCCCGAGGGCGAACGGCTCTGCCCTTCTGATTCTTTGTTTACTTCGTATTTCGAAAAACGTTTCGAGCGCGAACTGGAGCTGCGTTTTTCGGAGCGTGCCATGCAGGATGCCTGCCCTGTTTCTTTGTTGAGCCTGGAAACGGTCAAAGCGCTGGCCGAAGAGGCGGGACTGCCGCTCGAGCACACCCGCTTCCGCGCCAATTTCTACATTGATTGGGACAACGGGAAACCTTACTACGAGGACGAATTGATCGGCACGAGCCTGCGCATCGGCGAAAAATTCACATTCACCGTGGTGCAGAACAATATGCGATGCGCTATCATCACTTTGGATCCCGCGACGGCCGAGGCTTCGCCGGAAGTCGGCAAACTCGTTGCCAGAAATCACGGCAATTGCTTCGGCGTCTACGGTTCGGTGTTGCGCGAAGGCATCGTGCGGCAAGGCGACCCGATTTTTTCATACGAGGGAACGAAGGTAGACTAACGAAATGCGGATGACACAGCAGGAAGCGCTCGATCTTTTCAACTCCGACGACCTGGTCGCCATCGGCATGGCCGCGAATGAAGTACGCCGAAAGAAAAACGATCCGCGCGTCGCCACGTACCAGATCGACCGCAACATCAATTACACGAACTTCTGCACTGAGTACTGCTCGTTCTGCGCCTTCTACCGCCCCCTGGGCTCCAAAGAGGGCTACGTTTTATCCTTCGAGGAAATTTACAAAAAAATCGAAGAGATGCTCGCCCTGGGCGGCACCGGCGTCTTGATGCAAGGCGGCCTGCATCCCGATCTGCACATCGATTATTTCGAAAAGCTTCTCTCTTCGATCAAGCAACGGTACCCGCAAGTGCATCTGCACTGCTTTTCCGCTCCGGAGATCATCTGCATCGCGGAAGTGTCTGGATTGTCCATTCGCGACACGATCATGCGGCTTGCTGACGCGGGGCTCGACTCCATTCCTGGCGGCGGCGCGGAAATCCTGGACGATGAGATTCGCCATCGCATCTCGCGCCTGAAATGCACGGCGGACGAATGGGAAAATATGCACCGCACCGCGCATTCCCTGGGCATGCGCACCACCGCGACGATGATGTTCGGATGCGGCGAAGAGTATCGCCATCGCGTCAACCATTTCGAGCGCCTTCGCCGCATTCAGGAAGACACCGGCGGATTCACCTCGTTTATTCCGTGGATGTTTGCGCCGGACAACACGCCGCTGGGCAAAAGGATTCCCGAAGCGACCGCGGTCGAGTACCTGAAAACGCTAGCCATCAGCCGCCTTTATTTCGACAACATCGACCACATTCAATCGAGCTGGCTTACCCCAGGCATCAAAGTATGCCAAGTTGGTTTGCAGTTTGGCGCCGACGACGTGGGCAGCATTCTGATCGAGGAAAACGTGGTCTACGCTGCAGGCGTCCGCAACCGCACCAACGAATCTGAGCTTCGCCGCATTATCTCGGATGCAGGCTATATCCCCGCCCAACGGGACACGCTCTACCGCGCGTATTTCCTGAAATAAATAAAGATTTACAGGGGAGCAGGAACGATGGGGCTCGCGGTAGCCGCGGGAACTTCTATCTTGAGCAACACGAAGGCTAAGCTAAGCGGCTAAGAATTCTTTGAGACGCGGACTTCTAGCTCCACGTTGGCGTCCTCGGGAATCTCCACAGCGCTCGCCGGGACAAAAACGCCGCCGCGATAACGCGCGCGAATGCGCAGCGGCGCAGGCGATCTTTTGAGACTTCCTGCTGCGGCCCTTTGCGGCGCAACGTCCGGCTTGCTCCGGCCGCCAGCACCGCTGTCCAGCGCCAGATTTGCGAGCGCGTCGGCATCGCTGTTCTGTTCGCGCCGAACGTGCTCGATGACAAAGTAATCGAGCCCTCGCGTCAGTTTCTGGGCGCGTTCGTGCAAGGGTTTCAAGTCCGCATTTTTGACCCTGTAGCGCCCCTGCATTTGGCGGACGAGCAGCTCCGAATCGCTGCGCACCCGCAAAGCACGGATCGAATGAGTCGCGGCATAATCCAGCGCCGCGACCAAGGCGTAATATTCCGCGATGTTGCTCGTCTTGCGCCCAATGCATTTTGCGATTTCCGCAATTGTCGCGCCGTCGGGTCCGCGCAGGATTACGGCATACGCCGCTGGCCCGGGATTGCCTCGCGATGCTCCGTCGATGTTGGCAGCGTGTACGCCTGCCGGCGGCGCGGCATGTCCCTCATCAAACAGGCGTGCGCTCGATGGCGGCGATGTCTTTTGCGGATGCTTCATCGATGAGCGAACGGATTGACGGGATGAGTTTCGCAAGGCTGCAACGGATCACACGAAAGATCAAACGAAAAATCAAACAACGCTCAGCCCTCGCCGTTCTGCGCCGTCGAGGCTTGCGCGGCAGCCTGGGCCGCCGCTGCTGGCTCGACGTAGTAAAGGATGCGCGTGCAAAGCTCGCAGTGATAGAGCTCGCCCGTATCTTCGCGGCGCAGAATCTGAAACACGTGAGGCCGGATTCGCGCGCCGCAGGCGGCGCAGGCTTCTCCGCGGACTTCCGCCACGGCGACTCCTCCGTGCTTCTTGGCGATGCGCTGATAATGATCGAGCAAATCTTCGGGAATCGCCTTCACCACCTTGGCGCGTTCCGCTTCCAGTTGCGCCAGTTCTTTCTCGGCCACAGCCTTCTCCGCCTCGATTTCCGCGCGCGCCGTGCCGATTTGCTCCTCGACCTGCTTAAAGCTCTTTTCGGCCGATTTTACCTGCCCGTCGTTCTGTTCCCCGGAAACCATTTGCTCGAGCAGCCGGTCTTCCGCTTTGGCAATTTCTGTTTCCGCCATTTCCACTTCGTGCTGCAGGACCTTGTACGCCTCGTTCGTTTTTACCTGGAAGGATTGATCCTTATATTTCCGGACCTTTTCTTTCCACTGCTCCACGTCCAGTTCGTACCGTTTGCGGTCCTTGAGCGTGGTCGAATGGGACTCTTTGCTCTTGTCGAGCGCGGCGCGGCTTGCCTCGATGCGCGCATGCAGTTCAGCTAGCCGCTTGGGGAAAGTTGCCAAGCGCGCGCGAACCGCATTCAAGCGCGTGTCCACGTCCTGCAATTCCAAGAGTTCCTTGAGAATTTCCTTCACTGGAGATTGATTCTAACACAGTCCAGCGCATGCCCCGTGCGGTCCGCTTGCGGGTAGCGGGTTATTTCGAATTTTCTTGATCGTGACACAAAGAGTCAAAATTCAAACTGACCCATTACCCGCTCGCCTTACAAGTTCTTACTGAAGAAAGCCATCGAGCGGCGCCACGCATCTGCTTGCGCCTCCGCGTCCGCGATGGCTGTGCCGCCAAACAAGATAGGGAATTTCATGCCGCGCGAACGGGACATTCTCACTGTGGTAGGCAGCGAAGGATAGCGCAGCGCGTGTCCCGCGCGCGGATAATTCAGATGCTCAACGCTATGAGCAAACGCGCATGACCGCAAACGCGCAACAATCATCTCCGCCATCTGCGTGGCCGGCCAGACGCGATCATCGCCGCCGGAAATCAGCAAAATCGGCCCGCGCGTTTGCTCCACAGGAATCACCGCCCGCCTCACCGCCTCGCGATTGCGCAGCGCGCTTTGAAACAGGTTGCGGAATTTTACTGGCCGCCGCAGCAGGCCGACCGGAATCGCCGAGCGCGCGATAAACCCCCGTAACGGCAGAGGCGCAAACGGAATCGCTTCGCCGTCCGACATCCAGCACGGTATCGCTTCGCCGGTGGCTTTGTCGCGGCCTCCTGAACCCCACGCAACCGCGCTCGGCGCGTACGCCGCCACGGCGCGAACTTGCGGGAACCGCGAAGCGAGCAGCAGCGCCAATTCCGCGCCGCGCGAGACACCCAGCAACCCAATGCGGCTCGCGTCAATTTCCTTCTGGGCGCCGAGCCACGCCAGTACGCGGCCAAAATATTCGAGCGGCACATGGTGCAGCCATTCCGGCAGCGGAGGAACTCCGAAGTAGGCCAGCGCCAGCGTCGCAAAGCCGTGACGCGACAGCAGTGCCGCCTTATCCAGATCGTATCCGCCGCCCGAGCCGCCCAGCACGATAATCACGTGCCGCCGCTCGCGCCCCGGTGGAATGTAAAGCCAGCCCACCATTCCATCCGCGCGCAATTCGCGCACGCCGGTATTCGGTGCCAGCCAGCGCCGCTCCAGCGTCGCCGACGCGATTGGACCCTCGTCGGTCTCCGCCGTTACGGTCACGCGATCTGACTCGGCGCCATCCTTGCAAAACGTCGCGCGCTCCACGCCCGCGTCTGTGTGGAGACTCATCGACCAAAACAGCCCCGCCGGTTCGGCTTCTCGATAGCTTCCTGCCGTCGATTCGTGCGCACCCGTGTCGATCCGGCCGTCTCTCGTCGCAACATACACACCATTCGATTGCCACACCCGGCCGGCATCGTCGCGCACAACCGCCCGCAACGTCACCTTCGCGCCCGCCTTGGCGCCGCTCAGCCGTATGGCCACGGGCTCGTCGACAAAGGCCGGATTGGGCGAGATTTCAAGCTGCAGCCTGTGACTGGCGGAAATGTCGCTTTGGGTGATGGGTGCCGCCTTATGCGTCTTTTTCGCCCGCTGGCTCGTATACAGAACAGTATGATAAGCGAGTTTGCCAGCTCGATGGAGATGGAGGTGGCTGTGGGACTCGACGCCGACGTTGCCCGGCTTCGACGCGGCGACCTGGACGCGCTCGCCATTTTGGTGCAGCGCTATCAGCACCGGCTGTATCGCTACTTGCTCCGCCTGGTGCGCCAGCAAGCCGAGGCCGAGGACCTCTTTCAGCAGACCTGGTTGCGTGTGGCCTCGCAAATCCGGCGGTTTGATCCGCGCCGAAACTTTGACGCCTGGCTTTTCACCGTAGCCCGCAATCTGGCCATCGATCATTTGCGCCGCCTGCGGCCCGAAAGCCTGGAGGAGCACGAAGCCGGTGAATCCCGCAACACGCCGGCGGCCCTGCGCGCTTCTGACGCGCCGCCCGTTGACGTCATGATCGCGCGCGAACACTCGCGCTTCGTCGCTTCGGCGATGGAGAACCTGCCAACCCTCTATCGCGAAGTGCTTGCGCTGCGATTTGAAGAAGAGATGAAGCTCGAAGAGATTGCCGAGGTGCTGGGCGCTCCTTTATCCACGATCAAGAGCCGCTTGCGCCGCGGCCTTGAAAACCTGCGGGAAACTCTCGACGCGCGTTTCCCGCCTACGGAGTGGCAATGAGCAACGGACGATCGATGAACGAACACGACGCAATTCGCGAACTTCTGCCGCTGGCCGCCGCGGGGACTCTCGACGCCGCCGAAGAAGCGCGGCTCGCTGCGCACATCAGGCTGTGCCCGGATTGCGCCGCAAACCTGAGCCTCTGGCAGCAAGTGGGAGCGGATCTGCGCCGCATCCCCACTCCACAGGCTCCGGCGGCGCTCGTTGAACGCACCATTTCGCTGGCACAGAATCGTCTGACGCAAGAATCAGACTGCCGGACGGAGCGCAGAGTCGTAGCTCTCGTTATCGTTTTTTCCTGGGCGTTTGTCGCCATCAGTTGGCCTCTGGCCCAACTTCTGGCGCATGGATGGCAGAGCCTGCTGGGGTTTGGATTCGAACAAGGTTGGGAGAATTTCGCGGTTTTCACGGCGATTTGTTGGCTGGCAGGCGGCGTAGCTGCCGTCCTGCTCGCGATGCGCCGAAGCCGTGAAAGGAGACTCGCATGAGCTTCCGCAAAGAACTTCACGTGATCCCGCGTACGGCATGGATTGTCGCGTGTCTGTGCTATGCAGGGCTAGCTACTCTGATATGGTTCCTCATCCCCACAGATCATGGGATTCATGGCATGGCGACGTGGCCCCTCGCCGGACAACTCGCTTTCAATTTTCTGATTCCAGTTATCCCCCTTATCGTCATTCTCTTCTATGGCTACATCTACGGCGACGCAAAACGGCGCGGCATGCGCTACGTGCTATGGACGCTCTTGGCGATCTTCGTCCCGTATATCATCGGCATCCTCTTGTACTTTATCTTGCGTGATCCGTTGCCTGCGGATTGCCCAAGCTGCCATAGCCCGGTGCTCGCCAAGTTCACCTTCTGCCCGAATTGCGGCGCGAGCGTCCGCCCCGTATGTCCTCAATGCGGAAAGACTCTTGACCCAGCTTGGACGAACTGCGGCTACTGCGGCACACGAGTGCCCACCCGTGCGTAGTCTTCATAAATCGGGTCGCTAGAAACGTTTCACGTGGAACAAACAGGCTTTTTCGAGCGCCGTGACTTCACCGGCCCGATCACTCTTCCGGATTGCGCCGGTTTCCAGCTAGAAACAAACTGCTCGCCGCGCTAGTGTGACGCGCGCAGGTCCCGCCGGATCAGATAGGCGTCGACGAAAAAGCCTATGCCAAGCGCGAACGGGATGAAGCCCAGCACCGAGGCTTCCATCGCATCCGGCTCCCATCGCGCCAGCATGGCGAACGTCACCACGTATCCCACCGCGGCGGCCACTAGCAGAATCCCGGCTCTGCGCGACATAGCTGGATGCGCCAAATCCGCTTCGAACGGAACGTTCAAGCCACGCGCGATCGCGGCCAGCCGCTCCTCCGTCCGCAACTTTCGTCCTCGTTGCCATGCCCACGCCCACACCACCGCAAGCGGAAATCCCAGCGCCAACACCACCGCTGCCAGACCGACCACATTGTCAGACATTTTCATCTCCTCTCGTCACGCGAGCCTCGCCGCGCTGCATTTCTCCTCAGGTTTCAGATTACGAGAGTAGATACGATGGAAGTCTGGCGAATGTTCCGCGAACGATTATGGCAACTGCTGAATTTGCATGTCTTGGTCAATCGAGAAGCTGGCGCAGGGAGCCGACGGCTGAGGCTGGCAGCGCGCCGTGATCGTGAAGCCTTCGAGTGAAGTTTCCGACGAATAGCTGTAGCCCGCCCGGTCCTGCTTTCGCTCTATCAGCGTACCGCTGGAGTAAAGTTCGTCGAGCGAAGCGTACGAGCCGTGACTTGCCTGATAGATGCGTTCCGCCTGCGCCATCGACAGCAGATCGCCTTTCACGCCGACGGTCGACATGACCTGCGCCGGCGCACGTGTCGCGCCGCTTGCTTTCAGGTTCGACATGTAGAACCAATAGCCGACCGCGAGGGCAATCACAACAGTCAGCAGGCCCAAGGCTGCTCGCATCGTATGCTCCGTTTCTCTGCCTTCGAGAGGACTCCTAATTATCGTCTCCCCCCAAGAGCAGCCGCACTTTTAATTTCTTGATATTTCCCTGTTCTGCACTAGAAGCTTGCTTGCATCCTGGCGCGGCCATTTGACATCAAATCCGCCGCCTCTTACGATGGTTTGGCCATCGGAAAGTCTGCATGCGCGGGCCTGCTCGCGGAGGGAAATTCAAATGAGATCAATCCGGCCAGTGGAAGCGTTCCTTGGCGCGGGAATCGCTGTACTCATGCTCGCGCTCTCGGCCTTTGCACAGCAAAAAAAATTGCCTGTGCCTCCGGCACACCAGCGCGGGATTGAGGAATCAGAAGCCACGCGTCCGCCGCGCCTGGTCATTCAAACGCGCACCCTGCCAAACGGATTGCGTATCGTCATGGCCGAAGATCACCACGTCCCGGTTGTGAACCTGCAGGTTTGGTATCACGTCGGCTCGAAGAACGAAAAGCCCGGCCATAGCGGATTTGCCCATCTTTTCGAGCACCTCATGTTCAAGGGCTCCGCGCACGTCGGCCCCGACGAACATTCCCGCATTATCGAAGCCATGGGCGGCTTCGATAACGCCTACACCAACGACGACGTCACTGTGTTTTGGGAGACTTTTCCCAGCAATTATTTGGACCGCGTGCTATGGCTCGAAGCCGACCGAATGGGCAGTCTGAATGTGGACGAAGAGAATTTCACTTCAGAGCGTCAAGTTGTTGAGGAAGAGCGTCGGCTCCGTGTCGATAACTCGCCCTACGGCCGCGTGCAAGAGGATCTCTACGCCGCCGCGTTCACCGTTCACCCGTACCATCACACCACCATCGGCAGCATAGTCGACCTCGATAAGGCCACGGTCGAAGAGGTTCGCGCTTTTCACAATATCTATTACCGCCCGAACAACGCCACGCTGGTGATCGTCGGCGACATCGATCCGGCGCAAGCTACGGCCTGGGCTGAAAAGTATTTCGATGGGATTCCGCACTCGCCGCAACCGATTCCACGCGTCACTGTCAAAGAACCGCCGCAAACGGCGGAACGCACCGTCACGAAATCGTATCCCGGCGTTCCCCTCCCCGCCGCTATTGAGGCGTACAAGATGCCGGCGCGTTTCGCTCCGGAGTCCTATCCTCTTGATTTGGCGTCGAACATTCTCGCCGGCGGCGAAAGCAGCTTGTTGTATCAATCGCTCGTCTACAAGGAACGCATCGCGGTCGAAGCAATTGGCTTCGGAAACTTCACCGAAGATCCAAATCTCTTCTGGGTGATTGCCATAATGAACCAAGGGCGCACGGCGGAAGAAGGCAAAAAAGCGCTCGATTCCGTCCTCGACGGCATGAAGACGCAGCCTGTCTCTGCGCAAGAGCTCGAAAAAGCCAAAAATCAGGAGATTTCCGACGCGATTCTAGGACGCGAGACGGACGAAGAGAAAGCCGATGCTCTCGGCGAGGCCGCCGTGATCGGTAAGAATCCGGAACTCGTGAACACGGATCTCGCGCGGTACGAAGCCGTGACTGCGGCCGCCATCCAGCATGCCGCCGATGAGTATTTTGTCGCGCAGCATGAAACGTTGCTCTTTTACTTGCCGCAAGCGCCGCCCAAACCTGACAACGGGAGCCAAAAATGATCCGCCCCACGCCGCAAGTCCGTCCAACCATCGCGCGCGCGAATTGCAAGGCGGCAACGCTAATCCTCGCGGCTTTGTTTCTCTTCACCTCTGCCGCCACGCAAGCGCAAACTCAATCGACGCAAGACGTGCAGCAGTCCACGCAAACCTCCACCCAAGAAAATGCCCACGGTACCGGCGTCGTTCCCGCCGGCGTGAACCTGGATCCGCAAATGCCGGCTGCACAACCGCCGCGCCCATTCCATTTCCCGCATGCGGAGACTCGCACTCTCTCAAATGGCCTGCGCGTCTTCGTTGTGGCCGACCATCGCCAACCGGCCGTCGCCGTCCGCCTGGTGCTGATGTCCGCAGGCGCGACCAATGATCCTGCCGGCATGCCGGGCATCGCTTCGATGACTGCGGGGATGCTCACCCAAGGCACAGAGACGCGGTCCGCGCAGCAATTCGCCCAAGCCATCGATTTTGTTGGTGGCCACATCGCAGCCTCCGCGTCCGACGACGATACAGATGCTTCGGTGAATGTCGTTTCGCGCGACCTCGACTTGGGAATCAACATGCTCTCGGACGCCGTTCTCCATCCCGCCTTCTCCCAGGAAGAGCTTGCGCGCCAGAAGCAGCAGGCGCTTTCCAGTTTGAGCGTTGGATACAGCGACCCGGCCTATTTGGCCACTGCGGTTTTCGACCGCACCGTATTTGGCGAGTCGCCTTACGGAATGCCTTCTGACGGAACTCCCGAAACGGTCAGCAAGATCGCGCGCGATGATCTGGTCAAGTTTCATGATTCCAATTACGCGCCCAACGAGGCGCTGCTCGCTTTTGCCGGCGACGTCACTCCCGAGCGCGCCTTTGCCCTGGCCGAAAAATATTTTGGTTCGTGGGAAAAGAAAGAATTGCCCGCCGCCGAACCCGCCGCGCCACCTCAGACGCAAGGCTTGCGCTTCATCGTGATCGATAAGCCGGACGCCGTTCAGACCCAGATTCGTGTCGGCAACTTGGGAATCCGCCGCGATGATCCCGATTACATTCCGCTGGTCGTCACCAACAGGATTTTTGGCGGCGGCTACAATAGCCGCCTCAATACGGAAGTCCGCATCAAGAAGGGCCTAACCTACGGAGCAAATTCCTCCTTCGAAGCTGAACGTTTCGCCGGCGAGTTTGTCGCGGACACCTTCACGCGCACGGAAGCCACCGCCGAAGCCACCAAGCTGGTTGTCGATCTGATTTCGCAAATGTCCTCCGGCGACGTGAAGCCCGAAGAATTGAAATTTGCCCAGGACTACCTTTCCGGCGTGTATCCTATTCAGTCGGAAACCGCCGCGCAGGTTGCGGGCCGCGTTCTTGCCGTCGCCGAGTATGGACTGGCTCCCGATTACAACGACACCTATCAGCAGAAAATCCTTGCCGTGGATGAGTCCAGCGTCAAGCAAATGGCCGCGCGATATTTCAATTCGCAAAATCTCGACGTCGTTCTCGTCGGCAATGCCAGCCAATTCCTTCCGGCCGTGAAAGCGGAGTTTCCCGGCGCGCAGTGGCAGGAGATTCCCTTTAACGAGCTCGACCTTCTCAGCCCAAATCTCCGCCAAGGCAAAGCCGAAGCTCCCGCCGATCCGGAATCTCTCCAGCATGGCCACGAAGTCATTATGGCGGCCGCTCAGGCTGCGGGTGGTGATTCACTCCACTCCATCTCAACCATCGAGTTTTCCCAGGTAGGCAATCTTTATTCTGCCCAAGGCACGCTCGCCATCTCCATCAAATGGCAGATTGCTTACCCGAATAAAGGTCATGCCGAAGTCACGCTCCCGATGGGTCAGATCACTCAAATTACGGACGGTAAATCCGCCTGGATTCACAGCCCGCAGGGGACCCGCGAAGTTCCTGCCGACGCATTTGGTGAATTCCAGCGCGGCATCAGCCTGTTTGGCGGCTGGGGACTGTATCAGCAAGCCTCGGCCGGCGGCATCAAAGCGCAGTATGTTGGCCAAGAGGACACCGCGGACGGCAAGAAAGCCGACGTCGTGAACTGGATCACATCGTTCGGCACGGTCAAGCTTTACTTCGATTCAGCCACCCATCTCCTGGTCGAAGCAAAATACAGTTCTTCCGGCATGGAAGGTTCCGAAGAAGCCGACCAGCGCTGGACCGACTTCCGCGCGGTCGAAGGCCGCCAGTTCCCCTTCCAGTCCGTGACCTATCGCGCCGGCGCGAAGTTCACCACCTCCACGGTTCAGGAGATCCACATCAACCCGGCCCTCGATCCATCCTTGTTCGCCAAACCGGCAACGCCGGCGCCAAGCCAGCCTCCCCCGCGTTAACCGCCCTGGCGATTGTTCGGTGAAGATAGTTCGGAAAAAATAATCGCCGCAGGCGTACTCGCCGCGGCGGTATTGTGCATCTAACGTCAGTGCTTCATGACTCGCTTCAGGAACGAGGCCCGGCAACGCATTTGGGATTTCGGGTGGTGGGTCAGTTTGAATTTTCTTGATCGTGACACAAGGAGTCAAAATTCAAACTGACCCATTACCGGATTTCGTCAGACCTGGCTTACACTGTAGGACTTTACTTAGCGAATGATTCTTCTCCGTAGAGCGATTCGATTCTGGCCTGCCGTCGCTGCTCTCGCAGCGGCGAGCGTATCTTTTGCCGGCACGGGGCTGCGCACCGCCCCGCTGCCTGCGCCGCCGCTTCCTCCGGTGCTTCAGGCCATGCAGGGCGAGCTGCAGCGCTCGGTCGACGCCTACGGCAAGGCCGATCCGCCCTCCTACTTCATCGCCTACACCATCAGTGATCTGGATTCAGCCGAGGTTTCCGGCTCAAATGGCGCGTTGCTGTCCTCCGACGAGTCGCGTGACCGCTGGCTCGAAGTGCAGACGCGCGTCGGCAGCTACCAGCTCGATAACACCCACAAGGTTGAAGGCCGCGAGCCCGCCTGGTCCAGTCCCGGAACGGAAGCCACTCTCGACGATGATGTTTCTCTTCTGCGCCGCGAAATCTGGCGCGAAACGGATCGCCAGTATCGCGCTGCCGTGCAGGCCTATATCGGCGTGCAAACCAGCAAGGAAGTCCAGGCCCAATCCGCCGAACAAGGCGCGCCGGATTTTTCTCACGAAGAGCCGCACGTATCCATCGGTTCTCCCGTGGACTTTCAGCTCGACCGCAAGCCCTGGGAAGACAAAGTCCGCCAGTACACCGCTGCGTTCAGTGCTTCTCCGGCGGTCCTCAATTCCATCGTGACTTTCACCGCGCGCTCCGCGAACCAGTATTTCGTCGATAGCGATGGTTCGCGCCTGGCCTTCGGTCAAATCCGTTACCGCCTCGAACTGTTCGTTCAGGGCAAGGCGCCCGACGGCATGGATTTGGAACGCTACGCGAATTTCGACTGGGTCGATCCGTCCAAAGAGCCCACCGACGCAACTGTGCTCGATCAGGTCCGCATTCTCACCGATCAGATCGCCGCCTTGCAGAAAGCCCCGCTTGTCGAGCCTTTCGCCGGCCCCACTTTGCTCACCGGCCGCGCCGCCGCGGTGTTCTTCCATGAAGTACTCGGCCACCGCTTGGAAGGCTTTCGCCAAAAGGACGTCAGCGAAGGCCAAACCTTCACCAGCAAGATCAATCAGCAAATCCTGCCGGACTTCATCACCGTGCGCGACGATCCCACCACCACGGAAGTCAATGGCCAGGTCTTGCTCGGCTACTATCCTTTCGATGACGAGGGAATCCCTTCGCAGAACGTCGTGCTCGTCGATCACGGCATTCTGAAAAATTTTCTGATGGGCCGCTCGCCGCTGGTGAATTTTCCCCACTCCAACGGCCACGGCCGCCGTCAGTTGGGCTACCAACCCGTCGCGCGCATGGGCAATACCATTGTGGAAAGCAGCAAGACCATGACCAATGCCGCGCTTCGCCAGTTGTTCATCGATGAGATTCGCAAGCAGGGCAAGCCTTTCGGCCTCCTGATTGACGACATCGCTGGCGGCTTCACTTTCACCGGCCGCACTCAACCGCAAGCGTTTCAAGTTCAACCTTTGATCGTTTACAAGGTCTATCCGGACGGCCGTCCCGACGAAATGGTCCGCGGCGTCAACATCGTCGGCACTCCGTTGATCTCCATCACCAAGATCATCGCCACCGGCGACACGCCGGAAGTCTTCGATGGCTATTGCGGCGCGGAATCCGGCTCAGTCCCGGTGTCCGCCGTGGCGCCTGAGATTCTCATTTCGGAAATGGAAGTCTCGAAGAAAGAAACTTCCACGGACACGCCGCCGATCCTTCCGCCGCCGGCGCATGATCCGCTCGCGAAGGTGAAACAGTGACCCCTCGGCGCATAACTCGTTTTTGGGCTGCTCTCGCCACCCTTGCCGCAGCCTGCACCTTGGCTCTTCCCGCCGCCGCGCAAAGCGATAACGATCACACCCTCGAAGCCATGCAAGACGAAATGAACCGCTCCGTCGCGCGCCTGCAGCTCGACAGCCAGCAGAAGCCGTATTTCATCGAATATCGCCTTGAAGACGTCGACATTCGCGCCATCACTTCATCTTTCGGCACGCTCTTTTCCAGCGGGCATGAGCGCAACCGCATCATGTCCGTCAACGTTCGCGTCGGAAACAATCAGCTCGACAGCTCGAACTTCATCAGCCAGAACGAGTTCCAGGGTTCCTCGAGTTCCGCGGGCGAGGTCGGCATTGATCGCGATTACAATTCCTTGCGCCAGGATCTTTGGCAGGCCACCGACTTCGCATATAAAGACGCGCTCGTGCAGTACTCCAATAAGCAGGCATTCTTGAACAGCCTCTCGCGCCCGCCGGAGATTCCCGATTTCGCAAATGAGCCGGCGGTTGTTGACGTCGAGCCTCTCGTCACTTCCGACTGGACTTCCCGCGATTGGGAGCAGGAAGCTCGCGAAGCGTCCAAGGTGCTGCGTGGCTTTCCCGATCTCTATGGCACGCGCGTCCACTACTATCTCGTCTACACCACGTACTACCTCCTGACCAGCGAGGGCACCAAACTTCGCGTTTCCCACAGCGATGCCGGCATCGAAGCCAGCCTCGATACGCAGGCCACTGACGGCATGCCGCTTCACAACTTTTACTCCAATTACGCAACTGCTCCTTCCGGCTTGCCTCGGCCGGACGACGTTAGCAAGGGCCTCATTCAGGCCGCGCAGCAGCTCGAGGCCCTGCGCACCGCGCCGAATGTGGACGACTACGAGGGCCCGGTTCTCTTTGACGCTCCCGCCGCGAGCTCCCTACTGGCTCAGGCGCTCGAACCTTCGCTTTCCGGCGCTCGCCCGCCCCTCTCCAGTGTCTCCGCGTTCGATCAGATGATGCAGCAGGAGGGCGGCCACAGCGAATGGAGCGGCCGGGTGAACTCGCGCGTTTTCCCGCTGAATGTTTCTCTGGTGGATGACCCTGGCGCGAAGGATTTTCAAGGTCAGCCGCTTCTCGGCGGCTTCGCCATTGACGCTCAAGGAGTTCGTGCCGAGCCCGTCTCCCTGGTCGAAAATGGCATCCTGAAGAATCTTTTGATGTCGCGCCGCCCTGGCCCCGATTTTCAGCTTTCCAATGGCCATGGGCGCTCCGCCATGCTTTCTCCGCCCGTCCCTCTTTCCAGCAATCTATTTTTTCAGGCGACGGATACCATGAACCCTGCCGATCTGCGCAAGAAGTTCATCGACCTCTGCCGCTCCAATGGCCAGAAGTGGTGCATTGAAATCAAGCGTATGGATAATCCTGCGCTCGCCTCTCAATCGCAGGAGGATTTCACGGATATCCTTTCAGGATTGGCGGAGGGGTTGAGCAGCGGCGATCGTTTGCCCTTGCTCGTCTATCGCATTTACGTGGACGACGGCCATGAAGAGTTGGTTCGCGGCGCTCAAATCAAGGGCCTCGATCTCCGCTCTTTTCGCTCCGTCGCCGGGATCGGCAACGATTTCTCCGTCTTTAATTTCATGCAGAACAGCGCCAGCGGCTTCGCGGGCACTGCCCTCGACACGTTCGGTTCCGTCGAAGGTGGTATACCCAGCTCGATTGTCGCGCCTTCACTGCTCCTCGACGACGTTGAAATTCGCGGCTTTCACGGAGAGCCGCGCCGCCTGCCTCTGCTCCCCATTCCCGCCCTGCAATAAATCATCGCGCGCTATTTGATCTCGGCAAGAATCTCCGCACCGTCGTTGAGAGAGACTTTATCCGGTTTGACCGGCAACATTATTTTAAATGGGGCTGTCGCAGCCGTGATTGTCAACAATCCAAGACGTATGTCCTTTCCCTGAAAGTGTACGTAAAGCGGAAGAAGATCCTTCCATCCGACTGGCACACCTGACTGTGTCACTGTCCCGCTCAGGAGCCATTGGTTGTTCGCCTGGCTCTGCACCGTGTATTCCATGTGATATTGCGCGACGCCTGTTCCGTACACGTACTGGTTAAAGAACCAGTCCATCCGATTGTTCTGGTCCAGATTCATGGTCTGCGTCATATGCCGTTCCACCACCGCCTTGAAGTCTTCCGTCGACGCCGCCTTCCCGCTGAAGCTCTTCGTGTAGTCCTGCATCATTTGCTTGAACGGCTCATCCGGCGTTTGGCTGCGAGGATTTTGCAGCATGGCGCGCAGCATCTCCAGCACGTATCCGCCCTTGTCGTAAATCACGGTGTCGTAGCCTCCCGGCGCCACCGACGAGCCCAGCCGGTTGCCCATCCATATCGGGCCCAGGTCTTCGTACCTGTGCCCGAAATTGTTGCTGCTCGAGAGCTCTTCTCTGTCCTTGTGCAGCCGATCCAGAAACTGCTTCTGGCCGTCGCGGAGTTCCACGTACAGATTCCCGGAAAACTGCGCGAACCCCTCGGAAAGCCACTGGTCGTGATAGGTCTTCCATCCCACTTCGTGCCCCCACCATTGATGGGATACCTCGTGTGCCCGGAAATAATCACTGATGCGGACCTGATCGACCACGCCGAGCCAGTGCCGCTGCGTTTCGTCCATAAACGATATGACGTCCAGATACAGCAGCATCGGCCATCCCTGCCCGTAATCGAACGGAATATTCGTCACTGCAAGCCTGTCGAACGGAAATGGCCCGTAGTAATTCTCGAAGACCCGTAAATCGTTTCCCAGCTCTACTCCTGTCGTCTTCAGCATGCTCGCGGGATCCAGGTTACCCATCGACGGCATTCCCATTGGGGTCTGTCCGGGAAGCGTGGGATTGACCATGTTCTGCACGGCGCTCAGAAAATCGTCCGGATTCCGGTTCCCATACGCTTCCACGTCAATATTCCCCACCTTGTCCGTGTAAACTTTGTAGTCGCCAAAAGCGAATCCGGCGACGGATTGCGGCATGGGGCTTTTCCACTTTGTGATGGTCCAGTTGCCGTCCGCGCTCTCGCCCGCTTTGTCGCCCGTCGCAACCAACATCAGTCTTTTCGGCGTGTGGAAGGTCATTTCGAAATCAGCGCGCGTGGCAAACTCGTCCTCGGTGCCCGGATACCATCCGTAGCTCGGACAAAAGTAATTTCCCGTGCCCACCTTCAGGATCATGTGTTTTCCGGCATATTCGAATGTGAACGTCGCCTCCTGGCCTTGCGTTGTGGCTTGCGGCAGCACCACCGCGACGTAATCCCCGTAGCTCCGGTAGGGATCCTTCGACTCCTGCGGCTGAAAAAACGCCAAGGCCGCGCCGTGTTCGTCTTTCACGGAAGAAACGCGCAAGCTAGCATCGAAGTAAAAGAGCAAGACTCGTTCGCCCGCCGGCTGATACTGCACATTCACTTTCGTCGTCGCGCTAAAATCTGCTCCGCCTGTCACCGTGGCGTCGATATCGTACCGACGCACAAGAAAGACATCTTTCGCCAGTGGATTTTGATCGGCCTGAATTCCACTGACATCTCCCGCCGGAAAACTCATCCACGTATCGAACAGCAGCGCCGGCGAGCCTCGGGACACGTATCGCCCTACAACGATCTCTTCGAGCGCCAACGCATCGTATTTCGCGAGCACCCATCCGGCATTGCTGGTTTTCAGGTCCGCGGCAAAATAGGCCGTCCTGGCGTGGTCTCCTGAGAGCACTCCTTCGAAAATTCGCGGCACAATTTCTGCGCCCAGGTCCTCGCGCGCGCGTTGCCGGTCTTGATACAACTGCGCCAGCGAATTGTCATTCGCATTCAGCCATTTCACCTGCTTGCCGACTTCGTCGAACGTTCCATCCGTGAAGCTGAACGTTGCCTCGCTAAACTCCACGCTCAAAATGTTCTGCTTGGTAAAAAGCTGCAGTTGCTGAGCCTCGCCGGCGTTCGGCGGCGCCACTTCGATTCGCCCGCGCCCTTTGAATGCCGCGCCGAACACCACTCCCGCGGCGGGCGCCGTAAACTGGAGTGTGCCGTCGATCAGCGTTATGTGAATGCGGTCGCGTACTAGCGTCAGATTCCCCACGTGCGCCAACTTCGCCGCATCAAACGGCGCTTGTTCCACTGCGTTCCATACGGCGGTCGCGTCCTGCGCCGGAATGGTTTGCGCTGGACACGCCCCCGCACACACCAAAACCAAAACAATCAGCACACAAGCGGGACGCCACTGCCGCAGTGGCATAGGAACCTCCGCGAAAGCGCGCTGATTCTACATAATTGGGAACGTGAGTAAAGACTAAACCGAGGAAAATGCGCGTTACGGTTCCAGCGTAATGAAGGCTACTTCCGGCCGGCACAAGAATCGCGCCGGGATATCGGACATCCCCACTCCCCGGTTAACGTACATCCGCGAATCCTTTTCTTCGTACCATCCCTCCAGGAACGGTCCGCTGCCGCCGGGCAGCCAGAACGGTTTCACGAACGGTATCCGTACTTGTCCCCCATGCGTGTGCCCGGCCAGAACCAAGTTCACTTTTCCCGCGATCGTCTGGAAGAAAAATGGCGAATGAAACATCCCAATCGTGTATGCATTGGCCGGGATTCCCTGAAACGCCTGTGCCAGGTTTACCCTGCCGGTAAAAGGGTCGTCCAATCCAATCAGCCACACATCCGGCCGCAATTCATGGTTTTGGTTGACGAGCAGATTGACTCCCGCCTCGCGATAGAACTGCCGCTCATGTCTCACGGGCCGCAAATTCTCCCAGTTTCCCCGCACGAACCAGACTCCCAGCGGCGCGTGCAACTGTTTGTACACCTTCAGGCACGCCGCGTAATTTCCGAAAGGGTCCGCCAGAGTATCGCCCGTGATCAGAATCACGTCGGGATTTTCCTTGGCGAGAGCGGCGAGTACCTCGCGCTCTGGCCGCCCCAGCCCCCGCGTGTGCAAATCGCTCAGATCGGCAATCTTGAGAGGGCTTCCCACGTTCGCGTGAATCACATAGTGGTTCACCTGGAGGTTATCCGGTTCGATCACGAAAGCGTCGATCACCAGCGCCGCCGCCAGTGCCACAATCACCACCAGAGCGACGCGCACCCGCCACCATGGCGCATGTTTGGCGATGATTTCCTTTTCCGGTTCCATCGAAAACTTTCCTCCGCGGGCGCGAATCTTCCACTATACCGGATTGGCACATCGTAGTGGGTCAGTTTGAATTTTCTTGATCGTGACACAAGGAGTCGAAATTCAAACTGACCCGTACTGGCCCGCCGCGCGAAGCGGCGATTTGCTCCTCGCCATCGTATAATCGGGCCATTCTTCCCATGAATGCATCCGCGGAGGCCGTGCGGCAGAAAAAAATGGTGGCGCTGGCTTCTGTCGCCAGTGCCGTCGTACTCGTTGCCCTGAAGATTTTTCTCACCATACGCACCGGCAGCCTCGGCGTTCTTTCTGAGGCGCTGCACTCCGGCCTCGACCTCATCGCCGCGGTCATCACTTTCCTCTCCGTGCGCGTTTCCGATCGGCCCGCCGACGCCGACCACACCTACGGCCACGCCAAATTCGAGAGCTTTTCCGCATTCGTGGAAACCACGCTTTTGCTTCTGACCGCGCTCTACATCATTTGGGAAGCGCTGCAGCGCCTGTTCTTTCGCGCTCCTCCGTTGCGTCCCGGAGTGCTCGCGGTTCTGCTCCTGGCCGTGATGGTCGGAATCGACTGGAGCCGCGCCCGGGCCATCTCGCGCGTGGCCCGCCGTTTCCCCAGCGAAGCCCTCGAAGCGGACGCGCTGCACTTCTCGACCGACGTCTGGAGCACCAGCGTCGTCCTCCTGGGCCTCGTCGCCGTGTGGCTCGGCCAGGTTTTCTCGATTCCCTGGCTGCGCTACACCGACCCGATTGCCGCCCTCGTCGTTGCCGGAGTCATCATCTGGGTGGGCTGGCGGCTCGGCCGGCGCACTCTCGAAGCGCTTCTCGATGTCGCGCCCGTGGGCTTGCAGCAGAAAATTGCCATTGCCGCCGGGAAAATCGAAGGCGTCCTCGCCGTGGATCGCGTGCGCCTGCGCCGCGCCGGCCAGCGCTATTTCGTCGACGTCAACATCAGCGTCCCGCGCACCACCAGCCTCGAGGAAGCGCATGCCACCAGCGACCGCGTCGAACAGCGCATTTCGGAAATCGTCCCTTCCGACGTGGTCGTCCACATGGAGCCGCGCGCGCGCTCCGGCGAAAATTTCCTCGAAGCCATTCGCGCCACGGCCCAGCGCCGCGGCCTCTCCGTCCACGAACTATCAGCGCATCAAGTCGATGGTCGCCTGTTCATCGAACTGCATCTCGAAGTCGACGAGGGCTCCAGCCTTCGCGACGCCCATCGCCTCGCCACCGAGCTCGAACAGGATTTGCTCCGCGAAGCCGCCGGCAACGCCACCATCAACATTCACATCGAGCCGCTCGGCACCCACATCGCCGGCGGCGAAGAGATGACCGAGCTTGCCGCACGCGTCCGCGACTTCATCAATGGCCTCGGCGCGGAATTTTACGAGCTGACGAATTGCCACGATGTCCATGTCCGCTTCGTCGAGCACAAAATCCTGGTCTCCTGCCACTGCGCCATGGACGGCACCCTCCCCATCACCCAGGTCCACGACGTCACCGCCGCCGTCGAAGACCGCGTCAAGGAGCACTTCCCCCAGATCAGCCGCATCACCATCCACCCCGAACCCGTCGACGAAAGCTGACAATTAAGGCAATATGAATAGTCAACGAACAAGAAAATACGCCTGCCAAGCGCTCAGACGCTGGCCCCTTCCAAATACCCGAATCGCTCACACCCGAAGTCTCGATCGCAAACGGTCCAGACATCTTCAATGGCCACGATTCCGCGAACAATTTACCGCCGCGACACATTGAAACTCTTCGCAGCACCGCAGCCTGCTCATACGCCGAAAACCACGTTTTCGATAAGGATCAGCATTGATCTGACGTTTTAGTTCCATCCCCTATTGACGGCGTATCGCAATAATGCGATAATCCAACAAGGTGAACGGCGGATTCACGATTGAGTATGTGCAGCTTCCCAAACGGGCGGATGCCTGCGCGCGAATTCGTCGATTCGCTGGATGACAAAGCCGCTGCCAGAATAGACGCCTTTATCGAGCGCCTGCGCGTCTATGGCAACCGGATGCAGGGCAAATTCGTCAAGAAGCTCACCGACGACATTTTCGAGCTGCGGGTCAAACAATTCGACCGCATTTTTCGTGTTCTCTTTTTCTACCAGCCGGGAATGTTGATCGTGATTACGTCGGGATTTCAGAAGAAGACCGGGCAGACTCCCCCGGCCGAGATTGCCAGGGCAGCGCAGCTAAGAAAGCTGTGGATGAAGCACCGAAACCGATACACCGGATCGCAAAAGGAAAGAGAAGCTATTCTGAAGGAGTTGGAACTATGAGACAGACGGCCAAGCGCGACAAACACAGTGAGATTGTCGGGCAGCGCGCACGCAAGAGCGCAACCTACCGCAAAACCTTCGAGCGCACCCTGCACCAGATTGACCTTGCCCTTCTGGTCCGCGAGATGCGAGAGGATGCGCGTCTGACGCAGGCCGAACTTGCCAAGAAGGTTGGTACCACGCAGTCCGTGATTGCCCGGCTTGAGGACGCTGAATACGCAGGGCATTCCCTCACGATGCTGGAGCGCATCGCTACCGCCTGCGGCGTAGCTCTAAAGCTCCACGCCGAGAAGAAGCCAAACCTCGACCGTGAAGTAGCACTGGTATAGGACCAGTGATAACGATCTGCAGCCCGCACGATCTTCCTTGACTTTTAGTTAACTCTATGGTACATATAAACTTCGGCTGGCTTTTCCAGTCGAACGGGAAAATAAGGGGAAGAGAAAGGGGCCGCGGAGACGCGGCTTTTCGCTTTTTATGCGCTTTATAAATCCCTAATCGAGTAAATATGGGAAATTAGAATATGCCGCAACTAACACAAAACAAACGATCGAGGTCATTTCTAATCGAGTTTTTCTGCACTTTTTTTGCAATTTACTCGATTAGAATTCCGGCCTCCTCGAGCGCTCTCCCGGAGCCAAATTCCCCTTGGCACGATGGCCAAGCTGGAGCAACATGATGCCGCCTATGCCACACACACTGTCACGACGCGACACCCTGAAGCTCTTCGGCGCCGGCGCCGCCGCAGCCAGTGCGCGCGCCGCCGTGCCAAACTTTGCGTGGGCCGCGCAACAAAGCCAGGCCGCCGCCAGCGAAGTCCAAACAGAAGAACAGCAGCGCGAAGATCAAACCCGCGCCGCGCGCATGGCCTGGTGGCACGCCGCAAAGTTCGGCATGTTCATTCACTTTGGCCTGTACAGCGTCTACGGCCATCACGAATGGGCCATGGAAGAAGAAGGCATCCCCGTCGCCGAGTACGAGCAACTCGCGCACCGTTTTCATCCGCGGCCAGGCTTCGCGCGCGAATGGGCGCGTCTCGCAAAACGCGCCGGCCAGAAGTACATGGTCATGACCTCGAAGCATCACGAGGGCTTCTGCAATTTCGCCACCAAGCTCACCAACTACTGTGCGCCGGACCAGGGCCCCGGCCGCGACCTCGCCAAAGAGTACGTCGAAGCCGCCCGCGCCGAAGGCCTGCGCGTGGGCTTCTATTATTCGCTCATGGACTGGCACCATCCTGACGGCGCGCGCTGCGCCACCGACCCAGCGGCCCGCGAACGTTTCGTAGCCTACACGCACGGCCTGATCCGCGAAATCATGACCAACTACGGCAAAATCGACGTGCTGTGGTACGACGTGGCTTGGCCTCTCGACGCCGCGGGCTGGCAATCCGTCAAAATGAATCAGATGGTTTTCAGCCTTCAGCCGGAGATCATCGTCGACAACCGCAATCTTCTTCCCGGAGATTTCAGCACGCCCGAACAAACCATTGAAGCCTCCGCCGAAGGCCGCGCCTGGGAATCCTGCATGACCATGAACGACAGTTGGGGTTATCAGCGCGCCGACGACGATTGGAAATCCCCGAAAACCATCGTCAGCAACTTAGTGCAATGCGCGCAGGGCGGCGGCAATTACCTGCTGAATATTGGCCCCACCGGTGACGGCTCCGTGCCGTCGGAATCCATCGCCACTCTCGAAGCCGTGGGCCGCTGGATGGACGACAACGGCCCCACCATCTACGAATCCGAACGCTGCAAGGTGGACACTTCGGAAATGGCCGGCTTCACGCGCAAAGGCAACACACTCTACATCCACGTTTATTTCTGGCCGGGCAGCACCGTGGCCATTGGCGGCTTGCGAACCAAAGTTCTCAGCGCGCGCATGTTCACCACCAAGCAGCCCGTCGAATTCAAGCAAGAGGAGTTTCGCGTTCAGTTCACCGGCCTGCCCGATCATCCTCCCGATCCGCTCGCTACTGTGCTCGAAGTCGAATGCGGCAGCGAACCCGTTCAGGATACGCGCTGGGTTCGCGAAAACCGCCCGCGCCGCGCCGTCGGCATTTAGTCAACGCTAGAATGCCACATCCTTGATGTGCGTCGCGATGAACCAACTATTTCCCCACGGATCTTTCACGCCCGCGCTGCGGTCGCCATACGGCTTATCGTTTGGCGCTTCGATGGTCGTCGCGCCCGCGCGCAGCGCCTGCGCGTACACCGCATCTGTGTCCGGCACGTAGAGATGCAGATGCCACGGCGACGGCTGATACTCCCCGTGCGCTTCGCTGCACTCGAGCGTCGCGTCGCCAATTCGAATCGTCGCGTGCGCCACCTCGCCCGCGGGCGATTTGTGCACGCCTTCCGCCTTCGCGCCAAACGCGCTCTCCAGGAACGGAATCATTTTCGCCGCGTCGCGCAGGAACAGGTACGGCTGAATGGCGTTCATCTGTCCGGGGAACGGCGCGTAGGTTTTCGGCGTCGCGATGAACCAACTGTTGCCAAACGGATCCTTCACGCCCGCTTCGCGGTCTCCATAGGGCTGATCCACTGGCGCGTGCGTCGAGACCGCTCCGGCCTCAATCGCGCGCGCATACGTCGCGTCCGCGTCATCCACGTAATAATGAAGCGCTACCGGCGACGGTCCGTATTGCTCGTTTCCGTCGCTCAGCTCGATCATCGAATTGCCGACTTTCACTTCGGCGTGCATGATTTTGCCGTTCGGCATTGGCACGCGGCCCTTTTCCTCCGCGCCAAACGCTTCCTTCATGAAGTCGATGAATTTCGCCGCGCCGCCCACCAAAATATACGGCGTGATTGTGTGGAATCCCTCGCGTATGTACGGAACCGTTTTCGCCGATTCGCTGCTTTCTGCCTTGCTCGTTGCTGCATCGCTCGCCATTTTTTCCTCCGATCTTTCGTTCCACTGGTTGAGTCCCCGCTGCATTTCTTCCGTGGACATATCTTCCTTATGCGTGGCGATAATCCACGTATAGCCGAAAGGATCCTCCACCTGGCCCACACGTTCCCCGTAGAACTGATCCTCCACCGGCCGCACCATCTTTGCCCCGGCAGCCAAGGCCCGCTGCGCCGTGGCGTCCGCATCGGGGACCATCAGCTTGATCCTGACCGTCGAACCGCCCAGCGTTTCCGGGCTGATCGCGCCGAACTCCGGGTACTCGTCCGAAAGCAAGAGTCGCGCGTTGCCAATCTGTATCTGCGCGATACCGATTTTCTGATCCGGATCAACAAGCCGCATGATTTCCTTCGCTCCAAAAACGCTCTGGTAAAACTCAATGGCTCGTCTCGTATCCTTGAAACAGAGACGCGGAATCACCGTGGGTTGCGGCTCGACTGCCGCCTTTACCGCGTCTGGTGTCGTCGTTGCTCTCCGTATCAAATCCGCCTTCAATGTCGCCTTGAAATTTTCGCTGGGCAGCTCGCGTAGCTCCGCGGCAACTTGCGCCAAGGGAGCAAGCTCCGCATCCGTCGCCGGCGTAAATCCGCCTGACGCGAGCATCCCGTCAACCGCCCGGTTCAGTTTTTCTTGCAGGCTCTCAGCCATTTCTGCTCACCAATTTCTTTTGCGCCTTCGGTTCCGTGCGCGTTCGCAGATACCGTATCGCGCGAAACTGCAACTGCTTCACCGCGCCTTCCGTTTTTCCAATCGCCTGCGCGATCTCGCGTATGCTTTTTTCTTCCGCAAATCGCATTTCGATCACCAGCCGCTGCTCCACCGGCAACTCTTTCACCATCCCGAAAAGCCGCCCGCGCGCATCCGCGCTCTCAAAATCAAATTCCTCGCTCGCTTCTTTTCCCGGATTCCCTTGCTCGCGCGCTTTCTCCCGCCACCGGTCAGCCGTGGCATTCGCAGCGATGCGGAAAAGCCACGCCGCAAACGGCACGCCGCGCCACTCGAAGCTGCCGATCTTCGCGAGCGCCTGATGAAACACCTCGGATGTAATGTCTTCCGCTTCTTGCCGGCTTCCCACGCGCCGCACGACGTACGCGTACACCCGTTCGAAGTTGTTTTCGTATAGCTCCCCGAAGCGGCTCGGATCCCTCCGCGCCGCTTCCACCAGAAGCCGTTCATCCTTTTCCTGAGATGGCAAACCAGAGCCTCGCCTTGAATTCACGGCTTAAGAGCTGCCACGACCACTTTTTCAGCGTCCCCGAGTCAGAATAGTCACTGATTTTCCCGTAGTGTCTTCCTTTGAAGTTACGCGCTGGTATCGCCGCCCGGCCCTGCGACAACCACCACATATTCGTCGGGGTCGCGAATCCACATTTCCTGTTGTCCAGAATTGGGATTGACGTGCGGCTCTTCAAGAATCTGTGCATTCAATGAACGAGCACGTTGAACCGCCGCATCAAAATCGTCCACTTCGAACCAGAGCAACACTCCATGTCCGGCCGGTGCTGCGTCTGCGTTGATCAAATTGGGATGATCTTCCTCATCCCAAGCATGGAGTTGGAGTATCAATTGACCGTCGCACAGGATGCGATCATACGTTTCCCGGTGTTCGTGTTCCGGCAATGCGGTAGCGGCGAGCAATGTCCGATACCAATTGCTGCTTGCTCTTACGTCCCGCACGGCGATCAGAGGCTGAGGTCTCACCCGCACCTTCGCGACTTGCCCTTGCTTCACGCGCTTAGCCGTCTCCCATCTTAAATTAAGACTCTATCGATTTTGCCCCTTCAGCACTTCGTCCCAGAGGCGATGCCTGATGATTACTCGCGCAGGATTAGGGGTCACTTTGAAAAAAGCGTCGTCGGCTCGCCTTTCCACCGTCATTCCCGCGGCACGCGCTCTCAATACCATAACGGAGGAAGGTGGCAAAGGTTACGCGGGAAAATTCGGCCAGCAAACATGCGCGTCGCACGTCAAAACCTACATAGTTGACACAGTCAACTATTTTTACTACCCTCCTTCCGTGAATGCCGCGCCCAAACCGGTACCGCACGATCCCCCTCTGAAATCCCAAATTGCGGCTGTGCGCCGCTTCAATCGTTTCTACACCCGCCAGATTGGCGTCCTTCGCGAAGGCTACTTGAATAGTCCTTTTTCTCTCGCTGAAGGGCGCGTTCTGCAGCAACTGTCTCAGCGGCAGAATGCTTCAGCGAAGGCCATCGCGCGCGACCTGGATCTGGACCGCGGCTATTTGAGCCGTATTTTGCGCGACTTCGGCAAGCGCGGTCTGGTCGAAAAGAAACGCTCTCGTTCTGACGGCCGCCAGAGCATTCTCACGCTCACCGCACAAGGCCGCAAGTCGTTCGCGCTGCTCGACCGGCGCGCCAACCAGGAAATGGGCAACATGCTTCGCGAATTGCCTGTGTCCGGCCAAGCCCGTCTGATCGCCGCCATGGACACCGTGGAAGATCTCCTCGCCGCGCCGAAGGCCAAGGCTCCGGATAGCCCGCCGTATTCCCTACGTTCGCATCAGCCCGGAGACATGGGTTGGGTCGTCCATCGTCACGGCGTGATTTACTCGCAGGAATATAACTATGACGAGCAGTTCGAAGCGCTCGTCGCCCGCATTGTCGGCGAGTTCATCCAGAATTTCGATCCCAAGCGCGAGCGTTGCTGGATCGCCGAACGCGAAGGTCAGATCGCGGGCTCCGTGTTTCTAGTCAAGAAATCCAAATCCGTCGCCAAGCTCCGCTTATTGCTTGTCGAGCCAAGCGCGCGCGGCCTCGGCATCGGCCGCCGCCTGGTGGATGAATGCATTCGTTTCGCGCGCGCAGCCGGCTACAAAAAAATCACGTTGTGGACGCAGAGCCATCTCGACTCGGCCCGCCGCATCTACAAAGATGCCGGCTTCCGCCTCGTCCACAAAGAAGCTCATCACAGTTTTAGTTTGGATTTGGTCGCGGAAACCTGGGACCTCGATCTTTAATTCCCCTTAATTCGAAGTTGTCGCGCTTCTTTTCGCCCAAAGCTGCGCGCCCAGCGCAAACACCGCCGGGAAACATTCCAGCACGTAGCGCGGCTCCGGCGTCTCCATGGTTGTCAGGAACGCGGTGCGAATCACAATAAACGCGACCAGCATCATCGCCGCGGGATCTCCTCGGCATCGCCACGCTCCGCCCAGCGCCATCGCTCCATAAGCGATTCCCATCACAAAAAGCCCCAGCGAATAGCAGTATTGCGACGGGCTGTCCTCCCACCAGTAACCGAACGGCCACAACTTTCCCGATAGCGGCAGCATCTCGACACGCGGCGTAAACCACATCGACACCGCCCTCAGGAAAGGCACGCGCACGTAGGTGCGCAGTGGATGCCGCTCCGTGCGCTCCCACGCAATTTCCGCGAACTGCTGGTCGAGTTCCGGAGTCATGTCCATTGTGTCGTTGTATTGCTCGAGCAAATTCGCGACGCGCTCGCGTTCGACCGCGGAATCGAACGCCGAAGCCGGCAAATCCTGCAACTGGATCTCCGCTCCGTTCAAGTTCCACGACACCAGAAAAACATCGCGGAAGCGCCACAGCCATGTTTTCTCCCATGAGAAAAACCCGTGCGGCGTGAATTCTCCCGCCAGCTCGCTATATCGCGGCGCCAGGAATTGCACTTTGTGCAGCACGCGCCAGTTGCGCGCCGCCCATGGCAGCAGCGGCAACATCAGCCCCACGGCCATCAAAATCGCCGCGCGCGCGAGCTTCGGCCAATTCGCCGGACGCCACCACAGAAAAACCAGCACCGCGCCAACGCCAGCCAGAATCAGCGGCGCCTCCGGCCGCACCAGCGTCCCAAATCCCACAACGATTCCGCCCAACAGCCAGCGCGTTCCCGCCGGCGCGGCGCCCAGAGCTGGCCCCGAGCGCTCGTCTCGAAGAGCCTCGATGAGCACCAGCAACGCCAGCGCCGTCAAGAACGTCGCCAGCGTTTCCGTCAGCACTACAGCCGTATAGTTCGCCGTAAACGGGCAAATCGCCGCCAGCCACAGCGCCGCCAGCGCCACGCGCGGCCGGCTCGCTTTCGGCGCCAGCACCGCCGCTATCGCCGCCACCACCAGGCATGTCAGAATATCCACTCCGGCCTGCGCGACCATCACCGCTCGCGCGCTCTCGCCGAACACGGAATAGATCGCCGCCAGGAATGCTACGTATCCGGGCGTTCGCATGTCCACCGGCGAGAGATGGCCAAGAATCTTCAAGCCATAAATGCCGTGAGTTAACCAATTGTGCGCAAGCTCTTGATAGATGGGCGTATCGCCCGCATCGTAAAATGGAAATCGCCATATAAAATAGAATCGCAGCGCAAAGGCAACGAGGATAGCTCCCGTCACCCGCAAGCGCATCTTAGTAGAGTCGCTCATTGACACGATTCCCGCGGGCGGCTAGCTTGGATTGTCACCATGGTAAAACGCAAGCCCATATTCTATGACGAGGAGCGTCGTCGCTGGCGCCGCACGCGCCGCGTTCTGGAAATCTCCGGCGTGCTGTTTACCCTGCTGATTGTCACTTTCCTTTTGAACATCTTGCGTCGTCCCAACCTTCCGGATCTGCTGCTCCCGGAGCGCGGCCCGATGTACCGCCCGGTAGTGGAGCCGCCAGCTCGCCATTTTCCCAAACTAAAGCGCGCCAATTACCGCCCCAGCAGGATTCGCAAAGTTGCGGCTCTCGGAAGCATTCCCGAGCATTACGACCGGCTTCGCGCTGCCTTCTACGTCAACTGGGATTCGAACAGCCTCGCCTCTCTCGAGCTCCATTATCACGACATTGACCTGCTGATTCCCGAGGAGCTTCATGCCTTCACCCCTGACGGTAATCTTGTTGTAGACAAAGATCCCAAGCTCGACGCTTGGCTCAAGACGCTCAATGTCGAGCTTCCCATGATGCCCCTTCTGAATAATTATGACGGCAGCGTCTGGCAAGTCGATCCTATGGCCCAAATGCTCGCGCGTCCGGATTCGCGCCAGCGCCTCATCGCATCTCTGGTCGCCTACGCCCAATCTCATAAAGACGCCGGCATCGCCGTCGACTTCGAGGAAGTGCCCGACGACAGCCAGAAGGATTTCGAGGCTTTCATTCGCGAGCTGGGCGTCGCTCTGCACTCCGCCAAGCTAAAACTCATGGTCGGCCTTCCTGCCGCCGATTGGACCTACGATTACAAATCTCTCGGCGCCGATTCCGACGCCATCATTCTCATGAACTACGATTTTCACTGGCCGCAGTCTGCCGCCGGTCCCATCGTCGATCAAACCTGGTACCTCAAAAATCTCCGCATGATTTTCAAGATGGTCCCGCCGCAGAAAATCGTCATGGGCATCGCCAATTACGCCTACGACTGGGCGTCGCCCACCAAGCAGAATCCTCATCCTGTGGCCGAGGCGCTGTCATTTCAATCCGCCTGCGTGCGTGCGTTGGAATCCGACGCCACCATTCAGTTTGATCCTGCGTCCGTCAGTCCGTTCTACAAGTACGAAGGCGAAAACAACAACGTCCACAACGTGTGGATGCTCGACGCCCTCACCGCCTATAACGAGCTTCGCGCCGCCGAGCGCGCGGGCGTCCAAGGCACCGCGCTGTGGCGCTTCGGCTCGGAAGATCCTTCGATTTGGAGCATCTGGGACGCGACTCGGCCCACCGATCAGATCCGTTCTGAACTCACGGTCATTCCTCCCGGCTACGACTTGATCCTCGAGGGCGCCGGCGACCTCTGGCGCATCACCGCCAAACCGCAGAGCGGCTCGCGCACTTTTCACTACGATCCCGCAACCGACCTATTCACCGACGAGAGCATCACCAAGTATCCGCTCTCCTGGCGCATCGAGCGCATGGGCGGCAACAATCCCAAGGAATTGGCGCTTACTTTCGACGACGGTCCGAATCCTCCCTGGACTTCCAAAATTCTCGACGTTCTCGCCAAAAAGCACGTTCCCGCCACATTTTTCGTCATTGGCGTCGAAGTCGACCGCTATCCGAGCGTATTGCGCCGCGAGTACGACGCCGGCGACGAAATCGGCAATCACACCTACACCCATCCGGATTTCGACGCGGCCTCGCGCACGCAAATCGAGTTCGAATTGGACCTGACCCAGCGCCTTCTGGAAAGCGACCTGGGCGTCAAGACGCTTCTCTTCCGTCCGCCCTACGGCATTGACGAGGAGCCGGAAACCGCCGATGAAGTCGCCAATCTTCCCATTCCTCAATCCATGGGTTACCTGCTCGTCGCCGGCCACATTGACCCGCACGATTGGGGAGAGGAAGGCGGCGTCCCTCCGCCGCCTGTGCAGACCATCGTCAGCCGCGTCGTCGATCAAGTGGAAAAAATCCCCGGCAACATCATCATCATGCATGACGGCGGCGGCGACCGCAGCCACACCGTCGCCGCGCTTCCGCAGATCATCGACCAGCTCGAAGCCAAGGGCTATCACTTCGTCACCGTTTCCGACCTTCTCAATCAGAATCGCGCCGAAGTCATGCCGCCTCTGAGCCACGAAGAGCGCTTCTTCGCCGGCGCGGACTCCTTCATCTTCTCCCTGTTCCACTGGCTGCGCCTCATCATCGCCTTCATTTTCGTCGCCGGCATCGCCCTGGTGAGCGGACGCGCTATTTTCATCGGCCTCCTGGCCCTCGCCGAGAAATTGCGGCCCGCGCCGCAGGACCACCCCGAATATCAGCCGCTCGTCAGCGTGCTCATACCCGCGTACAACGAAGAAGTGGTCATCGCCGACACCGTCGGCTCGGCGCTCGCTTCGCGCTACTCCAAGCTCGAAGTCATCATCGTGGACGACGGCTCAACCGATCACACCAGCGAGCGCGTCCTCGAATCCTTCGGCCACGATCCTCGCGTGCGCCTGCTGCGCCAGGCCAACTACGGAAAATCCGCGGCCCTCAATCACGCCCTCGCGGAAGCCTCCGGCGAAGTCATCGTGACCATCGACGCCGACACGGTCGTCGACCCCGACGCCGTTCCGCGCCTCGTTCGCCATTTCGCTGATCCGCGCATCGGCGCGGTCGCCGGCAACGTAAAAGTCATGAACCGCAATCGCTGGCTTACGCGCTGGCAGGCCCTCGAATACATCACCAGCCAAAATCTCGAAAAGCGCGCCTTCGACGTGCTCAATTGCATTCCCGTTGTTCCCGGCGCCGTGGGAGCCTGGCGCGCCGAGGTCATGCGCAGTTGTGGAGGCTTCGCCGGCGAAACCGTCGCGGAAGACACCGACCTCACCCTCACCATTCGCCGCCACGGCTGGAAAATTCTGTATGACGAAGAAGCCATCGGCCGCACCGAAGTTCCCGACACCATGGAGGCCCTCGTTCGCCAGCGTTTCCGTTGGACCTTCGGCACGCTTCAGGCCGTTTGGAAGCACCGCGACGCCATCGGCCGCAAGCGCTACGGCACTCTCGGCTGGATCACCCTCCCCAACGTTTTCCTTTTCCAGATCTTGCTCCCGCTGGTGTCGCCGGTCATCGATTTCCTTTTCCTTTTCTCCATTCTTCTTTGGGGGCTCGCGCAGTTCCGCATCACTCACCTGCCGCCGCTCTGGACCAGCGAAGACGTGATCCGCTCGCTCATCTTTTTCGCCGCCTTCATGCTCATCGACTTGCTCACCTGCGTCATCGCGTTTGCCCTGGAGAAAAACGAAGACTGGTCGCTGCTCATCCCGCTCTTGATTCAGCGCTTTTATTACCGCCAGATGATGTACGTCGTCCTGTTCCGCGCCCTCAAGGAAGCTGTGCAGGGCCGTCCCGTCGGCTGGCGCGGCGTCGAAACCCAAAAGCCCGAACTCCCCGCCCCCGTCACCCAGCCGGAATAACCAGTTGCGCATTTGGATTTGTAGCGCCGGCCTTCAGGCCAGCACGATGCCCGCCCGCTGTAAGCAGCCTGCTCTGCCGTCCAACTAAGAGCATCTTGTTATCCGAGATATCACAGAGTCCGAAAGCCCTTCGCCAAAGAAGTTCTTTCTCAGGCCAGACCTCCTTATGCTTGCTCCAAAAAAGCGCTGCCGATTTAGTTAACCTATGCTATACAGGTACTCTATGGTTAGCGCACCAATATTCGCCGCTCGCAGCTTCCCACGAGGCTTCCGGTGGAGCTTCTCCGCCGCCTAGGCCTCCCAACACTGCCCAATTCCGAAAAATGCCCTCAAAATTGCGATTCTAATCGCTTAACCTATGAAGAATTAGAACCTCGCGTAACCCACACAAAACAAACACTTGACCCCATTTCTGATCGCTTATTTTGTCGATTGTTCAGACCAAATTTGCAATACCGGACACTTGCCCGCAGCCTCCATTTCCATCCCTTCCACCCCATCTCATTTGCTATAATAACGCTGTTGATGGGCTGCACCCGCTGTTCGGGGCGGCACCGGAGGTCAACATGAGCGCTGCTCCCTCTGCACGTAAAAGTGCAGGCAACGGCAAAATCACCGTGCCTGACATTCTCCATCGCAAGGCTCCCGTAGATTCACCGGGTTCACAGCCGAAAATTACCTGCCTCACCGCCTACGATTATCCCACCGCGCGTCTGCTCGACGAAGCTGGCGTCGACATTCTCCTCGTCGGCGATTCTCTCGGCATGGTCGTACTCGGCGAGGAAACCACTTTGCCCGTCACCCTCGACGAAATGCTCCATCACGTCAAAGCGGTTCGCCGCGGAACCGAGCACGCCCTCCTGGTGGCGGACATGCCTTTCGGCGCCTTCCATATTTCTTTGGAAGAAACCGTTCGCCACGCGATCCGCCTGGTCAAGGAAGGCGGCGTCGAAGCCGTGAAACTCGAGGGCGGCGAAAAGCGCATGGAGGCGATTGCGCGCCTCGTCGACTCGGAAATTCCCGTGATGGCTCACGTTGGCCTCACGCCGCAATCGGTTCTCGAGCTGGGCGGTTTTCGCGTGCAGGGAAAATCCGCCGAGTCCGCTGAGCGCCTCTTGCGTGACGCACGCGCCGTCGAAGCCGCGGGCGCTTTTTCCGTGGTCCTCGAATCCGTTCCGCGCGAACTCGCCGCGCGCATCACTCGCGAGCTGCGCATCCCCACCATCGGCATCGGCGCGGGGCCCGATTGCGACGGCCAGGTGCTCGTCTTCCACGATCTCGTCGGCTTGAGCGTCAATGGAACGCCGAAGTTCGCCCGCCAGTACGTCAATGTCGGCGAGCAGATTTCCCGCGCCGCTCGCGAATTTTGCGACGATGTCCACAACGGCAGTTTTCCATCCGACGCGGAATCGTTCCATGCGCAAAAGTGGACCGCCGAGCAGCCGAAAACGCAGGTTCACTAAATGCGAAGCGCTGACACGATATGACTCTCGACGAGGTTCATTCACTTTACGCGTACAATTCCTGGGCCGATCACCGCGTCCTCGATGCGTCGTCGGCGCTTTTACCCCAACAATTCACGCGCAATCTCGGTTCGAGCTTTCCGGCCGTGCGCGAAACACTGACGCACATCATGTTCGTGGAATGGCTTTGGCTCGAACGCTGGCTCGGCCGCTCACCGACGGGTCCTCCGCCAGGTGATTTCCATGACCTCGCGTCCATCCGCGCCCGCTGGCAAGCCATCGAAAGCGATCTGCTCAATTTCGTCCGCACGCTTGCCCTCGCCGATCTCGACCGCGTCGTCGAATATCACAACACCAAAGGCCACGCCTTTTCGAATCCGATGTGGCAGATGCTTCAGCACCTCGTCAATCACGGGACGTACCACCGCGGCCAAATCACCACCATGCTGCGCCAGTTGGGCGCCACTCCCTTGGCGACAGACCTCATTGCTTTCTACCGCGAGCAAGCTGGCAAGGCCCATAACTAAATTCGACAAAACGCCATGGAGATTATTCGCAGCGTCGATTGGATGAAGCAGGCTCGCCGAGGTGAGCTAGCTCGCCAAGGTGAGCAGGCTCGCCGAGGCGCGCAGGCCGCGCGCGCTGCCGATTCGGCCGAGCGCCTCATCGGTTTCGTGCCCACCATGGGCGCGCTGCATGAAGGCCACCTTTCGCTGGTGCGTGCGGCGAAGCAGCAATGCTCGCCCGTGATCGTTTCGATTTTTGTCAATCCCGCGCAGTTCGGCCCCGGCGAAGATCTCGCAAAGTATCCGCGCAATTTCGAACAGGATTGCGCGCTTCTCGAATCTCTCGGCGTAGATTATTTGTTTGCTCCCGATGCCGCGGAGATTTATCCATCGGGATTCCGTACTGCGGTGTGCGTCGATGGTTTGAGCGAAAAATTCGAGGGGCGTGTTCGCCCGGGGCACTTTCAAGGCGTGTGCACGGTTGTGCTGAAGCTTCTCGAAATCGTGCGGCCGCGCTTCGCCTATTTCGGCCGCAAGGACGCGCAGCAGGCGCGGATCATCCGCCAGATGGTTTGCGATTTGAATCTCGATCCGGAAATTCTCGTCTGTCCCATTGTTCGCGAATCGGACGGGCTGGCACGGTCTTCGCGCAATGCCTATCTGAATCCCGCGGAGCGTCGTGCAGCTACCGTGCTTTATCGTTCGCTCGATGCAGCCCGCCGCAAAATCACGGTGGGTTCGCGGGCCTCAGCGGAAATTCTCGACGCGGTGAATTCGACGATCGCGTCCGAGCCGCTCGCCAAGCTCGATTACGCCGTGCTCGTCGATGCGGATTCATTCGAGACGCTCGATTTCCTGCGAGGCTCGTGCCTGCTGCTCATCGCTGCACGCGTCGGTTCCACGCGCCTGATCGATAACATGCTCATCGAGGAGCGCGGCGGCAGTTTCTCTGTCGCTCTGTAGCGCCGGCGCTGCCGCAAGCACAGCGGCAATGTTCTGGATCTTGTCTGGGGCGCGGCGATGCGGTCACTGCCGCGCGATTTCTTCGAGGACTTCCGCGGCGTGGCCCTTTGAGTTTGCTTTGTCCCACACGTGGCGGATTTTGCCTTCCGGGCCGATCCAATAGGACATGCGCACAATGCCCAGGAAGGTTTTCCCGAGAAAACTTTTCATGCGGCGCGCGCCGTAAGCCTCGATGGTTTCGAACTCCGGATCGGAGAGCAGCGCGAAATTCAAATTGTATTTCGCTTTGAATTTTGCCTGCCGCTCAACGGAGTCCGCGCTGCAGCCGAGGATGACGGTGTTCAGCTTGTCGAATTTCTTCTTGGCGTCGCGAAACTCGGACGCTTCGTTGGTTCAACCGGGAGTGTCGGCCTTGGGAAAGAAATACAAGACGACGTTTTTCCCGCGAAAATCCTTCAGCGCCACTTCTTTCCCGTCATCGGCCGGCAATTTGAAGTCCGGCGCTCGCACGCCTTCTTTCAACGGCTCTCTCATCTTCATCGCCTCTATTTCTGACTCAGCAATCTGCCTAGAATTTCATTGACCGCCTGGGGATTGGCGCGGCCCTTTGTTTCCTTCATTACTTGCCCCACGAAAAACTTGAAAACGCCTTCGTTCCCCGCACGATACTTCGCAACGTTCTCGGCATTTTTCGCAATCACATCGCGGCAAATTTTCTCCACACTTTCCGTGTCGCTAATCGGAGAAAGGCCTTCCGCCACGATTACCTCGCCCGCCGATTTTCCGGTCTCGAACATCTGCGCTAATACACGCTTGCCAATCGCACCGGTAATTTCATTTTGGTCGATGCGGCGCAGCAAATCTGCCAAGGCTTCGGCGCTGACTGGCGACTGGGAAATTTCTTTTCCTGAATCATTCAGGCGGCGGAGCAAGTCGGTCTGAATCCAATTCGCCGCGGACTTTGGTCCCGCGCCCGCGCGAACCGCCGCCTCGAAATAGTCCGCAAGAGCGGGCGTGGCGGTGAGCACACCGGCGTCGTACGCGCCGATTCCGTATTCGTTCAGAAACCGGGCACGCTTGGCATCGGGAAGCTCGGGCATCTCGGCCAAAATCGCGTTCTTGCGATCGGCCGTGATTTCCACGGGCAACAAATCGGGCTCGGGAAAATATCGGTAATCATGCGCGAATTCCTTGGAGCGCATGGATTCGGTGCGGCCGGCGGCAACGTTCCACAGGCGCGTTTCCTGCGCGACGGTCCCGCCGGATTCGAGCAGGCCAATCTGGCGGCTGATTTCATATTCGAGCGCATGCGTCAAATAACGAAACGAATTCAAGTTTTTCACTTCCACCTTGGTGCCGAGTTCCTTTGCGCCGCGCAAGCGCACACTCACATTGGCGTCGCAGCGCAGCGAGCCTGCTTCCATGTTGCAATCGCTGACGGCGATATATTCGAGCGTCTGCTTGAGAGTCGTCAGGTACGCATAGGCTTCCTCGGGCGAGCGCAAATCCGGCTCGCTGACAATTTCGATGAGCGGCACGCCGCCGCGGTTGAAATCAATGTGGCTGTACTGCGCCGCATCGGGGAATCCTTCGTGCAAATTTTTGGCGGCGTCTTCTTCCATGTGCAGGCGCGTGATGCCGATGCGTTTCTTCTCGCCGCCGACTTCAATTTCGAGCCAGCCACCGGTCGCGAGCGGCAATTCATATTGCGAAATCTGGTAGCCCTTGGGCAGGTCAGGATAAAAGTAGTTCTTGCGGGCGAACCGCGAGCGCGCCTGGACGTCGCAATGCAGCGCCAGGGCTGCTTTTATCGCCAGCTCCAGGGCCCGCCGGTTGAGAACCGGCAGCGCGCCGGGCAGACCGAGGCACACGGGGCAAACATTGGTGTTCGGCGGATCGCCGAAGCGCGTGGAGCACGCGCAAAACGCCTTGGTCGCCGTCGCGAGTTGTACATGCACTTCGAGCCCGGCGACGCACTCGTAGCGGGCCCGTACTTCCGCGGGCAGTTGCCGCGCGCTTTCTGCCGTTGACGCCGCCGCTCGTGAAGTCGATGGAGTCATCGAATTCACGGATTATAGCATCCTCGCGCGGGCGGCTTCGATCTAGGCACAGCGGCTCCGCTCGCGCGGTGGCGGCCAAATTGTCTCGTGCCGATGCTCAACCATTGGGCCGCCGCTGCGACGGACGGGCGGGGCAAGCCCCGCCCCTACGAAAACGCAGACGCGGAAAAGATTATTTGCCTCCCCAGGTGTATTTCACGCCTGCTAAATAATTCAGGCCCAGGGCGGGATAACCAACCGCATCCTGATAATGGCGGTCGAGCAAATTTTCCGCGTGCGCCAAGACCGAAAATCCGTAGCGCACCGCGAATTGCGTGCCGAGGTCGAGGCGGAAATAGCCCGGGTTGCTGGTGAAGCCGAGACCCAGGAAATCGCTGTCCGTTTCGCGTCCAACAAAATAGCCTGCGAGGTTCCAATCCATCCGCCGGAACGCGGCGTTCAGGATCAAATTTGCGGAATTCAGCGGGCGCAAGAACAAGCGATTGCCCGGCGTCAGCGTGGGGTCAAACGCATTCGGCGATTTCAGGACCAGCGTGTTGTCGTAGGTGTAATTTCCCAGAATGCTTAGCCAGCGTAAAGGACGCGCCTCGATGGTTGTTTCGGCGCCGTAGGCGCGCGCGGCGTCGGTGTTAAAGAATGTGCCGTAGCCTCCTTCGGCCTGCTCGTCCGAGGGCGTACAGGTGGATGGAATCGGGAATCCGCAAGGAGCGCCGGGAATACATGAGGCGAAGCTGACGATGTGGTAGTACTCGTTGCGGAAGAATGTTTCTGAAAATTTCACGCGTTCGTTGGCAAGTTCCTGATCGATTCCGGCGTTGAAGGTGTCACTGCGCTCGGGCGCGAGATTCGGATTTCCCGGATAACAGGGATCGTTTTCGTAGGAATCCTCGAAGTCAGGCTCCTTGATTCCCAGTCCGTAGGAAGAGCGGAGACGCGTTTCGCCCCAGAATCCGCTGCCGAAGCGCGCAAGATACGCGATTCCCGTGCGCGGGACTACGCGCGTGCCGAAGCTGGCGTTGTCTTCGGCACGCACGCCGGCGATGGCGGTGAGGCGACGGTTGAATTGATAATGCATTTCGAGGTAGCCGCCCTGATTGTTGCGCCGTTCATGCGGGCCAGCGGCAGAGCCATTTTCAACTTCGTAGTTGTAGCCGAGCGAAACGGCGAGCGGGCCATTGAGATAGGTTGACTGGCCTTCGAAGCCGGCGCGATTGAATTCATCGACTTCGGTGAAAGCGGGAATATCGATGATGAAATCGTAAAAATACGATTCGGTGGCGTCCAAATGATTTTCCCAGTGCGTGCCGGTGGAAAAATCCCAACTGAGATTGGCGGAAAAATCATGGAGGTCAGAGGACTGGCCGAGAAGCGGCGGCTCGAGCAAGGTTTGGCCGGGCTGACCGGCGTCGCTATCGGAGTTGCGCAGCGAAAGATGGATTTTATCGGTGTCGCTGAACTTCCAGCCGAAATTTCCGGAGAGCGTGGTGTCGCGGAAACGGTCATTCGGCCCCTGGCCGTCGCTATCGAAATATGAAATCGCCGGCGCGTAATCGAATTTGCCGAGCACGCCGCTCAATTGGGCTTCGCCGCGCCCGGTGTCGAAGGTGCCGCCTTCGCCAAGAAGCGTCACCGCCGGTTCTTCCGTGGTTCCCTGATGCGTGAAGATTTGCACCACGCCGTCGACGGCATCCGAGCCGAACAGCGCGCTGGTAGCACCGTGAACGATTTCGATTTTGTCGATGTTGGTGACGTCGAGATTCGAAAGATCGATGTCGCCGCCGGGCTGATTGATGGGCGTGCCGTCAACGAGAATTTTTGTGAAATTGGAATTTCCGCCGTCGAGGAAGAACGAGGTGACGCCACCGAGCGGGCCCAGGCGCGCGATGCTTGCACCGGCGGTGGAAGCAAGGAGCGGCGCGAGCCAGAGGGCCTGGCGCTGCTCGATGTCCTGCTCGGTGAGCACGGTGACCGGCGACGCGACGGTGTTTGCGGGCGCGGGCTCGGCTTGCGCCGATACGACAACCTTGGATGAGAGCGGCGCCAATTCCATGCGCACGCCCCATTCGCGCCGCTGGCCTTCGCGCAGCGTAAGTTCTTGGTCGACTTCAGCCATTTGCGGGCTGCTTATGCGCACGCGGTATGTGCCCGGCGGAAGGGTGAGTGAAAACGAACCGTCGGCGGCACTGCGAGTGCTGACCGAGATTTGCGTGCGCGCGACTGGTTCGGCGACAATTTGCGCGGCGGCAATGGCGGCGCCGCTGCGGTCGGTGACGCGTCCAAAAAGAACGGCTTGGGATTGTGCTTGTGCTGGCGTGAAAAAGGAAAAGCTGAAAAGCAATGCAGCAAGAAAACTGAAAGGAAGCAAATGTCGAACGCAGAGTTTCATTTTTATCCTCCGACTCCCTCTCGCGCGGGAGTGTGAAGGCTGTCCCGGGAGCGAAATGGCGCTGCGTTGGTTGCGCGCGGCGTCTTCGCTACACGAGATAGAAACTCCGTCGGTCTCCTGGCTCGGCGGGATTCTTCTCGGCGCGGCCTTCCCGCTCCGGTGTCGCGTCTTTCGACGAAGCACACGGCGCAGTGACGCGCGCCCGATTTTTTCCGCCTTACAGTCGCGCAGCGGCGGCGGCTTTTCACCGCCTTCCCGTGCACGGAGTTTCGTGGTGAATTTTTCCGGGGAGCGACAGGCTGCTTGCATCAGCCTCTCGGCACCGCCGGTGAATCAAGTTAGACGACTATTACTTCACTGGGTCACGACAAATTCTTGTCTGCTCCGCCGGACTTGCTTTTCGCCACTTCTGTAGAGTCTTCCGCGTCATGCTCGTCCGATTCGCCGCGGAGGATCACACGCGGGCGGCCGCTGGCGCTCTTCTCGACTTCGAGCGGGGTCTTGAAAACTTCCTCGAGCAGATCGCGGCGGTAAACGTCTTCGGGCTTGCCGGCGGCAACGCATTTTCCGCCCTGCAACAACACAATGGCGTCAAAAAATTCCGCGGCCAGATTGAGTTCATGGGTGACGACCAAGGCGGTGTAGCGATTCTCTTCGGAAAGGCGGCGCAGACGCCGCATCAATTCCACTTTGCCGCCGATGTCCAAGTATCGCGTGGGCTCATCGAGCAGCAGAAGCTGCGGCTGCTGCGCGAGGGCGCGCGCGAGCACTACACGCTGGCGCTCGCCGCCCGAAAGCTCGTCCATGCGGCGTTCGGTGAGGGCTTGCGCGCCGACTTGCGCGAGGGCGTTCTCGGCCATCAGGCAATCGGCTTCATTTTCGAAGCGCAAACGGCGCCCGTAGGGATAGCGTCCCTGCAACACGTATTGCCACACACGCAAAGGGAAGAGCAAATTGCTTTCTTGATGAACCATGGCGATGCGTTGCGCGCGCTCGCGCAGCGGCAAGTCTCCTGGCGGCTTTCCGTCCAGCTCGACGCGGCCGGAGAGCGCCTTCACTTCGCCAGCGACCACGCGAAGAAGCGTGGATTTGCCGCTCGCGTTCGGGCCGAGGATCCCGACGATCTCGCGCTGCCGCGCTGAAAAAGTGATGGGACCCAAAGTGAAATTGGGAGCGGCTGCGGCAGACGCAGAATACGCGTAGCTGGCCTGCTCGACGACAAGACGCACGGGATTTTCGACCCAACCCGCGAGCGTGCCCGGACTTGTATTTCTGTCCGCCGTTTCCTGCGCGCTCACGCCAGCCTCCGGCGCAGCAGGTAAATGAATACCGGAGCGCCAATCGCTGCGGTCATGGCTCCCACGGGCAGTTCCGTGGGCGCGACAATGGTGCGCGCGAGCGTATCCGCCAAGCACAGGGCGATCGCGCCGCCCAATGCCGAGGCCGGAATCAGCAGGCGATAGTCCGAGCCGAAAAACATCCGCATTACGTGGGGAATCAGCAGGCCTACATAGCCGATCGCGCCGCTCACGGACACGGCGAGTCCGGTGAGCAACGACGCGCCTACGTAGACTACGAACTTCACGCGCGCGATGTTCACGCCCAAATGGTGCGCTTCGCGCTCGCCGGTGAGAATGAGATTCAAGTCGGAGGCGGTCGTATAAATGGCGCCGATGGCGAGCAGCAGCACTATGAACAAGTACCTCAGCCGCAACGTCGGCGGAGTGGCGAGGTCGCCCATGAGCCAAAAAGCCATGCCGCGCAAATCGCGGCCGCTGAGAGTGGTCATCAGGAACATGATGATCGCGGACAGGAAGGATGCGGCGATGATTCCTGCCAGCAATAGCGTGGTGCTGTCGAGTTGCCCGCCGCGACGTCCCAGAAAATAAACCGCGGCGATGGTGAGCAGCGCTCCGACGAAAGCCAGCGTTTGCATGGTCCAGGGGAAGCGTGGAAACCAAGCGAGCGAGAAAATTGCGCCGAGAGCGGCGCCGCTCGAAACACCCAGCACGTATGGATCGGCAAGGGGATTGCGGAGCAGCGCTTGAAAAGAAGCGCCGGAAACAGAAAGAGCCGCGCCAACTAGCACTCCGAGCGCGATGCGCGGCAAACGCAGCCCGAAAACGATCAGCCTATCGGAAGGAGGAATGCTGCTCCAGTGCCCGATGGCGCCGCGCAGAAGCGTCTTCACCACGTCGGTCACGGCGATGGGGGAAGCTCCCACTTCGAGCGAAAAAACCACGACTACGAAAAGAATTGCCCCGAGGCCGGCGCAAATCCACGCGATTCGCTTAGGCGTTAGCGGGCGCACGGAGCGGCCTCCAGCGGAATTCTCTGCCACGCGGAAGAATCAGAGGACGTGCGGTAGATTGCGTGCGATTCGCCTTGTCGCGCGAAAATGCCCGGATGCAATTCGCGCGCGAGCTGCTCGATGGTGTCGATAAGGCCCGGCGCGGGGACTTCGACTTCCTCGCTGACGACCGCGACGCGCCCGTCGCGCACCGCCGCAAGTTCCTGCCAGGCAGATTCGCTACGAAGCTCATCGAGATGCCGCGCGATCGCCGCTCGGAGATCCGGCGATGCGTCCGAATCAGCGTCACCCTCTGTGTCCAGCTGGGAGTCTGCGTAAATGATGTAGCCAGGATTGAGCTTCACCACCTCTTCCATGCTGATCTGCGGCCAATTCTGTTTGGTGTGAATCACGGATTCCGCTCCCGCCCAACGCAGGGCATCGGAAATGAATGTGTTGTCGCCAATTGAAATCAGCGGATTCTCCCAAACAACGAACAGCACGCGCGCCGGCTTTTCCGTTTTGAGTTCGGCGTGCAGCGCGTCGAGGCGCGCTTGCAGCTTGGCCACCACCGCGTCAGCTTGCGGCGCGGCGCCAATCGCTGCGCCGATATCGGTGACCGAGCGCAGCGTGCCCTCGATGGTATGCGGGTCGGTGGTGTACACGGCGATTCCCAAACGCGCGAGCGCGTCGACTGTTTTGGCGAAATTAATCGAAGTGGTCGCCAGCACAATGTCTGGCCGCGCGCCAACAACTGCTTCGAGACTCGGATTTACGGGCATGCCGATGCTTGGCTTGGCTTTCGCCGCCGGCGGATTGTCGCTGTACTCGGAAACTCCCACCAGCCGATCCTGCGCGCCAAGGGCATAAACAATTTCCGTCAGGTTCGGCGCGAGCGTGACGATGCGCCGGACTTGCGTCGGTACGGCGACGCGGCGGCCGACTTCGTCCATCATGCTGCGCGTAGATGCTGCCGGTCTGTCTTGCGCCGACGCAGTTACGGCAACGTGCGCGCCCAAAATCACGGCGAACATTCCACACGCGATGCCGATTTTGCTTAGCCGCATATTCTTGCGCAATAAAAAAGCCCCACGAGAATCAATGGGGCGTCTGGCCGCACTCTTTCTCGCGAAGAGCGTCAGCTATGCGCGGCTCGCGCAAGTTTCCTGACTTTCGGCCCTCGGGACGTTTGCCACAGCGCTGAATCGCGCGGCATGGCGAACACCTGAGTTGCGTGACGCTGCTCCGCTTTTGTCGCGGCCCTTCCCGGCTCACCTTTCGAGCCAGTGAGGATTTCCCGATCAGCAGCGCCGGCCGATTACAGTGGCGGGACCGTGGCCGATTTTCACGGCCTTCCTTTTACACTTATCCCGCGAGCCGGCTGAATTTTCCGAATCCGAGTCTATGCGCAACAGCGCAGCGAGTCAAACGAGTCGATACCGGAAAAATGCCGTCAGCGATTTTTCCACTTGGGCGAGCGCTTTTCGGCGATGGCGCGCAGGCCTTCGCTGGAATCCTCAAGCGCGGAAAGCTCGTTGAGAAACACGGCCATCGATTGGCGCACGCCATCACGCAGAGAAAGCCCCATGGAGCCCAAGATCGCTTTCTTGGCCATCGTGAGCACGGGTCCGGAATGCGCGGTCACCTGGCCGCCCATTTCCTTCACCGCGGCTTCGAGTTTGTCCTCGCTCACCACGCGATTCACCAGACCCAAGCCAAGTGCGCGCTCCGCGCTGATCACTTCGCCGGTCAGCACCAATTCCATGGCGCGTTTCGGCCCGACAATGAATGGCAGGATGGCCGCGCCGAGCGGCGGGAAGACGCCGAGCTTGATTTCTGGTTGCGCGAATTTCGCGCGCGGAGTGGCGACGACAAGGTCGCCCAGCGCGGCAAGCTCCGAGCCGCCCCCGAATGCCGGCCCGTTCACGACGACCAACAACGGTTTGGCCGTATCGAGCATGGCCGTGAAAGCGCGCTGGAAGGCGTCGAGAACCTGGAACGCGCGCCGTGGCGTATACTCGCCCAGCTCGATTCCTCCGCAGAACGATTGCGCCGCGGAATCGAGCACGATCAGCTTCACGTCGCCGCGTCCTTCGAGCGAATCGATCCCGGAAGCAAGCTCCGCGAGCATGCGCTCGTTCAGCATGTTGTGCTCGGGACGGTCGAGCGTCAGGCGGGCCACTTCGCCTTCGACGCGAAAACGGATGAACCGGAACTCGTCCGGCTTGGGCGGCTCGGGCGAGACGTTTCCGCCAACGACGCCGCGAGACGTTTTGGGCTCAGCAACACGCATGGATGATTCCTCCGAGAGTTGCAAGAAAGCCTGCGAACAATCGTACCGCCGAAGCGAGCGGCGATTAAGCGCGGGTTTGCACGCCGACGCGGAAGGAGCAACCCCTGGCTCGGATTTTCACAGCACCATGTGGAATTCAGCGGCCGGTGCCATTGACTCCCGTAATGCGGAGGCAGAGAATGCTGCTCACGCCAACGAAATGCCGCGCGGGCAGACGCGATGCGGCAATTCCGTTTTTCTTGCGCGGGACACGCGCCAAGGGCGAAACTATTTGCCAGCAAGAGTAAGACGAAGAAAGTAAAAAGATGCCAGCGCAAACCGGCCTCGAACGACCTTTACCCTACAACGCGGAAGCGGAGCGCAGCGTGCTGGGCGCGATTCTGCTGGATAACCACAGCCTGAACATCGCGGCGGAAAAAATAAAGGGCCAGGATTTCTTTGTGGACCAGCATCGGCGGATTTTCGAGCGGTTCATCGAAATGGCCGAAGCGCAGCAAGCCATCGACTTGGTGACGCTGAGCGAATGTCTGGACCGGCATGGCGAACTGGAGGCGGCGGGCGGCCCAGCGTATCTCGCGCAGCTGATGGACGGCCTGCCGCGCGCGACCAACGTCGAGCACTACTCGCGCATCGTCAAAGAAAAATCGATCTTGCGGCAATTGATTCACACCGCAGACCTGATCCAGCAGCGCGCGCTGGACGCAGAAGAAGACGCGGACGCCATTCTCGACAGGGCGGAATCTGACATTTTTCAGGTGGCGGAAGAGCGCGTCCGCGCAGGATTGATCGGCGTCAAGGAACTGATCAAGGAAAGTTACCCGCGGCTGGAAAAAATGATGGAGCAGGGGCGCCGGCTGACGGGCGTCTCCACCGGGTATTTGAATCTCGACAACGACACAGCGGGCCTTCAGCCGGGCGAATTGATAATTCTCGCGGCGCGTCCTTCGATGGGAAAGACGTCGCTGGCGCTGAACATCGCGGAGAACGTGGCGCTGGCCGATGAACCGCGGTCGGTGGCAATTTTCAGCCTGGAAATGTCGAAAGAGTCTCTGCTGCTGCGGCTGCTGGCGTCGCAGGGACGCGTGGATGCGCACAGATTCCGCACCGGCCACTTGGGCGCCGAAGATTGGGCCAAGATCGGGCCGGCGCTGGCGCGGCTGGGCGACGCGCCGCTGTGGATCGATGACTCCGCATCGTCCACGGTAATGGAAATGGGCGCGAAGGCGCGGCGGCTCAAGCGCGATAAGGGGCTCGATCTCTTGATTATCGATTATCTCCAGCTCATTGCCGCGCGGGGGCGCTTCGGCAATCGGAACGAGGAAGTCTCCAGCATTTCGCGCGCGCTGAAGGGGCTGGCCAAAGAATTGAAAGTGCCGGTGCTGGTCCTGAGCCAGTTGACGCGCGCGCCCGAGCGCGAGGATCGCAAACCTCAATTGGCCGACCTGCGCGAATCGGGGGCCATTGAGCAGGACGCCGACGTGGTGCTGTTCATCAACCGCCCCGGGTTTTACAAAACGGACCTTCCACCGGAAGAGCGCGCGAAGTGTGAATTGATTATCGCCAAGCAGCGCAACGGCCCCACCGGAAGCCTGGATTTTGTTTTTATCGACCGGCACACGCGCTTCGAGCAGGCCGCTCCGGACTCCTTCCGGGCCTTCCCCGAATAGGGGTTATCCGCGCGATTCTCTCGCTGGCGGCGCGAATTCCGCATCCAACTCTGCATGTTTACTAACGATGTGGCTCGCCGGGAAATTGGCGTGCGGCGGGATGGCGCCGCGAAGTAGGCTTGTAGTTTACCCCGATGAAGCCGCGTATTCACTTCGATGGCCGTCCCGTTTGGGCCGAAATTTCGCTTGCGGCCATCGCTCATAATCTTCGATTGATCCGGCGCAGCATCGGCCGGAAGAGAAAAATCCTGGCGATTGTTAAGGCCAACGCTTACGGGCTGGGCGCGGTTCCTGTCAGCAAGGCGCTCGCGCGCATGGGCGCCGATGCGTTTGGCGTGACGTGCTCGCAGGAAGGCATCGAGCTGCGCGAGGCGGGGGTTCGCGAGCCGATCGTGCTGCTGACTGGCTTTTGGCCGGGAGAAGAGCAGCGCATTCTGAAATATAAGCTGACGCCAACCATAGCGCGGCTGGAGCAATTGGGGTTACTCGAGCGCGCGGCGGCGAAACGGCTCGGGAAGAGCTCACGAAAGAAAATTCCGTTTCATCTGAAGATCGACAGCGGTATGAACCGCCTGGGCATTTCGCCTGGTCAATTGGGAGAATTTGTCGACACCTATGCGGGCTGTCCGCATCTGGAGCTGGCCGGCACGTTTACACATTTTGCGTCATCGGAGGACTTCCGGACGCAGCAGAATGAACAGCAGGAACGCGTCTTTACCGGAGCGCTCGCGCAACTGCGGGCCGCCGGCGTTTCCCCGGGCATCGTTCACGCGGCAAATAGCGGAGCGATCTGCGCGCGCCCCGCGACTTGGGCAGACATGGTGCGGCCCGGCGCGGTTCTCTATGGCTACCATCAGGGATTCGAGCCGGGGGATGTGGCGGCGGAAGTGCGGAAGAAATTCCCGCTGAAACCGTGTTTGAGCCTGCGCTCGCGGATTATTTCCCTGCGGGAAATCGCCGCGGGAGAAAGCGTAGGCTACAGCGCGCGATTCGTTGCCGAGCGGCCTTCGCGAATCGCAGTGATCGCGGCAGGGTACGCGGACGGCGTGGTTCGCCAGCGCACGAATCGCGGCTGCGTGATCGTCAAAGGGCGGCTGGTCCCGCTGGTGGGCGCGATTTCCATGGACCTTTCCATGGTCGACGTTACGGATGTGAAGAATGTGTCGATCGGGGACGTGGTGACCATTTACGGCAGCGACGGAAATGCATCGGTGGAAGTGGACCAGGCCGCGCGACAAATCGGCACGGTGACTTCGGACCTGTTGTGCGCGCTGGGGCGGCGCGTCCCGCGCTTTTACTTGAGCTGAGGTTCCCCCACGCGGGGAATGGGTGTATACTGCAATCAGATCTTTCATATTTTCATAATTCAATTCATTCCGGTGCTTTTGCGGCGTTCTATCATCCAACCGGACCCATAGTTGTCATAAGGCGGCATAGACCTGATTTCATAGTTCATAAGGGCTTTTCATAAAAAGGGGCCACGATGAACCGCACTTTTAATCCATCCGGGCATTCCTCCACTTCCGCAAACTCAGAAAATCCGCAAGTGAAATCCGTGATGCTTTCGAAGGCGGAAAGCCGCGGCGTCGGCGGTTTCTGGGACATGTTGGCGATCCGTTTGATTTTTACAGTGGTGTGCGTGGCCGCGGGTTACCACTTCCGGCCGTTTAGCCTCTCGCATTTGCTGGGCTCGATCACAGGCTTGTTTTTTGCCGTGGCGGTCATTCTTTTCGAAATTCGCCTGCGGCGCGCCAGCCTGCGGCGGCTGATCGGCGCGGTCATCGGGTCCATCTCGGGCATCCTAGGGGCATTTCTGACCACGCTGGTTCTGGCCCACACCACCATGCCCGAGAGCACGCGGTCCTTCGTCAGCCTGGCAGTATTTCTGATCATGGCGTACATCGGCTTGATTGTCGGCGCGAATAAGGGCGACATGCTGAACTTGCAGGCGCTGGGCGGCCTGTTCGGAACGGAGCGCAGCTCACGGCAGGTGTACAAAGTACTCGACACCAGCGTCATCATCGATGGGCGGGTGGGTGACATTGCCGAAGCACACTTCATCGACGGGACCATCGTGATTCCGCAGTTCGTGCTGCGCGAATTGCAAATGGTGGCCGATTCGGCTGATCCGCTGCGACGCCAGCGCGGGCGCCGCGGGCTGGAGGTCCTGCAGCGCTTGCAAAAAATGCCGCATCTGGACGTGCAGATCGCCGAAGACGATTTCCAGAACATCGCCGAGGTGGACCTGAAGCTGATCGAACTGGCCAAGCGCTACGACGCAAAGATCATCACCAATGACTTCAATTTGAACAAGGTGGCGACGCTACAGGGAATCGAAATCCTGAACGTGAACCAACTGGCGAATGCGCTGAAACCGGTGGTTCTGCCGGGCGAAATTATGCGCGTTTTCATTCTGCGCGAGGGCAAGGAATACAATCAGGGCATCGCGTATTTGGATGACGGCACAATGGTCGTGGTGGACGGCGCGCGCAAGATGATCAACAAGACGATCGATATTTCGGTGACGTCCGTGCATCAGACCACCGCGGGGAAAATGATATTCGGACGCTTCGATGACCGTGGAGAGCAGTCCGCGCACCGATCCGCGCAAGGAACCGTTGCGCCGTTGGAATCGGTTCCCAGCCGCCCGCCAATGCCCGAAGGGAAGCCTGCAGACGTCGCCGCGCCGAGCGCGCCCAGCGGCGGAGGCGATCGTCCCCCGCGACCCTACGCACCGGACACAGGCCATTCCTGACCGGCAAAGCGGCGAAACGGCGCTTCTGCGAGGATGTGTTTATCTGCTCTCTCGAATGCGCTAGACTCTTCACTCCCTGATGACTCGAATCGCAGCCATTCTACCTGCCGCAGGACTCGGAACCCGCATGGGCTCCGACGTCCCTAAGCAATTCCTGGAGCTGGACGGGGTGCCCATCGTTTTGCTGACGCTGCGGCGCTTGCTGGAATGCCAGGCGGTGTCAGAATTTTTCATCGCGACGCGCGGCGAAGAGGCGGACTCGCTGGAGCAGCGGCTATCGAAAGAAAAACTGGGAAGCGCCGTGCATGTGGTGAAAGGCGGGGAAACGCGGCAGCAATCGGTGGGCAATGCTCTGGCGCGAATTTCCGCAGAGACAGAGCTGGTGCTGGTTCATGACGCAGTGCGCCCTTTCGTTACGTGCGAACAGGTGCGGCGTGTCATCGCCGAGGCCGGAGCGCGCGGCGCGGCGATACTGGGCGTGCCGGCGATTGACACGATAAAAGAAGTTCGGCGGTCGAGCCTTCCGCAAGACGTTGCTTTGATTTCGGCAACCATTCCGCGCGAAAAAATCGTCCTTGCGCAAACGCCGCAGGGCTTTCACGCCAAATTGCTCAAGGAAGCTTTTGCGCGGGCGGAACAAGACGGCGTGACGGCTTCGGATGAGGCCGCGCTGGTGGAGCGGCTGGGCCACGACGTGTACGTTGTTCTGGGTTCCGAGCGCAACATCAAAATCACGAAGCCCGCGGACATGGAGCTGGCGCGCTTTTACCTGGAACAGGAACGACGCGGAAAATAAACATGTTCGAGAAATTCGACGAAGAAGCGCGGCGGTGCATTTTCATGGCGCGGCTGGCCGCGATCACGGAAAAAGCAAAGACGATCGGGCTGCCACAACTTCTGGCGGGCATTCGCAAAGAAAATCCCGGCCTGTTTCGCGGCGTCGATTGGCAAAAAACTCCGCTGAAGGTGGCCCGGCTCTCGCCGGAGAATCTTCATCAAGCGAGCCAAGCGAAAGCGGAGATTCCGCTCGACACAAAAGCAAAGCGCGCGCTGACCGTCGCTCCGGAGATCGCCAAGAAGAGCGGCAGCGAGCAGGTCACCTCCGCGCATCTGCTCGCGGCGGTTCTTTCCCTTGACGCCAAGCTGCGCAAACAGTTGCAGAAGGCCGGCATGAGCAAGGAGAGCGTGGAGACGAAATCCGCCGCGCGGCGCGGTGCAAGCGGCACCAAGTCGGTGGTTTCGCGCTCAGGGATCGGCTACGATCTGCATCGCCTGGCCGAGAAGCGCAAATTGATGATCGGCGGCATCGACGTTCCTTTTGAGAAGGGGACAGTGGGCCACTCCGACGGCGACGTGCTTTGCCACGCCATTTGCGACGCGCTGCTTGGGGCGGCGTCGATGGGAGATATCGGCACGCACTTTCCCGATACGGACGAAAGATGGCGCGGCGTTTCGAGCCTGGTGTTCGTGCGCCAGGTGCGCCAGTATCTCGAACGAAAAAACTGGAAAATTGCGCACATCGACGCGGTGGTCGTTGCCGAGAGGCCTAAACTGGGACCGCATTTCCCCAACATGCGCGTGGCGCTCGCGAAATCGCTGGGCATTTCGCCGGAGCAAATCAATTTGAAGGCCAAGACTCATGAAGGCTTGGGCGAAATTGGGCGCGGCGAAGCGGTTGCGGCGCACGTCATCGCGACAATCGAAAGCTGAAGCAGGCCCGGCGATACGTTCCACGTGGAACATGTTCTGCTGCTGTACAATTCGGGCGTGAGAGCCGAACCTTCCCAGGAGCCGCGCGTCGAGGTTGTGAATCCTTTCTCCGCGGCGGACGTCGAGGCGATTCTGCGCGAGCGCGGATGGCTTGTGGCGCAGGCGACGCCGGAAATGGAAGCGTGGATGCGTGATGCGGCGGAGTGGCTTGGCCTGCAGGTCGCGCTTCACGCAGCGAATGAAGGGCGCTCGGCGCTGGCGGAGCTTTTGGCTTTGGTTTTCTCGTACGACGCGGCGAAACTGTTTGAAAACAGAGACAATCAGGCCGCAATGGCGCGGGAAGGCGCGCGCGACGTGATCCGCGAGCTTGCTAACCGCGTGCTGGAGGGCAGCGAAATCGATTCCGAGCGCTTTCGGGAAATCGTGGGCGCGCTCAAGGGGATTTTCGGCTCGCACGGGCGCATGATCTTCTATCCGCTGCGGCTGGCTCTTGCGGGACGTACCGGAGAAGGCGAACTGGATCGCGTGATTCTGCTGCTGGATCGAGCGGCGAAGCTTCCGTTCGGCGTGCGTGTGAAAGGCACCCACCGGCGCATGCTCGAATTCTGCGCGGCGCTCAGTTAATCATGAATCATCTCGCTGGAATCCACGCGGTGGAAGAGGCGCTCGTTGCCGGGCGGCCGCTCGATCGGATACTGGTCGCGCGCGGACAAGGCGGCAGCCGCATCCAGAAAATTCTGGATTTGGCGCGTTCGCGCGGCGTTCCGGTGCGCTTCGAAGAGCGGGCGCAACTGGATCATGCCGCCGGGGCGGAACGCCACCAAGGAATCATCGCATTTGCCGCTTCAAGCGCCGCGGTCGAACTGGAGGATTTGCTGGCAGACGCGGGCGCGAGCCAACTGCTCGTGCTCCTGGACGGCGTTGAAGATCCGCACAACCTTGGGGCCATCGTGCGGACGGCTTTGGCGGCTGGCGCGGCGGGTATTGTGATTCCGGAGCGTCGCGCGGCCGGATTGACGGATACGGTCGCGCGTGTTTCGGCGGGAGCGCTGGCGCATCTGCCCGTGGCGCGGGTGAAGAATCTGGCACGGGCCGTCGAGCAGCTTAAAGAGGCGAACTTCTGGGTGATTGGCCTGGATGAACACGCGGAGAAAAGCTACACCGAGGTGGACTACAAAGGCCGCGTCGCGATTGTCATGGGAAACGAAGGCGCGGGTCTGCATGAACTGGTGCGTAAACGCTGCGACTTCGTGGTGTCGATCCCAACCAGCGGGCCGGTCGGCTCGCTGAATGTTTCTGTGGCGGCGGGCATTGTGCTGTTCGAAGCAGCCCGTCAGCGCAAAAATGCCGCGCAATAGGAAACGCAAGCCTACTTGTCGTATTGAATCAAAGAAAACACTTCTGTGCCGTTGAGTTTTTCGCGGCCCTTGAGAAAACACAGCTCGACGGCGAAGGCCGCGCCAGCGACCTCGCCGCCCAAGCCGCGGATCAGTTTTACGGCGGCGGCGGCGGTGCCTCCGGTAGCCAGCAAATCGTCGCACAGCAACACATGCTCGCCGCGCTTGACGGCGTCCTGGTGGATTTCGAGCTTGTCCGTTCCGTATTCGAGCTGATAGGTAACTTGCTCCGTTTTCCAGGGCAGCTTGTTGGGTTTGCGGATCGGAACGAATCCGGCGCCGAGCCGGTAGGCGAGGGCCGGGGCGAAAATGAATCCGCGCGCTTCGATGCCGGCGACGACGTCAATGTGTTTACCGATGAACTTGGCGCACAGTTTTTCGATCAGCGAGTGAAAACCCTTCTTGTCCTGCAAAAGAGTGGTCAAATCATAGAAAAGAATGCCCGGCTTGGGATAATCGGGCACTTCACGAATCAGTTTCTTGAGCTCGTCCATTGAGCGGATTTCCTTTCACCAAGCGCCGTGCTCAATCGAAAAAGCGTGCGCGTATTTCTCCTCGACAGCAGCCTCTTCGTCAAACACTTCGGTAACCGAAGCGCCGTGCGGCCCGCGTTCGAGCTCGCGCCGGAGGGACGCAAGCTGCGGAGCGGAGCCGATGGCATAAACTTCGACGCGGCCATCGCGAAGATTCCTGACGTAACCGGTTAGACCTATTCGCGCCGAAACCCGTTGCGCGAAGTATCGGTATCCGACGCCTTGCACTCTACCTGCAACATAAAACAGTTTGGCGACCTTAGCGTCAGGCACTTTCCCGGTCCCGGCCAGTTTTAGCATGGAAATTCTACCAAAGCTGTTCCGATTCGCTACATGGTTCTATGCAGGAGGAGTTGCACATAAGACGAAAATCTTTGCATGGCCGCAGGAGATGCAAAAAGGCATGGCCATAAACTATTGACGACAAAGGCTTTACCAATGCGATATGGTATCGAGATTGGACTGTCACGTGCAGCGGCAACCAAGCACCGTTCCGCGTCCAAGGAGAGGCTATGAAGCTGCGTCACATGCTGCTCATTGCGGTTGCTTTGATCATTCCGGCTGGATTCGCGAGCGCTACGCCGGTCGGTGATCCCTCGGTCATCATCAACAGCTCGCCTAAGGACGCGACGCCATTTACTGGAACATTTGACGTCACACTCGACCCCGACGGCGGCGCCAACGTGGTCTTCGAAAACGCGCTCGACGTCGACATCACCCAACTTACCGTGCAGTTCATGGTTCCGTTTCCAACAGGCGTGAACACGTGCTACAGCGATATTTTTTCGAGCTGCGGCGTCTCGTTCGTATCACTCGCCGGGAAATTTGTGACAGAAGACTTCGTGTTCAGTGGAGGATCCATCAGCCCCGATGAGATGTTCTCTTTCTCGGCGATGGGATTTACCGGCGCGAATCCCAATGTTGTGATTTCGTCAACGCCGGAGCCGGCCACAATTGTTCTGCTGCTCACGGGCGGTCTTCTGGTGATCGGCCTCGGCCGCAGGCAGTAAGAAGGAAGCCTGTGAGGCTTTAAGGTTTCTTGCTGGAAAACTGTTTTATCAGCGCCACGAATTTTGGGTTGCTCTGCAGGTTTTCCAATTCCTGGTCGCCCGAAGCGTAATCCACCGGATAATGTTTTTCAAATGCCTCGCGCAGGGCCGTCAAGGCGCTCTCCTGGTGATTCAGAATTGCCTCAATCTCCGCCTGGTCGTAAATGTAATCCACATTGTTCCTGGCTAGGGAGCGGGCGCGGCCGATAAAGATATTGGCCTGTTGCGCGTTGCCGATTTTCGCGTAGGAGAGCGCGATTTGAGCCATGGTCAGCGCGCTTTGGGGATTAGTCTGCAGTTCTTTGTATCCAAGAGAAATGGCCTGCTGATACGTGGTGCGAGCTTTGTCCTGCTGTCCGGACCAGCGGTACGCGTCTGCCAAATTGACCACCACCTCGGAGTCGTTGGGATTCAACGCCACCGCTTTTTCGTACGCAGCGGCGGAATCCACGTATTGTTTCAGGAAAAAGTAAGCGGTGCCGAGATTCGAATAGGTCGTCCAATACGGTTCGATTTGCAGGGCCTTCTGATAGTAGGGAATGCAGTCCTGATACTTGCCCTCGCGGAGATATACGTTGCCGATGTTTTCGTATCCGGCGTCGATGTCCGGCGCGAGCGTCGTGACCTGACGAAAAGCATCGAGCGCTTTGGCGTAGTCGCCCTGGTCAAAGTAGGCGCTCCCGATTTCGTCCTGGTTATTCCAGAAATAGGGATTGAGCTGGATGGCCTTCTGAAAGGATTGCATGGCCGCCGGAGCGTTGCCGCTCTGCAAATATGCATCGCCCAAGCGGAGATAGGCCTCATCCGAATTGGGCGCGAGCGCCACGGCGCGCTTCAATTCCGCGACCGCTTGGTTGTACTTGCCTGTGAGGCTGTAGGCACTGCCCAGAACGAAGTGGACTTCTGGCAAGTTGCCGTTGAGCTGCTGAGCTTGCTCAGCCGCCGCCAGCGCTTTGTCTGTCCACAGGCTGTCTTTTTTTATGCTGTACATTCGCAGGCTGGCGTCGGCAACGCCGCTATAGGCAAGCGCAAAGGAGGGATCCTTAGCTACTGCTTGTGTGAAATAGTCCAGCGCGGACTGAATATCTTTGCTTTGATGTCCTCGCAGAGCGTTGCGCCCGCGCAGATACAAGTCATAGGCAGCGATGTTGTAGGTGGGCCGGGCGGCGGCGCGAGCCACTTCGTCGCCGGTTGGAGTGACGTCTAAAGCGGTAACAAGCTGATTGTAAATTTGGTCCTCGATGGTAAAGAGATCGCCCGTGACGCCGTTGAATTCCTTGCTCCACAGCCGCTTGCCGTCCGCACCGTTTTCCAGATTGACGATGATGCGGATTTTGTCGCCAGAACTTTGCAGCACACCTTGGACGAGCAGGTTCGCGCCAAGGGCATTGGCAATTTTAGGCACAGACTCATTCTCATTGGCTTTTGCTGACGCGTCGGCCGACGTCATGCGAACGTCTTTCAATTGAAACAGTTTTGCGTAAAGCGCTTCTTGAACACCCTCGGCCAAATACCCGACTTGATGCGCATCGCCGACAACTTGCAACGGTAGCACGGCGATAAAGCGGCCGCTCGAGAGCGGCGGCACGCCCGGCGGGGCCGCACTCGACGGCGTCGTGGGAGCTGGCGAGCTTGGCCGAAAAATGTGCCGAACGGAGGGAATCGCCAGAAGGACGAGCATGAGAATCACCATCGCAGCAGCAGCGATCCACCAGCGGGTGGCAACGTCCGGAAGGATTCCACGCAAGCCCTTTGCAGCGGGCGTGACGCGCGCGGCGAGCAAATCGGCGAGAATTTCACGCGCGTCCTGATAGCGGTATGCCGGGTCGCGCTCCAGGCAACGCAGGATGATGCGGGCCAGGTAGTCGGGCACTTCCGGATTGATCTGCTTGGGATTTGGGGGCTTTTCTTTGACGCGGCGATACATGATCTGCAACGTCGAGTCACCCCTAAATGCGTCTTCGCCAGTCACCATTTCAAACAGAATCAGCCCAAAAGCATAGAGATCGGTGCGCTTGTCCACCTGGCCGGCTTCCACCTGCTCCGGCGCCATGTAGCGAGGCGTGCCCAGATATTGCCCGGTCCGCGTCATTCCGCTGGCGCTGGATTCGAGTGATTTGGCGAGGCCAAAGTCCGAAACATAGACGTGGTCGCCTGCGCCCATGAGGATGTTTTGCGGCTTCAAATCGCGGTGCACAATCCCTTCGGAATGCGCGGCGTCAAGCGCCTCGCAAAGCTGCTGCGCAATATTTTGGGTGCGTTCGATGGAGAGTTTCCCCGAACGCAACAGGTGATGCAGATCCGGGCCGTCGACAAAAGCCATGGAAATGAACTTCACGTTATCGGCTTCGCCCAGGTCGTGAATGCGCAGGATGTTCTTGTGCGAAATGCGGCTGGCGAGGAGCAGCTCTTGTTTGAAGCGCTGCATGGCGTTGGCATCCGTGGTCAGTTCGGGCTGCAACACCTTAAGCGCGATGGGACGGTCCAGCTCCTTGTCGTAAGCCTTGTAGACGCGGCCCATGCCGCCTTGGCCCAGCAGCGACTCAATCTGATAGCGATGGCCCAATTCGTCGCCTGCCTCGAGAACGCCGTATGCCGCCGCAGCCGATCGCGCCCCGGTGCGAGAACCAGAACCGGAGCGGGTGCCGGAGGCCACTGCGCGTTGGCCTGAAGTCCCGGGGGCTGGCGAATTGAGGGCCGCCGGAGTGGCGTCCAGCGTACCGTCGGCGTCCAGGTCTAAATCAAACGAAGAGCCGCACTTAGAGCACGCGGACGATTGTTCCGAATTTTCGGTTCGGCATTGCGGACAGATCACGCTCGGCCTGCTCTTTCCTCACGTGCCAGAGTTGTGGGATTATCCCCCAGGCGGCGCGTGCCTGCAAGCCTAGGGCATGCGCAAGAGCCTCTTTGCGCATCTAAGCGGGGGAAGATGAACCGATTCGTTTCTGTTGGAATGTTCGTTGCGGCTCTTATGGCGGGCGGGGCCCGGGTGCAAGCGCAGACCACCGGTCCGATTACGCCTCCGCCCACGTTTGAACTCAAGCACATCCCGGTCAAGCCGGAGCCGGCCGCTCCGCCAATTCCAGCCGAGCAAATCATCCAACGATTCACGCAGAACGAAGACCTGAATAAGAAAGCTTACGACGCGGACACGCTGGATCAGAGCGTGAAAGTCGAAGAGATGGTCACGAACGGGGGATTATTCGAACTGGATGGCGAGCAATATACAAAATCCGACGGCGAACACTATGAGAGCGTGCTTAAGCCGCCCACTTCCAATTTGCATTACACAGAGTTCTCGCTCGAAGACGTCAAATTTGTGGCCGGCCTGCGGCTGTTTTTCCTGACCACGGAAGAATTGCCTCAATACAAGCTGTCTTACGAGGGTAAGGAAAAGCTCGACCAAATCGATACGTTCATCTTCCGGGTAGAGCCGAAGCAGCTTATCCGTAAGCCGTTATTCGATGGCGTGGTGTGGATTGACGACCAGGATTTCGCGGTCGTGAAAAGCTTTGGTCAGTTCGTCACCGATACGGGAAATTTTGCAGGCAGTTTTCCTTTTCGGATGTTTGAGGTCTACCGCGAGAATCTCCAAGGGCATTTGTGGTTACCCACGTACATTCGATCCGACAGCGATGTTAAGGCGCCGCAGGGCACAGTCCCGATCCGCTTGGTCATTCGGTCGTCGAACTTCAGGCCAAATCCGGCGGCTTCACCGGCGCCTCCTACAAAGCCAACCGGGCCGGGCGAAGCGCGCTGAACTACAAAGCTTCGGCGGGGAGCAGTACTTCCGGCAAATCTGTTATGGATCCGAGCAGTATGCCCGGACGGGCAGCTTTCAGCTTGTCGGAACTGGGAAAAGGGCCGATCACGCCAACGGATCTGACGCCAGCACGGTGGGCCATCTGGATGTCTTCGGGCGTATCTCCCACGTAGACGCAATCCGAAGCGCTAATTTGCATACAGCGCATCGCCGCGCGGAGCGGCGCTGGGTGAGGTTTTCGGCGAGGAGCGTCCTCGGAGCAAATACACGCGGGAAACAGGTTCTGAAATCCAAACTGCCGGAGCTGCCTGAGGACGCGCTTTCGGTCGCCGCTGGTGACCAGTCCCAGCGCGAATGAGCGGCCGAGTTTCTTAAGCACGGCGCGCGCTCCGGGCAGCAAACGGGGATTCTCTTTGCGATAGGCGGCTGCCCAGAGGCTGTCGGCCAAGTCCCATTGTTTTCTAGGAATCCTGGCAGCCCGATAGACGCGATACCAATCCGGGGAATAGTGGCGGGCGAGCCGGCGGTCGGAGAAATTGATTTTCAGGGCGTGGAACATGGCTCGATATGCTCGCGTATCGGCACGGAAGGAATCCAGCAGGGTGCCGTCCCAATCGAAAATCACCGCGCGCGCGGAGATCCGTGGCAGCTTCACCGAAGAAGATTACAAAAAGGGCTGCGGAAACTCTAATGAAACCCGTTAAACGGAGGAACTAAATCATCGCGGTCGAAATCGATGTCATCAAAAGACGCGGCGAAACCAAACCATCCGGGCACGTCGCACTCTTCCATACGGACCACGTGAGCCGCGGTTTTCAAGCGCACGCTGCCTCGGCCGAGAGGACGTTCGATCAATGCGACTTGGAGCTCAATGGCTGTTCCGGGCTCGATATTGCGGGGCGCCAAGAAGTAAATGCCGCTGGAGCTGATATTTTTTGTCACCAGGGTGATGGGCGCCGCTTCTGAGCGGCCTTCGATGCTGGTGAGTTGCAAGGGCAGGCTGAGGTAGGCTCTCGGGCTGCGCCGGCGGTCTTCCGCGACACTTATCGCGTGAGTCGGAACGCGCAGAAAAGTCCGGTGGTGCAGATCTGGCTGGATTTGGTGAACTTCTCGAGCTGGCGCGTTTGCAGAACTGCCGGAGAGGTGTAGCTTCGGAAGCGCCCCCATGTAGATCCCCCCAAGTCCCGGCCGTCCCCAAGCCGGGTAAGGAAATATGCCTTGGCAGCCTATAAGGCGTCAACCATGTCAAGACAAAAAGTGTCCTGTAACTCAACAAGGCTGCGAGCAGCCACGAAACGTCAAAAAGCGGCCGGATCGGCCAAGATTTGACTGCGAGAATCGGATAGATATTGTTTCTGGCGTAGAATATTTTTGTTTCGTGGACATGAGCAAGACCAAGACAATGAGCATCGCCAATCGGGCAAATCGCACAGCATCGTCGCGCTACTGGCAAGCCGTGAAGCAACGGCGCTCCGCCGCTGATGGGAGCTTCGTCTATGCCGTGCGCAGCACTGGCGTCTATTGCCGGCCGTCGTGCCCGTCGAAGAGGCCGCGCGCTGATCGCGTTGTTTTCTTTCCGGGCCCTCGGGATGCCGAACTTGCCGGCTATCGCGCCTGCCGGCGATGTCGGCCACAGCTTTCGTCTCCGCAAGGAGAAGCAGCGCGGCTGGTGCAGCGAATCTGCCAAAAAATCGACGAAACGCTGGCGTCTGACCCTGAGGCACGGCTCACTTTGGCCGAACTGAGCCGCCCGTTCGGCGTGAAACCGCACAAAATGGAGCGGTTGTTTCGAAGAATACTTGGTATTACGCCACGGCAGTTCACCGACGCGCAAAGAATGAAGCAATTGAAGTCCAAACTTCGTAAGGGGGAAAAAGTGACCACAGCAATGTATGACGCAGGTTTTGGCTCAAGCAGCCGGCTCTACGAACGCGCTCCCGGGCAAATGGGCATGACCCCGGCGGCTTATCGCCGTGGAGGCCAAGGCATGGCCATTTCCTATACCATCGCGCCGTGCCCGCTGGGGCGGGTTCTCGTGGCTGCCACGCAACGCGGTGTGAGCGCTGTTTACCTTGGAGATTCGGATGAGCCGCTCAAGAAGGGGCTCGCGCGGGAATATCCTCGGGCGGAGATTCACCAGGACGCCGCGGGGATCGGGCCATGGGTCCGCAGAATCGTCCGGCACTTGCGCGGGCAGGAGCCTCATATCGATCTGCCGTTGGACGTCCAGGCTACCGCATTTCAGCGGCGCGTCTGGGAAGAGCTGCAGCGCATTCCTTACGGCTCTACGAAGTCATACGCGGAAGTGGCGCGCGCGATCGGCAAGCCCAAGGCGATACGAGCCGTGGCGCGGGCTTGCGCCACAAATCCGGTTTCGATTGTGGTGCCGTGCCATCGCGTAGTGAGGGAGGACGGCAATCTCGCAGGCTATCGCTGGGGTTTGGAGCGCAAGAAGACGCTCATCTCCAGGGAAAGAAGCCTTGCCAGTCGTGAGAAGCGTGCTTCGTAGGACGGAGCCGGCAGAACAGACTATGGGTTGACGAGCTAGGCGTCGGGACGGACTCTTTGCGTGCCCTTCGGCCAGTGGGGCTTGAATCGCGAGTCGGGTATCTCTGGGTTCTTGGAAATGTTTGCGTACCGAATGATGAAGTAATCGTCTGTGCCGGTCTCGAAAAACTCCTGCTGGACCGGCAGCCACGACGATTCGTCGAGCCACAGACGGATTCTGGCGATCTGGTTGCGCGCCGCTCCCGCTTTCGGAGTCAGCTCCAGCAAGGCCGTTTTCTGGCGATCCAGAACCGGTTCACCGATCAACGTAAGCAAGAATCCCTTTTGCAGCTCGTGGCCTGAAGTGCCGAAGCCCAGGAGAAGAAACTCGTTCACCAATTCTCGGTGCTTCCCCAGATTGTATTCCTCGACCTGTTTCAATCCCGGGGTATACACAAAAATCGTGTCGCCCGCGCGCAGGACCGTTCGCGGATCCGGCTCTTTCAAATCGAGGCGCATTTTGTCGCCGCGAACCCAAAGGGTCCCCGTTTCCGTTGACTTAACATTGACGACCACGGTGACCTTCGTTCGCTCGACGTCCGCGGTCAAGCTGCGAAAACTCTCCGCTTCGCGGTTCAAACTGTCGAGCACAGCATCCAGGGTAAGAGTTCCGTGGGCCTGCGGCCTGGAGCGCATAGCCGAAGCGCTCACGGCCAGCGCGACACACGCTGCGATGATAGCTGAAACAATCCCCTTGCCGTACATGTGCACTTTTCTCAATGTTTGCTGGAAGAATCCGCAAGCATCATAACATGCACAGATGCCGGACGACGTGGCTGAGGAGGCCTGGCTAAGCGCGGGCCGCCAGAAATGAAGGTGTGTGCGTCTAGCGCTTTACTTCTACTTCGTAATACAACAGAGACCCATCGCTCCCGCGGACCGGCTGGATACTTCGGACCTGAAATCTCTGTCCTTTCAGGCCTTCCACCGACTCACTGAGAAGCTCATGAGTTTTCTCTTCGAGTTCAGAATTCGATTTGCCGGCTGGCTGAGCGGCACCGAACAATCCCCGGTCCAACCGGTAGGTCTCGGTATGGGCGCTGGGGTCCTGAGCGATGAGCATAATTCCGGCGGCGCTTGCGAAACTGTTTTCGGGTTGATCGTGAAACCAACGGCGCGGCGTAATCAAAACGAACATCACGATAACCACAACCATCACGTCATAGGGCCAGCTACCGCGCTCATGCGACCAAAAAATCGTTCCCCAGGCTCGCCGCAGCAATTTGCGCATGTCAATTGACGGAAGCTCCGTCCACCACCACACCATCGCGCATATGCAGCACGCGGTTTCCATATGTTGCGGCTTCCGGATTGTGCGTGATCATGACGATCGTCTGCCCCAGATCCTTGTTGAGCTGGCGCAACAACCCAAGAACATTTTCTGAGTTTTTTGTGTCCAGATTTCCGGTCGGCTCATCCGCCAGGACAATTTTCGGCTCGTTGATGATCGCGCGCGCCAGGGCCACGCGCTGCTGCTCCCCGCCGGACAATTCCGATGGCCGGTGATGCAAACGGTCGCTCAGGCCGAGCATTCGCGTGACCACCTCGAAGCGATGCGGATCGAAGCCGTCTCCATGGATGTGCTGCGCGAGAGCAATATTACCCCTGGCATCCAGCGTCGGCAGCAAATTGAACCTCTGGAATACGAAGCCAACTTTGTGTCTGCGAAGCAGCGTGCGGCCCGCATCGCCCATGGCGGCCAAATCGTTGCCATCGAGCAAGACTTTGCCGCGGGTCGCACGCGCGAGACCTCCAATCACGTGGAGCAATGTGGACTTGCCGCAGCCCGACGGCCCCATGATCGACACAAAATCCCCCGGGAAGACCTCCAAATCCACGCCGCGCAACGCAGCGACTTCCAGCTTGCCGGCCTGGTAGATCTTCCAAAGATTCGTGCTCTTCAGTATGGGTTCCAAATGCGCTCCGGCGGAGGATTCCGTCTCCGCGCTAAAACCAAGCCGTTCGCGATTGCAAAAATCCGATGCGGCAATGGGCAGGCTCATTCATACGCCAGGGCTTCGACCGGATCTTTGCGGCTGGCAATCCACGCGGGATACGTCGCGCCCAGCCAGCCACCGAGAATTGCAAGGGAAGCAGCCCGCACCAGCCATATGGGCGAAATCAAAATTGTCAGCGTTGGAAAAACACTGAGGAACAGCGCGCGAGCGCCGTAGCTCATGGCGATTCCGAGCACGATTCCCGCCAGGCATAAAGCGGTGGTCTCGCTGAGGATCACGCGCACGATATACGCGCGTGAAGCGCCAAGCGACTTCAGAACGCCAATTTCTCGCGTGCGTTCAATAATCGTGGTGTACATCGAAAGCAGAATCACCAGGAAACCAATCGCCGCGGCCAGCGAAATCATCGAGCGAATCACCGTCTGAAGCCCCGGAAGATTCGACGAAGTCATCAGCGACAGATAATCGCGCAGCGGGCGCACTTCGTAGTGCGGCAAAAGCTGATTGATCGCGAACATCACTTTCGTGGTTTGCTCCGGACGGTCGCACTTGATGAAGAACACGGAGGCCTTATCGCGCGCGCCGGCCAAATTCTGCAGCGTCGACATCAATACGAAAAGCCGCGCACCTTTCCCGTGTTCGACGATGGCCGCAACGTGAAAATCGTGCCCCAGGACGTGCAGCGTGTCGCCGACCTTGACTTTGCGGCCTTTGGCATACCAGTCGTCCACCAGAATGTCGTCGGGATTCTGAAGGTCATGCCCATCGTGGAAGACAAAGCCACCCGAAACTTCCCGGAAGCTCTCCGGATCAATGCCATAAATCAGGTCGAGACTATTCGTGGAATTGAATTGCAGAAGCACCGGCGCGACGGCGTGCACGTCCTTGAGTTGCGCCAGCCGCTGCCCGATCTCGATGGGCATTGGCGCGCCGCTGAACGCCATGAAAATCGAAGCGGAGGGCGGCTGCACCATGATGTCCGCGCCAATTCCCTCGATGCGTTTCGCCGTGTCCGACAACATCCCGGAAGTAAGGCCCACGACCATCAAAATGAGGGTGACTTCGACGGCGACGGCAATGATGCTGATGAAGGTCCGCACCGGACGGAACATCACGTTTCGCAGAATCATCTGGCGGATCACGGCTGGGCATCCTCGCCCAGGCGAACCAGTTCGGTACCCGCCGGCTGAGCCAGATGAAATTTATCGGCGTCGATCGCCTGGTTGAGCGTCAATTGGGTGATCACCACGTCGAGCTGGTACTCGTCGACTGGACGGGAAATCAGAAGGTCACGAGGGTAATCGATCGCTCCCGCGGGCCGCCAATCTTTCGTTTGTATGTCGGACACGATCATGCCTTGCGTATCGTAGATTTGCATTCGTGCGACCTGCAGATTCGCGCGATCGAACCACACTTTGCGCTGCAGCTCCCACCCCTGCGGGCCGTTCTTGGCTACCGTTAGCACATAAAACCGTGCCGAGCGGGTGTCGACTTCCTCCAAAAGCACCGGGGCATCGTGTTCAATAGTCGGCCAAATGAGCGCATCGAACAGGTGCTGCGGCCGAAGGTTTTCGATCGGACGCTTGGCCGCGCGATGCAAGTCCGCCGGCCCCTCGATGAATTCGTTCTTCGAGGGAATGTACATATGGAAAGTCTGTCCATCGCTGGCCATATCGAAAATATCTTTTGCAACGACCGGCGCCTGGCCGATTACACGGATCGACGCAGGCCGCGCCGCCAGGATATAGCCGTTGACTTGGTGATAGTTCTCGATCACGCCGCTCAGCGCGGAGCCCGCCGTTGGCGACATTCGCACGGCAGCGTTAATCGCCTGTACCGCGGACGCCTCGCGGTTGTAGCGGTCAATCAGCTCCGGTTTTGTGGCGCTCAGCGCGGGCTGGGCCGCCACCGGTGCAACCGCCGTTTTCCGGCTGACCGCGCAGCCTGCCGCCAGCGTAAACATGGCAACGGATATAACCCACGAGAATTTGAACCGGATGTCGACCGCCCCCGAGAAAACGCAGAGTATCGAATCTAACAGCCGACCCTCGGAGTGTCAACGTAATGCCGCCCCAAGGGATCTAGGCTGCGTTTTCCCGCAAGTTGCGGCAGCAAGAGCCATACAAGCAGGTATAACCCGAGGAGACGAGCTAGGTTTCGCGGGATTTCAGGCAGGGACAGGCAGGGGTCGATTCGGCTCAGGCGCTCCAGCCATGGAGAGCAGTAAATTTCGCAAGCGAGAGCGGTCTTCCAATTCCATTCCAACCATTTCCACTCCGGCTTGATTGGACTTCACAAATCGCACCAGCACATCCAAGCGAATCGGCCGCATGCCGGATGAGATGCGCAGGCTCGCGGGCGTGCCAACAGAAAGCTGAACATCTCCGCTGAGCAGCCCACCCTCCAAACTGAGAACCTGCACGGCCGGTTGATACTTCCCGCGCTGCGATTGGATCACAGCGGGCGTTGGGCGAGTCATTCGGATTCGCTCATACCGGCGGTAGCGCACGAAATCGCGGTCCCGCTTGGCGTCCAGCGGCGCCAGACCCAACAGCCGCGCATCCAAGCCTGAACTGGCCAGCAGCGTCGGCGCGCGGTCGGGATCGAGTTTCACAAGCGCCTGAGCGGCCGCCAGCCGCATCTCGTGGGGATAAGTCCAGCGCCAGGCGCCCTTGGCCTCCACAAAGCGCAACAAATCTCCCTCCATCTGGGGAACGCGGAGGCGTCCCAGGGCTTCGATGGCCTTCACACGAAGGAAGTCGGAACTGTCTGGCAGCGATTCGCCTTGGGCAACGCGCAATACGTCCGGCGCGACGGTGACGTCGCCGCACATTCCAATCTCATCGAGCGCCATAGGCACAATCATGGCGTCGAGGCTTTCCATCATGCGCATCAGCGTTCGCCCGCGCTCCGGCGCTCCCGCAATCGAAAGCTGGCGCAAGGCTTCGTCGTGCGCGGCTCGTTCGCCTGAACGTATGCGCCGCGGCAACAATTCCTCGACGGCAACTGGCTCGATGCGGCTCAGCAGTCCCACGGCGCGGACGGCGCTTCCTACGGGCCCAAGCTCCAGCGTTTGCCGGAGGTGAGCTTTGATGGGTTCGCCAATCGCGCGGGCCATCGCCACCACTCTTTCCCGTTCCGAGCCGCGCGTGACCCGCATCAGGCGGCTTGCAAGCTGACCGGCCACGGCATCCGGGGCTCGGCGAAGCACCTCGACAAGCTCTGGTCGCGGCGATAAATCCCTCAGCCCTTCTTCGATAAATTCGGGAATGCGGTTGTTCATGCCGATGCGCGGCCCCAAGGTTCTTGTCCAGCTCGGACGCGATTTCTCGAGGGCCGTCAGAGTATCGAGAGAGCGCAGCACCGCGGGGAATTCGCGTTGCTCGGCAGCCTTCTGGCTGAATTTGACAAACGCAGCGCTGAGCAAACTTTGCAGTTCGGCGTCGCGTTCGCGAGAAAGCTGCTCGCCGATGGCGCGCACAGCCTCATCCAAAGGCGCGCCTCCCACACTGGTGTAAATATCCTCGATCTGCATCACACCGTTGGCCGCGTCCCTCCGCGCTTCCGGATCGATATGGCAAACGCAGCGTGCGTACTGCATGAGAATTTTCTCCGCCGACGCCGTATCTCCGCGGCGTTGCAGCTCTTTTGCGTGCTGCTGAATATTTCTCGCTGGCACCCGCCAGCATTCCGGCGAAAGTAAAATACTTTGTTTCTTGTCTCCGGAAACGGAAACCCAGAATTGCCGATACAGGACATCGGTCAAGGAATCTGCCGCGATGCCTCGCTCTGCCAG
>JBAPRL010000071.1:0-54789 GCA_049281095.1 Candidatus Acidiferrales bacterium
GATAGGCTGGCCATGCTGAAATACGGCATCGACGACTTGCAACAGTTTTTCAGGAACGACGTGCGCTTCCTGCGGCAATTTCCGTAAAAAGAAGGGATCGTCATGTGGGGCGGACCGCCATTTTGGATTGCCGATAACTACGCGATTGATGTCCGCAGCATAGCTGCTGCTCGCGACTGGTACAAACAGAAGCTTGGTCTTCGAGAAACCCATGATCGCGCAGAAGACGACTCTGGCAGGCCCTTTGCGGACGTTTGTATCTCGAAAGATGGCGGAGTTTGCTCGCTTGTCGAACTCGAACCGGGCGCGGCTCCGGACAGCCAGCATGTCGTCTTTTACGCGAAGGACCTGGAAAAAGCGCGGAGATGGCTGATGGACCGTGGGGTCGCAACGGAAGGCATCACGTCTGACGGGGGCGGAAATCACTTCTTTCGCTTCTTTGATCTAGACAACAATGCCATAGAAATTTGTGTTGAACCTTGATCGCTCCTCTGCGAGCCACGAAATGTTGCAAAGAGATTGAAAGCGAATGAAAATTCTTTACAACTGGCTGAAGGAATTCACGGACGTGACGGCCTCCGCCACGGAGCTGCGCTCGCGTCTGTCCATGGCTGGCGTCTCGATTGACTCGGTGGAAGATACGGCGGCAGGCCCCGTACTCGATGCGGAAATCACGATCAATCGGCCGGACTTGCTCGCTCACGTCGGAGTCGCGCGCGAAGTTGCCGCGCTGTACCGCCTCAACCTCAAGCCCATCCAGCCTAATGTAAAGGGATCGTCCGAGCCTGCCGCGAAAACCGCTCGCGTGGAAATTGAAGCGCCTGATCTGTGCGGCCGCTACACCGCGCGAATCATTCGCGGAGTGAAAATCCAGCCGTCGCCCGAGTGGCTTCGTCAGCGGCTAGAAGCACTGGGCCAATCTTCCATCAACAACGTCGTTGACGTGACGAATTACGTCATGCTGGAGTTAGGCCAGCCGCTGCATGCCTTTGACTTGGACAAGCTCGCGGAGCAGCGCATCATCGTGCGGCGCGCCAAGCCCGGCGAGACCATGCGCACTCTCGACGGAATCGAACGCAAGCTTTCCAAAAACATGTGCCTGATTTGCGACGCGCGCTCTCCGGTGGCCATTGGCGGCGTGATGGGTGGAGCCGAGAGCGAAATCAGCTTCAGTACCAAGAATTTGCTCATCGAATCGGCCTGGTTCGATCCCATTTCCATTCGCCGGACCTCCAAAGCCCTCGGGTTGCGCACGGAGGCGTCGATGCGCTTCGAGCGCGGCGCCGATATTGAGCTGGCGGCGTTCGCTTCGAAGCGTGCAGCCGAATTGATTCAGCAACTCGCGGGAGGAGAAGCGCTCGCGGGCCTGGTGGATGTTTATCCGCACCCTGAAGCGCCGAAAAAAATTGGGTTGTCGCGCAAGGAATTGCTGCGCGTTATGGGCGCGGACGTCCCAGACCGCGAAATCGAAGAAATTCTCTCCGCCCTGGGCTTCGCGCCGGTGCGCGTCGACGCGAATCGTGGCAGCGCCGGTTCGCTTGTAGCGGCTTGGGCCTGCACGGCGCCATCTTGGCGCGGAGACGTCACGCGGGAAATCGACCTTATCGAGGAAGTCGCGCGATTGTACGGCTACGACAAATTTCCGCCGCGCTTGCCCCCGGCGAAGCAGCCCGCGGCGCGACTGCCTCACGCCGCCGAAGAAGGATGCCTGCGACAAAGACTCGTGGCCCTTGGCTACGAAGAAATTGTCGCCATTCCGCTGGTTGATCCGGAGCGTGACGCAATCTTTCGCCCCGAAGATAGAACCGCGGCGGAAATCGGTAACCCTCTCTCCGAAGATGCTTCGATTATGCGTACCTCTGGCGCAACCAGCATGGTCGCCGCCGTCGAATGGAATTTGAACCACGCCCAGAAAAATGTACGCCTCTTCGAATTCGGCAAGGCCTACGAGATAGTCGACAGAAAACCCGTGGAGACGCGCACGTTGACGCTCGGCGCTGCCGGCCTTGCGCGCGAACAATCCATTCACGAATCCGCACGCGAATTTTCGTTCGCCGACCTGAAAGGCGACATTGACCAAATCCTGACGCTCGCCGGCGGTGTGCAGTGGGAGCTGGCGCGAAAGTCTTGGCTCGCCAATGGACGCGCAGCGCAGCTGTCGCTGTGTGCAAACGGCCGCCAAACACTCGGTACTGCCGGACAGCTCGCGCGCGCCGTCGCGCAACGCTTCAAACTCCGTCAGGACATCTATCTGGCGGAGCTGCACCTGGAGCCCTTGCTCAAGGCCATCGCCGAACACAGCGCCGCTTTGCGATACGACCCGTTGCCGCGCTTCCCTGCCGTGGAGCGCGATTTTTCGCTGGTCCTCACGGACGGCACAATTTTTGCGAAGGTCGAGGAAGGCGTTCGCGCACTCGCTATTCCTGAGTTGCGACGCATCGAAGCCGTGGACTTGTTTCGCGGCGGTCAGATCCCCGCAGGAAAATATTCGCTATTGCTGCGCGTAACCTTCCAAAGCGAGACGGCGACGCTCACCGAGTCGCAGCTCACCGATTTCTCCGCGCGCATCGCGTCGGCGCTCAGCGAAAAACTGGGCGCGGCCCTGCGGGCCACCTAGAACAATTCGCCTGGTGAGGATCCCACGCGCCCTTGCGTTGCCCGCTCCAATGCCGCAGAATGGCCGCAGCCAGCCGGGAGACCGCCCATGAAAGTCGAGATTTTCGACCAGACATACAATGTTCAAGCAGACGGTGATGAAGCTTACCTTCGCACCGTGGCCGCCTTCGTCGACGAAAAGATGCGCGCCGTCGCCGAATCTACTCGCCAAGTGGATTCCACGCGTGTTGCTGTCCTCGCCGCCTTGAACATCGCGGATGAACTTTGCACTCTTCGCAAACGTCAGCAAGAAATTGAGGGTCCGCTGCGCCAGCACGTGCAGCGGTGCGTTCGCCTGGTGGAAAGAAGCCTGGAGACGTCTGCGTAGAGCGTTGCCTTTCCAGCCTCGCCGTAAATTGCAACCAATTGTTTCTAGGGCACGTCTGACCTACAATCGGGGGTTTGAGGCCTGGAGCGGGGGCGTGAAAGTTCTTCTCAATTCGAAGACTCGGCGGACCATTTTCGCCATATCGCTGGCGCTGCTACTAGCGATGGCGACCACGGCTGGCAGTGTCTGGCATCATCACGCATCAAACACCGCCGAATCCACTTGCCCCATCTGCCATCTCGGCCATCAGGCGGCCCAGCAGCCCGTCGTAGTGCAGTCAGCGCCGGTACTGTTTGCCGTTGCGTCGCAATCGCCTGTGGCTGAACCGGTATTGCGCGCAGCACCAGTGCCTTCGAGACTCGCGACCCGCGCACCCCCTTCGCTGTAAAGCCTGGGTTACCTCTTGGGCGTTCGTGCGTCCAAATCGCTATTTCCTTCGAGGAAGAAAATGCTCTACCGTGCACTGCGTTTTTCGGCCCTTATTGGCGCTTTGTCGGGCTTAGCAGCACTGGCTTTCGGCCAGACGCTGCAATCGCCGATTCGAATTTCGCTGGACCAGGCTGTGGAACTGGCCCTGGCCCACAACCATTCCTTGCTGGCGGCGCGCACCACCATCGCGCAAAGCAAGGACGCGGAAATTACCGCCAATTTGCGCCCAAATCCCACATTGGGCGTCGATTACATCGGCCTGCCTTTGCGTCCAAGTCAGTTCAACTGGGACAACATCAGCCAAACGACGGAGTTCGACGCCGGCATCTCCTATCTGTTTGAGCGCGGGGAAAAGAGACAGAACCGCTTGCGGAATGCACAGGATCAGACGGCGGTCACCACCTCGACCGTTGCGGATAATGAACGCGCTCTGACGTTCAATGTGGCCAGCGCCTTCACCAACGTGCTCCTGGCCGAATCGACTTTCGACTTCGCGCAGCAGGACCTGAAGAGTTTTCAGGACACGATCAACATCAGCGAAGCGCAGTACAAAGCCGGCGCCATCAGCGAAGGTGATTTCCTGAAAATCAAGCTGCAGTTGCTGCAGTTCCAGACCGACGTGACGGCGGCGGTGCTTGCCAAGCAGCAGGCCCTCGTCGCCTTGCGGCAATTGCTCGGTTTTGAGTCGGTGCCCCTGGATTACGACGTTGCCGGCGGGCTCGAATACCAAAAACTGCCTTACAACGTCGAAGATCTGCAGGCCATGGCCCTGAAAGATCGCCCCGACTTGCGCGCCGCCGAGCAAGGCGTCACCGAAGCCCAGAGCGCCTACAAACTGCAACGGGCGATCGGGAAGGTCGACGTTACCGGTACGCTGAACTACACCCACATTTCTGATCAGGACACTACTTCGTTTTTTGTCAGCTTGCCACTGCCGATTTTCAATCGCAATCAGGGTCAAATTGCGCAAGCTAAGGACGCCATTTTACAGGCGCAGGAAAGCCAGCACGAAGCTTCTGAACAAGTGATGAGCGACGTGCAATCGGCCTTCGAATCGCTGCGCACCAACGAACAGACGCTGCAAATCTATCAATCAGGTTATCTGGATGAATCGAAAGAATCGGTCGATATCAGCGAGTACGCCTACAAGCGCGGCGCTGCCAGCCTGCTCGATTTTCTGGACGCCGAGCGCAGCTACCGCGACACTCAGTTGGCCTATCGGCAGCAACTGGCTTCATACATGCTCGCTCTCGAGCAATTGCGGGAGGCCGTAGGCACAAGGAACTTACCATGAACAAGACTCTTTCCCGGATGCTCCCGCTCATGCTCGGTGCCGCTGCCTTGTTCGTGGCTGGCTGCGGCTCAAGCGGCCGTGAGTCCGCGGAGAAAATGACCTCCTTCGCTTCCGCGAATTCCGCTGGCCAGGCGGAACCCTTCAGCGTGCCGCAAAATCAAATGTCCCACATCCAAATTGTGACCATCGTGCCGCGACAACTCACCCGCACGCTGCGTCTGAGCGGCCAGGTCTCTTACAACGGTTTCAAGACCACCCCCGTTATTTCCGCCGTGGGCGGTCCTGTGTCGCGCGTCCTTGCGTTCCCAGGGCAACACGTACGCGTAGGCGAACCTTTGTTGGAAGTTGCCAGCCCCGATTTTTCTCTCCTCCGCGCGAGCTATTTGAAAGCGAAGGACACCTACGATGTGGCGAGCAAGAATTATCAGCGCGCCGAAGATCTATTCGCCCATCACGCTATCGCCGAAGCAGATTTGCTGGCAGCCGAATCAGCGAAAAATCAAGCACAGGCCGATCTGACCGCTGCTGAGCAGTCGCTGCGCATTCTCGGAATCACCCATCTCGAGCAAGTCGCGGACGCATCGCCGGTCGCGGAAATTCCCGTCCTGGCGCCGATCGCCGGCGAAGTCGTGGACCGCGAATGCTCGCCTGGCCAGTTGTTGCAAGCAGGCGCTACGCAATGCTTCACGATTTCCGACATGAGCAATGTCTGGGTGCTCGTCAATGTCTACCAGAATCAATTGTCGTACATTCACTCCGGCGACCAAGTCTCTGTGCAGACGGACGCCTACCCCACCGTGTTCCACGGGAGAATCTCTTACCTGGCTCCCGCCGTTGATCCCAACACGCGCACTTTGCAGGCGCGCATCATCACTGAAAATCCGGAAGAAAAATTGAAGAACCAGATGTACGTCACGGCGACCGTTGTCGCCGGCACAATTCGCAACGCTATTACCGTCCCGGTAGCTTCCGTTCTGCGGAACACCGAAAACCAGCCGTTCGTCTACGTCCAGACTGGGCCAACGGATTTTTCGCGCCGCATGGTCGACATAGGCGAGACCCAGGATGGCCAGACGGAAATTGTCAGCGGATTGTCGCCCGGCGAAAAGGTGGTCGCCGACGGCAGCCTGTTCTTGCAATTCCAGAATTCGTTGCAACGGTAGCCGACGGGGTACTCCAAAATGATCCATCGCATTGTCGAATTCGCCCTCCGCCAGCGCTTCCTGATCCTCCTTTTCGTTGTTGCTCTGATCATCGGCGGATCGATTTCCTTCCAGCACATGCCCGTCGACGCGTATCCCGATCTTTCGCCTCCCATGGTCGAATTGATCACCCAGTGGCCCGGCCATGCCCCCGAGGAAGTTGAGCGCCTGATCACCATTCCTCTCGAAGTTGAGATGAATGGCGTCCCGCACATGCGCGTGATGCGTTCGATTTCGCTCTACGATCTTTCAGACATAATCATGACCTTCGACGAAGGTACCGATGATTACTTCGCGCGTGAGGTCGTCTTCGAACGGATCGCGGACGTGACCCTGCCTGCCGGCATCACGCCGTCGATGGCGCCACTGTCAAGTCCCAGTGATTTGGTCTATCGCTACGTCATCGACAGCCCGGATCGCAGCCCTCAAGAGCTAAAGACCTTTGAAGACTGGGTGATCGAACGCGGCTACAAAGGGGTTCCGGGCGTTGCCGACGATTCCGGCTTCGGCGGCACCGTGATGCAGTACCAAGTGCTGCTTGATCCCGCGAAGCTTTATGGCTATCACCTTTCGGTTCCCACGGTTCTTCAACAACTGGCCAATAACAATGCCAACGCGGGAGGCGGGTTTTATTCGCAGGGCGGTCAATTTTATTACGTTCGTGGCTTGGGATTGATGCGCGATGTCCAGGATATCGGCGACACCATCGTCGGCAGTCAAAACGGTGTGCCGGTGCGCATTCGCGATATCGGCCAGGTGGTGATGGGGCACGCTCCCCGCCTCGGCGAGTTTGGCTTCATGAAGAATGATGACTCCGTCGAAGGCGTCATCCTCATGCGCACCGGCGAGCAGACCCAGAACGTACTGAAGGGCGTCGAGGCGGAAACAAACGATTTGAACGAGCACGTCCTGCCTGCCGACGTAAAGATTCATCCCTTCTACGACCGCAGCGACCTGGTCAAGCTGACCATCGATACGGTCGAAAACAATCTGTTGCGCGGGATGCTGCTCGTCTTTGTGGTGCTGCTGTTTTTCTTGGTGAGCGCGCGCGCCGCAATCATCGTTGCGCTCACGATTCCTCTGGCTCTGCTCTTTTCTTTCATTTGCTTGCATGCCAAGGGCGTCGACGCCAACCTTCTCTCCATCGGCGCCATCGACTTCGGCATCATCATCGATGGCACGCTCGTCATGGTGGAGAACATTTACCGTGAGCTCGGACTGCGCGCGGGCCAGAGCTACAAGCTCAACGACGTTATTCTCGCCGCTTCCGCCGACGTCGATCGTCCGGTTTTCTACTCCATTGCCGTCATCATCGCCGGATATATTCCGATTTATGCCCTCAGCGGGCCTTCCGGCAAGTTGTTCCACCCCATGGCCGACACCATGTCATTCGCCCTGCTCGGAGCGCTTCTTCTCACGCTCACTTTGGTCCCGGTGCTTTGTTCGTACTGGCTGAAAAACGTGCGCGAGCGCGTGAACAAACCTTACGAATGGATCAAACAGAAATACAAGGGCGAACTGGAATGGTGCCTCGATCATCCCAAGTCGACCATCGCCGTCGCGTTCCTCATCTTTGGCGCCACGCTTTTGCTGGTTCCCTATATCGGCGGCGAGTTCATGCCACATCTCGACGAAGGAGCGTTGTGGATTCGCGCCACCATGCCCTATACCATTTCGTTCGAGGAGGCCAGCAAGTTCTCGCCGCAAGTTCGCGACATCCTGATGGCCTATCCGATGGTCACGCAGGTGGGCTCTGAACTGGCGCGCCCCGATGACGGGACCGACCCCACCGGATTCTTCAATGATGAGTTTTACGTTGGCTTGAAACCCTACAACGACAAAGCGTGGCGTCAAACTCCCGTAGAAAACAAGCAGGAACTGACCGAAGATCTGCAAAAAAAGCTTGCGGCCTTCCCAGGCGTGATTTTCAACTTCACCCAGCCTGCCGAAGACGCCGTCGACGAAGCACTGACTGGCTTAAAAAGCTCCCTCGCTGTGAAGATTTACGGCACCGATTTGAACGTGCTTCAGGATAAGGCAATTCAGATCAAGCGCATCCTGCAAGGTATTCGCGGCTTCACCGAATTGACCGTCGTGCGCGAGCTTGGCCAGCCGAGCCTGATTATCAATGTCGACCGCGACAAGATTGCCCGCTACGGCATCAACGTCGCTGACGTGGAAACGGTAATCCAAACTGCCATCGGCGGCCAAGCCGCAACGCAGATTATCCAAGGCGAGAAACTGTTCGACCTGGTGGTGCGCATGGAACCGCAATTCCGTTCCAGCCAGGACGAGATTGGTAATCTCCTCGTTGGCACTCCTTCGGGGCAGTTGATTCCGCTCAGTCAGCTCGCTGAAATAGAACAAAGCTCTGGCGCCTCATTCATTTATCGCGAGAATAATTCACGTTACATCGGGGTGCAGTACAGCATTGAAGGACGCGATCTGCAAAGCGCGGTCCACGAGGGCCAAAGAGCGGTAAATGCGGCCGTGCAAATTCCACCGGGCTACCGCATGACCTGGGGCGGCGAATACAGCGAGCTCGTGGCAGCGCAAAAGCAGCTCGAACTGATCGGACCTCTCGCGGTGCTCCTGATTTTTTTCATACTGTTCGCCTTGTACGGAAACTTCAAATTCCCGATCAGCATCGCTCTTGGCGTGCTGATCACCGAGCCCGTCGGCGCGCTCATCGCCCTCAAGCTCACCGGCACGCCTTTCAGCGTCTCCTCTCTGCTCGGTTTGCTGGCCTTGATGGGCGTTTCGGTGGAAACGGCGGTTATTCTGGTGTCCTTCATCAACAAGCTCCGGCTCGAGGGCAAGGACATTCGCACGGCGACGCGTGAGGCTTCCCTTCTTCGCTTGCGTCCGATCATGATGACCGCCCTGGTCGCTTGCCTGGGCTTGCTTCCCGCTGCGCTGTCGCATGGCATCGGTTCCGACACCCAGCGGCCATTCGCCATCGTCATCGTCGCCGGCTTGATCTCCCGGCTATTTCTCGGATTCTTCGTTAACCCGGTGCTGTACGAGGTAGTCGCGCGCGATGGCGACGTCTTACAGGTGTAAATGATGGCGTCGCGTTCTCAATGGAATCACTGGCCAAAAACGATATGAAATCCGTCGCGACACAAAGCCGAAGCATTCGCCGCGCCCGCTTCGTCGGAGCGCTTTACATCGCGCTCATCCTCGTCTTCACCGCCACCACGATTGGCGCTTCGATCGAGCACCAGCACAGCAGTGCCGCAGCGGAGAAAACCTGCCAGATTTGTCATTTTGCGCATTTGCGCAGCATCACGCCGCCGGCGCAGGCGAACCTGATCCGGCCCACGCTTCTCCATCGCGCCACTCTGACCGAGACTCAGTGGACTTACGCAGGGCCAGCCGCTTTTTCGATCTCTCCGCGCGCTCCTCCCCTCGAATAGCGATTCGTTCCGCACAATTCAATGAACTCTCTTTCGCACGCCCTTTCCGAGCGTGCGAAGTCCATGTTCACATTCCGCCCCACCGCAATCCGCGGCTGGGCTCGCGCTCAAGCGCACGCGTAAGACACGCGTAAGGAGAAAGATCGAAATGATTCGAGAAATGTCGAATGCGATCCACAAATGCTGGTCGATTGTGATGTTGCTGCTGTGCTTTTCTATTCTTCCTTCTACAGTTTTGGCGCAGACGGGAAATTCGTCGTCGATTTCGGGCACCGTGTTGGACCCATCCGGCGCCGTCGTGGCCAACGCCGCGGTGACCATTCACGACCCGGTCAGTGGCTACGAGAGGTCGGCCACGACCGACAAGTTCGGCAATTTCAACTTTCCGAATGTGCCCTTCAACCCCTATCACATGACGGTTACCGCGAAAGGCTTCTCTCCGTACGTGCAGGATGTGGACGTAAGTTCGTCCGTCCCCCTCAACCTGAAAATCAATATGGAACTGGCTGGTAACAGCACCACGGTAACCGTACAGGCAGAAGCGGGTGACCTGCTGGAAACCACTTCTACGACGCACACCGACATAGACCGTTCGCTCATCCAAGAGATGCCTCTCGAGAATCCGTCATCGTCGGTGAGCTCGCTGGTCACCTTGGCGAGCCCGGGAATCGCGGCGGACTCAAACGGTCTTTTTCATGGACTCGGCGACCACGCCGACAACTCATTTTCAGTTGACGGTCAGCCCATTACCGACCAGCAAAGCAAAGTGTTCTCGAATCAGATTCCGCTCAATTCCGTCCAGTCCATGGAAGTCGTGGAAGGCGCGCCGCCGGCCGAATACGGAGACAAGACTAGCGTCGTGATCGACGTGACCACACGCTCCGGCCAGGGCGTCACAATTCCCCACGGTAGCCTGACGGCTTCTTATGGCACTTTCGGCACTACCGATACGGGATTCGATCTCGCTTATGGCGGCCAAAACTGGGGCAACTTTATTTCTGCAAGCGGATTGAATACCGGGCGCTTTCTTGATCCTCCGGAATTCACCGTGATGCACGACAAAGGCAATGAAGAAAATTTGTTCGACCGCGTGGATCTTCACGTATCGAACGCCGATTCCCTCGAGTTGAATTTCGGCTACACGCGCTCCTGGTTCCAAACGCCGAATTCCTTCGACGCCCAGGACGCAACGGCGTGGTCGGGAGTGGTTGTAGACGATGGCGGCATCGGTCCCAACGGCCAGCCCGTGGGCCCGACCGACGAACGCTCGGAAATTCAAACTTTCAATATTGCTCCATCGTGGACTCGCTTGCTGAACCCAAACACCGTATTTACCCTCGGCGCTTTCATTCGCCGCGACGGGTATAATTACTATCCGAGCGCGGATCCCTTCGCGGATCTCGGGCCGCCCAGCCTTTCCCGAGAGAGCGTCTCGCAAGATCGGACGCTGGCGAATGCCGGGCTTCGCTCGGACATCGCCTATGACAAGGGCATTAACAACATCAAGGCGGGCGTCACATATGAACAGACCTTCCTCACGGAAAACGATGACTTGGGGATCGTGGATCCAACGTTCAATGCTCCGTGCCTTGATGCCAACGGCGTTCCCGTGCAGGGATTTACGAACCCCTTGCTATGCCCGGCGGGAGATCAGCCGAACGTGGCCACGAATCCGAACGCGCCGAACACGCCCCAGTACCCGCTATTCAATCCTGTCCTGCTGCCCTTCGACTTGACACGCGGAGGAAGTCTCTTCGCGTTCAACGGTCACACCGACGTGAAAGAGCTCGCGCTCTACGCCCAGGACGCTATCAAGGCAGGAAACTGGAACTTTCAGGTAGGGATCCGCGGCGACTTATACAACGGCATTACCAGCGCCAGGCAGGCGGAGCCTCGCCTCGGCATCGCTTATAACATCAAGCCGACCAACACGGTTCTCCGCATTTCCTATGCACGGACGATGGAAACACCGTTCAACGAAAACCTGATTCTTTCCAGCATCGGATGCGCCTCGGATGTCTTGAGTCCCTTGCTGCTCTGCTCATCGAGCTCATTGACCCCAATAAGTCCAGGCTATCGCAATGAATTCCATGCCGGATTTCAGCAAGCGTTCGGGAAATTCCTCGTGTTCGACGGCGAGTACATCTGGAAGTACACCCACAACGCCTACGATTTCAGCGTGCTTGGCAACACGCCGATCACCTTTCCGATCGAGTGGGATCGGTCAAAGATCCCTGGATATGCGGGCCGCTTAAGCATGCCGAACTACCATGGACTTACCGCACTTGTCGTTTTCTCCAGTGTGGCGGCGCGATTCTTCGAGCCTCAGGTTGGCGGAGCCGGCGCCACCCCCACGGGCTCTGAGGTCTTCCGCATCGATCACGACGAGAAGTTCAATCAGACCACGCACCTCCAATATCGGTTGCCGTGGAAGAACACTCCATGGATCGGTTTTAACTGGCGCTACGACAGCGGCCTGGTGGCCGGGGCGACGCCCTGCTTTGGGGTAAGTGCCACGAACGATTGCCCAGGCTCAGTTCTGATCAATGGCGTGCCAAATATCAGTATGGTCGCTTCCAACATAGGGGCGGTACCTCTCAGCGCCGATCAAGAATATGAAGCGGGATTCACCTGCAACGGCGTGGCCGCGACGCCCACCGTTCCTTTACCGTTCAACTGTCCAGCCTCGGAGTTCAGTTCTAAGTTCATTTCAGTGCCTGCGGCAGGAGCAGAAAACGACGATCACAATCCGCCTCGTATCCAATCGCGAAGCTTGTTTGATGTGTCCGTGGGAGACGATAACCTGTTTCATGGGGACCGCTACAAATGGAGTCTCCAGTTCACGGCCATCAATCTCGCCGACAAAGTCGCCCTCTACAACTTTTTGTCAACCTTCAGCGGCACGCACTACGTCACGCCGCGGACTTTGACGGGCGAAATCGGTTTCCACTTCTAATCACGCAACTCGATCACCCGGAGGGCGGTGCCAGCAAAAGCCGCCCTCATTTCCGGCGCGTTCAACGCAATACGCACTCCTGTTACAATGAACTGCGGGGTTGGCCTGCGACGCGCGTCTCGCTGCGATGGCCTTTTTGAACCAACACTGAGTCCCCGGGAGTCCTTGTCGTTCTGCCGGTGTGCATGTCCCTCCCGAGCAATCGGGATCGGAAAGCCTGAAGGCAGGCGTTGGGCGCCCACTTTCTTCAGGGGTTCAGCGGCCTAGCCGCCCACGGCGAAGTGGACCTCTCCGCTTGCTTTTATTCCATGTGGAATATCAGAATCCCTTTCTGTGTTTTTTCTATCCAAGCCCGCTCCAGACTTCATTCGTGGATTTCTCCAGTCTCAAAGAAATCAGCCGTTCTCGTATGCCCATGCGGGCTCTTCTCACGATCAGGCTCCGCGTGGCTACGATGTGGATCACCACCGCGTCCAGTTAGGCTCTGGAGCCGCAGTTTTTGAAAATGCGCGTAAGGCCTTGCAACGGTGGAAGATGTTTGACATCCCGTGGCTCAATCTCTGCTGGCCGGATATCCCCATCGAGGCAAACGCAACAGTCGCTGTTCTTGCATCCCACGCCGGCTTTTGGTCATTGAATGCCTGCCGCATCGTCTATGTGATGGAAGAGCACGGCGCTTGCGAGAGGTACGGCTTCGCTTACGGAACGTTGCCAGAACATGGCGAGCGCGGTGAGGAGCGCTTCACCGTGGAGTTTCGCCGGGACGACAACTCCGTGTGGTATGACGTGTATGCATTCTCCCGCCCAACGCTGATGGCGCGCTTGGCCTATCCCTATTCCAGGCTGCTGCAGCGGCGCTTCGCGCGCGACTCGATGAATGCCATGAAGGAAGCCGTTAGGCGATAATCCGGGAGGTGGACGCGTAGCTTCTCGCGTTTTGTTCCACGTGGAACGATTTTTCTACTCTTTCTGCACGCCACCCTCTAATATCTAACGCTTACTTATGCTGATTCTGTTCGTAGGCGACATCGTCGGTTCTCCTGGGCGCAGCATCCTCAAAGACCATCTCGCGGACATCGTCGAGCACAGAAAAGTCGATTTAGCTATTGTGAATTGCGAAAATGCTGCTTCGGGCTTCGGCATCACTCCGCGCCTCGCCGATGAACTCTTCGCCGCCGGCGCCGACGTTCTGACCGGCGGAAATCACATCTGGGACCGCAAAGAGATCATGGAATATTTCCCGCATCAGCCCCGCCTGCTTCGTCCCGCTAATTTTCCCGACGGCTTGCCGGGCAGCGGCCTGTACGTGGGCGGCGCACGCAATGGCACGCGCTATGCAGTCTTGGATCTGCAGGGGCGCACGTTCATGGCGCCGATCGATTGCCCTTTCCGCGCCGCGGAACGCGAACTCGCGCGCATTCCGCCCGAAGTAAAAGTCGTCCTGGTCGACATGCATGCCGAAACCACCTCTGAAAAACAGGCTATGGGCTGGTTCCTCGACGGAAAAGTCTCCGCCGTAGTTGGCACGCACACCCACGTCGCCACTGCGGACGCGCACGTCCTGCCGAATGGCACCGCCTTCATCACCGACGTCGGCATGACCGGCCCGCACGACTCCATTATAGGTATGACCAAAGAGCCCATCATCCAGCGTTTCCTGAACAGCCTGCCCGCGCGCTTTGAAGTCGCTGAAGGAGATGTGCAAATGCACGCGGTCGTTATCGACGTGAATGAAAGCACGGGCCGGGCGCGTTCGATAGAAGCCCTTGTTGTTCGATCGGAATGACCAGGAGGGATCCGCGTGATGCACAGTTTCGCTTCAACCGCGACACTTAGTTTTTGTCTGCTATTTGCGGCAGCTATCCGCGGGCAAACGAGCCAAACTCTCAACGCCGCCGGCGAGCCGCCCAAAATCCTCAATATCGTTCACCAGACGCTTATTCCCGGCAACGGATCGGCGTACGGGAAGCTACTCGAAAGCATCGCGAACGCGTATGAGCAGGCGAAAATTCCGGTCTACTGGCTACAGGCGCAATCGCTTACCGGTTCCTACGAAGCGATGTCCTTAAACTTCTTCGACTCCTTCGCAGAAGTCGAAAACGCGGCAAATGCTCTCGCGCAAGTGGCGGCCTCGAGCCCCGCTCTGGGCCCCATGCAGGAACAGTTGCTTGGCTACGTTTCGAGCAACACCAACGCCATTGCCGTTCGCCGCGACGACCTCGGATATCGCGCGGACGCGATAGATTTTTCCAAGGCGCGCATTCTGCGTGTCGCCACAATTCATGTGCGGCAAGGCCATGAAGAAGAATTCGCGGAAGCCATCAAAGGATTACGCGCCGCTTATGCAAAGCTGAACGCCGACGCCCCGTGGGCGACTTACCAGGTCAATGCCGGCGCGCCCGCAACAACGTTTGTGATTCTCCTGCCGATGCATTCGCTCAAGGAAATGGACGATTACATTGAGAGAACCGGCCAACTCCGCGCCGCCGAAGGCGAAACTGTATACTCGCGCTTGCAGGAAATCGCGCGCAACGCGTACATTTACTGGGATAGCGAACTGTACGTCGTCAGCGCCACCACGAGCCACGTTCCCGACGACTTTGCTGCGGGAGACCTGGCCTTCTGGAAGTCCGCGCAGCGTTAGCATCGCGCATTAACGAAAAGGAATCGGCGCCGTGCCTGGTGTAAACCCTCTCGCCCTTCCGCGCATCTTAACTGCCCTAACGCGGTATGTATAATTGAATGCCATGAAATTTCGACCCAGCCATGTTTCCCTTGCGCTCGCCACTGGCCTGTTTCTGTTTGGGGCCCTCTTTCTGTTTGCGCCGCGCAACTCTCACGCGCAAGAGGGCGTGCTGGAAAGCGAAATCGAAATCACCGCGCGTGCGCGCTTGTTTCCCGACGTTGGCCCGGGAATCAAAGCGATGAAGCGCGACTCGCAGGGTCGCTACTATTTCCTTTCGACCGTCGACCACGCCGTCCGCATTTACAGCGCCGATAACACCTTCCTCGGCCAGGTTCCTCGCGCCGACTCGGGCAAAACCGCCATCGTTGATGGCGAGGATTTTGACGTGGATGCCGCCGGCCGCATTTACGTAGCCGACCGCAGCGCCAATGCAGTGAAGGTATACACGCCGGACGGCAGCCTGTCCCTTTCGATACGTGTCGACTCACCCTCTTCCGTCGTAGCTCTTGCCTCCGGCCAAATTGCCGTTGCAAGCCTTAAGTCGCGCCAGCTCGTGGTCATTTACGATGCGCACGGCAAATACGTGAGGGAATTCGGCGACATTTCTGACCTCGCTGATCACGAAGAATTCAATCGTTTCCTCAATATCGGACAGCTTGCCAGTGATCCGGCAAGCCACATTTATTACGCCTTCACCTATACGCCGGAACCCACGGTTCGCAAATACGATCCCTTCGGCCATTCCCCTTACGAAATCTCACTCCACACTCTGGACATCTATCCTTCCGCGCAAGCCCAGCGGCGTGACATCTCGCGAATCGACATGCAGAATACGGCGCAACCCCCGCCACCCGTTGTCATCAATGCCATTGGAGTGGATCCGCAAACGGAAGAAGTCTGGCTCTCGCTCGGTGACTATCTGATGAAATTCGACAAAAGTGGAAACCGCGTGGAAAGCTACCGCACCCTGACCACCAGCAGCGAAGACTTGCCGGCATCGGCGATTCTCATTGAGCCGCACCGCATTCTTCTCGCCGATGATCCTCACGGCATCTTCGAATTCGCCCGGCCTGACCTTCCCGTCACCGCGCCCGCAAAAACAAAGTAGCCTGCGGCGTCGCGCGCGCCTGTTGGCTGGCGCCGCAAGAAATCGTCACCTGTTGAAGCAGCGGTTCATCCATTTGCGCTCCCTTGCGGCTTGCCGCCGAGCAAATTTGCGCCGCGGTCACGCGCAGCGCGCCCCGCAGATCGGCGCCGTCCAGATTGGATCCGCTCAGGTCAGCGCCGCTCAGAATTGTGCCCGTAAACGCGGCCCCACGCAGGTCGGCGTTGCGCAACTCCGCGCCGTCGAGAAAGGCTGCGTTGAAGTGCGCGCCCTGGAGCAACGCTCCAGAAAGCTTCGCCCCTCCCATATACGCTCCGCTGAAGTCCGCCTGGTTGAGTTCCGCGTTTTCCAGAGCGGCGCCGCGCAAGTCGGCCTTCGCCAGATTGGCCCGGTCGAAGCGCCCATCCGCGAGCCTGGCGCTATACAAGTTCGCACCGTCAAAGTCGCCGTCTGCAGCGATTGCGCCGGCCAACACAGCGTACGTGAGGTCTGAACCTTGAAAGTTCGCCCGGGAGAGATCTGCCTCCTTCAGATTGGCGGACGTCAGATTTGCCGCCCGGAAATCTGCTCCCGAAAAATTACCTCCGGTCAGATCGGAATTTTGCAGCGCAGCCCTCGCAAAGAACGCGCCATCTCCCTCGGCGTAACGCAAGCTCGCATCCCGTAGTTGTGCGCCTTTTACGGCTCTCAAGTCATTCAGTGCGCCGGACCACCCCGCTGGCGCGTCGGATATCCGCGCGGCGCTCAGATTTGGAAATGGATCACAGTCCACAAGCCAGAAAACATCCGCGGACCAGCGCCGCAAGTCTCCTGCACGCAGCCCGGGAGCGCGATTCCTTGTATGCGGAGCTCCCAGAATCACGCCCAGGGACATGAGCACCAACAAGAAACAGCCTGCCAGCGTGATGGCCATGAAGCGGCTCGTATGCCATGAATCCCACACAGCCGCTTTACGTCCATCGTTTCCGCGCGCCGATGCGAAAACGCTGGTCTCATTCCCCGGAAGAAATCCACTCATCGCCGAAGCCGCAAGGATGAAGAATATCTGCAACAGGCTCCCGCGCCAGTCCTGCTCCGCCAAGTAGCGAGCCCACACCAACACGAGCGTAGCCGGTACCATCCAATACCCCGTCAGTTTTGAGAAGAGCCGTTGCAGAAACGCGGAAGCTGTTCCGGGCGATTCTAGCTCGCACAATCGCTGCGGCGCCAGCGCAATCATCGAAACCGGCACACATTCCGCGAGCCTTCGGCCATCCGGAAACACCGCCGGCAATTCGCCCAGAGCGTCCCACAAGCGCTGCAGGTAGAAGTGGAAAGCAATGTAAGCGCCCGCGAGCAGCATCGGCCCCATCAGGTAAAACGCCAGCGTCGGCATCACATTTCCGGCGAATGGTATCGGCGCGGGCGAATTTTTCACTAACTGGGCGTCCGTTGTTGCTCCCACAGCAGCCCACAGGAAAAGGCACATCACCACCATGGCGCCCAGCAGAATTTGCAGGACGTTGCTGACCACCGCGGCCTTGGCGACGCCTTCGAAGGGATAAAGCGACTCTGGCAGCGCCGCGCCAAACAGGCTCGCTCCCGCCAGTTGCCGCGCCACAAGCCCTGTGGCTGTCGATAAATTCGCGCCTACCAGGCTTGCGCCGCGCAGATTCGTGCTCACGAGGTTCGCTTCGCTGAGGTCCGCTTCGATTAAGCATGCGCCGCGTAGGTCCGCCAGCAGCAAGTCCGCACCCTGCAAGTTCGCGCGAAGCAGATTCGCCCCTTGCAGCTCGGCGCCCATCAAATCCGCTTTCTCGAAATTCGCTCCCGCAAGATCCGCCTTTCGTCCGAATTCGCCGCGCGATTCCATCCACGCGCGGTGGTCTTCGACGATCTCGTCGAGCTCCGGGTCGCCGAACTTGCGGCACCAATATTTCAGCGTCGCCTCGGCTTTTTTCTCCCGCTCAGCCTCGGCCGGCTTCTCAACTTCTTCTGCGGATGCTCCAAAACGAAAGCGCAGCTTCATCAAAGCGGATCACTCCGTCTTCCAACTAGATTTGCGATCCGTGAAATCGAGCGCACAGCGAACGTGAGAATGAGCACACCAACGGTAGCGAGTAGAACGTGTCTGCTCGGGCCCCATGCCTCATCCAGATTACCGGCTTTGAGCCATACAGCCGTTCCATCGTAGGGCGGGTGACGCGAACAAATCTCCTGTCCTCAAGGTCAGGGACGATTCGTCGTAGCGTGACGGGGTTACGGGCGGAAATCACCTTCAGCGAAGATTGTTAAGCGTATTCTGTGGCTCAAATGCGCATCGGCATCACAACGTACCGGTAGCGCGACGCTTCATCCGCCAGTGGACGCATCTGCCCGGCCGACTGATCGTCCTTCAACTCTACCGAGATGGGCCCGTCTGCGGCCGCCGCGAGAAAATCCAGCAGGTACTGGGCATTGAACCCAATCGCAATCGGATCGCCTTTGAATTCTTTCTCAAACGCTTCTTTTGCCTCGCCATATTCCGGGCTGGAAGCGGAAATTTCGACCCCCTCTTTCGACAGCATGAATTTCACTGCGTGGGAGCGCTGATCCGCGAGCTGGGAAACGCGCCGCAGCGCATCCTGAAGCTCGCTGCGATCCAGCACCACCGTCTTGTTCGCGTCCCGCGGAAGCACCGCCTCGTAAGGCGGGAATGTGCCGGTCAGCTTGCGCGCACTAAGTAGCCGTCCACCGAATTGGAAGAATAGGTGGCTGTCATCTTGCGCGAATTCCACATCCGCGTCGTCACCGGACTTTCCGCACATGCGCAGAACCTCCGACATAGCTTTCTTCGGCACCAGCACGCGAACGTCCCCCGGTAATCCAGTCAGCTTATGCGACACCTCCACAATGGACAGTCGGTGGCCGTCGGTCGCCACCATCGTGAGTGTCGCGGGATTCAGGACCAGCAGGGCGCCATTTAGCGTATAGCGCGACTCTTCCTGGGCGATCGCAAAAATAGTCTTCGAGATCAGCTCCGACAAGAGCTTCCCGGGGATTTTCACCTGCGTGTGCGGAAAGGGCGGCAGTGTCGGAAAATTGTCCTTCGACATGCCTACCATCTTGTATGCCTTGCGGTCGCAAACGATTTGCACCCAGTGGTTATCGAGGAGTTTGAAACGAATTTCTTCTTCCGGCAGTAACCGAACCAGGTCGAGAAGCTTCTTGGCAGGAACCGTTCCCGCGCCTTCCTTCTTCACCTTCGCCTCGCACGACGTGCGAATACTCAATTCTAGGTCCGTCGCCGTGAGGAACAGCCGGTTTCCCTTGGCTTCGCATAGCAAGTTCGAAAGAATGGGGATTGTTGTCTTCCGCTCGATGACACCTTGCGTGAGCTCAAGCTCTTCGAGAAGATCGTATTTCTTTACACTGAATTCCATCGGGCACGTTCCTCGCTCGGTTTTTTCTGTGACGTACTTTACTTCTTTTCTTTATTTGAATAAACAAAGTAATACAGTCGTAGCCGCCGGAGCTGTGGATTCCGCGGAAATCGTTGCAAGCGCTCTCGCCTCATGCCCTTGGCCCCTCTGTGTGTTTGTGGAATACATTGCGTCCTTTATGAAAAAGCGGCCGCGTCAGCGTAGGTAGGGAAGATTTACGCAAGATTCACATCCGTCGGAAGCCGCGGTTGCGGAAAAACCCCGCAAGCCTAGCCCAGTGAATCCAGTAGCCTGTTAATCGTCTTGTTCAATTCTTTATCGGTGCGGCGCAAGTTCTCGATTTTGTGGATGGAATGAAGCACGGTCGTGTGGTGCTTGTCGCCGAACTGTCTCCCGATTTCCGGAAGCGACGCAGCCGTCAGTTGCTTCACCAAGTACATGGCCACTTGCCGGGGGAACGCGATCGCCTTTGAATTACTTCGCACTTTCAGGTCTTGGCCGCGCAGCCCAAAGTGCTCCCCCACGCGCCGTTGAATCTGTTCGATGGAAACCTTCTTTTCCTGTGTGTCGATCAAATTCTTCAGCACTTGCTGCGCCGTGGCTACGCTCAGTTCAACGCCCGTAAGCGAGGCGTATGCCAGCAGCCGGATCAAAGCGCCTTCGAGTTCTCGTATGTTCGATTTGATCGAGCGCGCGATAAATTCCGCGACGTCGTCGGCGAGCCTGGCCTGTTCGCTCTCCGCTTTCTTCTGCAAGATCGCGATTTTCGTTTCCAGGTCCGGCGGCTGAATGTCGGCGATCAACCCCCATTCGAAGCGCGAGCGTAAGCGTTCCTCGATCGCAGAAATTTCCTTGGGAGGGCAATCGGAGGAAATCACGATTTGCTTTTGCTGCTCATAAAGCGCGTTGAAGGTGTGAAAGAATTCTTCGTGCGTCCTTTCCTTTCCGGCGATGAATTGAATGTCGTCCACCAGCAGCACATCCATCGTGCGGAAGCGGTCGCGGAAAGCGCTCATGCGGTCGAAGCGCACCGCGGCGATCACTTCGTTGGTGAATTTTTCCGCGCTCACGTAGATCAGGCGCGTCGCCGGATTCCGCCGCTTGATGGAATGTCCAATCGCGTGCATCAAGTGCGTTTTGCCCAGCCCCACTCCCCCGTAGAGGAACAGCGGGTTGTAAGATCGGGAGGGCTGTTCTGCCACGGCCAGCGCCGCCGCGTGCGCGAATTGGTTGCTGCTGCCCACAACGAACGTCTCAAACGTGTACCGCGGATTGAGCTGGTGATTCGAGGAGTCAAAATCCAGCTTGGCCTGCGCGGGAGCTGCGGGCGCCGCCTCGTTCTCAGCGCAAATGAAATCCAACCTCGTCGTCGCCATCCCCACCTCCGCCAGTACCGCCTGGAGCAGGTCGCCATACGTTTGGGTCAGCCGCTTCCGGAAGATCGGAGTCGGCACACGAATCAGTAAGCGATCACTCTCTGCTGCTTCCAGCCGCGTTGGCCGGAACCACGTAGAGAAGCTGTGAGCGTTAACCCGCCGCTCCATGTGCTGCAGTATTTTGTCCCAAGAATTCACGGTGACATCAAGCTCCGTCGATTTCCACACCCGTGGAAATCCTGTGGAAAACACCCCACCGAACTCGCTTCTGAACAGCCTTTCTATGATTCTCAGGTTCGCAGCAGGACTTCCGCCCCACGCGGCCTCCGCGAACCTGCTGAGGAGTACAAATTCCAGGCACCCCTTTAAGTGCGAGCGCGGATTCTGCCTAAACGGAGGCGTAGGAGCAAGAGAAAATTGAGCGAAACACGCTCACAGCATGCACAAACAATTCACAGCTTTTCCACAGCAGAAATTCCATCCGATCATCTTAGAAAATACTTGACTTCAAGAAAGCGCGCGTGTCCTTTGCGGACGTGTTCTCAGCCATGTGACGATCTGCTACTCGTGCCGCAACGCGGTCATAGGGTCGACGCGCATCGCATCGCCGCGCCACTTCAGGCCGTTTCCATGATGCGCGCGATCGCCATGGTCAGCCGGCTCCAGTGGGCCTTTTCATCCGCAAGCTGTTTTTCTCCTGACGGCGTCAACCGGTAGAATTTCGCGCGCCTCTTGTTTTCGGAAAGTCCCCATTGCGATTCGAGCCAGCCGCGCAGCTCCAACCGGTGCAGCGCCGGATACAGCGCGCCCTCTTCGACCCGCAGCACGTTTTCCGTCGATTGCTGAATAAACTCTGCGATGGCGTAGCCGTGCATCGCTCCGCGCGTCAGCGTTTTCAGGATCAGCATGTCCAGCGTGCCCTGCATGAGTTCGCCCGTCGGATGAGTGTCGTCAGTTATGAGCGGTGCTCCCATAAGATATTTATGGGAGCCTAAACCATCCTGTTTTGACGTGCAATAGGGAAATTCGATAGTCGCATCCGAGGAATTTCACGCTTTTGAAATTCGGGTTGTTTTGCCGATCGGTTGCCGCGACGCGGCCAATTCTAATCATCTGATACTAAATAGTTTAGCGATGGATAAATCTCTGATGGAGCGGCACAATTACCTTGTTGCTCCGCGCGACTTTCGTTACAATGTGTCGTGCGCAGTTTGGGTCCGTTTGACCTCCGTTTTGTATTTGAGTTCAGGCAAGGCCGAATCTGAAGTTTCCGCGTTCGCGCCAAGGACGCGAGATTCCAAGCTGCCTGAGACGGCCCGCAATGGGCCACATAAGCCTTCGCCGCGTGCCACCTCGACTTGTCGGGGAATGGTGCGGGATGAAGCAGAAACCCTTCGAGCCCAGCTCGATTTTTGGAAACCAAAAAAGAGCTGAGGCCAATGGGCAAGGCAATCGTCGAGTTTCTCCACGACCGCCTTCCCGAACGAAAATCAGGAGCACGTCAGAATGGGTGAAAAAGAAAACGCGCCTGCCAAGGGCACGGGCCACAAGTACGACGCCACTTCCATCAAAGTTCTTGGCGGCATCGAAGCCGTGCGCAAGCGTCCTGCGATGTACATCGGGTCAACCGGCGAACTGGGCTTGCATCATCTCGTCTGGGAGGTAGTCGACAATTCTGTCGACGAAGCGCTCGCCGGCTACTGCGATGAAATCAATGTCGTGGTTCACGAAGACAATTCCGTCACGGTAACCGACAACGGCCGTGGCATTCCCGTCGACATGCATGCCACGGAAAAAAAGCCTGCCGCGGAAGTGGTCATGACCGTTCTGCACGCCGGCGGGAAATTCGACAGCGACACCTATAAAGTTTCCGGCGGCCTTCACGGCGTGGGTGTTTCCGTCGTGAATGCGCTTTCCGACTGGCTGGATCTGGAAATCTGGCGCGATGGCCAGGTCTGGGAGCAGAGCTACGAGAAGGGCCAGCCAACCTCAAAACTGAAAGACACAGGCAAAACGAAAAAAACTGGTACCAAGATCACTTTCCATCCCGATCCCGCAATTTTCACCGCCATCGATTATAGCTACGACACGCTTTCGCAGCGCCTTCGCGAACTCGCCTTCCTCAATAAAGGCCTGAAAATCACGCTCGACGACGAGCGCAGCGGGAAAAAAACAGAATTCCGCTTCACCGGCGGAATCGCCGAATTCATCAAGCATCTCAATCGCGGCAAAACTGTTCTCCACGATTCGCCGATCTACATGGAAGGCAAGCGCGAAACCGTGGACATGGAAATCGCGCTGCAATACAACGATAGCTACGCCGAAAATATCTTCGCGTTTGCCAACACCATCAACACCGTCGATGGCGGCACGCATCTTTCCGGTTTTCGCTCTGCGCTGACGCGCACGATCAACTATTACGCCAGCTCCTTCGGCATGCTGAAAGAGCAGAAGGATGAAATCTCCATCACCGGTGACGACGTTCGCGAAGGCCTCGTCGCCGTCGTCTCCGTGAAATTGCCGCAGCCGCAGTTTGAGGGCCAGACCAAAGGCAAGCTCAATAGCGACATCAAAGGGCTCGTCGAGCAGCTCGTCAACGAAAAGCTCGGCGAATATTTTGACAAGCATTCTTCTATCGCGCGAAAAATCATTGGCAAGTGCATCGACGCCGCACGCGCTCGCGAGGCCGCGCGCAAAGCCCGCGAGCTCACACGCCGCAAATCTGCGCTGGATTCGAGCGGTCTTCCCGGCAAGCTCGCTGATTGCCAGGAGCGCGATCCCGCGCGCTGTGAGCTCTTCATCGTCGAGGGACCGTCGGCCGGCGGCTCCGCAAAAGAAGGCCGCAATCGCAAATATCAGGCCATCCTGCCGCTCAAGGGCAAGATTCTCAACGTTGAAAAAGCGCGCTACGACAAAATGCTCGGCCACGAAGAGCTGCGCCTGATCATCACGGCGCTGGGCACCGGAATCGGCAAGGACGATTTTGACGCCGCGAAGCTCCGCTATCACAAAGTGATCCTCATGACCGACGCGGACGTGGACGGCAGTCACATCCGCACGCTGCTCCTCACATTCTTCTTCCGCCACATGCGCGAGCTCATCGAAAAAGGCCACATCTACATCGCCCAGCCGCCGCTCTATCGCATCAAGCGCGGCAAAATGGATCGCTATATTCGCGACGAGCGCGAATTCTCCCGTGAAATCATGCGCCGCGCCACCGAAGATCATGCCGTCACCGCCAAGGGTGGCAAGCAGCTCGAAGGCGGCGATCTCACGCAATTCCTTCTCAACGTGCAAGAGTACGAGCAGGTTGCTGCGAAGCTCGCCCGCCGATTGCGCGACACCGAACTCATCGAATTGCTCGCGGACAGCGAACTCGAAAAGAAAGCCGATTTCGCGGACAAGAAGAAACTGCAGGAGCTCATCAAGCAGATCGAAAAGGCCAAACTCAAACTCGAAGCCAAACTGGCCTTCGACGAAGAGCACAGCCTGCACGAAATTGTGCTCACCAATGGCACCGGCGAGCGCCGCATCAATTGGGCTCTCGCTGCTTCCGCGGAATATAAAAGAGTTCGCTCGCTGCGCCAGGCCATCGCCCCGCACGATAAGCCGCCTTTCACCATCACTCACAATGGCGACAAGGTGACCAAGGAAAATACCCTGGGCGTGCTCGCTTACGTTCTCGAGGACGCAAAAAAAGAATTCAACATCACCCGCTTCAAGGGCCTCGGTGAAATGAATCCCGAGCAGCTTTGGGAAACCACCATGAACGCTGAGACGCGCACGCTCTTGCGGGTCCGTCTTGAGGACGCCGTCGCCGCCGAGGAAATCTTCGCCACGCTCATGGGCGAAAACGTCGAGGAGCGCCGGAAGTTCATTCAGGAGAACGCTCTCGAAGTCGTGAATCTGGATATTTGAGGCCCTGCCTCAGACTGGCATTCCGAGCGGAATGGCCGTCGTCTCTTCTGCGGGCCCGAGGGTCGCTTGATGCTTGGACGAAAATGGTTGAGGAGACCTTGCTCTACCAGTTGAGCTGGCAAACATTGCCGGGAACGAAAGGCCTAAGCTGCTCGGGTTTTCGCGCGGTCGCAACAAAATCGCCCGACACCAAGCGCGGTGTGGCTTTCGAGTGCGCCAGCGAAGCCGAGTGCGCCGACCTGATGTTGAAGCTCGAAGCCCATTTCGGCGCGCAGCGCTTTTCGAACAACGCCGCCGCCTTCGAGACGGTAAAGGCCTATGTGCTTGAATGGGGTCAGCGAAAAGTCTAATCGACATGAAATTATTAGGAATCGCCGTAAGTTACTGAAAACAAAGGAGCGGGCGCTTTCTAATCGATACAAAATCGCACTTTTCGATCCCTTGATTTGGAGCAAATTGAATGGCTGACGAGCAATCACAACAAATCCTAACTCCGGTCGATATCGAAACGGAGATGAAGAAGTCGTACCTCGATTACGCCATGAGCGTAATCATCGGCCGCGCTTTGCCCGACGTGCGCGACGGCCTCAAGCCCGTTCATCGCCGCATTCTTTTCGGCATGTATGAGCTTGGCCTGACGTCCACCAAGCCCTACCGCAAATGCGCCAAGATCGTCGGTGAAGTCCTCGGCAAATTCCATCCCCACGGCGACGCGCCGGTTTACGACGCGTTGGTCCGTCTCGCGCAGTCTTTCAACATGCGCTATCCGCTCGTCGACGGACAGGGAAATTTCGGCTCGGTCGACGGTGACCCGCCCGCAGCCATGCGTTACACCGAAGCGCGCCTCTCCAAAATCGCCGAGGAGATGCTCGCGGACATCGACAAGGAAACGGTCAACTTCACTCCCAATTTTGACGAGAGCACTCAGGAGCCGCTCGTGCTCCCCACGCGCATCCCCAATTTGCTCGTCAACGGCTCGAGCGGCATCGCTGTGGGCATGGCCACCAACATTCCGCCGCACAATTTGCGGGAAATCATCGAAGCGACGGTGATGCTGATCGAAGATCCCGAGACCAATTTGAAGAAAGTGATGAAAGTGGTGCCCGGGCCGGATTTCCCGACCGGCGGCTACATTTACGGCCGCGACGGCATCGAGCAGGCATATAGAACCGGCCGCGGCGCATTTCAAGTGCGCGCCAAAGCAGCCATCGAGCAGGCCGGAAAAGAGCGCGAAAACATCGTCATCACGGAATTGCCGTATCAAGTCAACAAGGCGCGGCTTATCGAGCACATCGCCGAGCTCGTACAAAACAAGAAAATCCAGGGCATCGGCGACATTCGCGACGAATCCGACCGCGACGGAATGCGCATCGTCATCGAAATCAAACGCGACGAAGAGCCGCAGCTCATCCTGAATCACCTCTACAAGCACACGCAGATGCAGGAATCCTTCGGCATGATCCTGCTCTCGATTGTCGCCGGCCAGCCGCGCGAGCTCGGCTTGGTCGAAATGATCAAGCTGTTCATCGAGCATCGTGTTGACGTCGTTCGCCGCCGCACGCAGTACGATTTGCGCAAGGCCGAAGAGCGCGAACACATTTTGGTCGGTTTCAAGATCGCGCTCGATCACCTGGACGAAATCATCAAGTTGATTCGCCGCAGCAAGTCGCCCAAGGAAGCCAAAGAAGCATTGATGGCCATGGACATTCGAGGCGCGCACCAGCCCTATGAGGACACGCGCCGTAGCGCGGCCGCCGGTTTCACCGAGCGCCAGGCGCAGGCGATTTTGGATTTGCAATTGCACCGCTTGACGCAGATGGAGCGCGAGAAAATCCTCGAAGAGCTGAAGCAAATCCAGGTGCGCATCGCGGAACTGAAAGAGATTCTCGCCAGCGACAAAAAACTTCGCGCCGTCATCGTCGCGGAGCTCAAGGAGATCGACAAGAGCTATAGCGACGAGCGCCGCACGCAGATCGTCGACCGCGTCGAAGAAATCAAGCTGGAAGACCTGATCAAAGACGAGGAAATGGCCATCACCGTGAGCCACGCCGGCTACGTCAAGCGCACGCCCGTCGACGTTTACCGCCATCAATCGCGCGGCGGCAAGGGCCGCATCGGCGCGCGCACGCGTGAAGAGGATTTCGTCGAGCATTTGTTCGTTGCTTCCACGCACACGTACATTCTGCTTTTCACTTCGAAGGGCCGCGTTTACTGGCTGAAAGTTTACGAAATTCCCGAAGCCGCCGCGGCCACGCGTGGCAAGGCTATCAACAATCTCGTCCATTTTCAGGAAAACGAGAAGCTCACCGCCGTGGTCGCGGCGCGGAATCTCGAAGAGGAAGGGCGCTACGTTTTTCTCGCCACCAAGCAGGGCACAGTGAAAAAAACCGGCCTCGCTGAATTCTCGAATCCGCGGCCGAGCGGCATCATCGCCATCAATCTGGATTCCAACGATGAGTTGATCGGCGCCAAGCTCACCGACAGCAAGCAGATGATTTTCCTCGCGAGCCACGAAGGCCAGGCCATTCTCTTCCGTGAAACAGAAGTTCGTGCGATGGGCCGTCAGGCCGGCGGCGTGAACGGAATGGACCTTGGCAAAGGGGATTACGTTGTTTCGATGGACGCAGTGCAGCCGGACTTCGACATCATCAAGAAGGAATTCAAGCAGGAGACGCAGAACCTCGACGAACTCGAAAGCGATCAGATTCGCGAATCGCTCACTTCGTTGATGTTGACCGTCGCCGAAAAAGGCTACGGCAAGCGCACGCCGCTCGCGGAATATCGCGTCACCTCGCGCGGCGGCAAGGGCGTCATCAACTTGAAGAGCACGGACCGCAATGGCCCGGTCGTCGCCGCGTTGCAAGTCAAAGAAGATTCCGACGTCATGATCATCACCGGCCAGGGCAAAGTGATCCGCGTGCATTCAGGGGAAATTCGTGAGGCCGGGCGCTCGACACAAGGCGTCCGTTTGTTGCGCCTCGATGAAGGCGACCGCATCGCCGCCGCTGCTTCGATTCTGGAAGAAGAGTCCGCCGTCGCGGAACCAGGCCCATCCGGCGATTGAGGCGTGGTCGCTAGTGAGCTAGCTACTGCGTCTGCGTGGGCGGGGCAACGTAATATCCCGGACGGGCGCGAACGTGCAGCTTCGGCTTGAGTACGCGCACTTCAATGTTGTGATACCCGTAAGGCTCATTCCCTGGCGGACGATACGCTAGCAGATAAACTCCGTGTACGTCGTTGCCGATGGCGTTCATCGCTTTCTCGATGGACCGTTCTTTCATCGTCCCTTCATGCAGCCCGCCTGTGCCCGCACTCGCGATTTCCAGTGAATTGCGGCCCATTACGTTTGCGCCATGCTGCACCAGCCAGGCGACCAGCGGCAAAATCGGCACGCTGTTGTTCCCCATTTCCTCGTCCATCACGTCCGGGGTCTGCGCCGTTCCCGGCGGCGGATTCATCGGATACGTACCCGTCGGCCCCGCCTGAACGTCGTGTTTTTGTTGGGGCGGTTGGCGAAATTCCGCCGCAGTGGTGCTCAACCCGATGGAATAGATGGTTGTGTTGTCCAATTGGGCGCGCCGCAGCACTTGCCCCAGCGCCGTCTCGCTGCCTTTATCATTCTTTTCACCGACCACGACGATAATGCGGCGGCGCTCCGGCGGTTCGGCTTCGAGCATATCCTCGGCGCGCTCAAGCGCATCGTAAAGCCGCGCGCCGTCGAGTCCCGGCTTAATGTGGTTGATTGTATTCAGAACGCGGTCGGAGTCCGTGGTCATCGGCTGCAGCAAATCCACTTCGTCGTTGTAACCGATCACCGCCGCTTCGCCATTTCCGGCCATCACCATCTGCGTGAAGATAATTCCCGCCTTGCTCACTTCCGGAAGCAGTGGTTCCACACGCGAGCTGGTTTCGAGGACCAATACAATCGAAAGGGGATCACCACCTTGGTCGAAACGGGTGATCTGCTGCGGTTTTTGGTCGTCAAAAATCTGGAAGTCTTTCTGCGTCAGGTTCAGCATCGCCTGGCCCGAGCTGTTTGCCACGGCGACCGGCAGCACCACCACGATGACCGGAACGCGGAGGATGGGAGGCTTCTGATTTTGCGGCTGCTGCACTTGCACACCAGGCTTCACGTGCAACGGTCCAGGTTGGCTCTGCGCGAACACCGGCAAAGCGACCACGAAGCCAAAAAGAAACGCCAGCGACTGCGCGAACCTGGCAGTGCGTCCCATATCTGTACTCTATCTGATTCCGCAGCGCAGGTCGACGTTGCACTAAAGTTGTTGCGTGTGCCGTCAATTTGTCGAACCTCGGAGCGAAATTCCGCAATCAGCCGCGTGGAACCGCACTAGAATGTTTGAGTCATACTGTTGCCGAGGAGAATGAATGACGCTACGCAGCCACAGGCCATCGCCAAAACTGATGTATCGCGACCCGGAATTTATCGAGAGCCCCGCCGCGCGCCCCATGCGCATCATGGCGGAGTATTTCGATCCGCTCACGCGCCTGCGCCGCGAGCACATTGGCGATACGATCGTTATGTTCGGCTCCGCGCGCATCCTGCCCAAGAACCGCGCGATCGCCAAGCTCCATCGCCTGCAAAGCAACAAGCGCGCCCAAAATGATCCGATGCATCGCGCCGATATTCGCGCCGCGAAAGCCAACCTGGAGATGTCCCGTTATTATGAAGAGGCCCGTGAACTTGCCAGGAGAATCACGGCATGGTCCCTCACGCTTGGAGAATATCCCCGCCGCTTTGTCATCTGCTCGGGCGGCGGTCCCGGAATCATGGAGGCCGCGAACCGCGGCGCCTCTGAGGCCGGCGGCTCAAGCATCGGCTTAAGCATTCAACTGCCGCACGAACAGGAGTCCAATCGTTACATCTCGCCGGAACTAAATCTTTTCTTCCACTATTTTTTCATGCGCAAATTGTGGTTCGCGCAACTGGCGAAAGCGCTGATCGTTTTTCCCGGAGGTTTCGGGACCATGGATGAACTGTGGGAGATGCTGACACTCCTGCAAACGGGAAAACTGCCGTCGCATCACCTGATTTTGATTTATGGCCGGAAATATTGGGACAAGGTGCTGAACTGGCGCGCCATGGTCAACGCCGGAACCATCAGCGAACGCGAGTTCAAGCTCTTGCAATTCGCCGACACCGTCGACGAAGCGTTTGCGCGCATCCGCACCGGCCTGGAAAAATACCACCTGGTTCTGGATTCCGACTGGGAAGGATGATTCATCGAAGGAAGCAAGCGACGCCCGATTAAACCGAAGCGCCCGCCTCGCCTGACGTGTAATCTTACCTGACGCAGGAATGGAGACGCGGCTGAATTCGATCCAGCCGCGCTGAGTTCATTCGATCTTAGTTTGTCGAGCCGACTAGTTCTGTTGCGAAGAACGCCTTGAACCGCCGCTTCTCATCCTGATCGTGCAGCATGACCACGGGAACAATGCGAAGCGTGCGTTTGCATCCCCTGCACGCGGACATCTCACCCTGCAAATCCTGCACGAATCCGTCGGTGAAGTGATATTCGCCGTGCGGCCGGCGGGCCGGTTTGCTGCCCACAGTTCCGCAGTGCGGGCAGGTAAATTCCAGCCGATCATCCAGCGGATCGCGGTTAAGCGCCGCGCGCCCGGTATAACGAATCCCCAAGGTCTCCATGCTTAGCTTGCTCATGATGGCACCTCCTATGATTTCGGGAGCCCAAACTGTCTGTCCAACCGATTGGATGCGCGATTGCGGCAGTATGATGCCGGTTCCTGTTTTCCTGTTAAGGCCTTTTCTATGAGTTAGATAGCTGAGATCGAGTGGTGATTTTAGGAATGGCCAGACATTGCCGGCGAATTTTCGCCGGCAGCATCAGGGATCAAATGCCCTCGCCATCGCTGTGGCGCAGGCAGAAGGAACTTCCTGGCCGGCCCGGTGTCAATCATTACAGAGGTCGCGCGATCTCGCAGATCGTATCCCCCGGGGGATGCCTCGACCCCCTGTCCGGCATCCCTTCGGGAATTGAACGGCCCTTCCGGGGCCGAGCGAGGATACCCATGCGAGACGATGCGTTCCTGAACCACTGCCTGATTGATGGCGAAGTGGGAACCAAGAGCCGCCGAAGGTCGATGCGGCAACGAGCGCTCGCCGCTGCGCTCATCTTCGAGGCGGCAATCGTCTCAGGCCTGGCGCTATGGCCTTCAGTCACGCCCGGAACGAAACCGCCGGAATTTGTTCTGCTTGCGCATGATCCGTATCGCGGTGAGGCGACTCCGCTGCGGCCCGTTCGGCCGTCCACGCCAAACTCTCGCAGTCAGGCCGCGATTATTACGCCAGATTTTTCGCAGCCGCGAATCTCCGCGCAAATCCTGCGTCCGGCTGAAATTTCGGCCCAAAACGTCCCAATTCCTATCATCGGAACTTCAAATTCGCCAATGTCGGCCGGACCTCCGGGCGGTTTCGGCAATGATGCACGGTCCGTCGTTCCGCCGAAGCCCGCGTCGCCGGCTGTGCGCGTGATCCGGCGGAGCGAGAGCGTGCAGGAAGGCCAGCTCATCACTCGCGTGATTCCCACTTACCCGCAGATCGCTCGCGTTGCACGGATCTCTGGCACCGTGGAATTGCTGGTTCTTGTGGGACGCGACGGCCGTGTGCTTTCCGTGCAAGTGCTCAGCGGCAGCCCTTTGCTCGCCGCTGCCGCGAAGCACGCCGTCGAGCAATGGCGCTACCGCCCGGCAATCCTTGATGGCCAAGCGGCGGAAGTCGAAGCCCGCGTTACCGTGAATTTCGTCTTGGACGAATGAGGCAGCGACTAGAGCGCGCAAACAGCAGGGTCTCTAGAAATGGAGAACTAACCCCGCCGAGATGCGGAAATTGTCCTGCCCGGTGCTGTTGAAATGGGAATGGATATAATCAATCTGAATCGGCCGGAAGCTGATCAAACCGTTCACATGAATATCGATGCCGCCTCCAAAGCCCGCCGCGAGCGAAGTCCCGGAAACTCCTCCTCCGCCCACGTGCACGCCTCCGACGAGCCCCCGCACAAACGGCGACACAGGCGCCGGAAACCGCAACTGCGGCCCGAAAAGGAATGTGTGGAAGTTCGATCCTGAGACACCGTTGATCGATCCGTAGGCCCCGCTTAGATCGGCCGTTATTCCTACGGCGGGCACAAAATTATCCGTAAAGGACGCGTCCCAGCCGTTTAGGTTCGCCGCGTTCGGCGAGCTAGCCAAACGAACATATGAATAACCTCCGTAGAGGTTGTAGCCCTGCGCGTGGGCGGTCAGCGGCAGCAGCGATAAAATTCCCAATAAAAGTATCAGTTTTCGCATGAAGTTCCTCCGAGTTGAAGTGCAATGCGCACGATAAAGGCTCTTTGCTGCGATTGCGGCTGGTCTGAATTTAGATGACATAGCGCACTCACCGGTTGGCAGCCATAGCAGTTGCGGCTTCAGCGGCGGGGTACTAACATGCAGGCTTCGGCAGCTGCACCCTTGGGTCCCCGCCGGTTTTTATTGCATTTGCCTTGTGCGCGCTCGCATCGGGAGGATCAGCATGTCTCGAGCTAAGAAGCCTATCATCATCGTGACGATTGTCGTGGGCGTGATTCTGCTCGTTTTGATCATCGCGCCATTTTTCATCAACGCCGACCAATTCCGCCCACAAATCGAAGCCACGCTCAGCCAGAAGTTGGGGCGAAATGTCCAACTGGGACACATCAGCGTCTCGCTCTTTTCGGGCAGCCTGACTGCGGATCAGATTTCTATCGCCGATGACCCAACGTACAGCTCCCAGCCTTTTCTCACCGCGAAGTCGTTCTCCGTGGGCATCGACGTCATGCCTTTGATTTTTTCCCGCGACCTGCGCGTGCACTCGCTGAACTTCAATGACCCTCAGGTGCAATTGCTGCGCACCGCTGCGGGACAATGGAACTTCGCCAGCCTGGGCGCCTCTTCCCCGGCTCCACACGCTAAGCATGCCGATGAACCCTCCGTCGTGGTCCCTGTAGCGCTGAATGTTGCTCTTGATTCCGCGCAGACAACTGCTGCCACTAGCTCGGCGCTTAACAGCTTTTCCGTCGACAAAATGAAAATCTCGAATGGCACCGTGGCCTTTGGGCGCGCGGGCGAATCGACGCATCTCGCGTATCAGGACGTCAATCTCTCTGCGCAAAACATTTCTCAGACCGCTGCCTTTCCTTTTCAGTTCGACGCCAAAACTCCCGGCGGCGGCAAAATCAATCTCACGGGAAACCTCGGCCCCGTCGGCAACAACGACGGCAGCCATCTTCCCTTTGAAGGCCGCTCCCAAGCGGAAAATGTCCCGGCACAGGACATCGAAAATCTGCTCGCGGTGCTGGGCTATTCGCTTCCTGCAGGCTCGAGCCTGAAAGGCGGCACGATCAAAGCGGATCTCGCATTGGAGGGACCTCTGGATAGCTTCGTCGCGCAGGGCCCTGTACAACTCAGTGGTGTCACACTCGCGGGATTCAGCTTGGCCTCAAAGCTTTCCGCGGCGCTGGGGCAGTCGGCGTCGCAAACGGGCAATGACACCCTGATCAAGGTCGCCGAAGGCACTTTGCGCTACGGCCCGCAAGGCATCCGCGCCGATAGTCTCAATGTCGAGATCGCTTCCATTGGGAGTGTCACCGGAGCGGGGACAATGAGCGCCAGCAACGCGCTTGATTTCCGGCTGGTCGCCAAACTCGAGGGCGCGAGCCCCATCGCCAAATTGACTCAGCTCTCCCTCTTCAATAAGGGCGGTGGAATTCCTTTTCGCGTCGAAGGCAGCGCGTCGAATCCTCAAGTCACCGCCGATATTCCCGGCCTGAACAAGACGCCTCTCAACCAGCTGAAGATTCCAAGCCAGGGCCAACTTGGTGGTGTGCTCAACGGGCTACTGAAGAAGAAAAAGCCGCAGTAGCGTTGTGCCTTGTGTGCACCGCAGTTGTTTATGTCCTGTCGTGCGAAGCGGCGGTTATTTTCCGTGCGCCACGGGAAATCCCTGGCCAATCCAATCGTGCGCGAAATCCTGGGGAATCAGCAGAACGATCAAACGCGAGAATCCCATCCGCCGCAGCTCTTCATACGCAGGGTGAATGTTCGGGCATTTTTCCCAGGGGCAGCAGCCGCAATAGAGAATTACTTCTTTGTCGTGCGGAATTGTTTCCGCGACAGCTTTCAGTTTCGCAAGTCCTTCCGCCGTGGAGGCTGGACCCGCAAAAATCGCGCCGGGAATATGGCCACCGTCGTAAAGAACCTTGAATCCGATCTGCAGCACAACCGGGCGCGTTTTCGCTGGCCCAGAAATCTTTTTCGCCAGCTCCGCTGCGGAGATTTGCCGCGCGTTTCGCCATTCCGCGGCCACGGCTGGAGGGCCCTTTCCGCGCGTCCCGAATGCGGTAGCGAGCACGAATGTGACGGCCAATGCCGCAAAGGCAAATCGCTTCAGCATTAACGTTTCCTCCGGATGGTTTTGTGGCCTTAAAGGCTCCTCGCTGCGCTCAGCATTATGCTGCTGCAGGAGCTTCGAACACTAAAAAACTTTCGTCCATGCGCGATAAGAAGTAAGCTTTGGGACCTGCAGAGAAAATGATTTCTTGCCGGAGGGAGACTGTGATGTCTCGAAGCGTAGCTTTGATTTTTTCGTCCGTGGTCCTTTTCGCGCTGATCTGGGCTGGCGCCACGCCGGGACGCGCACAAGGATCTCCCGCACCGGTCCCGCAGCAAGCCGCTGCTCAGCCTGCCGCGAATCCCGCGGATGTTTCCTCGCCGGACGCAATTCTCGGCGCACTTTATGAAGTCATTTCCGGCCCAGCGGGACAGAAACGCGATTGGGACCGCTTCCGCTCTCTCTTCTTGCCCGGCGCGCGCTTGATCCCCACTTCGCCGAAGCCTGCCGGAGGGGAACGTGCGCAGACACTCACGCCCGACGATTACGTGGCGCGGGCCGGCGCGTATTTCAACAAAAACGGCTTCTTCGAAAAAGAAGCCGCTCGCAAGGCGGAGCGTTTCGGCGGAATCATGCAGGTGTTCAGTACGTACGAATCGCGTCACGCGGCCGCTGACGCTGTGCCGTTCGCGCGCGGCATTAACAGTATCCAGTTATTTTTCGACGGTTCGCGCTGGTGGATCATCACGATTTTCTGGCAAGAGGAAACGGCATCGAATCCTTTGCCCGAGGAATTTCTGCCGCATCCGCACTGAGTTGGCTGGTTGGAGCGGCGAGAAAATGCCGGGGAAAAACGCAAACGAGGCGATATGTTTCAATCCGACTTGTTGAAGGGACGGACGATTCTGATCACGGGCGGCGGCACGGGCCTGGGCCGGTCCATGGCGCTCCGCTTCGCCGAGCTGGGCGCAAGTTTGTTTCTGGTCGGCCGCCGTGAAGAGCCGCTCGCGAAAACGTGCGAGGAAATTCGCGCGAAAGGACCGCCTGCCGGTTACAGCTGCTGTGACGTACGCGATTTCGCTGCTGTAGAAAAGGCAATCGCGGCGGCCGAAAGCGCGCTCGGGCGCGTCGATACGCTGGTCAACAACGCTGCCGGAAATTTCATCGCGCGCACGGAGAGGCTTTCCCCGAATGCGTTCAACGCCGTAGTGGGAATCGTGTTGCAAGGAACTTTTCATTGCACCCTTGCCCTGGCGCGAAAGTGGATCGCCGCGCAGCAGCCGGGAAACATCTTGAACATTGCGGCAACATACGCGGCGGTGGGTTCGGGCTCCGGATTTGTGGTTCCATCGGCTTGCGCCAAGGCAGGCGTGCTGGCCCTGACGCGCTCGCTTGCGGTCGAATGGGCGCGCCATCGCATCCGGCTGAATGCAATTGCTCCCGGTCCGTTTCCCACGGAAGGGGCTTGGTCCCGGCTGCTTCCTGCGAAGGAGTTGGAAGAGCGGGCGCGGCAAGCGCACCCGATGAAAAGATTTGGACGCCACGACGAGCTTGCGAATTTGGCGGCGTACCTGTTGAGTGACATGGCGGAATATGTGAACGGCGAATGTGTGGTGATCGACGGGGGCTTGTGGCTGCGCGGTGCAGGAGAATTCAATGACTTCGTCGATTTTCCCGACGCCGCGTGGGACCTGCTGGAAGCCTCCCGCAAGAAGCCGACTGAGCGCAGCTCCCATTGACTTCTTCACTCAAAACAAGCGATGAAGGAGAAAGGCTGCGGGAGCTGGGCTCACGCAGCCTCTAGGACCTTACCCCGGGTGTGCAAAAAATGCACTGAGCACTTTTCATGGTGCGACCCGCTAGAAATGTGGCGAGCACGTCCGAAACCACACCCTTTGGAGCTGCTAGGGGATGGCTAAACTCAAGCGGACTATAGAGTTCACCGAGTATCACCGTGACTGGCAGCAGGATGAAATCCAAAGTATGGAATGGAAATATGGATTCTGGAAGAAGTGTCGAGGCGAAGGCACGAGGTGCCGAGTGAGCTTGGGCATCCCAATTGCCCGATTCCATCATCTCTAGTACTCTTTCTGGTTGCCGTGGTCTTTGAATAGTCGTCCGAACGTGGGTGGGGGAAAAACAGGCTTGAGTTTGCGCTCAAAACTTTCGGCTGCCGCATTAATTGTGGGAATACTACTCTTTGCTTCCTGCGGCGGAGTGATCAATTTGCCGGTGCCGGCGATTTCCGGGCTGAATCCCGCAAGCGTAGCGACGCAAACAACGACGTTCACGCTTGCGGTACTCGGCTCAGGGTTCGCGCCCAGTTCGACCGTAACCTTCAACGGTGTGCCACAGACCACGATTTTTCTTTCACAGACGGAATTGACCGTCTTGGTCAACCCCAACACACTTGTGTCTTCTGGTACGATCAACATTTACGTGATAACGCCTCCTCCGGGAGGCGGAACGTCAAACACGGTGACGCTGGTCGTCACGCAAACGCCGCTGCCAGTACCGCAGATCACATCGATTACCCCCAACTCCATGGCCGCCGGATCGCAAGGCGGGAACTTAACGATCAACGGATCGGGTTTCGTCGGTGTACCTGGCCAGAGCGTCTCGATCGCAACGGTAGACGGTGCAAATCGAAGCACTGCGTTTGTGTCCTCCACGCAACTGACGGTCTCTCTGCTAGCTTCGGACATAACGACGGTTGGCCCGGTGGAAATAGCCGTGCTGAATCCGCCAGCTACGAATTTGACGCCGCCTGGCGGGGGAGTATCGAACTCCGTAGCGCTGAACGTGGTGAATCCAAGCCCGGTACTCAAAAGCGTGAACCCTGGGGATGTGGCCGCGGGCACCACGGCGATAACATCGATCTCGGTTACGGGAAGCGGTTTTGATTCGGCGAGCCAAGTATTGGTCAATGGCACGGGGCGGACAACGACCTTTGCGAGTTCTACTTCGCTCAGCGCCCTACTGGCGAGCGGAGACGTCGCCGCCGCCGGGACATACACGGTGCAGGTGGTAAACCCCACCCCGGGCGGCGGGTCGTCTCAAGTGTTGTATTTCTCCGTGGTGCCTGCGGCATCGGGCCTGGGGCTTCCGGTCCTGGTGGACGTGGCGCCGGATGGCGCGCAAGCGAATGACGGCGTGAGCCCGCCGAGCCAGGTTGGCCCGTCGATGGATGCCACCGGACGGTACGTCGTGTATACGTCTTCATCCACGAATGTGCTGCAAACGACCACGCTCATCCCACCTCCGGTTCCGAATCCCCTCACGAACGGAACATCCAATATTTTCCTCCGTGATACGTGCTTGGGCATCACAGCGGATTGCACGCCGCGGGAATTGCTGGTGGATGTTGGGCCGGACGAGGTGATCGCGAACGGTCCAAGTTATTCGCCGGTGGTTAACGCCGGCACTTCCAATTCCAATGGTGCGGACATAGTGGCATATATCTCGTTAGCCACAGATCTCGTTTCCGGTTTCGCGTTCGACGGAACAACTCCACAAATATTTGCGACCAATCCGTGCGTTCAGGCGACCGGGGGGTGTACGACGACGACAAGTCCGTGCATCTCGTCTTCAGGTAATTGTGCGGTCACCACGAACTTGGTTTCCGTGGGCAGCGATGGGTTGACTCCCGGCACCGGCCCCTCCATCGAGCCCTCCATCAGCAGCGAAGGACGCTTCATTGCATTCGCTTCAACGGCAACGAATTTGGTGACGGGTGCAACGACAGGAGCTCAGGAGATTTATCTGCGTGACACCTGTTTTGGACAGCCCTCTACGTGCGTGCCGACGACATTTCTGGTTTCGGTGGCGCCCGATGGCGTGACTCCCGCCGATGGCGCCAGCTCGGAACCAGTGGTGGTTTCTGGGACGACGGGACAGTTCGTAGCGTTCACTTCGACGGCGACAAACCTGGTGAGCGGTTCGGGCGGCGCGCAGGAAATTTATCGAGTGGGATACTGCATAGGAATCACCAAAGGGTGTACGGCGACTTCGGCGCAACTGATATCGACTCCTGACGGGACGACTTTCGCGGACGGTGCGAGCGTGGAGCCAACTATGACGCCGGGTGGACGAATCGTGGCCTTTGCGTCCACGGCGACGGTACTGGGGGCGGCTTCGGGCGGAGTGCAGGAAATTTATGAGAGAGACACATGCCAGGGAGCTCCGACTGGTTGCACTCCCCAGAATGTGTTGGCCTCAGTCGCGTCCGACGGCGTGACGCCCGCAAATGCGCTGAGCGAGGATCCGAGCTTAGGCAATGCTGGCCAGTACGTGGCATTTGCATCGCAGGCGAGCAATCTGGTCACGACCAATGTGGGCGGCCTCGAGAACGTTTACGTGCGGAATAGCTGCCTCGGCCAGCCGAGCAGCGGGTGCACGGCAAGCACAGCGTTGGTAAGCGTCTCGGCAACACAAGTGCCCGGTAACGGCCCATCGCTCAATCCGGTTATCAGCAGCAGCGGCCTGATTGTGTGTTTCTATTCGCCCGCGAGCAATCTGGTGAATAACGACCTCAACGGCTTCCCTGATATTTTCCTCGCGTTCTCGACGTTTTAGCCTCTCCTGTAGAGGGAATTGCACCTGACGGCGGCTTCTGCTCAAAGGTCGTGCTGCCAAGCTCCGACTGCCGACGGGGGGAAAGCGGGGATGCCGACAGGTGGGGCTTTGGCGCGGGCTAGAAGCGGCCTCGGCTCTTTTTGGAACCGTTCGTCCCCGCAGCACGCTTTCCAGCCCGGCAGGGAATAGTAGGGGTCGCAAGGGGGCACGGACAATGAGGCAAAGGAACCAGGTGCAGTGGTACTGTGGCATTGGTACTCTATTAAAACTACAGGACTTATAGGAACTCTGGTCCGGAAATGGTACTCTTTTCCATCATTTGTCGGAATTTGGATGTATGGGCTCGAGACGGAGATCAATTGCTGTCTCTTTGCCGGCATGAACCATGATGTTGTGTTTCCAGACCGTGGTGGTACCCCCTCGGGAAGCACGGATGTCATAGAAGCCAGCAAGAACAAACTTGAACAAAAACTGGCCATTCGTATTGGTTCGCGCAGCGCGGGGAGCCGAGCCGTCAGAGCGTTCGATTATCACCTCGGCGCCAGCCGCCGGTCTGCCGTTGCCTTCGAGGACCAGCCCACCTACTGTGCCGGTGTAGCCGCGGGCCGCTGCGCCAGTGACGACCACAGCAAATAAGGCCACGAGGACAAACAAAATGGTTCTGCGCATGGGAACCTCCGCGCGGGGAGAATGAATCCATTGTACCTGCGAGGGACTCGAATCGGGGTGCAGAGGTACCGGCGATGCGTGTCGGGCACCTGTACCGGCAGGCAGGAGCCGGGTCAGGGCAAGCTTTTCGCGAGGGACAAACAGAGGAGCAAAAAATGGCGCGGTTTATTTCACTGCACACACTGGCATGCTTGACGCGACAGGGCGCTGAAGAGCTCACGGTACGGCTGCACCGAGGGACGAATGTGAAAGCGCTTCGCGTGCAGGTGAATTTATATGAAGGAAGAATGCTAGCGGAGTTTGACGCGGGAAAACGTGAGACGATCGAGGAATGGTTTCGCGAGCAAACGATCCATTTCGATTGGCTGATGCGCGTAGAGCTGGAGTCTGCCGATGGCGTGCTGAAGCCGGCGTAGAGCTAAAATGGCCAGAGAGAAGGTTTTTTTTGCGACGACATAGGCACCCGCGCATCGAATACTGAATATCGACAGGAAGAATTTCACCGGAGCCTGCAGCTCCCGGGCAGGAGAAAACCATGGCTGAATATGCGCATCCGGAAGTGTTGGTTTCGACGAGCTGGGCCGCGGAACATTTGAACGATCCGGCGATTCGATTCGTGGAAGTTGACGTAGATACATCCGCGTATGAGCAGGGGCACATCGCAGGCGCCGTGGGCTGGAACTGGCAAACGCAGTTGCAGGATGGCGTGCGGAGGGATCTGCTCGACAAAGCTGCGTGGGAGTCGCTGCTTGGCAAATCGGGCGTATCGAATGACACAACCATTGTGCTCTACGGCGATAACAACAACTGGTTCGCCGCGTATGCATTCTGGCAATTAAAATATTACGGCCATCGGGACGTGAGGCTTCTGAACGGCGGCCGGAAGAAATGGATCGAAGAGAAAAGGCCGCTGGCGCAGGACGCCGTGCAATTTGTGCAGACCAAGTATGAGGCGAAGGCGCCGGATCATTCGTTGCGCGCCAAGCGCGAGGAAGTGTCCGCAGCGGCGGAAAAGAAAACCGCGAAACTCATTGATGTGCGCTCCGTGGACGAATTCACCGGGAAGATTATTGCGCCTCCGGGAATGGGCGAAACGGCGCAACGCGCGGGACACATTCCAGGCGCCGTGAACGTGCCGTGGTCGCAAGCGGCGAATGAAGATGGCACGTTCAAGTCGGCTGATGCGCTAGGGCAACTCTATGGCGGAAAAGGTCTGACCGGCGATGGCGAAGTGATCGCTTACTGCCGCATCGGCGAACGCAGCTCGCACACATGGTTCGCCTTGAAGTATCTGCTCGGCTACGGCAACGTGAAGAATTATGACGGATCGTGGACAGAGTGGGGAAATTTGGTAGGAGCGCCCATCGAAAAGGAAGTGGCCACCGCAGCGCGTTAGTTTATTATGCGCGCGCTCGCGGAGGATTTTGGCCCGCAGGATAATCCGGCGCGCGATGGCGAGGATCCGTTTCTGTTGGTTCGCAAGCTGACCCAGGAGGAATGCCCGGACCTGTACGTTACGGTAGGCCTGCAAGACAATCTCGCTGATGAAAATCTGGAATTCGCACAACTGCTGCACAGCCTAAAGATGATTTACGGCTATGCGGAAGTTCCGGACAGACACGCATGGCCAGTATGGGAAAGGCAGATACAGACCGTGCTGACGCTGCAAGCGTCGGACATCGGCGTGCGCTCGCAGCCGGAAAAGTAAGTTCTCGCGCAAGACGAGCCACGTTTACTTGATGCAACTGTTGGATGCCGCAGTAAGCTTCACGGCCGGAAGGGGCGCCAGATTGTATTTCTGCAGCAATGCGTTCAAAGCCGGGAGATCGGTTGTGCTGAGTTTTTGCCAAGCCACAAACGCTTTGCTCAAGGCCTCGCAGACGCTGGCGCTGTCAGCCTGCACTGATCGTGCGGGCGCTCCATCACCCATATTGGCGGCGTAGACCATCTGGGTCAACGCGTCATTAGCGGCCCCGAAACCGACCGACGTGAATCCGCCGCCTTGTACCTCGTCGAGTTTCTGTTGAAACGCAGTGGCCGCGTCGAGAGCGTCCTTTGCCTGCTTGTTGGATTGCAGGCTTTTCAAGCGATCATCGAGGGCGTCGCTCAACGGAACCAGCTCGTTGTACCCCACGTAACTTGAGGACATTCCGTCCGTCATTTGCCGAACCAAATTGAACTGCTCGACGTAATCGTATTGCGACGCCGGAACGCGCGGGTCTTTTACAACGTGAAGAGTCTGGCGGTACGTTTGACCGTCCACGGTCAAGACAATTGGATAATCCCCGGGGACAACTTGCGCCCCGAGCGGCTGGTTTCGCGGAGTCACGCCTGGCGCCACGTCCTGGGTTCCATAAAACTGCACGTACTTCTCAAGGCCGCCGCGGCCACCGAAGGTTCCGTAGCTGAGAGCGTCGGGATGAGGATAGCGAAGATTCCACACGAATCGATTCATACCCGCCCGTTTTGGCAAGAGCGTGGGGGGCGCAAACCAATACTCGGGGACAGCATCGGGTTCATGTTCATTGGATTTTGGCGCGCTGCTGTATTCGCGGATGAGACTGCCCTGCGAATCATAAATCGACATGGTGATTTCGCCCTGAGGCGCGGATTTCAGGTAGTAATCGAGGAAAGCGCCGTCGGGCGGATTCTCTCCCGTGGGAACTTCCGGCGGCAGCGGCGTATCCTGATCGTCATTCCAAATGGTGCGAATGGCCGTTTGTGGTCGATAAAAGTAGGCCCCAGCATCGGCCACTTGCGCGCTGGCTTGGCGCAGAGGAGTTACGTTATCGAGAATCCACAGCGAGCGGCCGTAGGTGGCAACGGCGAGGTCGTCGCCGTGGACGATCAAGTCGCGAACCGATGACGTGGGAAGATTGAGCTGGAGCGATTGCCAGTGGTCGCCGTCATCGAAGGAGACGAACACACCCGTTTCCGTGCCGGCATAGAGCAGGCCTTTGCGTTCGGTATCTTCGCGGATGACGCGAGCGATGCCCGAAGCAGGGAAACCGTTATTGATTTCCTGCCAGGTCTTGCCGTAGTCGTGAGTGCGATAGAAGTGAGGATGCAACTCCTGGAAGCCGTCGACAGCAGCGTAAGCCGTGGCGGGATCGAAAGGCGAAGCATCGATGATGCTTAACTGACTCCTGTCGCCCAGGCCTGCTGGCGAGACATTCTGCCACGTTGCGCCGCCGTCGCGCGTGAGCTGTACTAGGCCATTTGATGTGCCCACCCACATCACATTCGCGGAAACTGGCGAAGGAGCGAGGGTGCTGATGACGCCGTTTCGAGGTCCGGGTCTGCGCGGGGTCTGGCTCACTTCCTTTGCTGCCGGCCGTTGAGCAAGATCGGGACTGATTTCGTGCCAGCTCACAGCGCCATCGGTCGTTTCCAGAACATACTGCGCGCCAAAGTAGAGAGTATTGGGGTCTTGAGGTGAAAATTCCAAGGGCGCGTTGCTGGACACGTGATACTTCTCCCCGCCGGAGAAAACGGTGATGACTTGGTTCGTTCTGCGATCGAGTCGGAAGATCGTTCCGGGATTTCCGTCGGAGTATACGAAGTAAGGATGCGCGGGATCTTCGACGATGTAGCCGAATTCATATCCCTCGGGTGAGAAGACATCACGGTCGCGAATGCGTCCGAAATCGCTGCGGTTGGGAATGGCGACGCTGCCGCTATCCTGTTCGGATGCGTAAACGATGTATGGGAATTCATTCCCGGCGGAAAGATGATAAAGCTGGCCGGTGGGCTGGTTATACCAGAGCGACCATGATTTGCCGGCGTCAAGGCTGATGATCGCTCCCTGGTCGACGCCGAGCAGCAAACGATCGCTGTCGGTGGGATCAATCCACAGAACGTGATAATCGTCGCCGTTGGGCGCGCCTTTAAAGGCTTCGAAATTCACGCCGCCGTCGGTGGAACGATACAAACAGGTTTGCACGACGTAAACGACATCGGGATTTTTCGGATCGACGAAGACGCGGCTGAAATAGCCATTGCCGAGGACGCGAGGATCTTTGGTGATCTGACGCCAGTTCACGCCCGCATCATCGGAGCGGTAAAGACCTTCGTCGACAATGGCGAACACACGGCGGCCGCGATTTCCCGGGGCCACGGCGACACCGGTGCGGCCCCATTTTTCCGAAGGCATGCCATCCGCATCGAGTTTTTTCCACGTTGAGCCTTCATCAGTGGACTTGTAAATCCACGCGTCGGGGCCTGTAGCAGGTCTTCCCGTAGGCGGAAAGAATACACGGCTGGCAGGATGCCACATCGCCGCGTAAAGCACGCGCGGGTTGCCGGGATCCATCACCATATTGGCGACGCCGGTCATGTTGTCCTGAAAAAGGGTTTTCTTCCAAGTCTTGCCACTGTCGGTGGACTTATAGACGCCACGATTGTCGCTCGGGGTGTTATCACCCATCGCGCCCACAATGACGACATTCGGATTCCGCGGATCGACCAGAACGGAGTTGATGTAGTGCGTATCTTGCAGGCCAATCTGGACCCAGGTCGCGCCCGCGTCGGTGGATTTGTAAACTCCGTTGCCTTCGGTCTGTTCGCCTGTGCCAACGTAGATGGTGTTTGTGTCCGACGGCGCGAGAGCGACCGCGCCGATGGAAGCCACATGCGCCGCGTCAAAGATGGGCTTCCAGACCGTGCCGCCATCGGTGGTCTTCCAAACGCCACCGCCGGGCGTACCAAAGTAATAGACAGCGGGATTTCCGGGAATGCCGGCGACAGCCGTAACGCGTCCGGCGCGGTAGGGGCCAATAAGACGCCAGCGCATGTCGCTGTAGAGGCTGGCATCAACTTCCTGCGCTTTTAGTCGCCCGATTGTGGCGGCGTCGAAGATCAAAAGCCCTGCAAAGAAAAGTACGAAAGAAACCAAGAACTGGCGGCGACGGCTCACTTTGAGTTGCTCCCTTTTCGCGTGCGGATAAAAACTGAATGCGAAGTATATAACGTCAGTGTTGAATACGGCGAGAGGCGCAGTGCGCGAAGGAGCTCCCGAGTCAGTGCTTGCGTGTTTCCGGCGTGTAATGCGATTCGAGGTATTTGAGGATGCTGGCTTGCGACTCGGCTGGAATCTGCGCGCCGAAAGCCTTGCCCATCTTGGTCACTTCTGCTTCCCAGGTGGCGGCGGGGAGCGGCGGCTGCATGGGAATGTAACTGGGAGTATGGCATGTGTTGCAATAGGCCTCGACGTCTTGGCGGCCCTCGCCGGGAGCCAGGTCTGGTTTGTATAGCGGCAATGCATCAATCTTGTATGCTGCATCGGGCTGCTGTTTCACCGGAGCGGGTTGCGCGATGCTTCCGAGATTTACGGGCGTGTAGTAGCCGAGCTGCAGGTCTGCGTAGATTGCACCGACCGCGACGATGCCGACGGCGGCGGCGAGGATCAAGATACTGCGGCGCCTGCGCACGAACAGCTTCATTCCGCGACTCCCACGGTCACTTCTTGCTGTTCAATCTTGTTCCAGAGATAGCCGCCTGGGTTCCACACGCCCTCATCCGGTTGGACATTGCCTTTTTCGTCCGTGGCTCGGGCTGCGAGACGATACTTTCCCGCTCTTCCCGGCGCCCACGGCATTTCCCACGTGCGAAACGCGTACGGGCCGAGATCCTCACCGAGCTTTGCCGCGCGCCAGCCGCGCATCGAGTCGGAGAATTCCACTTTCGTGACGCGCCCGGAGCCGCTGAAGGCGATACCGCGAACCGTGACGGGAAGGCCAGCCGGAATCTTTGTATCGCCATCGGGAGAAACGATGAAAGAACGCACTGGCATGCGCGTGATGGGAATCATTTTCACTTTGCCGGCTTTCACATCGGCAGGATTGGTGTTTCCCCGCGGCGTGTCGGGAACGCGATATCCGGGATTCATCCAGAAGTTTCCATCGGGCTTGTCGAGCAGGCGGACGGAGCTAAGGCATTTTACCCAGTAGGTGGCGAAATAGCCCGGCACGATCAGGCGCACGGGAAAGCCGTTGAGCACGGGCAGAGGCTCGCCATTCATCGCATAGGCCACAATCGATTCATCGAGCACCGGGTCGGTCAGATCCAAAGATTTCTTGAATTCATTGGAAGGCATCCCTTCGGGACCCTTGCCGCGCTCGAGCCCCTCCATCTGGACCTGAACAGAACCATTCTTGATGCCGGCCATGTCGAGAATGTCGCGAAAATGCACACCGGTCCATCGGGCGCAGCCCATTGCGCCATTTCCCCACTGGCCGCCGGGGACGCGAGGCTGAAAGAAACTGCGGCTATTGCCCGAACATTGATTCACAGCGGCAAAAGTGACCGGCTTAAATTTTCGCAGGAGATCGGGAAAGCTCAGTTGCAAAGGATTGTTGACGTTGCCTTCGACGCGCAGACGCCACGTGGAAAGATCGACTTCATTGGGAATGCTTTCCAGGTGCCAGCGGACGAAAAATGCATCGTTGGGAGTGATGGCGCTCAAAAAATAATTGCGCGGAGTTTCCAGCTGAACAGGACGGTCGGTCAGCAGCACCATAGGCGCTTTTTGCGGAAACGTCGCCATTTTTCCGACCGAGTTCCAATACGGATTCGCGCCCGGGCCGGTGAACGTGGGAAGAGGTTTTGAAGCAGCAGGCTGTTGTTGCGCGAAGGCCTCGAGCTGAAAAAAGCGGTCGAACGCGAGCGCGCCTGCTCCCGCACCGAGAATTTTCAGAACAGAGCGTCGCGAAGAGTTACGAAGGTCCTTTTCCATGAGCAATTATTTCGCCGCAACAACTATCAGCGATGAAATTCCGACTGTCAAGAATGTTCTAGTCGCGCTAATTTACTGACTGGGCGTTTGGTTGAAAGAAGCTAAATGATTGATCCGAAAGTTCTAGCCGCGCAGTTCAAATCCCGCTTCGGCGACTGGCCGCAAATCTATCGCGCACCTGGGCGAGTCAATCTGATCGGCGATCACACGGACTACAACGACGGCTTTGTCTTGCCTGCGGCGATTGGATTCTACTGTTGGATCGCCATTTCGCGCCGAAGTGACAATACTTTCGTGATTTCCTCAGAAAACATGCAGGAGACGGTCACAGCTCATGCAGAGAACTTATCTCGCGACGCATTCGCCAAATGGAGCCGCTATCCTTTAGGCGTTATTCAGCAGCTTACGAATTCTGGATATCCCTTAGGCGGAGCGAATATTTACATTTCGAGCGAAGTGCCGATGGGCGCCGGACTGAGTTCCTCTGCCGCCATCGAGGTTGCGTCGGCATACGCGCTACTGGGTCTGTTCGGCTATGAAATCGAGCCGCTGCGCGTCGCTTTGTTGTGCCAGCAAGCGGAAAACAATTTTGTCGGCGCCAGGTGCGGCATCATGGATCAATTCGTTTCGTGTCACGGGCAAGCGCGTCACGCTCTGTTTCTGGATTGCCGTTCGCTCGAATACCGGGGCATCCGCATTCCTGATCGAATTCGATTGATCATTTGCAATACGATGGTCCAACGCGACCTCGGATCGAAAGACAGCCAGTACAACGCGCGGCGAGCGGAATGTGAAGAGGGAGTTCGGCGGCTCGCGGAAGTGTTGCCAAATGTGCGAGCGCTCCGCGACGTTACCCTCGCCGACTTAGAGAAATATCGTGACCGACTGACCAGCATTGTATACAAACGCTGCCGGCACGTGATCACCGAGAACGAGCGAGTCCGCCAAATGGCGTCCGCGCTTAAAAGCAATAATACAGAACTGATCGGCAAGCTGATGGAGGCGTCTCACCGCAGCCTTCGCGACGATTATGAAGTGAGCTGCCCGGGGTTGGATCTGATGGTGAGCCTTGCGATGCAGCAGGAGGGCGTGTACGGAGCGCGTATGACCGGCGCGGGCTTCGGCGGCTGTACGGTGAACATCGTCGATGCCGATTTCGCAGCTCAATTTCAGAATCGGGTCGGAGCCGCCTATTTTGCAGAAACTGGACGGAGGCCGGAAATTTATATCTGCGAAGCATCCGAATGCGCCGGACGGGTGCTTGTGGGAAGCGAAACTTCGAATAAACCGGCATGAAGGCTTCGAGCTGGATACGCCGTGCCAAGCGCACCTCGTGCGGCCTATACGGCGGCGACCGCGGCTTCAAAGCGCCTTTTCGATTCCGATAGATCGAGCGGCACGCCATCACGGAAAGAGATCGTCTTACTTGAGTTCGCAGGCACGCGATCTCCGGGCAGGACAATTCCAATCAAGTTGAGGGGATCGGCGGCGGAAATGGTTACGATCTCGCTTGCCGGAGCCGCGTTTCGCGCAGCGCGAAGAGACTCGACTGCCACGGGCGATGCAAATTGTTCGCCGATGAATCCGCTGATGAACCGGCCTCCGCGCACTTCCGCGCGGTCTTCGAGTCTGCGAAATGCAAAGAGCAGCTCGCGCCATCGCGGCACCATCGTTTCTCGCGCGATAAGCTCGCGGAAGACAACGCCGTAGCGCCCCAGAAGCATACGGCACGTAGCTTCGACAACGTGGGTGCGCTCAGAAGTGTCGTCATGGGCGAAGAGCAGCGACCAGCGGCCAGCGCTGTGGCGCGGGCGCGCGTTTTGGCCGCGGCCCTGCCCGGCGCGCCGCTTGGGATCGATCAGCGCGCGGATGTTGTCGAACCCGTCCGCGGTAATTATTCCCGCGGTCACAAGTTCCCACAGAGCTGTTTCCACTTCGGCTTTCAGCTTTTGTGTTCCGCGCACGATGTCGGCGAAGAAGGAAGCTCCTCGTTGGCGCAGGTACCGCAGAACCTCGTGCGCGCTGGGGCTCAGGCCACGCGGTGCCGAATCACCATTTTCGGCCTGGCGAGGAATCATCCAGTCGGATTCAGCCCGCACAAAAAAAGTGATCGGCGCGACGCTCGACGGAATCACGCGGCGAGTTGTCGGAAGCTGGTCTTCAAGAGTCGCGGGGTGCGGCGAAAGGCGCCCCCAACCTACGGCGCCGGTCAAACACAACTGATCGAGAACCTTTGAATCGTAATTCGCGATGCGCTGGCTCAGGATTTCCCGCTCCCACGCGTTTGCCGGAGCTTCAAATCCCTGAAGCTGTTGCAAGATTTCGAGCGTCCCGCGTTCGCCAAAGACCTGCGTTCCCGGGGCAACGTGCTGCCAGCGCAGCAGCCAGCGCATGAATTGCGCGGCGGTTACCGGCTCGATTTGCTTGCGCAGAGTTCCCAGCGTGAGCCTGTGGATGCGAGCCAGCAGCCGCCGGTCGCACCATTCAATTTCTTCGCGGGAGATGCCCGTAAAGTTTCCGCGCAATATCGCGCCACTTGCTTCCAAGTGCAACAGCGCTTGATCAATGTCCGGCATGGCGATGCCCAGCGCGTCGCTTAAGATCTGCGCGGTCACGGGTCCGCTGTGCGACATCCAGCCGGTAATGCAGGCGAGCAGCGCGTCTTCCTTGCTGGAAGGAGGTATACCTACGTCCGGGAGTTCTGATTCAAAGCGAGCATCCGGAAGCATGGCGAGGAAGATTTTCTTCTTCTCGGCCGCGACCCAATACGATCGTTCCGCAACGATGGCGCGCGCCGCCCGTCGCTCCGCCGTTAGGGCTACAAAATATTCTTGCCACCCAAGCACGGAGTTGCTGATGGCGTGCTTCAAAGGAGAGATGGAGGCAAGAGACATTTCGTCGGACGGCATGTTCGACGGAGAAAGCTCCGGAACAGCAACCAAAGTTTGCAGCACGTCGTGCAGCTCATCTGCGTCGCGCACATCGGGCCACGATTCCTCGCGCACTTCCGCGATTGCAGACGGATCCAGGCGGCCAACCTCGGAAAGCACGGCTTCGGGCAGCGTACGGCGCATCTCCACGGCGCGAGCGCGGCGCTCTTCCAGCGGAGCATCGTCGAGATACGCGGAGGGGTTGGCATTCAAGATTTCATGCGAGAACTGCGAGGGCACCGGCGTGTCGACCGCGATGCACTGAATCTTTCCGGAAGTGATCGATTCGAGGACGTTTTTCAGGCCATCGATATCCATGGCCTCCGTGAGCGCGTCCTTCATCGTTTCGCGCACCAGCGGATGATCCGGAATCTGGATGTCGCCGGAAATATTTTCCTGGCAGGCGAGGGCTTGCGGGAAAACGGCCGCCAGCAGATCGTCGGAGCGCATGCGCTGGATTTGCGGCGGAACTTTCTTGCCACTCTGAAATCGGAGCAGCGCGAGAGAGCGTCCGGCGGCCCATCGCCAGCGCGTGGCGAAAATCGGCGAGGCCAGAACCGCCTGCGAAAGCAATTCCTCTACCGTTGCAGATTGCAGGAATTGGAAGACGTCAGCAAGCGGAAAGCTGTGCTGCTCACCGAGAGAAATATTTAGCCCGTTGTCGGTGGCTGCCGCTTGTAATTCGAAATTGAAAGAGCGGCAAAAGCGCTTTCGCAGCGCCAGTCCCCAAGCCTTATTGATTCTGCCGCCGAATGGCGCGTGAATGACGAGCTGCATGCCGCCGCTTTCGTCAAAGAAGCGCTCCGCAACCACGGTTTGCTGCGTGGGAACCGCGCGCAGCACCGCCCGGCCGGCAATGACGTATTCGACAGCCTGTTCAGCGCCGCCGCGATCAAGGCCGCACTCCTGCATCAGCCAATCGACCGCAGCAGAAGCTCGTGAAGGATCAGCGCGTGTTGCTCCGGGCCCCGCCGTTTCTGTGAGCGAGCTTAGCCGCTGGCGCAGTTCGGCTACTTGCTCGGAAAGTTCCGCAGTTCGTGCGGGCGCTTCCCCTCTCCAGAAAGGTACGTTCGGCGCAGCGCCATGCGCGTCCTCGACCAGAACAGAACCCGCCTGAATCCTCCGGATTCTCCAGGAAGTGTTGCCGAGAAGGACGATGTCGCCTCGCAAGCTCTCCACGGCGAAGTCTTCGTCCAGAGTCCCAACGACCATGCCTTCCGGTTCTGCGATCACCGTGTACAGCGCGTTGTCGGGGATCGCGCCTCCGCTGGTGATCGAAGCGAGCCGGCTGCCGCGCCGCGCGCGCAGGCGTTTGTTGACGGCGTCGTGATACAGATACGCGCCATAACGGCCGCGGCGCGCTGAAATCCCGTTAGCGAGCATGCCAATGATTTCGTCGAAGCTCTCACGCGGCAAGTTACGGTAGGGATACGCGCGCTTCACCAGAGCAAACAGATCGTCTTCCTGCCACTCCGCCGCTGCGCATTCTGCCACAATTTGCTGCGCCAGTACGTCAAGCGGGCAATCAGGAATCAGAATGTGATCCAGAAGGCCTTGGCGAATCGAGCGCACCAGCGCCGCGCACTCCAGAAGTTCATCACGCGTTGTCGCAAACAGCCGGCCTTTGGGAATGGCGCCGCGCCAGTGGCCCGCGCGTCCCACGCGCTGCAGCGCCACGGCGATGGAGCGCGGCGAGCCGATCTGGCAGACGAGGTCTACCGTGCCAATGTCGATTCCCAATTCCAGAGATGCCGTGGCAACAAGCGCGCGAAGCTCCCCAGCCTTCAATTTGTTTTCGACGGCCAGCCGCCGCAGACGGGACAAACTACCGTGATGCGAAGCGACGGCGTCTTCACCGAGCAACGAGCTCAGCTGATGCGCGACGCGTTCGGCAAGCCGGCGAGTGTTCACGAAGATCAGCGTGGAGCGATGCTGTTGGACAAGCTCCGCGATGCGCTTATAAATCTCGTCCCACATTTCATTCGAGGCCACCGCGCCGAGCTCGCTTGCGGGAACTTCCACGGCCAAATCGAATGCCCGCCGCTGCGCGACCTCCACGATTGTCGGCAATGGACGTGAGCTGCCCGCAAGGAACTGGCCGATCTGCTCGATGGGTTGCTGCGTCGCCGACAGGCCGATTCGCGTCGGGTGGCAATTCGTTAGTGCTTCGAGCCGCTCCAGCGAAAGTGCCAGATGCGAGCCGCGCTTGTCGTCCGCGACGGCGTGAATCTCGTCGACAATTACGGTGCGAACCGTGCGCAGCATTTCGCGGCTTTTTCCGGCGGTGAGCAGGATGTAAAGGGACTCCGGCGTGGTCACCAGGATTTGCGGCGGGCGCTTTTGCATCGCGCGGCGCTCGTGCATTAGCGTGTCACCCGTGCGCACAGCGGTCCGGATTTCCGGCATCAGGAAGCCGCGAGCCGCTGCCAAGTGCAGGATTTCTCCCAGCGGTGTTTCCAGATTCTTTTGAATATCGTTGCCGAGCGCCTTCAAAGGAGATACGTAGAGGACTTCAATTTCATCGCGCAGGCCGCCGGTAATGGCTTTGCGCACCAAGCGGTCGATGCAGGCCAGGAAAGCGGCGAATGTCTTGCCTGAGCCGGTCGGCGCGCTGATCAATGTATCTTCGCCAGCGAGAATGTGCGGCCAGCCGAGGATCTGGGGTTCGGTCGGCGTCGCAAACTTCTCGACAAACCATTCCCGAACGAGCGGATGCGCCCATTCGAGGCCGGCAATTGAAGAAAGCGGTGCAGTGATCGGATTCATGGAATCAAGGGGCGCTGAAAGAACTTGCCTATTGTCCCCGAAAAGCGTTTGAGAAGCAAAATGGGAGAAGAGTTGCTGTGGTGAAAAAAAGCACCGGCTACCGATGCTTGCCGCACGCTTTCCAGTTATTTCAGCCGCATCACTTCTACACCAAGCCATCCCACAACCGCCGGTCATTGCCAGCGGGGTCGGCGCCAAGAAGGCTTGGGGTGTTATAGATCATTGTTTGCCGCTCAAGGGTATCGTAGGCGGGCCACGGTGCCGCACCGTCGCGCACGAACGCGGCCAGACCGCGCTGCATTTGGCGTGAAAGCGCCTGCTCTTCGGGGCTTGCCAGCGCGCCGAAGAGGAACTGATAGACTCGCGACCTATCCATGTTTCCAAACCAGAATGCCATGTCGGTCGCGTGGGTGCTGATTCCTACCACCGGGGCCGAAGCCCGCAATTCGAAGCGATACATCCATGTGCGATGTTCGCCAGAGCGCGCCTCGGAGATGCGAATCGAAGGCATACGATAGAAGAAGTCCGTGCGAATCAGACCGGCAATCTTTGCCTCCGACGCGTCCGGGTGATCCTTGGCGTACCCATCCCAGATCTGCACAGCGCGTTCTCTGGACACCCAGTGTTCCAAGACTTCGAGCGTGACCCGTTTCTGATACCAGTCCTTCACCTGCGGCAAGGCAAGACGGAACGGCGCGCTACCCAACTCCTCCGCCGACCCTCCGGCGAGTAGAGGCACGCGAGCGCACTGTCCGCGTTTGATCGACTCGATCGGGTCAACGGGCAGCACGGTCGCATCCCGGGCGGGGATGAAAGGAAGCTGATCGTCTCCGAGTTGGTAGTATTCGCTTTTGTGGAATTGGTCGATTGCCGATTCCTGCGCCTTCAGCAGAGCCGCAGCCGGCAGGGTGGTAACTTTCCGCAACTCGCTGGCATTGAGGCCGAGCGCCTCCAGAAAATTCCGCGCGTGGAATGCCTGGAGTTCCGGAGTTTGTGCCGTCATCATTGAGGCGCTTTGTGGATTGGCGCGATGAAACAGTTGTCTAGCTTTCGGAATCACCATCAGCGCCGCAACCGACCAGCCTCCGGCGGAGAGGCCGGAGATCGTGACCCGGCCGGGATCCCCGCCAAAGGCCGCGATGTTCTCGCGCACCCATTCGAGCGCCGCGATCTGGTCGAGCAGGCCAAGATTGTTCGAAACTTCGTCGCCAAATACCCGAAACGGCGGGAAACCGAAGACGCCAAGGCGATAGTTGATGGTGACCACCACCAGATCGCCATTGAGAGCGAGATTCGTGCCGTCGAAATCGGGCGCGCTTCCGCTTCCCTGCACGAATGCGCCGCCGTGGATATAGAAAAGCACGGGGCGCTTGGCACGCTCCGCCGACGGGGTCCAAACATTCAGATAGAGACAATCCTCGCCCATGGGCGGCAGATTCGACTTCAGGATCTCGTCCACGCTCTGCATGGACATGGGACTGAACCGCGTCGCGGCGCGCACGCCGCTCCAAGGAAGCGGTTTCTCCGGCGGTCGAAAGCGAAATTGGCCCACCGGCGGAGCCGCGAAGGGGACGCCCTTGAAAACGAGTACGCCTCGTTCATTGATTTCCCCGCGAAGCAGCCCGCCCGAGGTTTTCACTACCGGACTGGAGTTCGCTGCGAGCGCGCTGCTACTCAGCAGAGAAGCCGCTGCGAACGAACCAGATTCGACCAGGAATTGACGCCGGCTGATCAAGCGTGTTCGACGCATTGCAGATGGCACATTCAGACTTCTTTTCCGTTTTCCTGTGCGGCGAAGGAGTATACGCAGCAGCTCGGAAAAAAGAAAGGAACCGGTCACGCGACAAAGATAAGTGACGTTCCCATCAGAACTCGGATAGTTGCACCATTTCAGTGCAATCATGCCTCAGGCTGATTTCTGCAAGTGAATGAAAAACCGATTAGAAAGCTGGCTCCCCGGGCTAGATTCGAACTAGCAACCCTTCGGTTAACAGCCGAATGCTCTACCATTGAGCTACCGGGGAACAGGAGAGACGCACTCTTCGGCATTCGAACAGCGACTTGAGTTTAGTCGACCTGCCGCGGCGGCGTCAACGCGCCGCTCAGGATCGGGAAAAGGGTCACTGTAGACGTTGGGTCTTGGAGTCGAAGCCCACCAATGAATCGAAGATTGCCAAAACATGACGCCGGTATTCGGCGATTCGTTCGAAATTGATCCGCTGTTCCGGTTGACGCATGCTTTCGCGGTCCCATTTCGCCAGCACGGCTGCAGGGACCTCGATGTCGCGCCGCAACTCTTCGGCCGAGTGCCCGCGAAGAAATAAGCCATAAAAAAACGCCGCTTCGCGCTGAGGGAACTCAAGCTCGCGGAGCGGGTCCTCGATAGGACTCGCCATGGTCGCCGGATTTGGCTGTGTCGCCATGGGGCAAAAGGGCAGTTTACCGATTTCGCGAACGGCGTCAAGAGCGCATACGCCATCCCCGCGCCTAAATGGAAAGGAGGTCAGTAACGCGCCCGGCTGGCGCGGAGGAACATCTGCAAAGCGGTGACGTTCGCCTGATCGCTACCCACCCGCAAGCCATCGACCGGCAGGCCCAGTACTTCGGCTTGCTCCAGACTCAGCCCAGCATCGTCGAGCTCCGCCAGACTGTACCCTTCGGCAGGAACCAAGCGATTGCGCGCGGAGCGGTCCACGGGCCTCGGCGGATGCACGGCTGTGCCGCGCTTGCGTACGCGGTTAAAGAACTCGTCCCAGTCGCGACGAATCCACATTGCCCCCCCTTCCCCTCACAATCCAACTGCTTAGATGCGCAAGTTCTTCAAAGCGTCGCACCGTGAGCCAGAGTCGCTCTCACGTGTCGTGGATTGTAACCCCCACTGCCAAGAAAAGTCGTACTTCCCGCCGGGTTGTATCGATAAGGTTACGAATGAATCAGACACATTGGACTTGATGTCCAATGG
>JBAPRL010000072.1:0-34537 GCA_049281095.1 Candidatus Acidiferrales bacterium
CCGCAATCCTTATCAGCTTCTCGAAGGCGTGGCCATCGCCGCTTATGTTATGAAAGCGCAGAAAGCCTTCATCGCCATGAAGCATACCTTCGACGAAGCCATTGAGCGCACCGCGCAAGCCCACAAAGAAATGAGCGCGCGCAATGCGCTGGGCGATATTCCCATTGAATTCGTCTACGGCCCCGAAGATTATTTGCTCGGCGAAGAAAAGGCCATGCTCGAAGTGATTGAAGGCCGCGAAGCCATGCCGCGCGAAATGGATTTCCCTCCGTACGTCCTGGGCCTTTTCGCCGGCTATCCCGCGTGCATCCCGGGCCACACGAATCCCACGCTGGTCAACAATTGCGAGACGATGTCCAGCGTCACGCACATCATCCGCAACGGCGCCGACTGGTTTCGCTCCATGGGCACCGCGGACACGCCCGGCCACACCATCTTCACGCTTTCCGGCGACGTGCAGCGTGAAGGGCTTTACGAATTGCCCATGGGCACCACCATGCGCGAGCTGATCGAAAAATCCGGCGGCGGGCTGAAGCCCGGACGCAAGCTCAAAGCAATTTTTTCCGGCGTCGCCAGCGCCGGACTTTATCCCGAGGCCATCGACACGCCGCTCGACTTCGGCTCGATGCGCAACGCCGGGTCGGGCCTGGGCTCGGCCGGATTTATGGTTTACGACGACTCGAATTGCATGGTGCAGGTCGCGTATATTTTTTCGAAGTTCCTGTGGATCGAATCCTGCGGCCAGTGCCGCTCCTGCAAAGAAGGAACGTACGAAGCCACGGTGCGCCTGGAAAATTTAATCAATGGCACCGGCGACGAAATCGATCTGGAAGCGATCCTTCACGCTTCGATCAACTCGCCGCGCGGCAATCGCTGCTTCCTGCCGACGGAACACTCGCTGATTATTCCCAGCATCGTGCGCACATTCGAATCGGAGTTCATCGCGCACTACAATCGCGGCTGCCAGAATTGCCGCATTCCGATCCTGCCAAAAATGCACGACTACGACGAAGCCACGCACGAATTCCACTACACTCACGGCCGCCTGACGCCGTAGCCGTTTCGAGTTTCTGGCCCGGCGGCTCGAAGTGCCTGACAGTAAACACCGGCGAAATTTATGTCGCATCGCCGCGCGCCGCCGGGCATCCTAAGAGCAGCGTTTTTCGGCCCGAATCCAACGAGGAGCGCCCGACACATGAAATCTCTAGCCCTTCCCTGTGCCATTTTTCTTTGCGTATTGGCCACCTCCGGCAATCCGCGCACGTTCCGAGGCCAAATCATGGACAGCGAGTGCGCCACGAACGCGCACTCCGCGACCCGTTCCCATACGGAGATGGCTGGCATCAAGGGGAACATTACCAACCGGCAGTGCACAATTTTGTGCGTGGAGCAGGGCGACAGCGTTTACATGTTCCTGGATCAGAACGGGAAGAGTGCGTACAAGTTGTCGACGCCGCAAAAAGACCTCAAGCAATACGCCGGCTACAAAGTCGAAATCGTGGGCGAACTTGACGAGCAGGGGAAACGCATCACGGTCAGCAAAATCAAACTGATTTCGGACGCCGGCAACTAACACGCTGGTTCCTCCAACGCGTCACGCGTAAGCGCCAGCGCGGCGATGACCGCTGTTTCCGTGCGCAGAATTTCGCGCCCCAGGGATGCTTCGCGGAATCCACTTTTCACGGCGGCGGCAATTTCCGCGTCCGTCCAGCCGCCCTCCGGACCAATCGCCAGACAAGCTTCCTGCGCTGACGCCGTACGCAAAATCTGGCGCAACGGCGGCGCAGCGGGGCGCTCGGAAAGAATGATTTTCAGTTTTTCGTTCGCAGCCGCGAACGCAACGTCGGCCTTCGCCGTTGCCGCAAGAATCGGCAGACGCAGTCTTCGCGATTGCTGCGCGGATTCCAGCAATATCTTTTCCCAACGCTGACTACGTTTCGCTGCCGCCAAGACGAGCGCCTTTTCGCTTCGCGCCGCCGCGAGCGGGACGATTTCTGAAGCGCCAAGTTCCGTGGCTTTTTCCAAGCACCATTCCATGCGATCGAATTTTACGATGGAGAGCAGGAGCTTGACGCGCAGCGGCGAATCTTGCGCCGGGATTTTTTCGGTCAACGCAAATTCAATGGCGCTGCCATTGCGAGCGCTGGAGATTTTTTCGACGCGGGCGAGCCAGACTTCCGCGCCGTCGCTCAACTCGTAGAGCTGGCCGGGCTCGGCGCGGAGGACGCGTCCGAGGTGCTCCGCCGCTTCGCCGCGAAGCGCGGCGCGACCGGCATCGAATTTGTCCACGAAGAATCGGCGGCGCATTCAGACCTCAGCGACCGAACCCCAGTGACGAGTGACAAGTGACAACGGCAAGGCGATGCGACTTGGGAAAAAGCGCGTTTTTAGTCCCGATTAGAAAATGCCATGCTATTTGTTTTCTGCAAGTTGCGAATTCGCGACTGGTGTTTTGTGTACCGATTAGAAAATGACAGTGATCAGTGGTCAGTGGACAGTGGTCAGCAAGAGCGATACGTTGGAGCCGTGCCAGAATTGGTGTCCGAAAATGGGACAGAATCTTGCGCGAAGATCGACAAAATAAGCGATTAGAAACGGGTCCGATCGTTTGTTTTGTGCGAGTTACGTGAGGTTCTAATTCTTCATAGGTTAAGCGATTAGAATTTAGAAAGCGCATAAAAAGCAAAAGGCCGCGTCTTCCGCGGCCCGCCTTTCTCTTCCCCATTTGTCTTTCCCCGTTCGGCTGGAAATGCCAGCCGAAGTCCTTGTGTACCATATAGTAACCAAAAAGTCAAGGAAAATATCAAGGGTGAAGGAAGCCTCGCCCCGTCCGTGCTAAACTGTGGGCCTACCAACAGGGAGACTACGATGCGCAACGAATCCTTCTCCGAACTACCCTGCTTTCGAGCGCAGTAGGAAGCGCCGTAAGGGATATCCTTCGGAAACAAACGTTAGGCGCGGGCCGCGCGTAGTCCATGGTGACAAAGAGCTGGTGGAGAAGCTCGGCCGGAACGACTTGTGTCCCTGCGGATCAGGACGTTGCTTTTAAACACTGCTGTCTAAAGGCCGGAAAATACGATGGTAGCAACCGCAACTACTTTTTTCCGCGCGTGAGAGCGGACTGCGCGAACGCCGGAGCCTGCCCGTTATGGGCGGGCTCCACAATGTTTCGCGCGGATGAAACACGCGATCCTGTCCCGCAGCTGCGGGAAGCTTACAAAAGTAGATACTTGACTCCCCAAGATCTAGAGGACTAGCTTGCTGTGGGGTCCGGCACACCTCTTTATGCCTCGGAATGCATTTTCGGCCCGCACCATGGTTTTTCTTGCGGTGGTATGCGCTGGCCTGGTTGGACTGATCTCTTTCGCGCAGACGCTATCGCCCGGCGAGGTGCGCATCAGCAGCGGGCCATACCATCCGCCTGCAGCGACGGTGCGTGTGCAAACAAACGCGGTGCAAGTAGGCGTGGTGGTGCGCGACAGCAAGGGGCAGGTCGTCAGCGGCCTGAAGCCGGAGGACTTCGCCGTCTACGATAATGGGAAGAAGCAAACACTCTCGCAGTTTTCCATTGAAACGCACACGTTACGCACAGCAGTATCGCAGGCAGAACCAACCGCGACGACCGACTTGGAGGCACAACAGCCGGAGAAGCCGCGCTATGTGGCGCTGTACTTTGACGATCTGAACACACAATTCGGCGACATGCGGCATGTGCAGCTTGCGGCGGAAAATTTTATTCGCACGGGCATCGGCCCGGAAGACCAAGTTGCGCTGTTCACCGCTTCAAGTTTAGAAACTATTGATTTCGGGTCGAACGCACCCGAAATCCTCGATGCGATTGAGAAGCTGAGGTTCCATGGGCGCACGATCGAGAACAGTGGTTGTCCGCGAATCACGCTGTACGACGCTTATGTGATTGCGAATCGGCTTGATCCCGCCACTTATCAGGTCATTCTTCAAGAGGCAGTGCACTGCAACTGCATCGGCGAGGCGAATCTGGATCCCACATGTCCAATCCAGCAAGAAACTCTTATTCGAGCGGAGTCTCGGCAGATGTGGGACTCCATTCGCGAAATGTCGCAGGATACGTTGAATAGCGTGCAGGCGGTTGTCGATTACCTGGCGAAGAGGCCCGGCAGGCGGGTGCTGGTGCTGGCTTCCTCGGGATTTCTAACGGGGACGATGGAAGCCGACGTAGACAAAGTTATTGATAGCGCCTTGCACGCTGGGGTGGTCATCAACACGCTGGACGCCAAAGGCCTCTACACGGAATTTCCGAACCAGGAGCAGATGGATGGCCAGAGCGTCGATATGGATGACCGTGTGGCAGTGCACAACGCGGAAAGCTTCGGGCCGGCGATGACGAGCGCCACGGGGGCGATGGTCGATTTTGCGGTTGGCACCGGCGGACGATTCTTCCACAACCGGAATGACCTGGCCGCCGGATATTATTCGCTGGCGGCGGCGCCGCAAACCGAATACGTGCTGGGCTTCGCGCCGGAGAAGGAAGAGTTCAATGGCAAATTTCACAAGCTGAAGGTCGAGGTCAAGACGCCGGGCAAATTCGACGTGCAGGCGCGGCCTGGCTACTTCGCGCCGACGAAAGAGTCGAACGCCGAAGCAGCGAAAGAAGCGAGCAGCAAAGCGGCGCCGCCGACGGCGGAAGAGAAGATCGATACGGAGGTGCACGGCTCCGAGGAGCGGAGCGATTTTCCGCTGAGCGTCAGCGCGGAGCCGCGCACGGCGAGCGACGGCAGCCCAGAAGTCAGCGTGCAGACGCACGTGGATATTCAGAAGCTGCCGTTCGAGGTGCAGCAGGACCGCCACGTGGACATGCTGACGTTCGTGGCCGTGCTGTTCGATGCGCAGGGGAAAATGGTCACGGGCAAGGAAGCGCAGATGCAACTGGCGCCGAAGCCGGAGAGCTTCGAGCGGTTTTCGAAGAGCGGGATTAGCGGCGGGATGTCGCTGGAAGCGCCTCCCGGGGCATATCGTTTGCGTGTGGTGGTCGAGGAAGCGCTGCATAGCGAGATGAGCGCGACGAGCCAGAACGTGCAAATCCAATAGAATCGGGCGCAGAAAAACTGGCGGGGTAAAGCCGCCGCTACAAAGGAGAGCGAGCTGGAGGGCTAGGTTCCTGCGCAGGCCAGACAAACGGGGACAACAATGCTTCGGTATACACTTTCGGTCCGCACCGCGTTTTTTCCCGCAGCGGCGGTGGCGATCACGGCGCTGGTCTGCTCGCTGGCGGCGGCGCGCGGCGCGCCGGCGAAATTCGCGACGACAAGCGCCGCACAGCAAGCGAAGGACGCCGCAAAGAAAATCAAGGACCGCCCCATCCAATGGGACCCGCCGAACATCAACGGACGGCTCCGTTCTGTTTCGGCTTCGCCGCCGTGCAACGTTACCGACGTGCTGAAGCAGGCCGGCGCGCGCGCCCAGGAGCTGGCGGACAACGTGCCGAACTTCACGGCGGACGAAAGAATCCAGTACCGGGCCCTCGACCTGATGGGAAGCGTGGTGGACGCGGCGAGTGGAACGTTCGAGTATCTGGCGCTGTTCGTGCCGGAAGGAGGCGGTTGGACGGTGCAGGAAACGCGAACGCCCCTCGCCGGAACGCACACCTTTCCGGCCAGCGCGCAGGATATTGGGCTGCCGGAACTCGCCTTCATTTTCCTTCCGAGATACCAGGGCGACTATGAGATGGCTTGCGAGGGAGCGGCGCCATGGAACGGCCAAGCCGCGTGGGTGATTCATTTCCAGCAGCGCCCGGACAAGCCGGCCGAGATGATTCGCGTTGCCGGCACGAAGTATAGCCTGAAGCTGAAGGGACGCGCGTGGCTGGCGGCGGATTCGGGAGAAGTGCTGCACCTGGAAAGCGGCATCCTGGAACCGATTCCGTCGCGGGGCATGCGGAATTGGTGGATCTCGATCGATTACGGGCCGGTTCAATTTCCCCGCCAGAATGCGCGGATGTGGCTGCCGCAGACGGTGGATGCGTACGCGGAGTTTGACACCGTCCGCACGATCATCTACCACACGTTCGCGGACTTCATGATGTTTTCGGTGCACACGCGGCAGGAGGTCCAGAAGCCGACGGAGCCGCACTGAGGGAGCAGCAGCGGTGCGGTGCGGTGCGGCGCGGGACGGCTATTGCTGCAAGAGGATGTATACGGTGTTGTCGCCCGAATCGGTTACGACAAGATCGAGGCGGCCATCGCCATTGAAATCGGCAACCGCGATAGAAACCGGCGTGTTCCCTACCGCAAAGGGCGAGTTTGCCGCTTGCGTGAAGGTCCCATTGCCATTGCCGAGCATGAGCGTGACATTGTTGCTGCCGGAGTTCGCGACGGCCAGATCGAGCTCCCCATTCCCGAGGAAATCGCCAACCGCGATAGCGTCTGGCGAGGTGCCGACAGAAATCGGGGAACCGGCCGCCGCCGTGAAGGTGCCATCGCCGTTGCCCAGCAAAATGGTCACGGTATTGTCGGCGTAGTTGGCCACGGCAATATCCGTCTTGCCGTCACCGTTGAAATCGCCCGCTACGATGGCGCCCGGCGCATTCCCGACGGTAATCGGGGAGTTCAGCGCCTGCGTGAACGTTCCGTCGCCGTTGCCCAGCAAAATGGTCACGGTGTTGCCGTTTGAATTCGCGATGGCCAAGTCCAGCTTCCCATCGCCATTGAAATCGCCGACGGCCACAAAACATGACCCCAGGGGAGTCTGAATCGGCGAGCCTGCGGCCGGATTGAAGGCGCCGTCGCCGTATCCCAGCAGAATGGCCATGCCATATAAGTCGTTGGTGATCGCCAGATCCAGGTTTCCATCTGCATTGAAATCCGCCGCCGCCATGGAACACGAGGAATAGTTATTGGTGTTCCCCGGCCCCGTGGAAAGCGTAAACGTTCCATCCCCGTTGCCGAGCAAGACAGGCACGTTGTTGATGGCGTAGCCGGCGTCGGCCACAGCGATGCCCAGCTTTCCGCTGTTGTTGAAATCGCCGACGACTACAGCGGCCGGGAGTGGGTCGGTTCCTTGTTGCGCGGAAAACATGCTAATCGGCGAGCCGGAGGCCTGATTGAACGTGCCATCGCCGTTGCCCAGCAAAACTGAGATGCCGGGGTCGCCGCCAATGGCCAAGTCAGGTTTGCTATCGCCGTTAAAATCGCCTACAGCCACGGAAAGCGGCAAGTTAATTCCCGTAATCGGCGAGCCGGAGGCGTTGGCGAAATTCACGGTTGTTTCAGGCGTTGCTATGGGGAAGTAAACCACATTGGAGGAGCCACCGCCGGGGGTTGGATTGATCACGGCGATCGAAGCGGTGCCTGCCGAGGCGATGTCGGCAGCCGGCACGGCCGCGGTGAGTTGCAGGCCGCTCACAAAAGTGGTGGGCAGCGCCACACCGTTGAAGTTCACGGTGGCGCCGGAGATGAAGCCCGCACCGTTGACCGTTAGGGTGAATCCAGCGCCTGCGGGGGCTGCCGCGTCCGGCACCAAAGGCTGGCTGACGAAGGGTACCGGATTCCCCGGAGCACTGTTGGAGCTGATGGATATGCTCAGGGGAGCGGAGTACTGCGAGACGCCGGCCGCGTCGCTGACTTCAACGTCGAAGGACCATGTGCCGCCGCCGGTCGGAGTGCCGCTAATCGCGCCGGTGGTGGGGCTGAGGCTCAGTCCGAGGGGGACCGCGCCGAAATTGACGGACCAGGTGAATGGCGCGCTGCCGCCGGTTTCGATCACGGACTGATTGTAAAGCATGCCAGTGACGCCGCCCGACAGAGCCGTGGTGGTGATCTGGGGCGGAGGATTCACGGTGATCGCAACCTGGGCGCTGACGGAGGGAGCCGCGACGGAGGTGGCCGTGATGGTCGCGGTGACGGCGCTGGCGACGCTGGCTGGCGCGTTATAGGTGATCGAAGCGCCGGCCTGACTCGATAGCGATCCCGGACCGGTGAGGCTCCAGCCGACGCCGTCACCGGAAACATCGTTCGTTACTGTCGCGGTAATGCTGACCGTTAGGCCCTGAACGGCATCCGTTTGCGTGGCCGTTGAAGAGAGCGTGACAACAATCGGCGCAGACCCACCGCCGCCGCAGCCGCTGGTAAGCATCGCCGCCAGCAACGCAGCGAAAATGAAAATCAAAGACAACGGACGCTTCACAGGATCACCAGTCGAGACGCCTCGGCTGTCTCCCAAAACCTCGACGAGCCATGGGGCAGGAAATAACCGAACCGCGATCCGCAGTTCGAATGATTCCGTCGCAAAAAAAGCCTACATGGCTAAGGATACCAGGGTCAAGGCAGGGCCGCCGACGGTTTCCAGCACGGCACCTGTGCGAAAGCACATGAGCGGAAGTCAACTGAAGATGTCTTTGACTTTGTCGAAGAAGGAGGAGGAGCGCTCAATGGGGCGATTTTCTGATTTCACGAGGCGGTGCAACTGCTCGAAGAGGGCTTTCTGCTCCTTGGTGAGTTTGGAAGGAATCACCACGCGGACGTTGACGTAGAGATCGCCTTTGCCGCCATGGGGATCGGGCAAGCCTTTGCCTTTGCGGCGGAAAAGAGTGCCGGGCTGGGTGCCTTCGGGAATGACCAGCTTCTCTTCGCCGTTCATGGTGGGGACTTGAATTTCCACGCCAAGGACGGCCTGCGAAATGGAGATGGGAACGTTGCAATACAAGTCGGCGCCACGTCGCTCGAAGAAGGGATGCTCCTTCACTTCGATGAAGACGTATAAATCGCCGGGAACGCCGCCGTTGGAGCCCGTCTCGCCTTCTCCGGGCACGCGCAGGCGCATGCCGTTATCGACGCCGGCGGGAATGGACACTTCGATCGTGCGTGCGCGCTCCATGCGCCCTTGCCCGCGACACTCGACGCAGCTTTCCTTGATGATTTTGCCGGCGCCGTGGCACGCGGGGCACGTCCGCGAAACGGCGAAAAATCCCTGTTGATAAACCAACTGCCCGCGGCCTTTGCAGCTGGCGCACGTTTCCATGCCCGCGCCGGGCTTTGCGCCGGTGCCGCCGCACGCCGCGCAATCTTCGAAGCGCGGGATTTTCAACTTGGTTTTCACGCCGGCGGCGGCGTCTTCGAAGGACAGCTTCAGGTCATAGCGCAAATCCCCGCCGCGCTGCGCGCGGGTACGTCCGCCGCCGCGGCGGCTGCCTCCGCCAAAAATATCCTGAAAACCGAACATCTCGCCGAAGACATCCTGAAACTCCTCGAAAATCGAGCCGAAATTGCTGGCGTCAAAGACCTGTCCGCCGAGGCCCGCGTGGCCGTAGCGATCGTACGTAGCGCGCTTCTGCGCGTCGGAAAGGACGCTGTAGGCTTCGGTGGCCTCGCGAAAACGGTGCTCGGCGTCGGATTTGTTCGTGGGATTGCGGTCCGGGTGCCATTTGAGCGCGGCCTTGCGATAGGCGCTTTTGATCTGTTCGCCGCTGGCATCGCGGCCCACGCCGAGGATTTCGTAGTAATCATTCTTGGAAGCAGCAGGCATTCTGGTTCAGTTCCCCCTGGAGTTGGACTTGGGATTGGATGCGGCATCCTGCCCTGCGGGATTCACGGCTACGCGGACCATCGCTGGGCGCAGCACTTTGCCGTGAAAAACGTAGCCGGCTTGCAATTCCTCGAGCACGGTGTCGTCGGGGCGGTCAGGCGTTTCCACACGCTCGATGGCATGATGGGAATGCGGGTCGAAGCGCTTCCCTTCCGTTTCGATTTTTTCCAGGCCTTGCTTCGAGAGCACGTCCAGCATTTGTTTGCGAATCAGCTCGAAGCCCTTGCGATATTCGTCGTGCGCGGCGTCGCGATGCGCAGAAATGGCGCGCTCAAAGCCGTCGAGGACCGGCAGGAGGTTTTCGACCAGAAGTTCGGCGCCGCGATGGCGCTCGTGATGGCGCTCGCGCTCGATGCGCTTGCGGTAATTGTCGAAATCCGCCTGCAAGCGAATCAGCGTGTTTTTCAAATCGAGTTTTTCCGCGGCTAACTTCTCCAATTCGTCGCTGACGACCTTTTCCGTGGACGGGCCATCCGTGACGTTTTGGCTCTCTGCTTCGCCGCTGGCGTTCTCGGCAGGGTTGATCTGCCAGTCTTTTTCCGAATCGTCTTTCCGGCTCACGACCGATTGTCCCCTTTCATCTCCTCGGAGAAAAACTGCGACATCAGGGCCACGACGGTAATCACGCGCTCGTAATGCATGCGCATGGGGCCAAGAATTCCCAGAGTTCCCTGCTCGCCTAGGCGAGCGGGCTCACCCGGACGCGCAGGCTCTCCGCGACTATACTGCGCGCTCACAATCGCCAGATGCTTGCCGACATTGGACATTTGTTCCACGCCGAGTTCAACGTGCACCGGCTCGGGCGCCTCGATGCAGCCGTCCAGAAGAGCCACCAGGCGGTCGCGTTCTTCGATGGCGGTGAGCAATTCGCCGAGCTGCTGCTGGTCTTGGAACTCGGCCGCGGCGGCGGCAAACTGCGCGGCACCACCGATGTAGACGACGCGCTCGGCGTCCTCTCCGAGGAGTTTTGGATCGCACAGCAGGAGCGCGCCGCTGGCGAGTTTTTCGTAGCGCTCGCGATCAAGCTGAAGCTGAGCCTTCAAATCGGCGCAAATCGATTCCAGGGTGTGGCGCGGATAATGGCGGTTCAAATAATCGGCGATGCGATCGAGTTCCGGCTGAAGAAAGGCGCGCGCGGGCTTGATGCATTTGTCGCGGGTGATGCCGCCGCCGGTTACGAGGACGACGAGCACGCGGGTATCGGGCAAAAGCAGGAAGCGAATGTGCTCGACGACGGTGCGCGCGAGCGGCGGCGAAACGATGATGCCGAGTCCTCGCGAAACGGCGGCCAGGACGTGGCTGGCGCGCTCCATCACGCCTTCGGGCGTGGTGGCGGACTCCAGCTCGCGGCGAATCCACGCGCGGTCTTCCACGCGAGGCGTGGCCTGCGCGGCGATCTGCTCGACGTAAAAACGGTACGCTGACGCGGTGGGGACGCGGCCCGCCGAAGTGTGCGGCTGGTAAAGATAGCCCTCCTCTTCGAGGTCGGCCATGATGTTGCGCATGGTGGCGGAACTGAGCGCCTCGGCGTGCATGCGCGCGATGGTGCGCGAGGAAACCGGCTCGCCGGTTTCAATGTAGGCGCGCACAACTTCGGCGAGCACCTGGCGGTGACGCTTCTGCTGTAAGGCTGGAGCTGCGGTCATGATCCTCGGTTCATCGACAGCAAAACTGCGAGTCTGTAAGCTGCGCTTGCGTGGCTCGTAATTCAAGTTTAACCAGTGGGAGCGGGAGCGTCAACTTGGCGGCGCGAAATCGGCATGGCCAGGTGACATGTATCTTTCCGGCTGAGGGAGTGCGGCAAGCGGCAATTTGCATCCCGTCCATTGCTCGCGAAGTTGAGGTGGAATATGCTGTTCGCGCCCGCCGTGGACGAATGCGCTCTTTTGGGAGGAGTCGATGAAGCATCTGCGCATACTGCATGTTCTTGCCAGCGCCGCGCTGGTAGTTCTGTCGGCAACGACGAGCCGCGCGCAATCGACGCCTCCGCCGCTGTACACGCCGGCGAATGAAGGGCAGGCGCTCTCGACGCGGGTAGTGAATTATCAGATTGACGCGCGCCTGGACGCCGCGAAGAAAACCATCGATGCGACCGAGTGGCTGACGTATAAGAATCTGACCGGGCAGCCGCAGCAAACTTTTCCGTTCCATCTTTACCTGAACGCATTCCAGCCAAAGTCCACATTCATGACCGAAGTGCGCATGTATGGGACGCGCGGTAACAGCCCCGGCAGCGGCTGGGACCCAAAACATTACGGCGCAATCACCATCAGCAAATTCGAAGTGGGAAGCATGGGCGACCTGACGGACAAAATGAAATTCATGCAGCCGGACGATCACAACCCCGACGATCACACGGTGATGCAAGTGACGCTGCCCAAGCCCGTCGCGCCGGGCGCTTCGGTGCAGTTTCGCATGGTGTTTCACGACCAGATGCCGGAAGTGGTGGAACGCACCGGGTACAAACGCGATTTTTTCATGGTGGGACAATGGTTTCCGAAGGTCGGCTTGTGGTGGAAAAACGAGTGGAACTGCCATCAGTTTCACGCCACCACGGAGTTTTTCTCGGACTTCGGGACGTACGATGTGCGCGTCACGCTGCCGCAGAATGAAGTGGTGGGCGCGGGCGGGGATTTGATTTCGAGCAATAACAATGCGGATGGCACGAAGTCGCTCGTCTTTCACTCAGAGGACGTGATCGATTTTTCGTGGACGGCCAGTCCGCATTTCATCGACGTGGAAGACTCGTGGACGGGAAGCGCGGGAACGGTGAAGCTGCACGTATTGATGTCGCCGGGGCACATGGCCAGCGCGCCGCGATACATTCAGGTGCTGAAAGGCGCGATGACGCTTTTCGACAAGTGGTACGGGCCGTATCCCTACGACCGCTTGACCGTGGTCGACCCGCCGCACGGCGCCGAAGATGCCGGCGGGATGGAATATCCCACGTTGATTACAGCAGGAACAGGTCCAGACCTGCTGACGCCCAAGGGCGTGCTATTGCCCGAAGTGGTGACGGAGCACGAATTCGGGCACCAATATTGGTACGCGATGGTGGCGACGAATGAGTTCGAGGAAGCGTGGATGGACGAAGGCATCAACAGCTATACGGAATGCAAGGTGATGGCCGCGCTTTATGGCAACAAGACATCGGCGATCAATTATCCGTTTGCGCAGATGAGCGACTTCGCGGAGCAGCGGCTGAGCTATCTGGCGGAACCGGACACCGATCCGATAACGCGCTTCGGCTGGCAATACCTGGACAGCGAAGCGTATGGCGCGATCAGTTACGGAAAAACCGCGACGGTGCTGCTGACGCTCGAGAGAATCATCGGTGCGGACAAAATGCAGCAGGCCATGCACGAATATTTCATGCGCCACCGGTTCAAGCATCCGACGGGCACGGACTTCATGAACACGATTCAGGAGGTCTCCGGGCAGGATTTGAGCTGGTATTTCGATCAGGCGTTCAAGGGCACGCAGATTTTGGATTACGAAGTGAGCGACATTCGCTCGGATCGCGCGGATTGGTACAACGAGCCCGCGGCGGCGGCGAAGCATGATTCGCTGAAAAAGGCCGCTCCGGAGTATCGCGATACGGTCGTTGTGCATCGCAAGGGCGACTTCATCGCGCCGGTGGATCTGGAAGTGAAGTTCGACGGCGGCGAAATCGCGCACGAGCATTGGGACGGCAAAGACCGGTGGATCCGCTATTCGTACTTGAAGCCGGCGCAAATCGTGTCGGCGGAAATCGATCCTGAACACAAGATGTGGCTGGACCGCGATTTCTACAATGACAGCCAGACGGCTGACGGGGATGGGCGCGCGGCGCGGAAAATCGGCAACATTTTCCTTTTCGTGAGCGAATGGTTTTCGCAGCTGCTGGCGTATCTGACGTAAAGGCTTCGCCGAAGGAGCGAATGATGGCGCAGCGAGATTCAAGCGCATTTTTGGGAGGCGCGGGACTGGTGTGGCGCAGGCAGCGCCTGGTGTGGTGGATTTTCGCCGTGAATTTCGTGCTGGCATTTTTCTCGATTCATGGCGTGACGCCGCGCATCGGCAGCGTGCTCAATCACAGCTTGGCGGCGCAGCGGCTGGTGAACGGATTCGACCTGGGAGCGCTGGAGGAAATGACGGTGCAGCCGGGCGTGTCACCTTTGGACGTTTCGCCCGCGGCGATGGCGTATAGCCTGGTGTTTTTCGTGTTCATGCTGTTCGTCACCGGCGGGATTCTGGAAGTTTACCGGCGCGATATTCGGCTGACGACATCGGAATTCTTCGAAGCGTGCGGCGCGTTTTTCTGGCGGTTTGTGCGGCTGGTGATTTTTCTGCTGCTGTGCCTGATTCCGATTGGGATTTTGCACCATATCCTGCGGGCGATTGCCGGGCGCATCGGTGACAGCGCCGTTTCGGCGATGACCGGCGTGTGGTGGCAGATCGCGGCGGGAATTGTGATCGTGCTGCTGCTTTTGATTTTGCGGCTGTGGTTCGATATGGCGGAGATTCACTGCGTCGCACAGAACGAGCGGCGCGTGCGACGGTCGTTGCGGATTGCGTGGCGCGTCACGTTTGGAAATTTCGGCAGCCTGTTTGGATTGTTTTTTGGCATTGGCGTCATCGCGTGCATCGGGTTTGGATTTGGATTGTGGCTATGGATGTACGTCTTGCCGCCGACGGCGATTGCGACGGCGTTTTTTCTGGGGCAATTGATGATTCTGTGGTGGCTCGGGACGCGGCTGTGGCAACGGTCAGCGGAAACACTATGGTACCAACGATACTTCGCGCGCGCGGCAGAAGTTGCTATGCCTCCGCCGGCCCACTACCCCATCGTCGCGCCGCAACCGCCGCCGTCGCCGATGCGGCCGCCGTCGTCCACTGACGTTGTGTAGAGCGTGCCGCAGAAGCTGCTACCTTGCCTAGGGGCGACTGTTGCGTCAAGGGCGGCCACGTAAGAGCACGCTCAGAGCTGGGATAACGATTATGGCGATGGAGCAGACCGAAACCCCTATCAAATCCTTAGCCTTAATGAGACCAATTTCTCCCGCTACGTGGAGGTAAAGCAGGAGGAGGACCAGCAAGAAAGCATATATCGTCATATACAGAGGCCTCCGGTCTCCAGTGCGGACCATGTATCTTTGTGAAAGGTAGAACGGGAGAGCTGTCGCTATGGTTAACCCATACTCGATCAGAAAAGGTTTGATTAAGAGCGAGACGCGTATGCCAAAACCCAAATGAAATAGCAGATAGAAGTTTAGTGGGAGCAGTAACGTAATAAGAACGAAGGCCCAAATCCAGCTTCTGCCGGATTTCATACAGTGATTTCTACAACATGATCGTTACCACTGCAACGGCAGTGCGCCGTCCTGCGGACGGCATCGGCCCGATGCCCCTGATCGGGTCCTACAAGTAACTTCTTCAACCAGAAAGAAAACAGCAGGTCCCTCACCGCCATTCGCCAAAAGCAGGCGACTGGGTTCGGGAGACAACGAAACCCCGTAATACCAAACGCAAATGCGGGCGGCGTAAAGCCGCCCCTACGGTCTCCTTACATTACGTCGTCGAGTTGTCGATTTGGGCGCGCTGGAGGCGGTCGGAGTAGTCCATGTAGACGGTTTTCCACTCGGAATAAAAATCGATGGCGGCAAGGCCGGATTCGCGATGGCCGTTGCCGGTCTGCTTGGTGCCGCCAAAGGGCAGATGCGTCTCCGCACCGATGGTGGGCGCATTGACGTAGACGATGCCGGTGTCGAGGTCGCGCTGGGCGCGGAAGGCGTCGTTGACGTTGCGCGTGTAAATCGAGGACGAGAGGCCGTACTTCACGCCATTGGCGACTTCGATGGCTTCGTCGAGGCTGCCGATAGGCATCACCGCAACGACCGGTCCGAAAATTTCTTCCTGGCAGATGCGCATCTTGGGATTGCAGTCGACGAAAACGGTTGGCTCGTGGAACCAGCCCTTCGCGTACTTGCCGGTGTCGAGGCGATGGCCGCCGGCGGCGAGCTTCGCGCCTTCCTGCTGGCCGATTTCGACGTACTTCATGACGGTTTGCAACTGCGTTTCGTTGACGACCGGGCCCATGTCGGTGTCGGCATCCAGGCCGTCGCCGACGCGCAGCTTTTTCGCGCGCGCCACGAATTTTTCGGTGAACTCCGCGTAAACTTTTTTGTGCACGGCGACGCGGCTGGCGGCGGTGCAGCGCTGGCCGCTGGTGCCGAATCCGCCCCAGATGGCGCCGTCGACGGCAAGGTCGATGTTCGCGTCTTCCATCACCAGGATGATGTTCTTGCCGCCCATTTCCAGGTGCACATGCTTGAACGTGGGCGCGCACCCCTGATTGATGATGCGGCCGGTGTCGGTTGAGCCGGTGAAGCTGACCAGCTTTACGTCGGGATGATTGACGAGCGGCGCTCCCGCGCGGGAACCCACTCCGCTGACGATGTTGACCACGCCGGCGGGCAGGCCGGCCTCTTCCAGAATTTGCACCAGATAATAGGTGGAGAGCGGCGTGTCTTGCGCGGGCTTGATGACCACGGTATTTCCGCAGACCAGCGCGGGCATCATTTTCCACGAAGGAATGGCGATGGGGAAATTCCACGGCGTGATCAAGCCGCAGACGCCGATGGGCGAACGCACGCTCATGGCAAATTTATTGGGAAGCTCAGAGGGAGTGGTCTGGCCGAACAGACGGCGGCCTTCGCCGGCCATCAGATAAGTCATGTCGATGGCTTCCTGCACGTCGCCGCGCGTTTCGGCGAGGACTTTGCCCATTTCGCGAGTCATGTCGCGGGCGATGTCTTCCTTGCGCTGGATCATGATTTCGGCGGCGCGATAGAGAATCTCGGCGCGCTTGGGCGCCGGCGTCAGGCGCCATTGGTCGAATGCGCTCTTCGCGGCTTCGACGGCGCTGTTTGCGTCTTCCTCACTGGACGCTGGAAAAATACCGACAAGATCGTCAGTGTTTGCCGGATTACGATTTTCAATGCCCTTCCCGATTGCGGGACTGACCCATTCTCCGCCAATGTAGTTTTTGTAGGCCGTGGGTGCGACTGCTGTGGCCATGAATGCACCTCCGAAAGTGGAGCAGGAATTAGATGACCAAGTTAACAAAGCGTTGCAACGACAGTCAACGGAGACCTGAGATGACAGACGCGGAAAAACGTAAAGATGCTGAAGAGCGTGTGCCCCCTCGAGATTTGGAAGATTATACGGAATCAGGAGTACTGAAGCCCGGCGCGAGAATTCGCGGCGCGGGAAATTTTTTCCCCGGACAAGGCGTCGCGTATTGCCCTGACAAGCGCCCTGTATCTTCTTGGGTTATCGTGAGTTAGTTTTTTGGCATGGCTCTTGCGACTACTTTGGCGTGAACACAGGTTCATGCGAAAGGAGCGTAGTGAGTCTTGCGTTCCAGCTTTCTACCAGCCTCACGACAGCAGACTATCTAGCGAAGGAATCCCAGCCGCGTCCAGCAGGCCATGCACAATCGATTCCTAAAACTTTGGAGGTAAGAGATGCGATTCAATCCTAAGTACTTTCACCGCTTTGTGCTTGTCGGCGGCACGTTAGTGGCTTTGAGCCTTACTCCCAGCGGCGCATGGGCACAGCAGAACGGTAGCCAGGACTCCGCTGAGACTCAGGCGCAAGGCCAGTTTCAGGCACAGGGCATCCACGCAGCGGACTGGGCGGCGTTCGATCAATTTCTCGACGCGCACCCGGACATCGCCGATGCGTTGCGGGCCAATCCCGATCTCATCTACGACCAGAACTTCTTGAGTCAACATGGCGACTTGAAGGACTTCTGCGACGCCCATCCAGGGCTGCGGCAGGATATGGACAGAAATCGGGCACAATTCGCCGATTGGTTCAGGACCCGGCGAGAATTGGCGACGATGGATCGGTTTCTCAGCACCCATCCCGACGTCGAGAAGCAGCTCGAAGCCAATCCTAAGTTGCTCGACGACCAAAGCTATATGCAAAACCACCCAGAGCTGCAGGATTTCTTGAATAACAACCGCACCGTGCGGGAGGCGTTTGACCGGAATCCGGCGTTGTTCATGAGTCTGGAAGAGCGCTTTCAGGCGCGTCTGAGCGGCCGGCTCGGCGTCGGACCCATGAGTAACCCCGGCGACCGTTACGGCCGTAACCCGAATCCGGACCCCGAACAGAGGGACCTGGCCGCCATGAAGCAGTTTTTCGATTCGCACCCAGATCTGGAGAAACAGCTTCAAAGCAGTCCTGACCTGATCAACAGCCAAAGCTTCCTGCAACAGCACCCCGAACTGCAGGATTTCTTGAACAGCCATCCCCAAGCGCAGGCGCAGTTCGACGCGAATCCCACCGTCTTCATGAACGCGGAGATCCGCTTTCAGGGAGGCCCGGGCGTGGTCGCGATGGATGAGTTTCTGAACGCGCATCCCGAAATCGCCAAGCAGTTGGAAGCCAACCCTTCACTCATCAACAACCCCAAGTATTTGCAGGACCATCCGGAGTTGCGAGACGTCCTGAACAACAATCCGCAACTGCGGGAATCGTTCACGCAGAACCCGTCGAACTTCCTGAGAGTCGCCTATCGTGACAACGGCTTGCAGGGACAAGGATATGAATCGGCGGACGTGGCAACCATGGATGAGTACCTCGATAAACATCCTGACGTTGCACGAGATCTGAACGCGTATCCGGCGCGCGTCAACGACAGCGACTATCTGGCGCATCACAAGGACCTGGAAGCGTTCCTGAAGAAGCACCCCGATGTGCGAGAGGAATTCACGCACAACCCATCAGCGTTCATGCATCAGGAGAGCACTTTCGACGCTTGCGCGCAGATGGATGACTTTCTCGATAGCCACAAAAAGATCGGGAAAGATCTGGACCAAAATCCGGCGAGCGTGAAGGAGGCGGATTACCTCGACCACCACAAGGACCTGAAAAACTTCCTGGCCAAGAATCCTGGCGTAAGCGACCAGCTCCAGGACAACCCCGGTGCGTTCATGGACCGCGAGAAGCGATTCGAAGCTGACCGGGAAATGGACGTGTATTTGAGCAATCACAAAAACGTGTCCAAGGATTTGCAAAAGAACCCGAACAACGTGAAAGACGCGAATTACTTGGACCACCACAAGGACCTGAAGGAACTGATGGATAAGAACCCGGAACTTGCCCAGGCAGCCGAGAACGATCCGTCAGGCTTCATGCAGGAACAGATGAAGTTCCACGAGGACTACAAAAATCAGCACATACAACAGAAAACAACCGTTGAAGAGCGGGCGAGCGCCCACGGAGCTCAGTAAGAGCGACGCGAAATGACCTTTGGTACAAACCGAACGGAAGAAACGGGAGGTTCGCAAGAGCCTCCCGCTTCTCTAAAGACGCGATGACTCACGACAAACGAACGCCGCCCAGTTCCATCACAAACTCGAGACGGGAGAAAAATACTGTGAAAGCGAAAATGCTACGGCGGGTGTACGGGTGGTTGCTGATGGGCGGGGTCGCGGTTTTTATCCTGTTGGGGGGAGCGCCGGCGCTATGGGCGCAATCGCCGGAGTCACCGGCCTATCAACCGGAAAAGGGATTCGATATTTACGAGGAATTCCGCGGAAGCGCCAGCGACCAGGGGCAGTTTCTTATTTTGGACAGCGATATTGGCTATGATTTCAACCGATATGTCGGGACAGACGTTGGAATTCCGGTGTACTTCAATCATTTGACGCCGCCGCTGCAGGGGCAGCCGTATGGATGGCAGCAGCAGCTCGGCGATCCTTACTGGGATCTGCGCCTCACGTTCAACAATCACATCCTGGACTACGACACCGCGGTGACGATTTCCATTCCGTACTATGAAACCGGATCGTTCTCGAGCGGAGACATCGGGGTGGATTGGTTCAACCACTTCGACAAACGGATCGGCCGGGTGACGCCGTTCTTGAACGCGGGCATTGCGAACGGAGTCTTGAACACGCAATTGCTGTCGCAGCCGTACCGTTTGTTCGACACTTTCCACACGCTGGGCTTCCTCGCCGATGGAGAAGCGGGAATGGATTTCCGTCTTTATCGCGGATTCGGCGTGGGCGGATCGTTTTATGAGCTGGTACCGTCGGGAACGCAGAAAGCATTCATCAACGGACAGACGGTCGTGAACACGCTCCTGTTTCCCACGGCGGCAAATGCGCTGGCGGAAACAACCAACGACCATGGCTACTCGGCCTGGATACGGCTGACGCCAACGCGATTCCTCTATACCGAAGCGGGGTACGTGCACAGCATCGAGTTTGATTCGAACGCCGTCACGCTAACGGTGGGCTTCGATTTGCGCTCCATGTTCAGGCATTCGCGGCCGGGATGGGAGTAAAAAGGCGCAGGAAGTCAGGCGCGCGAATGGAGGGACATCGCGGAATCTTCCGTGGCAACCGAGCGCACCGGCAACGCGAAGTGCACGATGGTGCCGGGCGAGGCGTTGGCCAATCGCAATTCACCGGCAAGCTCTTTCACACGCTGGCGCATTCCGGCGATGCCCACGCCGATGCTGCCGGGCCGAAATTCAGCGATGGCGGCGGAGATTCCGGTGCCATCGTCGCGCACCGTGCTGATGACCTGGCCATCTTTCTTGACGACGCTGACCCAGGCCTTATGCGCCTTGGAATGACGGAACACATTTGTGAGCGCTTCCTGGACGATGCGGAAAACCGCTTTTTCCACGTCCGGCGCAAGGCGGGGAAACGCCGAGGGCTGAACTTCCAGAGAGCTTTCGATGCCGCTGCGCTTGGTGAAGCCGTCGATGTACCACTGCAAGGCGGAAAGCAAACCCACTTCGTCGAGCATGGGAGGATGCAACAGGTGCGACATGCTGCGAACCTGCTGCATAGCGTGATCGATGATGGAGCAAGCTTCCGTGGCGACCCGACCAATTGATTTTGGCGAGATATTTTGCAGATCGATGCCCTCGATGATCATTTTCGCGGCAGCGAGGTCCTGCCCCAGACTGTCGTGCAACTCGCGGGCGATGCGGCGGCGCTCTTCATCCTGCGCGGCGATGATGCCGGCGGAAAGACGGCGCAGCTCGGCGTTCAACGCTTCCAGTTGAAGCGCGTTGCGGTGCAATTCGGCGAAGATGCTGACTTTCGCGCGCAATAACTCCGGATTGACCGGGACGGAGATGTAGTCGACGGCGCCGCGTTCGTATCCTTTCAGGCGGTCGAGATCGGTCAAGTGCACGGCGGAAATGAAAATGATGGCCGTCTTCTGAAAGCGCGGATGCTGGCGGATCATGTCCGCGAGCTCGAACCCGTCGAGCTCCGGCATGCTGACATCCAGAAGAACCACGGCGATGTCATTTTTGAGCAACTGCTCGAGCGCTTCTTTCCCGGAGTTGGCTTTGATCAAATTCTCGCCCAGCTCGGCAAGAATGGCCTCGTAGGTGAGCAGCTTGGCCGGCTGATCGTCGACCATCAAGATGTTGACTGGTTCGCGTGAGTTCATTTTTCCCTCAGCATCTTACCTATGAAGCCACATGCGCAAGGCCGAGAGCAACTGTTCCGTATTCACGGGCTTCGCCAAATACTCGGAGGCCCCCGCTTCCAGGCATTTCTCGCGATCGCCCTTCATGGCCTTGGCGGTCAAGGCGATGATGGGGAGACGGCGCAGCGAAGTGTTCGAGCGAATGACCTGCATGGTCTCGTATCCATCCATCTCCGGCATCATGATGTCCATGAGGACGATGGCGAGGTCGGGAGTGGACTCGAGCGTGGCGATGGCCTCGCGGCCGGTGCCGGCGGTTAGGACGGTCATGCCGCGGCGCTCGAGGACGCTGCTCAGAGCAAAGATGTTGCGGACGTCGTCGTCGACAACCAGGACTTTTTTGCCGACAAGCGCTTCGTCGGAGCGATGCAGGCGGTCGAGCATGCGCTGCTTCTCGAGAGGCAGGTCGGTGACGACGCGATGGAGGAACAGGGAGGTTTCGTCCAGCAGACGCTCGGGTGATTCGACGCCCTTGACGACGACGCTGCGCGCCAGCGTGCGCAGGCGTGCGTCTTCTTCCGGCGAGAGCTCCTTACCTGTGAAGACCACGACGGGTAGCTCGCAGAGCGCAGGCGTGTCGCGCAGAGACTCGAGCACGTCGAACCCGGACATGTCGGGAAGACGAAGATCGAGAACCGCGCAATCAAAAGACTGTTCAGCGACGGCACTGAGAGCTTCCGCGCCGGTGGAGACGACGGTGACGTCAACGTCCTCGTAGCCGAGCAGTTCCTGAATGCTGAGTTGTTCGGCGGGACTGTCTTCGACGATCAACAAGCGCTTTTGCCGGGGCGCAGAATACGTCTTGATGCGGTCAAACGCCGACTGAACTCCCTCCGCCGTGACGGGCTTGGTGTGAAACGCAAACGCTCCACGAGCGAGGCCATGCTGGCGGTCCTCGTCGAGAGTGAGCATCTGGACAGGGATGTGCCGGGTGGCCGGATCCTGCTTCAGGTGGTTCAGTACGGTCCAGCCGAGCATGTCGGGCAAAAACACGTCCAGCGACACAGCGGTGGGATGATATTCGCGAGCAAGCGAGAGCGCCTGAGCGCCGCGCGCCGCAACCAAAGTTTTGAATCCGGTATCACGAGCCAGATCGCGCAACACGCGGGCGTAGTGCGGGTCGTCCTCGACGATCAGCAGAATCGAATCCTCGGGCGAGAGATCGTCGCGGTCGTCGGGAACCGTTTCGATTTGCGTTTCGGCGGTGCCCACGCTCAATTGCAGGGGAACGGTTTGCGCGCCGGATTTGCCGTCCCAGGTGGCGACGGCCGGGGCCGACGGGCCGACATAGGTTTGCGGAAGGTACAGAGTGAATATGCTCCCTTTGCCCGGCGTGCTGTGCAGTTGGATTTCGCCGCCAAGCAAGCCGGCTAATTCGCGGCTGATCGCCAGGCCGAGGCCCGTGCCGCCGTACTTGCGGCTGGTGCCTGCATCCGCTTGCTGGAAAGCTTCGAAAATGATGCGCTGCTTCTCGGCGGGAATGCCGATCCCGGTGTCGGAAACTTCGAAGGCAATCACCGAAGCCGCGCGCGCGAGGACAGGATGGTCTTCGCTCCATCCGTCGGCAGCGGATGAAACGGACAAGCGCACGGCGCCTTGCTCGGTGAACTTGAAAGCGTTAGAGAGCAAATTCTTCAGCACTTGCTGCAAGCGCTTGGCGTCGGTGACCAGGCTGCGCGGCAAGCGTGCGTCCGAATGCACTTCAAAAGTGAGCCGCTTGTTTTCGGCCTCGTGACGGAACGGGCGCGCAACCATGTCGAGCAAGCCGGCGAAGAAGACTTCTTCGGCCTCGACGGAGACGGTGCCGGATTCGATTTTCGAAAGGTCGAGGATGTCGCTGATAAGATTGAGCAAGTCGGTGCCGGCGCCGTGGATGGTGCGGGCGAACTCGACTTGCTTGGGCGACAAGTTGCGGTCGGCGTTGTCACTCAATTGCTGGCCGAGCACGAGGATGCTGTTGAGCGGCGTGCGCAGCTCGTGGGACATGTTGGCCAGGAATTCGGATTTGTATTTGGAGGTGAGCGCGAGTTCCTTGGCCTTTTCCTCGAGCGCGCGGCGAGCCTGCTCGATTTCCTGATTCTTGCGCTCGACTTCGACGTTCTGTTCGGCGAGCTGCTGCGCCTTGAGTCCCAACTGCTCGTTGGTCTGCTGCAATTCCTTCTGCTGAGTCTGCAGCTCGGTGGCAAGCTGCTGCGATTGCTGCAGCAGGCCTTCGGTCTGCATGGTGGCCTCGATGCTGTTAAGCACGATGCCGATGCTGGCGGTCAGTTGCTCGAGGAAAGCCAACTGCGAAGCCGTGAATGTGTTCAGCGTGGCCAACTCGATGACGGCCTTCACGCGGTCTTCGAACAGCACGGGCAGCACAATCGCATTGCGCGGCACGGCTTCGAACAAGCCGGAACGGATGGGGGTGGCGTTGAGGGGCAATTCCGTGATCAGCAAGCGGCGCTTTTCGAGGGCGCACTGGCCGACGAGCCCCTCGCCAAGCTGCAACTGGCGGCGATGGCCATCTTCACCGTTGTCTGCAAACGAAGAGAGCAAAACCATCCGCTTCGATTCATCGGAGTCATCCATGCGGTAGATCACGCCCTGCTGCGCATTGACGAGCGGGGCCAATTCGGAAAGGAGCAGGCGGCCGACGGTCGCCAAATCGCGCTGGCCCTGAAGCATTCCGGTGAAACGGGCGAGGTTGGTCTTGAGCCAGTCCTGCTCGGTGTTGCGGTCGGTGGTCAGGCGGAGGTTGTCGATCATGGTGTTGATGTTGTCTTTTAGTTCGGCCACTTCGCCGCGGGCTTCCACTTGAATCGACCGCGTCAAGTCGCCCTTGGTCACGGCGGTGGCCACTTCGGCGATGGCGCGGATGTGGTTGGTGAGGTTATCGGCAAGCAGGTTGACGTTGCCGGTGAGATCTTTCCAGGTGCCGGCGGCGCCGGGGACGTTGGCCTGGCCGCCGAGGCGGCCCTCCACGCCGACTTCGCGGGCGACGGTGGTCACCTGATCGGCGAACGTCGCGAGCGTTCCGGTCATATTGTTGATGGTTTCCGCGAGCGCGGCGACTTCGCCCTTCGCGTTGACGGTGAGCTTCTGCGTCAGGTCGCCATTGGCCACAGCGGTGACGACTTTCACGATGCCGCGGACCTGCTCGGTGAGGTTCACAGCCATCACGTTCACGTTGTCGGTGAGGTCCTTCCACGTGCCGGCCACGCCGGGCACTTTCGCCTGGCCGCCAAGTTTTCCTTCGGTGCCGACCTCGCGGGCGACGCGAGTGACTTCGGCGGCGAAAGCGTTGAGCTGGTCCACCATGGTGTTGATGGTGTTCTTGAGTTCGAGGATTTCACCCTTCACGTCGACGGCGATCTTGCGCGACAGGTCGCCGCGAGCCACGGCGGTGGTGACTTCAGCGATGTTGCGCACTTGGCCGGTGAGGTTACCGGCCATGGCGTTCACTGAGTCCGTAAGGTCCTTCCACGTGCCGGCGACGCCGGGGACGTTGGCTTGGCCGCCGAGGCGGCCTTCGGAGCCGACTTCGCGGGCGACGCGAGTGACTTCGGCGGCGAAGGAGCGCAACTGCTCGACCATGGTGTTCAGCGTTTCCTTGAGCTGCAGAATTTCGCCGCGTACGTCCACGGTGATTTTCTTCGAGAGGTCGCCAGTAGCGATGGCCGTGGCGACTTCCGCGATGTTGCGGACCTGGCCAGTGAGGTTGCTGGCCATGAAATTGACGTTGTCGGTGAGGTCCTTCCAGGTGCCGGCCACGCCGGGCACTTGCGCCTGGCCGCCCAGTTTGCCTTCCGTGCCGACTTCGCGCGCCACGCGCGTCACTTCTCCGGCGAAGGCGTTGAGCTGGTCAACCATGGTGTTAATCGTGTCTTTCAGCTCGAGAATTTCGCCCTTCACGTCGACGGTGATTTTGCGCGACAAGTCGCCGCTGGCGACCGCGGTGGTAACTTCGGCGATGTTGCGGACTTGGCCGGTAAGGTTGCCGGCCATGGAGTTGACCGAGTCAGTCAAATCCTTCCATGTACCAGCCACGCCGGGCACGTCGGCTTGGCCGCCGAGACGCCCTTCGGTGCCGACTTCGCGCGCCACGCGTGTGACTTCTCCGGCAAACGCGTTGAGCTGATCGACCATGGTGTTGATGGTTTCTTTCAGAAGCAGGATTTCGCCGCGCACATCGACGGTGATTTTCTTGGAGAGGTCGCCGGTGGCGATAGCCGTGGCGACTTCGGCGATGTTGCGCACTTGGCCGGTGAGATTTCCAGCCATGGAGTTGACCGAGTCGGTCAAATCCTTCCACGTACCGGCGACTCCAGGCACAAGAGCTTGGCCGCCGAGCTTGCCATCGGTGCCGACTTCGCGCGCCACGCGGGTGACTTCAGAAGCGAAGGCGCGCAATTGGTCCACCATGGTATTGAGCGTATCTTTGAGTTCGAGAATTTCGCCCTTCACGTCCACGGTAATCTTGCGGGAAAGGTCGCCGCGGGCCACGGCGGTGGCGACTTCGGCGATGTTGCGCACTTGGCCGGTGAGGTTGCTGGCCATGAAGTTGACACTGTCTGTGAGGTCCTTCCACGTGCCGGCCACGCCGGAAACTTGCGCCTGGCCGCCGAGTTTTCCTTCCGTGCCGACCTCGCGCGCCACGCGCGTCACTTCTCCGGCGAAGGCGTTGAGCTGGTCGACCATGGTGTTGATTGTGTTTTTCAGTTCGAGGATTTCGCCCTTCACGTCCACGGTGATTTTGCGCGACAGGTCGCCACCGGCCACGGCGGTAGTCACTTCAGCGATATTTCGGACCTGGCCGGTAAGGTTTCCAGCCATGGAATTCACCGAGTCGGTCAAGTCTTTCCACGTGCCAGCGACGCCGGGCACGTTGGCCTGTCCGCCGAGACGCCCTTCCGTACCGACTTCGCGCGCCACGCGGGTCACTTCTCCGGCGAAGCGGTTGAGCTGATCCACCATCGTGTTCAGCGTTTCCTTGAGCTGCAGAATCTCGCCGCGTACGTCCACGGTAATCTTGCGCGAGAGGTCGCCGCCGGCGATTGCGGTCGCAACTTCCGCGATGTTGCGCACCTGGCCGGTGAGGTTGCTGGCCATGAAGTTGACGTTGTCGGTGAGGTCTTTCCAAGTGCCGCCGACGCCAAACACTTGCGCCTGCCCGCCGAGCTTGCCTTCGGTGCCGACTTCGCGCGCCACGCGGGTCACCTCTCCGGCGAACGCGTTGAGCTGGTCGACCATGGTGTTGATGGTATCTTTCAACTCGAGAATCTCGCCCTTCACGTCCACGGTGATTTTGCGCGACAAGTCGCCGCGAGCCACCGCCGTGGTGACTTCGGCGATGTTGCGCACCTGAGCGGTGAGGTTTCCGGCCATGGCGTTCACTGAGTCGGTCAAATCCTTCCACGTGCCAGCTACGCCCGGCACCACAGCCTGTCCGCCGAGCTTGCCGTCGGTGCCGACTTCGCGCGCCACGCGGGTCACTTCGGAGGCGAAAGAGCGCAACTGATCCACCATGGTGTTGATGGCTTCTTTGAGCTGGAGAATCTCGCCGCGGACGTCGACGGTGATTTTCTTGGAGAGATCGCCGGTGGCGATGGCCGTGGCAACTTCGGCGATATTGCGCACCTGACCGGTGAGATTGCTGGCCATGGAGTTGACCGAATCGGTCAAGTCTTTCCACGTGCCGGCCACGCCGGGCACGTCGGCTTGTCCGCCGAGCTTGCCGTCGGTGCCGACCTCGCGCGCGACGCGCGTGACTTCCGCGGTGAACACGCCGAGCTGCTGAATCATGGTGTTGACGATATTAGCGGAGCGAAGGAACTCGCCCTCGAGCGGGCGCCCGTCCACGTCCAAGCGCACGGTCTGCGTCAAATTGCCGCGGGCAACCGCGGCAATCGCGCGTGTAACTTCGTTCGTGGGGCGAAGCAGGTCTTCCACCAGCGCATTCACGGAGACTTCCATCTCTCCCCAAGCGCCGTGCGAGCCGCGAAACTTGGCGTGTTCGCGAGTTCTTCCCTCTTTGCCGACGGCTCGGCCAACGCGCTTCAGCTCGTGCGCCATCTGCTGATTGGCGGCGACGATTTCGTTGAAGGTGTCGGCAACTTTTCCCGCAAGTCCGGTCCATGAACCAGGCAGACGAACCGAGAAGTCGCCGTCGCGCATGGTTTGCAACCCAGCGAGGATTAGCGTCAAATCGCCGTCCGCCATCCCGGCGCGCCCGTTGGCCTTCGATTGGCTTGTTGCGTCTTGGCTGGCTTTCGCGCTTGTCGCGCTACCTTCGGCTCTGCTCATACGCATCTCCCAGTGAACGGCTATTTCGGTTCGGTCGGTGCGGGGGATTCAGGAGTCGGGTGGCCGGAGCCATTGCTTGCTGCCGCGCCGTTCCAGGAGAACGGGCGGCCCGCGACGACGGCTTCCAGCGCAGCGAATAGGCAGCGCGCTACTTGCGATTTGGTGACGTAGGCGCTGGCGCCAGCATCCTGAGCTGCGGAGAGCATATGAGGAGAGTCATGCTGGCTGAGGACAAGAATCTTCGCATCCGGGCGGTCCTGACGGATCAAGCGGGTGGCTTGCAGGCCATCCATCTGCGGCATACTTACGTCCATTACGATGATATCCGGCCGGAGTTCCTTGGCTTTCTCTACCGCTTCGAGGCCGTTCGAGGCTTCGCCGGATATGTCGAACTCGTCCCGCGATTCGAGGAGTGAGCGGAGCCCCCGTCTGAATATTTCGTGGTCGTCGACAATCAAGATGCGGGCTCGGTCCATCCCCTCACCAAGAATTGGGCTTCGGCAAAGCAGGACTTGGCTCAACCACATGCCGCGGGGACGGACACGCAGTCGACCTTAGAATGTATAAGGAAACGGGCTACAAATCATATACAGGGAAACACCTAGTCTGGGTGTGGAAAACTCCGTACAAGCAACGCCATGGGATTCACTCGTCAAGCGGAGGCCGAAAATGCGACGGCACACTCGCCCTATGCTTTCAAGTCGGGGTGGCGCAGGTGAAACTTGGTCGAATCCTGGTAAGCGCGCGCCAAGGCGAGGAGCTTCGCTTCACCGTAAAGCTGGCCCAGAAAAGTGAGGCTCACCGGAGTGCGGGGCCCGCCGTAGTTCCCGACCATGCCATCCTGACCCTTTCTCGCCGGCGGAGCGTCGTCCCCACGGAATCCGTTCGGCAGAATCAGCGCCGGGTGGCCGGTGAGGTTGGTGACGGTGAGCTGCTCGCCGGCAGTGGGCGCCACAATCACGTCGTAGCCTTCGAGCGCCTTCGCCACCTGCTGCATGGCCATGAATTTCGCGCGATTCGCCTGCACGTATTCCACCGCCGGAACAAAGCGCGCCGACCGGAAAGTATTCGGCCAGGCGCTGGGCGTCTGATCCGTCATCAGCTTGTCGCGCCCGGTGCGCGTCAGTTCATCGAATGCGGCGGCCGCTTCCACGTTGAGAATGGTGACCATCGGTTGATACGGCAGCTTGGGCAATTCCACCGCGGTCATCTTCACGCCCATCTCGCGCAGTTTCTGCAGCGCGGCATCGTTGAATTTCTGGTCGTACTCGGCAGAGGTGATGAACTGCTGCTTTTCTTCGTCGGTAATGCCGCGGAAATTCTTCATGCGCTCCTCGAGCGCCGCGCGGTCGAATTTGAACTCCGATTCCAGAAAGCCGACGCGGAATTTGCGCCAGTCCTCATGCGAATTCCAGTTGAACGCCGCCGGCTGGACCGAGCGGTCGTCGCCGTCCGGGCCGTAAATGGCGTCCAGCACGAGAGCGCAATCCTCGACGGCGCGGCAAAGCGGGCCGAGCTTGTCCTGACTCCACGAAAGCGCCATCGCGCCGGTGCGCGGCACATGGCCGAACGTCGGCCGCAGACCAGTGACGCCGCAGCGCGTGCTCGGCGAAGAAATCGAGCCCAGCGTTTCCGAACCGACGGCAAACCCCACGCATCCCGCCGCCGTCGCCGAGGCCGGCCCCGCCGATGAGCCGCTCGAACCCTGCTCCGGATTCCACGGGTTGCGCGTCACGCCGCCGAACCAGTGATCCCCTAACGCCAGCGCGCCTAGCGTCAGCTTCGCAACCAGTACCGCACCTGCCGCGTCGAGCCGCTTCACCACGGTTGCGTCTTCGTCGAGCATCTGATCTTTGTACGGCGCCGCGCCCCACGTGGTGGGATAGCCTTTCACCGCCAGCAAATCCTTCGCGCCCCACGGAATGCCGTGCAGCGGCCCGCGATATTTTCCGGCGGCGATGGCGCGGTCGGCTTCCTTGGCTTGCGCCAGAGCGCGGTCTTCGGTGAGCGTGATCACGAAAAGCAGCAACGGGTCATAGCGCCTCAGCCGTTCCAAATACATCTCGGTCAGCGCGGTGGACGAAACTTTGCGCGAGCGCACCAACTCTGCCAGGTCGCGTACGCTGGCGAAGGCCACGTCTTCCACATTTGTCGGAACGCCGCGCCCGGGAAGCGCCGGCGACATTTGCATCGGCCGCTTCACCTTTTCGAATTTCACGTCGGTGGTAATCAACGGATCGAAAATCATCGCCGGCTGCACGCCGTTCTCAATGTGCAGCTTGTAAATATCGTCGTAGCCTTTCGCGGCGTCCTGCAGGTTGCGCAGCATCGTCTCGCGGTCTTCGTCGGGAATAGGCACGTCGGCAATCACCGCCGCCTGGCTGATCATGTCGACGGTGATTTTTTGCGGCTCGCCCTCCGCCATGGCCCACAGCGCGCCGGGGAAAAGCGTTCCGGCAAGCCCCAGCTTCGAACATGCGGCGAGAAAAGTGCGGCGATCGGTTGCGGATATCGGCATCGGTTGGCCTCGGCGAGATCGTCTGCGTTCAGAATGGCGCGAACTGCGTGATGGATCCCGGCGGCGCATTTTCCAACCTCGCACGCCGCGAGTCAAGCGCAACACTTTGCACGCGCACGGGCCATTGCCGCAGGTTTACTGAGGTGGTACGATTCGCGCGCTCTTTCAAATCGGCCACGCGCGAGGAAAAATGCGGTTTGTTCTCATCGCCTGCATGCTCTTTGTTTCCGGATTTGCTCTCGGCCAAACGCCAGCGCCGCCACAATCGGCGAGCGCAGCATCGCCGCTGTTCGTTCCGTGGCAGAAAGAAATGGCGCAGAACGTTTCCGGCAACAAGGCGGTCTATCCAAAAATCGCGGAGATGGCTCATGTCGAGGGCTGCGTTTACGTGTCGTTTGTGGTCTCGACCGATGGATCTACCAAACCGTTCACAATCGTAAGCGGACCCGCATTGTTGCGACAGTCCGCGATGGACTCGGTCAAGACGTGGCGATTCAAGCCCTCGCAACAGGACGTGGTAACGATATTTCCCGTTTGCTTTGGCATCTTCTCCCACAATGAACAAGAGAAATTATTATCTTCCTATCAGAACAGGGCTGAAAAGGCCGCCCACGACCCTGGCAAACTCGTTGCGCTTGGAACAGAGCTTTTTCAGGTAGGCCTGCCTGAACAAGCGGCAACTCAGTTTCGTCAAGCCCTCTCCCTGAAACCTGCTAATCCCGAAGCTGAGTTCGACCTCGGCGACTGCCTGGCGGCAGAGGACCGCTTTGACGATGCAATTGCCACATATCGGCAGGGCCTCACAGAAAGTCCAAACGACGCGCCGGGCCGCGCTCGCCTTGCAGGTGTGCTCGCAGCCAAGGGAGATGTCGACGAGGCGATCGCCCAGTATCAAATTTTGTTACAGGCTAAAGCGGCCAGAGATGAAGATCGCATTGATCATTCAAATTATCGTTTTAGCCTTGCGAGGCTGCTCTTAAAGAAAGGCGACGTGGACGGTGCGATCGAGCAGTACCAGGAAGGCTTGCATGACACGCCCCAAGATCCCTTTTTGCACTATGAATTAGGTCAAGCGTTCGAGAAAAAAGGCGACACGGCAGATGCATTGAAAGAATACCAGGCCGCAATGCAAAGAATGCCGTGGAATACGGAGTTTCGCGAAGCTTACAATCGCCTTTCAGGGAAATAGCGATAGCAGGCAGCTAATCTCGGCGGCGCTCGGCTCACGCATTTCCTATTGCACTTCGAGGGTCAGGGAAGAAGTTTTCTTTTGGCCTTTGGCGTCGACGGCGGTCAGCGTGTAGGTGGTGGTCTTCTCCGGCGAGACGGAAATGCACCGGCTCACCGACGGCCAAGTGCCCTCCGATAGCTTCGGCTGAATGTCGACCGACTTCGCATTGGACACGCCGTAGCAAAGCTCGGCCGAGTCGCCGCGACGAATCGCGCCCGGCGACGCATAGAAGTTCACAATTTCAAAGCTGCTCCCGCCGAGACCTTCCGCGACTCGCCGCGCTACTTCGCGCTGCTGCTCCGCGGCCTTTTCTTCGATGTCGCGATTTTCCTGCCAGCGCGAATAAAAAATGCCCGCCACGATAAGCGCGACGATCAGAACGATAATCCACGAATACTTGAAAACTGCCTTAACGCCTGAATCTTCCCCGGAGCTGTCCGCCATTTGCGCCCTTCTTTCGCGTCTCAGGAATTCGCAGCCAAGCCATGCGCGGAACGCGAGCCATGCGGCACTAGATACGTGTCATTGACACGCCTCATTGCACGCGTCACTGATATTTGATGCTCGTGGCGCGCGCTCCCGTTTCACCGCTCAGCCAGATATATAGCAATGTGTGCGGACTTGGAGGCGGCCACGGCCTGGCGGCTAAACGGTCGTTTTCAGTTCCTTGGCGAAGGGGACTTTCTTCGCGTGCACAGGAATTCTTGCCCGCTCACTTTGCCACAAGCGAAAGCCTCCGCGAAACGCGTTCTTGTTGTCGCCGCGTTCGGCGCCGCGAGGAAGTTCTTTCAGTTTTTTGACGTTGCCGCCGCCGAGAACCACGTAGTCGGGTTCCAGCGCGGCTTGAAGTCTTTCGACAATGTCCGCCACGTGCCGCCGCCATTTCTTCTTGCCCAGCCGCACCAGGCCGCACAGGCCAATGTAATCCTCGTATGTTTTGCCCTTCTTGTACGGCAAGTGAGCCAGCTCCATGGGCTCAACGACGCCGTCGACCACCATGGCGGAGCCCAGCCCCGTGCCAAGTCCGAGAAAGAGCATCCGTCCGCCGCGATAGCTGCCAAGGGCCTGCATTGCGGCGTCGTTTACGATCTTCACAGGGCACCCAAATGCCTTGGCAAAATTGAATCCCACCCAGCCGTGGCCCAGATTGTGCGGCTCGTGCAAAGGGCGGCCCAACACCACCGGACCCGGGTAGCCGGTGGAAATCACGTCGTACTTCCAATCCTTGGTTAGACTCTTCACGTCCTCGACCATCTTCGCTGGCGTCATCGTCGGCCCGGAGACGATTTTTCGCTCCGCCCGCTGGCCCGTGGCAAGGACCTTGACGTGAGTGCCTCCGACGTCGATCACCAGAATTTTCCGCCCCGTTTTTTCTCGTTTTTCTCGATTCGCCATCCGGCCCGTGCTCCTTCGCAGCGCAGCGTGAACAAAACGAATGAAGAAGAATTATGAACCGCCCGTGCCGGAAGTAAAAGCCGTTTTGCCCGAGCTGTACCCCTTGCTCTATCATTGGAAGGAACTCTGTGCTAGGGTATGCGCCTGGCTTTTGGCCGCTCCGGCAAGACGGCGGCGGCGAAGGGCCTCGGCACCGGGGGATTTGAGCAGTCTGCGAAATTCGGGGCCTCAACACGAATTTCTGATCGACACTTTCCGGAATGAGATGCGCCATAAGCTATTGAAAATAAAAGGTTAGGCTATAGTCCAACCGTGGCCCATTCGAGAATACTGGAAGAATACGCAACGCGCCGGAGAGCCCATTCGACCGGCCAAAAGGCCGCTCCCGCAAACCCAGACGTTGGCTTGGCGCACTGGGTCCTTCGCGTACTGAAGCAGCGAAAAAAGGCCGGCAAAGAGCTGACGCCGGAGAATGTCCACGATTTACGCACCGCGCTGCGCCGCTGTCTTTCCGTCGAGGATGCCCTTTCGGAGTTCGATCCCCACCCGGACTGGAAGAAAATGAAGCGCGCGGCGAAAAAGCTGCTCAAGAATTTGGGAGGGCTGCGCGACTCCGACGTGCTGCTCGATTGGCTCGGAAAACTGGAGATCGCCAAAGACAAAACGGGCGCCGAGTTGCGCAAATCGATCGAAGCCGAGCGCGAAAATTTCCAGCAGGAAGCAGCCGACGCACTCAAGAATTTCGACCAGCAGAAATGGAAATCGTGGGCCGCAGCGCTGACCCCGCGCGCCGATTCGTTTTCGCCGGACAGCCCGGAATTGCGCTACGTCGCGCTCGAGCGATGGCAGGAAGCGTACCAACGCCATCGCTTCGCGATGCGCAGCCGCTCGAAAATCGGTTATCACCGCACGCGCGTCGCCTTGAAAAAGCTGCGCTACACGGTTGAAAATTTTCTTCCCGCGCTGAAGGCGCAGTGGGGCGAGGCGCCCAAGCAACTGCAGAATCTGCTCGGCGAGGTGCATGATCTGGACGTGCTGTGGAGCAAACTCGCCGCGCTGAAACCCGCCGTCGAGCCGGAACGAAAAACGGCGTGGAAGGCGGCGATCAGCGGCGAAAGAAAGAAACGGCTGAAGCAGTGCGCCGCGCAATCATCGGGAAAAAATTCCGTGTGGCTGGCGTGGAGAGCGACGCTTCCGAGCGGCGAGGAATTGGAAAAAGCCGCGGTGGCGGAGCTGGCGGCGTGGTCGCGCTTCCGCACTCCGGAATTCGTTCACCAGCAGCGCGTGGCGGCGCTGGCCGCGGAATTATTCGAGGCGCTGGAGGCGCGAGGATTCACGGTGGGATTGCCGACCGAGCGCGCCCGTTACATCGTGCAGGCTGCCGCCCTGCTGGAGGATACCGGGCGAGTCGAGGGCGACAAACGCCACCACAAGAGTTCCTACCGGCTGATTCGCAAACTGCCGCTGCCGCTCGGATGGAAGCCAGCGGAATTGCAATTGATGGCCGTGGTCGCGCGGTATCACCGCAAGGCGCTGCCGCAAGCGAAGCACAAGGAATTCAGCGTGCTGGCATCCACGTTTCAGCAGGCGACGCTGCTGCTGGCGGGGATTCTGCGGCTGGCGAACGCGCTGGAACAAGCCCCGCACGTCATCCGCAAACTGCACGTGGACGTCACTCTGGAAGGGCTGATGATTCGCGCTTACGGCTTCGATGGCGAAGAGCCGTTGCTCTCCAAGCTGGCCACGGCCAAGCATCTGCTGGAAATCGCGTGCCGCCGGCCGATCGTCATCACTCCCGGCACGGCGGGAGCTCCGCTTCGCGTCGTCGAGTCAAAAGAACCGAAAACGAAAAGTGACGCCGCCTAGGTTGTTGAATCCTTATTCCGCCAGAGAACGTAGCGCCTTCGCGGAATAAATTCCGACGATGGTGCCATGCGGCGGCGAAAACGATTCGATATCGAGCGAGCCAAGGCCAGCTTTCTTCAGTGAAGTAACCGCCGTATGGCTGCCGACGGCGAAGGCGATCGCTTCATCCAGGT
>JBAPRL010000073.1:0-34071 GCA_049281095.1 Candidatus Acidiferrales bacterium
GACGAAGCAGTGCGGAGAAACCGCTTAGCGTTGCTTGCGGGCTTGCTGAAAGAATTTTCAACGATTGCCGATTTTGCAGAGATGGCCGCGGAGGAGAAATAAGCTGGCGCAGATCTGCTTCTTCAAGCGCAAATGTCGGCGCGCCGACAGAACCACTCATCGGTACAGTTGTTGGACGGAATCGCAAAGGAGACGAGGGCACAAGTGAGATACGTTTATTTCTTTGGAGCGGGGAAGGCCGAAGGCAACGGACAAATGAAAGACGTGCTCGGTGGCAAGGGAGCAGGCTTGGCGGAAATGACGCGCATCGGCCTGCCGGTTCCGGCGGGTTTCACGATTTCCACCGAGGCGTGCGACTTCTATTTCAAGCATGAACGGAAGTTTCCGAAGGAATTGGCCGCGCAAGTAAAGGCGAACCTCGCACGCTTGGAGAAGGTCACCAAAAAGAAGCTGGGCGACGCGAAAGATCCGCTGCTGGTTAGCGTGCGCTCTGGGTCTGCGCGGTCCATGCCCGGGATGATGGAAACGATCCTCAACCTCGGATTGAACTCCCGTTCCGTTGAAGGCCTCGCAAAGAGGACAGGAAACGAGCGATTCGCGTATGACGCGTACCGGCGATTTGTCCAGATGTATTCCAGCGTAGTCATCGGTTTGCCGAAAGACGAGCTCGAGGAAAAGTTGAGGGAGTTAAAGAATCGCTTGAAGGTCAAGGACGACACGCAGATTCCGGCGGATGGGCTGAAGCAATTGGTTGCGGACTATCGAGAATATTTCAAACAGAAAACAGGGAAGCCATTTCCGGAGGATCCGCAGGAGCAGCTGTGGGGTGCGATCGGCGCGGTCTTCGAATCATGGATGGGCGAGAAGGCGGTGACCTACCGGCGCGTGGAGAAAATCACCGGACTGCTGGGCACGGCGGTGAACGTGGTTCAAATGGTGTTTGGCAATACCGGCGACAATTCCGGCACGGGCGTTTGTTTCACGAGGGATCCTTCGACGGGCGAGAAGGACTTCTTCGGCGATTTCCTCATCAACGCACAGGGCGAGGATGTTGTGGCGGGAATCCGCACGCCGATGCAGTTGAGCGAGATGGCGAAGCGCATGCCGAAGGTTTACGAGCAACTGGAAGGCGTGCGGCAGACGCTCGAACATCACTATCGCGACATGGAGGATTTGGAGTTCACCGTAGAAGACGGAAAGCTGTACATGCTGCAGACGCGGACCGGCAAACGCTCGCCGGGCGCTACGTTTCGCATCGCGATGGACATGGCGAATGAAGGACTCATCAGCCGAGAGGAAGCCATCCAGCGAATACAGCCTGACGATGTGGAGCGGCTGTTCTATCCGGTGATTGCGCCGTCGACGAAGAGAGATGAGCTGGCGAAACGGAAAATCGCGACGGGCGTGAATGCGGTTCCGGGTGCTGCAAGCGGCAAAGCGATATTCACTGCGCACGAAGCCGAGGAATGGGCATCGCGCGGCGAGAAGGTGATTCTGGTGCGGCGCGAGACAAGCCCGGAGGACGTAGGTGGAATGCACGTCGCGCAGGGAATCTTGACGGCGACCGGCGGCAAGACCAGTCACGCCGCAGTGGTTGCGCGCGGGTGGGGAAAATGCTGCATCGTCGGCTGCGAGGCTCTGGACATCGACTATGCAAAGAAGCAGATGCATGTGAACGGTCGCGCCGTTTCGCAGGGTGACTGGCTGACGCTGGATGGCAGCGAAGGCGCCGTCTATACGGGCCAAATCGAGCTCGCTCGGCCGGAGCCGCCAAAAGCTTATTCAATCGTGATGGGGTGGGCTGATAAGGTCCGGCGGCTTCGGGTGCGCACAAACGCCGATACGCCGTTTGATTCGCGAAAGGCCCGCCAGATGGGCGCCGAAGGAATCGGGCTCTGCCGCACCGAGCACATGTTCTTCAAGGATTTTGAGCAGCCGGAGAAGAGCGTTGAACGGCAACTGGCGATTCAAGAGATGATCATCGCCGATACGCGCGAGGCTCGCCGGCGAGCGCTCGACAAGCTGCTGCCGTTCCAGCGGCGCGACTTCATCGGAATTTTCGAAGCCATGGACGACCTTCCCGTCACCATCCGCCTGATTGACCCGCCGCTGCACGAGTTCGTTCCGCATGAGAGGGGACAACAAGAAGAGCTGGCGAAGAAGATCGGAGTTCCGGTCGAAACGGTCATTCGGCGCGTCGAGCAATTGCACGAGGCAAATCCGATGCTCGGCCACCGAGGCTGCCGGCTCGCGATCACCTATCCGGAGATTCTGGAAATGCAGGTGCGAGCGATCATTGAAGCGGCAATTGAATGCCAAAAGAAGGGAGTTAAAGTACTTCCTGAGATTATGCATCCGCTTACGATGGCGAAAAAAGAACTTCAGATTCTCACAGAAGAGACACGCAAAGTGGCGGACGCGATCATTGTTCAGCATAAAGTAAAACTTCAATATCTAGTGGGAACGATGATTGAACTTCCCAGGGCGGCGCTGCTGGCGGATCAGATTGCGGAAGTGGCAGAGTTTTTTTCGTTCGGCACGAACGACCTCACACAGACGACCATGGGTCTGTCGAGGGATGATGCCGGCAGATTCCTCCCTGAGTATGTGGACGAGAAGAAAACCGGGATTTTCGCTGGCGATCCCTTCCAGACACTCGATCAAGAGGGAGTGGGGATGCTGATCGAATGGGCCATTCAGCGCGGGCGGAAGACGCGTCCAAAATTGAAAGTGGGCATTTGCGGGGAGCACGGCGGCGATGCGGAAAGCGTTAAATTCTGCCACAGGGCAGGAATGGACTACGTGAGCGCGTCTCCGTTCCGCGTGCCAATTGCGCGTTTGGCTGCCGCGCAGGCCGTGCTGGAAGAAAAATCTGCTGGGAAAGGTAGCCGGACCAAGGCGCGCGGCTGATGGCGCAACGGTCGTTTGTAATTGGCATTTGCGGAGGAACCGGTTCCGGCAAGACGACCATAACCGACCGGCTGTCGCGCGCGCTATTGGACGACGGCGTTGTTGTGCTCCAGCAGGACCACTACTACAAGGACCTATCTCATTTATCCAGCGCAGAACGCGCGCGATGTAATTTCGATCATCCGAATGCGCTCGATACGCCTCTATTTGTTGAGCACATTCGCGATTTGCGCGAGGGCCGCGCCATCGAGCGGCCAGTCTATGACTTTACCCAGCACCGCCGAGTTTCCGAAACGGTCAGAATCGAATCGCGTCCGGCCATATTGGTGGAAGGGATTCTGATTTTCGAGAACGAGCAACTGCGAAGCTTGATGGACGTGAAAATTTTCGTGGACACGGACGCGGACCTGCGATTCATACGCAGGCTCGCCCGAGACATTCGCGAGCGCGGGAGAACCGTTGATTCCGTGATCGAGCAGTATCAGCAAACCGTCAGACCGATGCATTTGGAGTTCGTCGAGCCTAGCAAACGCTACGCGGACATTATCATTCCCGAGGGCGGGCACAACGAAGCCGGAATCGACCTCATTATCCAGAAGGTGCGATCGCTCCTTTCGCAATAAGCAGGCGTTCTTCGCAGCGAGCATCAACACCACAAAAACATCCCGGTCAGGTCGGCATTTTCAGGAAGAAGTACAGGCCGGCGAACGCGAAGATGGCGTCGGGGGCCCACGCGGCCAAAAAGGGCGGCAACTGCCCGACGGCGCCCAGGGCTTCAAAAAGAGCGGCGATCGACCAGTAGGCGATTCCCACGCCAACGGCGAGGGCAATCCCTCCGACGGCGCCGCGGGTGCCGACGAGCAAGGCGAACGGTATGGCCAGAAACACGATGATCGCGGTGATCAAAGGGAAGGCAAACTTCTTGTGCCATTCAACGGATAGACGAGCGGTCTCAAATCCAGCTGTCTGCAAGCTGCGAATGTAATTGCGGAGTTGCCACCAGTTCATTTGGTCATACTGGAAAACCTCGCGTTTGAAATAAGACGGCGGCTCGGAGAGTTCGGGGAACGAATCCACGCGGAAAGGTTTGTACGAAGTGACCGACGAAGCAGAAAAATCCCGAACCCAGCCGCTCTCCAGGACCCAGGAATTCAGGTTCGGCGCCCAGTACGTGCGATCGGCATAAATGCGGCGGCGAACTTGAAACGTCGAAGGGTCGAGTTCGAAGACGTTCAGCCCGCCGAACAAATTGTTATCAGGATCAAATAGCTGGTAATTGAAAATCGTGTCGTGCTCGCCGAATATCCATTGATGGGTGGGTTGGAAATAGGTTTGCGCGGGGCGGCCTTTGATGCGATCGTGCAAAGCGTCCTGACGCTGATTGGCGTAGGGCAAGAACGAATCGTCGAGGAGGAACATCCCGGCGCTCAGCAAAGTTCCGGCTAGGATCAGCGGGAAGGCAAGACGAAACAGGCTGACACCAGAAGCCTTGAACGCTGTCAGTTCATTATTTTTGGCCAGCAACCCGAGAGTAATCAGCGTGGCGACCAGTGCCGCCAGCGGCAGAAGTTGGTAAACCATCATGGGAAGCAAATGCAGGAAGTAACTGACGACGACGGAGAAGGGGACGTGATTCTTCGCGATGTCACCCAAGAGGTCGAACAACGTGAACGCGTCGAACAACATCATGAAGCTGGCCAGCATGAGCACGACCCAGTAGAAGAACGTGCCGAGCAGATAGAGGTCGAAAATCAGAGGGAAGGCCCAGGTGCGGTATTGCTTAGGGCGAAATCGTTCGATTTGAAGAGTGGCGCGCGCGACCGTGGGAGAGCCGACAGAGTTTGGGACTTCCCTTGGCGCTTTTTTCCGGTGCAGGAGGCTACGCCGCAAGTGGTCGATCCAGCGCGCCTCTGGATGGATGTGCTCAATGCGGCGCAGAAGGATCAGCGCAACGGCCAGCGTGACAATGTTGGCAGTCCACACACCGAGTACCGGTGAAAGCACGCCATCTTGGGCGAAGTGCACCCCGGTCACAAAGAACAGGTAGTAGCCACAGATCAGCAGGATGGTCACGATGAAGCCCGCAGCTCGTCCGCCGCGGCGAGGGCGCACTCCCACAGGCACGCCGAGCAAGGCAAAAAGGAAACAGGCAATCGGTAGGGCAATGCGCTGCTCCAACTCCACGCGAGCGTCGCGCATGCCGGCAGCGCCGGCCGAAAGCAACTGGCCCACGGTTCGTTCGCGATCGCTCAGGGTCTGAGCGCCGCTTGCGGCGGTGTCGGAACTTGTGAGCGGCAAGTCTGTCGATTCCTCGGCAGAGGTCGACAGATCGTAATGATCGGGATTTTTCGGGTCGTACTCGTGTGTGGAAACGTCACTAAAGTGAAGCGTCAGCTTGCCCTGCCGTGCGTCGGCGACTACAATGGCATTTCTTGCAACGGTGACTTTCGAGCCCGTAGAGGAATTGGATTCCGCCAGGAAGACACCTCGCCAGCGCATGCCGGATGCGCCGACATCCTCCAGGTAAAGAACGATGTGGGGAAACCGTTCGTCGAAGACGCGCGGCTGAATGGCGAAAGATGCCTGCGAAATTCGCAGGTGATCTTCGAGCGAGTTCAGAGTTCGGAGAGAACGCGGGCCCAGCCAGAGCGTCATACAGAACGTCAGGAGGGTGGCTGTGAGCGCGATGGCGCCGATGGGAACAAGCAGGCGGCGAAGGCTGATGCCGCTGGCGTTGAGCGCAACGATTTCGCTGTCGGCGGAGAGACGCCCCAGCCCGATCAGGACGCCGACGAGCATCGACATGGGCACCGTGAAAATGAGGACAGGCGGGAGAGAGCAAAGGAGAAGCGTCAGGATTTCCGCCGTGGTCGCCGCGTGCTGCACAACGAGCCCCATCAAGCGGACGAGCTGCGGCACGAAGAACACGAACGTAAAAACGGCGAGACCCAGCCACGAATCGTAAACGACTTCGCGGCACACGTATCGATCGAGAATGCGCATAGAGCGCAATGCATTCTAACATGAGCGACAGGAAGCCATTGGAGAGTCGTCCAGCATGAGCCGGGTTCACTTGGTTCTCTTGTGGCACATGCATCAGCCTCAGTATCGCGACCCTACGACGCACCGTTACATTCTGCCGTGGACTCGGCTGCACGCGCTCAAAGACTACTGGGGCATGGTGCGCGCTCTCGAGGCGTTTCCCGAGGTTCACGCCACATTCAACATCGTTCCTTCGCTGGCGATGCAGATCGAGGAATACGCGAGCGGCAAATTCGAAGACCCGTGGTTCGACGTTGCCTTCAGGCCCGCCAGCGATCTGGCCGAAACGGACAAGCACGAGATCCTGCAGCGCGCGTTTCAAGTGAACCATGAGCGGCTGATGAGCCGCTGGCCGCGCTTCGTGGAACTTTTCGAGTGGTCGCGGAAGCTGGGGATCGAGCTTGCCACAGCGCAATTCAACGCTCGTGACTGGCGCGATCTGCAGCTTTTGTCGCAGCTTGCGTGGATGGATGAAGAGTATCTGGCTTTCGATTCGATTGTTTCCGCGCTTGCGCGGCAAGGCGCGAACTTCTCGGAGCAGGACAAGGAAAATCTTCGCGCAAAGCAGGACGAGTTACTGCGTCAAGTTTTGCCGGAATATAAACGCGCCGCCGAGCGAGGGCAAATCGAGATCTCTACCACGCCCTTCTACCATCCCATTTTGCCTTTGCTGTGTGATTCGCAGATCGCGCGCGTGGCCAATCCGCACAGCCCTTCGCTAACGCCGCCTTTTCGATTTCCCGAAGACGCGAAAGAGCAGCTCGTGCGGTCACGGGATTACCACAAGAATCTTTTCGGACAGTCTCCGCAGGGACTTTGGCCTTCGGAGGGTTCGGTTTCCGACGAGGTGTTAGCGATCGCGGTGGAGCTGGGATTTCGTTGGTTTGCCACCGACGAGGGCGTCTTGGGGCGCACGCGCAATATCGGCTTTTGGCGTGATGGCGACGGCATTCCGGAAAATGCCGCGGAGTTGTACTCGCCGTGGAAATTCAGAATCGGGGGAAGAGACATTTACGGTTTCTTTCGCGACCATTATCTTTCCGATTTGGTTGGCTTTGTGTATTCACGCATGGGCGCCACAGAAGCCGCGGAGGATTTTCATCGCAGGTTGCGCATGATTGGCGACCGCACGAGCCGCGGAAAGCCGGCGACAGTATCCGTAATCCTCGATGGCGAAAATGCATGGGAATACTATCCCGGAAACGGACGTGAGTTTTTGCGGCAGGTTTATGCGCGCATCGCGCACGATCCGGAGATCCGCGCCCTCACGGCGAGCGAAGCGATTGCCGAGGCCGGAGACGTTGGCGCACTAGAAGGAATATTTCCTGCTTCTTGGATTAACGCCAATTTCGACATCTGGATCGGGCATTCGCAAGACATCCGTGCGTGGGAATTGCTGCGAAATGCGCGCGAAGCATATGCGAAAGTTCAAGCTGGTGCACCGAATGAGCGGAAGGCGAATTGCGCTGCGCCCGATCTGCAGCGGGCGCGCGAATCTCTTCTTGCGGCGGAAGGCAGCGACTGGTGCTGGTGGTACGGACCGGAAAATAGTTCGTCGAACGACGAGGAATTCGATCAACTGTATCGCAAACATCTCACGGAGGTGTATTTGGCGCTAGGTCTGGATGTTCCGCCGAACGTAGCGACACCGATTAAACGGGCATTTCTGGGAGCCCAGGTGTCGCCGCCAACAGACTGGCTCAAGGTGCAAGTGGACGGGCGGGCGAGTTCGTACTTTGAGTGGCTGGGCGCCGGATATTACTCCACCAGTCGGAGAGGCGGAGCGATGCACGGCCAAATGTGCTTTATGGGCGAGATTTACTACGGCTTCGACGACGGCCACTTGTTTGTGCGCATCGATCCGTTGTGCGAGGCCTTCGCGCAGCTACGCGACTGTGAATTCCATCTTGTTTTCGAAGCCGGTGCGACCATTAAGCTGATTGTTCGCGTGCATGACGGAAAACTTATGAACTTTTCCGTTGAGCAGGACGGGAAAGGATCGACTTCTGCGAATGAGCATTTTTCTGTCGCGGTCGAAAAAATTATTGAAGTGAGCGTCGCGCGAAGCGCCGTTGCGCTGTCTGGCCACCGCGCCATTCGATTCAGCGCATCTCTTTGGCGCGACGGGATGGCCCTTGATCTCGTGCCGCGCGAAGGCTCCATCGAGTTGCCTCTGGGCGAGGATTTCTTTGCGTGGCCAATTGAGCCGATGGAGAGCGCGGATCTGCCGAAAAACAGTTCCTCTTAAGTAATCGATTGACAGAATTCCCGGCACAGGTATAGTTCATTTGTACCTCTCAAACTCAAAATAAGAGCAAGTATTAGCCCCAGTGAACGGCACGTTTGTCTTTCTGTTGCGGCCCATTCGCCTAGCCCGGCGTGACCTGGGGCGTGGTCCGTTCGTTTGCTTGGCAATGGTGTTGAACGCGGCAGCCGCTCTTTTCCTCCTGCAGCAAACTCCAAAACCGCGGCATATCTCGGCAGCACCGCGCGAAACGGCGCCCATCGCGTTGTCTAGATTGGCGGCACGAAACGCCGCCCAGAGACTTGCGAATTTGGGATGGGCGTTCGAACCAAATGTTGGGCAAAGCGCTTCGGAAGTGAAGTTTCTCGCGCGCGCGCATGATGCGACTGTTTTCTTGACGGACGACAGCGTTTACCTCTCTTGGGCCGCTTCGGCGCATGGCGGCCAACGGGGCGCGGCGGCTAAACGAGATTTTGTGAGGTTCGAATTTGCCGGAGCAGGCCGCAACACTAAGCAAGCTGGCGAAACTCAGCTTCCCGGCAAAACGAATTACCTCATAGGCCGTGATGCACGGCAGTGGCATACGGACGTTCCGCACTATGCGGCGGTCCAGTATGCGGAACTGTATCCCGGCGTTGACGCACGATTTTACGGCGGCGCGCAGGGGCTCGAATACGATTTGATCGCCGCGCGCGGCAGCGATTTGCAGCAGGTTTTGCTGCGCGTCAAAGGGGCTGACGCTCTTCAGCTCGATCCGCAAGGCAATCTGCTGATGCGCCTCGGAGCGCGCCAGCTCACCATGAAGCGTCCGTACATGTATCAACTAGATGGCGGCGTGCGCGAAAGCGTCATTGGCGGCTACCGGTTGTTGAGTGGCAACGAAGTGGGATTTGAGGTCGGGAAGTATCGCGCCGATTTGCCGCTCGTTGTTGACCCTTCGATTTCCATTGCGTATACGACGTTTCTTGGCGGCAATGGCGCGGAGAAGGGAAACAGCGTCGCTGTTGATTCGTCGGGACACATCTACGTTGGCGGAACAACCACGCTGCCGACATTTCCCGAGACCGCCACGTTCACTGGTGGCAGCGCGAGTGGTAGTTCGACTCTGTTCGTTGCGAAGATCGATCCGACGCAGACTGGCTCAGCGTCTTTGATCTATCTGACTTTTATTGGTGGTTCCGGTAACGACCAGGGAGGCATGGTTGCGCTCGACAACTCCGCGACTCCTCCGAATCTGGCAATCCTTGGATGGACAACTTCTTCGGATTTCCCTGTCACCATTGCAGCCTCAAGTCCTGGCAGCGCGCTCGACGGAACTTCGGATCTCACTGTCAGCAAGCTGAATAACGCTGGCAACGGTTTCGTTTACTCTGAGTATTACGGTGGCAGCGGGGCCGAAGCGACGCAGGGAAGCGGCGCCATCGTGACGAATTCCACTGGCGGCGGCGTTGCCACGGATTCTTCCGGAGATGTTTTCGTAACTTCGGACACAACTTCGATTGATTTGCCCCAACCCGCGTCGCCAAATGGATTCCAGACGCTCTTTGAAGGAACCGGCACCGCGCCGACAGCACCAAATAATGACGGGTTCTTCGCGGAGTTCAATTCGAGCGGATCGTTGGTGTATTCCACTTATTTTGGAATCGACGCTCAGGTGGGCAGCACAAGTGTGACTGTAGACGCGAGCGGGAACGCATACGCGGTGGGATTTACTTCGTCGCCGTCCAATACGTTCCCGCCGACTGGCGTGAACACATTTCAAGCCACCTATGGAGGGAGCGGGGCTTTCAACGGATTCGTGATGGAGATCAACCCGGGGGTGTCGGGCACAACCAGTCTCGTCTATGCGAGCTTGCTCGGCGGCAACGGCTCGGACCAGGCATTTGCGATCGCAGTGGATACGGCTAGCCCGGCCAACGCCTATGTAACGGGCACGACGAGCTCGACCGATTTCGTCTCCAAGACGGGCCTGACAAACGCGTTTCAAGCTATGCTGGGCTCGGGCGCCACGAGCAATGCGTTTTTGGCCGTCATCAACCAGACCCCGATGACGTTTGCGCCCTCGCTCACATACGTGAGTTATCTGGGCGGAACGGCAACCGACTCCGGTCAAGGAATCGCGGTCAATTCGTCGGTTACCCCGGCCGAGGTACTTGTGGCCGGCCGCACAACATCCAACAGTTTCCCGGTTCTTTGCACCGCCCAGAATTTCACCGGTACCGAGGATGCGTTCATCGCAGAGTTCAGTCCGACCTTGAGTGGCAGCGCCTCCCTTACCGTTTCCACGTTGCTCGGCGGCAGTGCGACCAGCGAGGCGAATGGTCTTGCTACGGATTCTTCGGGAGATGCCATCATTTTTGGTGACACGCTGTCGCCCGATTATCCCCTGGCGGGGAATCCACAGACCGGCTTTCAACTCACGTGCACGAGTTGCATGTTCGGCACGCCTCTTTCGGACGCGTTCCTGACGAAATCTCCTGTCTCGACCACGCCTTCCGGCTGTCTGGCATTTAGTCCCGCCGCCGCGACTTTCGGGCAATTCGCTGTAGGCTCCACGACTGTGCCGCCGATCAGCGTGTTGGTAACTAACGATGGCAACGCGACACTGACGTTCTCTGGGATTGGCATCACCGGTAACAACGCCGCCGATTTTCAGCTTCTTTCCGGAGGGGGAAGTAGCTGCACGGCTTCCACGGTGCTGGCACCCGCCGCTAATTGCGACGTCTCCATCGGCTTCACCCCGAGCGTGGCTGGCTCCGAGACGGCAACTTTGCAATTCACCGATGATGGCGCAGGCAGCCCTCAGGGCCTTGATCTGATCGGCACAGGAACCGCTCCCGAAGTTACGCTGACGACTAGCCCACCGACATCGCCGCCCGCGCTTACGTTTGGCAGCGTGACTGTGAACACAACTAGCACCGTCCAGGACGTAACGCTCACGAACGCGGGGAACATGGCGCTGACAATATCTTCGGTCGTGATCGATTCCTCGGTTGGGGATCCCGCGGACTTTGTGGTGAATCCTGCGGGCACCGCGAATGCGTGCGGATCCGTGGGAGCGAACTCCATCCCTCCAAACGGGACTTGCACCATCGCCGTCGAGTTCACGCCAACCGCCACCGGCTCCCTGACGGGGCAGGTAGATGTCAATGACAACGCAGGGAACAGTTCGGCAGCACAACAGACCATCGCCCTTTCCGGAACAGGGGTCGCGCAGACCTTCATCGTTGGCGTCAGTCCGACGTCTCTGACATTCTCGTCCCAGACTGTCGGGGCCACTTCTTCCCCGCAAAGCGTGACCTTAACGAACACCGGGACCGGAACTCTGAACATTACGAGCATTGGGCTGACAGGCGCTAATGCGAACCAATTTCAAATTTATCCGGCAGGGACCACATGTCCCATCGGTGGGGCGGGCGTCAGTCCGAATGGCGGCACGTGCACTATCGCGGTGGAGTTTGCGCCGACGGTCGTCGGCACTGCGAACGCAAGTATCAGCATTGCGGATAACGCCCCGACGAGCCCTCAAGCCGTTCCTCTGATGGGCGGCGGATCGGGTGCCGTTGCCAGCTTATCGCCGAGCACGCTCACTTTTGGGAGTGTGAACGTCGGCAGCACATCTGCGGCGCAGACAGTCACGTTGACAAACAACGGCAACGCCAATCTGGTCCTGAACAGTTTGGGGATTAGCGGAGCGAATCCGAGCGATTTTCAGATCACGTCGCAGAGCACCTGCCCCATCGGAGGAACGGGGATTAGTCCGTCCGGAACTTGCAACATTGTTGTGGACTTCGTTCCGCAGGCCAGCGGCTCACGATTCGCCACGGTCAACATCGCAGACAATGCCGCAGGCAGCCCGCAGATCGTTTCTCTGAGTGGCACGGGCACGGCGCCTGCCGTCACGTTATCGCCGACGTCACTTTCGTTCGGAAATGTCAACGTTGGCACCACCTCGACGCAACCCACCATTACGCTCACAAATACTGGGAACCAGACGCTAACGATTTCTTCCGTGAATATAGATCCGACCGTCGGGACGCCGGGCGATTTTGCTTTGTCAGGTAGCAACAGCTGCAAGACGGTCGGCGCTCTGCAACCGAACACGAACTGCACGATTACCGTGTCTTTCACGCCGGCGTCACAAGGCGGCGCGATCGGACAAGTGGACATTTCCGACAACGCGAGTGGCTCACCGCAAACGGTGTCGTTGACGGGAACGGGCACGGCCGCCGGCGTCATGCTTACGCCCTCGATCTTGACGTTCGCCGGGCAAAATCCCGGGACTCCTTCCAGTCCGCCTCAGACAGTCACTTTGCAAAACACCGGCACAGGGCCGCTCACCATTTCGAGCATCGCGATCACTGGTGCAAACCCCCTCGATTTTGCGCAAACGAATAATTGCCCCATCGGCCCCGCGGCCACGCTGAGTGCGGGTAGCGCTTGCTCGATTGCCGTGACATTTTCGCCGACCGGCACAGGTTCCCGCTCGGCCTCACTTTCTGTTTCTGACAACTCTACCCCGTCGCTGCAGGTCGTCGCCCTAAGTGGCATCGGCACAGTGCCGAACGCACAGTTCAGCGTCTCAGGAATAGGCATTGAGTTCGGCAACGTTATTGTAGGCGCGCAGTCGAGCAGCCAGGCCGTTCAGCTAAGCAATACCGGCAATGGCACGCTCGTGATCACCAAGGTCGGGTTCATTGGCGCAAATCCTGGCGATTTCCAAGCGGCGGGCAGCTGCGTGGGAGCGGGTGGCGCGAGCGTCAGCGTAGCGGCAGGATCAAATTGCTCTGTGAGCGTCACTTTTGCGCCGACGGCAGCAGGGTCGCGCAACGCGACACTTAGTGTGACGGATAACGCCCCGAATACCCCCCAACAGCTTCCGGTCACCGGCACGGCCACCGATTTTCAGTTGAGCGCAGTCTCGGGTGGTGCCACATCGGCCACGGTAACCGCAGGCGAGACGGCCACTTTCAGCCTGCAGGTTGCACCTGTGAACGGGTTTACAGGTACTCTGGCGATGTCGTCCGCGAATCCCATACCCGCCTCGACGTGTACGGTCGCGCCAACGCAGGTAGTTATCTCGGGAGGTCAGGCAGTCGGGTTCACAGTGACCGTGACGACGACGGCGCCCACGGCGACGTCCCGCGGGCCCTTCTTCAGGCGCCCAGCGAGTAGGAACCTGCGCATCATCGTGGGACTCTGGCTGCTGGCATTTGCTCTCTTGACGCTATGGAAGTGGAAATCGCGTAGCCAGCGGCGGTTTCGGCCAGCCCTGCTGCTGGCGGGCGCTTTGTTGCTTGCGTCGTGCGGCGGCGGCGGCAACTCTTCGGCAACCGGGACTACCGCGGGAACTTACACCGTCACGATCACAGGCACCATCTCTGGAGTTATGCGCACCGTGAACCTTTCCATCACGGTTCAGTAGGTCCCCGCGCAAAAAGCGGCGCGTCAAAACTCTTTGACCGCAAGGCCACGAGGATCGCGTCCCACGGGCACCAGAGCGATCAGACAACCAACCGGGCTGCCCGACGCCTGAGAACAACCCTCAGTGCGGATCACGGCAAGCTGATCCGAGCCGGTATCGACCGCAAGCAGCGTGTCCCCTACAGATGCAAATTCCAGTACGCCGGGCTGTTGGCCGATCACAATGGGCCGCAAAACTTGCCGCGCTCCAATCTGTACCGGCACGATTTGCGACGCCCCCGGATCGGAGACGTAGAGAAATTGGCCGTCGGGCGAAAGCACGGCGTCGTCCGGCGCCGATCCGAGCATGACATAATCGGCCACGTCGTTCGTCCATGTGTCGACGACGATCAGGCCGTGGGCATTCGGCGAAGGTATGTAAAGCTCCCCGCCATCGCTCTTCATGACAAAGCTCCCAGGCGTTCCACCGAGCTCCAGATTCGCGATCAAGGTCAACTTGTGAAGATCGATTACAGATATGCGGTCCGAGTCGGCCGAGGAGATGTAGGCTTTCGAGCTATCCGGCAAGACGGTAACCTGCTCAGGTTGAGACACCACGCCAATCGTCGCAATGGTTGCGAACGTTGCCGCATTCAGAAGGGAAACCGTGGAATCCCCACGATTCGTAACGATGACGAGCTTTCCGTCTGGCGTGACGCGCGCGATCCACGGCCGTTTTCCCGTGCGCGCTCGTGCGATGATTTGGTGCGAGGCGCAATCGATTTCAGCAACGGTGTCCGATCCGGACGCCGCAACGTACGCTCGTGTGCCGTCGCGCGAGAAATCCACCGCATAAGGGTCAGCTCCAACAGGGATGCGCGCAACGACCCGGACGGCTTTCGTGTCGAGTATCCAGACGTATCCGCCCGACGTGCTGACGCCCCAAATTTCGTTGCGTTTGGGATGCGCGCGAATCCCGCTTGGCGCGGGGCCCACAGAAACGGTCGTGGCGGCGGTAAGCGTGACCAGATTGACCGCGGTGAGTGTTCCATCTGTGGTGTTGGCCACGTAGGCGTACAAATGCCGGCCAGGACGCAGAAAGGACGGCCGATGTTCCAGCGCGATTTCGCGGACCGCGATGCCCAGAAGGATAAGCAAAACGATGACAAGTCTTACATTCCAGCGGAACTTGCGGCCTGGCGCCGTGGATGGTGGAGTCAGTGGCACGGGAGCTGCGCTAATTCAGCGTGCGATGCACCACGGTTGCGATGGCGCGAACTTCGGTCATCAGCAACTCGAGCTCTTCGGGAATAATCGATTGCGCCCCGTCCGAGAGAGCGTGGTCCGGATCATGATGCACTTCCACCAGCAAACCGTCTGCGCCGACGGCGACCGCCGCTCGCGATAGCGGAAGCACCTTGCTTCTTCGGCCGGTGCCGTGGCTGGGATCGACAAGGATCGGCAGGTGGCTGCGAGTTTGCACCGCCGGAATCACGCTCAGGTCGAGTGTGTTGCGCGTGTGGTCGGTGAACGTGCGTACTCCTCGCTCGCATAAGATCACGCGGTAATTGCCTTCGGACAGTATGTATTCTGCGGCCATCAGGAACTCATCGAGCGTGGCCGACATCCCGCGTTTGAGCAGGATGGGCTTAGAGGCTTTTCCGGCGCGTTTGAGCAGCGAGAAGTTCTGCATATTGCGCGCGCCAATTTGAATCACGTCGGCGTGCTCTTCCACCAGGTCGAGGCTCTCGTTATCAATCGCTTCGGTCACGATTCCGAGGCCGAATTCCTCGCGAACCTCCGCCATGATTTTCAGCGCTGGTTCGCCGAGGCCCTGAAAGCTGTAAGGAGACGTCCGCGGTTTGTATGCGCCGCCGCGGAAAAGGCGCACCCCCGCTGCCTTCACGTGCGCGGCAATCGCCCTTGCCTGCTCGCGATTTTCGATGGCGCATGGGCCTGCGACGATCGCCAAATTCGCGCCGCCAATGGAGACTTCGCCGGTGGGCGTGGGCACTTTCACAACGGTGGTCTCTTCCTTTGCGTCGCGGCTGACCAGTTTGTAGGGTTTGCTGACCGGAATGCACTCGACGACTCCCGGCATGGCTTCGAGCGAGCCGATGTCAACGGCGCCGGAGTTTCCGGTGATACCGATGGCCGTGCGATTCGAGCCAGGGATGGGATGAGCGCGCAGGCCGAGCGACTCAACGCGTTCGCAAACGGCGCGAACTTGTTCTTCGGTGGCATGAGCCTGCATTACGACGAGCATTGCGGCGATCTCCCTGACACAGGAATCCGGTTTTGCTTCGGTACCCGAAGGATGAATTCTGGCGACGGAAGCGAACAAAAGAGTGTACTGCATCGCGCCGCCGTGCCGCAATCGACGGAACCCCGAATATTCAAATGAAGCGCCATCGTAGCGTTCATTCGGCCACCTTCACCGCTTCGGCGAGCATTTCGCCGGTTATGCGCCGCGATTCGGCAAGAATCGTGCGGAAAATGGCGGCCAGTGCACGGCCATCAAGCGGCCCCGGATTGGCGCGCTGCACGTATCGGAGAATATTTTCCTCGCGTGCTTCGTCGCGCATGGGCAGGCCGGTTTCCTTCTTAAGCTGTCCCATCTGAATCGACATTTGTGCGCGCCGGTTCAGCAAGCGGACCAGTTCGCGGTCAAGTTCGTCGACTCGTCTTCGGTGATCGTTGAGCGTCATTTGAGTCTCCCTCTTGGTCGTTGTCCTTCGCGTTTCAGCCCACATTTCAGAGCAAAAAAAAACCGCAAACCCTGTTTTGGGGCTTGCGGCCAATTTCGGTGAGCTTTTGCGCTGGTGCTACATTCGTTCGTCCCTTGCGCCCGCGCGCTCCACCGTGGCCGCCACCCCGTAAGGATAGCGGTAGGTAAAGCTAAAATAATAAGAACGCCACGCTCGCGCTATTTCAGGACTCATAGTCGAAGCCACAGTGTAAGGGCAACCGATTTCGGAGTCAACAGTTAGCTGTTTGCGTAAGCTGGCCGAATCCACTAGAATGTATGTTCACCTTTCAAAAGAAACGCGCGTCCGAGGGAATGGAAGAACCTCAGCACAGTTCAGCTCAGCCGTACCTCGCAAGCGACGAATACCGCCCCGAACCTGAAGCAAAGCCGCCAAACTGGCTGGATGGCAGCACCCGCATAGGAATCCATACCTCCATTGCCGGGGACATCTGTTCGGCGCTCGACATTGCCAACAACTTGGGCGCCAACGCATTGCAGATTTTCTCGGCCAGTCCGAGGATGTGGAGTCGCGGGGCCGTCGGGTCAAACGCGATCGCCGCCTCTTCGGAGAGATTTCGGGCGCGTCGCGCGGAATTGCGGCTGGGCCCGCTGGTTATTCACACCAATTATCTGATCAATCTGGCTTCGTTGCAGCGCGTCTTGCGCGTGCGCTCGATTCAGGCTTTCCATGATGAAATCGTGCGGGCTGCAGCGCTCGGGGCGGATTTTCTGGTGATGCATCCAGGCTGCGGCTGTGGGGCGGAAATGAACGCCGCGATCGCGGCCATTGCGGACGGCCTCAAACACGCCGCGCGAGGCGTCAAGTTTGGCGGCTTGCGCATTCTGCTCGAGAACACCGCGGGGCAGGGCACCTCCGTGGGCTCGCGTTTTTCTGAGCTGAGAGCGATTTTGGACCGGTGCCCGGAGCTGCCCCTTGGTGTGTGCGTAGACACCGCGCATTTGTTTGCCGCGGGCCATGATTTGCGCCGCGCGGAGGGTTTGGAGCGCGCGCTTGCGGAGATTGCCGCCACCGTCGGCCTCGCGCGCGTTTTCGTTATCCATGCCAATGATTCGAAGGGCGCTCTCGGCTCACATCTTGACCGCCACGAGCACATTGGCAAAGGCAAAATCGGGCGTGAAGGGTTCCGCAGAATCTTGAAGCATCCGCAGCTCGCGGGGCGGGCCTTTATTCTGGAGACGCCCATCGACCGTCCCGGCGACGACCGCAGGAACGTCGACACGCTTTGGCGGCTTGCGGGCGAGAAGCCGCGCAGCGTCCGCGGCGCCGTAGATGGATTTGCGATCCGCCGGCGCGGCGCGCGAGTTCACCGAAAACCCGGGGTGGCGCGCAAAGCGCGACGGCACGGAAATACCAAACGACGGAGAGGATGACACAAGCATTGGGCGAATACGAACCGCAGCGAATCGAAGCGAAGTGGCAGAAAATCTGGGAAGAGCAGGGCGCGTTCAACGCAGACCGCGATCCTGCGCGTCCGAAGTATTACGTCCTCGAAATGCTGCCCTATCCTTCTGGCACGCTGCACATGGGCCACATGCGGAACTATTCGATTGGCGACGCGGTGGCGCGGTTCAAACGCATGCGCGGATTCAATGTCTTGCACCCTATCGGATGGGATTCGTTTGGTTTGCCTGCGGAAAACGCCGCCATCAAGAATGGAATTCCGCCGCGGCAGTGGACAAATTCGAACATCGAGCAGATGAAGGCCGTCTGCAAGCGATTCGGCTTCAGCTATGACTGGCACCGCGAGATTTCCACGTGCGAGCCGGAATACTACCGTTGGAACCAGTGGTTTTTCCTCAAGATGCTGGAGCGCGGATTGGCCTATCGCAAGCTCAGCAAAGTGAACTGGTGCCCGCAATGCCAGACGGTGCTGGCGAACGAGCAAGTCGTGGATGGTTGCTGTTGGCGTCATGAGGCCACGGCAGTGGAAGCGAGAGAAATCGAGCAGTGGTTTCTGAGGACCACGCACTATTCTGATGAACTGCTCGCGGACATGGCCCAGCTGCACGAAGGCTGGCCGGAACGCGTGCTCGTCATGCAGGAGAATTGGATCGGCAAATCGCGCGGCGCGCGCGTCCGATTTGCCGTATCGGAATTGACCGCTCTCCCGCTCGAGGTATTCACCACGCGCATCGACACAATCTATGGTGTCGCCGCCGTGCTGCTCTCTCCTCATCATCCCAATTTGACGGAACTGATTGCCGGCAGGCCGGGCGGCGTCGCAATGGAAGAGCGGTTGGAGGCAATGCGCAAGATAAACTTGAGAGCGGCGGACCTTGCTACCGCCGAGAAAGTGGGTTTCTTTACCGGTCGTTTCGCGCTGAACCCATTTTCCGGCGAGCGCCTTCCAATCTGGGTGGCCAATTTCGTCCTTGCGGAGTACGGCACGGGCGCGGTGATGTGCGTTCCGGCTCATGACCAGCGCGATTTTGAGTTCGCGGAGAAATATCATCTGCCGCTCAAAGTTGTTGTGCAGCCACCCAGCGGCCCGGCGCTTCGCGCAGACCAAATGCAACACGCCTACACAGAATATGGGCGCTCATTCGACTCTGGCCCGTACACCGGTATGGAATCCACGGCAGCTATCGAAAAAATGACCGCTGATGCTGAAGCGCAGAAGTTCGGCAAAGCGGAAACGACCTATCGGTTGAAGGATTGGGGCATTTCGCGCCAGCGGTATTGGGGCACTCCGATTCCCGTGGTCTATTGCAAAAAGGATGGCGTCGTCGGAGTCCCCGAAGATCAACTGCCGGTCCGCTTGCCGGAAAACGTGGTTCTCACCGGTGAAGGGCGCTCCCCGCTCGCCAACGTTCCGGGGTTTTTGAAGACCACCTGCCCAAAATGTGGGGGGCCCGCAGAACGCGAAACCGACACGATGGACACCTTTGTCGATTCATCGTGGTATTTCTACCGTTACACGGACGCGCACAACGATCGCGCGCCTTACGATCCCGCCAACGTTAAGTACTGGTTTCCCATCGACCAGTATATTGGCGGGATCGAGCACGCCATTCTGCATCTGATTTATTCGCGCTTCTTTGCCAAGGTGATGCGCGATTTGGGGCTAATTCAGCACAGCGAGCCTGTGCGGAGGCTTTTCTCTCAGGGAATGGTGCAAAAAGGCGGCAGGGCAATGTCGAAATCCCACGGCAACGTTGTTGGCGCCGACGAGATGGCCCAGAAGTACGGCTGCGACACTGCACGGATGTACACGCTCTTCGCCGCTCCTCCCGCGAAAGACCTGGAATGGAGCGAAGACGGAATCGAGGGCTGCTCGCGGTTTCTCAACAAAGTGTACCGCTTGGTCGATCGCCATGCGCCGGATCTGAGAAGTGTCGACAGCCAGCTGAGTGAATCCATTGACTTATCGCAAGCAACGGCTAAGGAGAAACTCCTTCTCCGCAAAGCACACCAGACACTGAAGCGCGTGACCCACGATTTCGAAGTGCGCTGGCATTTCAACTCTTCCATTGCGCTCGTCATGGAGTACTACAATGAAATCCACGCGCAGGAGCCGCTGGATCAGGGCACGCGGCCGCAAATCGCCAAGCGCCTTGTCGAATTGCTCGTTTTGATGCTCACGCCGATCACTCCGCATATTTGCGAAGAGCTTTGGGAGATGCTCGGTCACGCGGACGGCCTCGGGCGCGTGAGCTGGCCGGCTTTTCGCGACGATTTGGCCAAAGAAGAACAATTCGAGGTCGTCATCCAGATCAATGGTCGCGTGCGCGGGAAAATTCTCGTCGACGACGGCTTGAGCGAAAGTGAAACAAGAGAAAGGGGTTTGAGCGATCCGCGAATCTCCCAGTTGGTACAGGGCAGAGCCATCGCAAAAATAATCGTGGTGCCGCGCAAGCTGGTGAACATTGTTCTTCGTTAGCAAATTTCACGCGGACGTGAACGCAAGGGAGCATTCCTTATGAACGTGCCGGGCGGCGTGATTGTCTTGGACTTCGGCGGGCAATATACGCAGTTGATCGCGCGGCGCATCCGCGAACAGGAAGTGTTTTCTGCCATCCTGCCGTGCAATGCTTCCCTGGATGAAATTGAAAGTCTGCGGCCAGCCGGCGTGGTTCTATCCGGAGGGCCCAGTTCCGTCTATGACAAAGAGGCGCCCGTCTGCGACGCTCGTGTGCTGCGCCTCGGCCTGCCCGTACTGGGGATATGCTATGGAATGCAATGGATGGCGCATTCGCTCGGCGGCAACGTGGTGAAGGCGGAGCGCCGGGAGTACGGCCCCGCGACGCTGGACCGCGAAAGGGATTCGACGCTCTTCCGCGGACTACCAGAACACTTGAAAGTATGGAACAGCCACGGCGACCACGTCATTGGTTTGCCTGCTGGATTTGAGACGACTGGGCGCACCGATAACGCCGTTGCCGCGATTGAAGATGCCTCACGGCGTCTCTACGGAGTGGAATTTCATCCCGAGGTTCTGCACACGGAGCGCGGCTCAGAGATTCTCCGCAATTTTGTTTTTGAGGTCTGCCGCGCCCAGAAGAACTGGAGCCGCGCCTCATTTATTTCGGATACCGTGAAGGCGATTCGAGAACGCGTCGGCGATGCCCAAGCGCTATGCGCGCTCAGCGGTGGAGTGGATTCCACGGTCGCCGCCGTCCTTGTTCATCGCGTCATCGGCGATCGCCTGACCAACGTATTCGTCGATACGGGATTGCTGCGCCGGAACGAATTCCGCCAAACCCTGGAGCTCCTTCGCGAGACGCTGGGCCTGAAGGTCAACGGCGTGGATGCATCGCAGCGTTTTCTGGCGCGGCTGACTGGTGTTACCGACCCCGAGGAAAAACGCAAGAAAATCGGCGCGGAATTCATCGCCGTCTTCGCCGAAGAAGCGAAGCGCCTTGCTCTCTCCTCAGGTTCCGAGATGCGATTTCTCGTCCAAGGCACGCTCTATCCTGACGTCATTGAATCCGTCTCCGTTAAGGGCCCGTCGGCCGTCATCAAGACGCACCACAACGTGGGGGGACTTCCTAAGGACTTGCCTTTTCAGCTAATTGAGCCCTTGCGTGACCTTTTCAAGGATGAAGTCCGGTTGATCGGCAGGGAACTCGGATTACCGGACGAGGTGCTTTTGAAACATCCGTTTCCCGGCCCCGGTTTAGCGGTTCGGCTCTTGGGTGAAGTCACAGAGGACAAGCTTGAGGTCCTGCGCGCGGCCGATGCCATCGTCGTCGAGGAGATCCGGCGCGCGGGATGGTACGGCAAAGTTTGGCAGGCATTCGCCGTGCTGCTTCCGGTCAGAAGTGTGGGCGTCATGGGGGACTATCGGAGTTATGGGTGTACCATAGTGGTACGGATCGTCACCTCGGAGGACGCCATGACGGCCGACTGGGCTCGATTGCCCTGGGATGTGCTGGAGAAGATTTCCGTGCGCGTGGTGAACGAGGTTCGTGACGTCACGCGGGTAGTCTACGACGTCAGCTCGAAGCCACCCAGCACCATCGAGTGGGAGTAAAGCAAGCCCAGAAAGGCGGAAATGCGCGCCTTAGCGGGTTGCCATTTTCTGGGCCATGTAAAACAAGAGGCGGCGATCCGCCTCATCGATGCGCCCAAGAGCACGGCGGAACCGGCCGAGGAACCGCGCTTCTTTGCCCGCGCTGCCCCACGCAATGTCGTCTGACGACTTGCGTTTGGGAAGATTTGGCAGTTCGGGAGGCTCTTCGCCGTCGTAGAATAGCTGGTAGAGGGGAATCTCCATGGCTCGCGCCAGCTTTTCCAACGTCTCGATGGCGGGAACGGTATGACCGTTCTCAACCCGAGAAATGTAGCAGCGAAGAAGCCCAGTACGCTTCTCGATGTCGCCCTGGGACAGTTTTTTGAACTCGCGCAAGGTGCGCAAACGCTCTCCGATTATCATGCGCGGATTGTTACATGAAACATATGATGACTGCAAGAGCTAACTGGAACGATACCCGTATAATCGCAATGTAACCGAAAACGTATGGATAACGTCCCAAAGTATGTGGCAGCAAGCGCAGCTGCGATAGCGGTTTCGGCGCGGTCCCGGTCCAGCAAGCCGGATGACCGTGAATTGGTGATGCAGGCTCAAAAAGGCGTCAGCGCCGCTTTTGAGCAGCTTGTGCTGCGGCACCAACAGCGCGTAACTGCGGTTGTTGGCGGCATCTTGCGCCGGCGTGAAGATATCGAAGATGTGGCTCAGCAGGTATTCCTGAAGGCCTATGTTTCGATTCGGCGCTTTGATATGCGCTCGGCGTTCTCGACCTGGCTCTACAAGATCACCGTCAACGAGTGTTGGGACTATTTGCGGAAGAAGAAAGTTCGGCCCTTGAGTTACGAAGCGGATCTCAGTGAAGAGCAGGCCCGGCACGTCGAGCAATTTGTGAGCAGCAACATCGAAACCAGTAATCCTGGCGAACGCGCCGAGCTAAGGGAAATCGTTGAACGTCTCCTGAGCGATCTTACCGACGAAGATCGCGTGATGCTCATTCTGAAAGAGGCCCAGGGTTTCGCGGTGGACGAGATTGGCCGGATGATGGGATTGAATGTAAATACCGTGAAAGTGAGGCTATTCCGCGCCCGGCGGCGCCTGGCGACGAATTATCGCCGGAGAATTTCTCATACAGCACCAGGGAAAAGGGGAGGTTCGGAAACCCGATGATACGCGGACATAAGAACGAAGATTGCGGCAAGCTGGAACCGCTTCTCGATGATTATTTGCATGGCGAGCTGCCGCGCGCCACAGCGGATCGGCTGGCCGCGCATCTCAACACGTGCGGTAACTGCCGGGAAGCGCTCGATGATCTGAGTATCTCGGCGAAGCTTGTGGGCGCTGCGTTCGAGCGGACGGAAGACCCGGGCCCCGGATTCGTCCGCCTGGTAATGGCGCGCATCAATGTGGCCGAGCAGTGGCTGCAAGAACAGAAAAGTTTCTGGCGCCCATTTGAAGCTCTGGTGTGGCGCCTGGCTTTCTCTGCGGCATTGGTGCTGGTGTTTCTGTTTGCGTACGGCGTAAGAATCAGCAGTGAGCCTCCGGAAGCCTCGCCGACAACCGTCTTCAGTCAGCAGAGGGACATTTTCACCGTACCGGCCCAGCCGACGCCATCGAATGGAGATGAGATCTTGATGGCCGTTGCCGAACATCGCCATGAATGACAAGCGAAAAGCGATCGGGTTGGTCATTATTTTGTTTGCGCTCGGGATCGGCTTAGGCGCAGTTTCCGCGCATATATGGGACGGGCATGTTCTCGCGAACCAGGCACACCACAGTCCCATTAGGGATTTGCGAGACCAGCTTCATCTGACGCCCACGCAGGCCCAGCAATTCGACGCTATGGTTAGCGACACGCGCGCGAAATTCCATGCTCTCGACGCTCAGGAACACGCTGAGTGGGACCCAAAATTCCATGCTCTCGACGCTCAGGAACACGCCGAATGGGACCCCAAGGATGATCAAGTTCGCCAGCTGTGGCGCGCCAAGGCTCGCGCAATTCTCACTCCGGACCAACAGGTGGTCTTCGACGCATTCATGAAAAAACTTGACGCGGAGCATCAGAAGCAACAGCAGCAAGGGCGCTAAACCCCATCGGGTTCTCAGAAAACCATGGCATATGGAGCGACTATTTCCAAGGAAACCGACGTTACGCGACCGTCCGCTTCAGACGCCGTAATCACCCTCGATAACGTTCACAAGACCTACGATTTAGGCGAAATTCAAGTGCACGCGCTGCGCGGTGTGTCGCTGGAAATCATGCGCGGTGAATTCGTCGCCATTATGGGTGCCTCCGGCTCTGGAAAATCCACGCTCATGAACATCCTCGGCTGCCTGGATCGCCCGACCAAAGGCCGCTACCTGCTCGATGGCACCGATGTGTCCGAGCTAAGCAAGGTCGAGTTGGCGCATATTCGGAATCGCAAGATAGGCTTCGTCTTCCAACAGTTCAATCTCCTCTCGCGCACCACCGCGCTGGAAAACGTCGAGCTGCCCACCTTATACGCGGGAATCCCTCCGCAGGAGCGTCTAGCCCGCGCCAAACTATCGCTCGAGCGCGTTGGCCTGGCCGACCGCGCCATGCATCATCCCTCCCAGCTTTCGGGAGGGCAGCAGCAGCGCGTGGCCATTGCGCGGGCGCTGGTCAATCGTCCCTCCATCCTGCTGGCCGATGAGCCTACGGGAAATCTCGACAGCCGCACCAGCGTTGAGATCATGGATATTTTGCAGAGGCTTAACGAGGACGAGGGACTGACCGTTGTCCTGGTAACTCACGAGCCAGACATCGCCGCGTATTCGCAGCGCGCGCTCGAATTCCGCGACGGCAAGATGAAGCGCGACACGCGCATCCAGAAACGCCTGATCGCGCGCCTGGTTCTGCCTACTTTGAAGTCACCCGACGACGAAGAAGCCGAGGAAGCGGCGGAAGCGCATTCCGAAAAGCAAAACGAAAAGTAGTTTTGCGTCGATGCGCAGCTAGAAGGGAATATCCTCGTCGGAGATTTGCGTTTCTGGGCCGGCCGCATCTTCCACAGCCATGGATTCGTGCTCCGTGCCGTGCGAAGTGCCCCCGCCGCTCGCGCCCGCCGCTGCTGCTTCGCTGCGGCCTCCCAACATCCGGAAGTTGGTGGCGACGATCTCAAAGCTGGTCCGTTTCTGGCCCTCTTTGTCCTGCCACTCGCGCGTTTGAATTCGCCCCTCGATAAAAACCAACGAGCCTTTCTTGAGGTACTGCTGGGCGATCTCGGCCTGCTTGCCCCAGACGACAATCTTGTGCCATTCGGTGCGCTTCTGGCGCTCTCCGGCGCGATCCTTATAGGTTTCGTCCGTGGCGACCGAAAAGTTCGCCACCGCTTGGCCTCCTCCCGTAAAGCGCGTCTCCGGGTCTCGGCCCAGCCTTCCGACAAGAATTACTTTATTCACGGACATAGAGGTTTCCTCACGCAGTGAAATCAGATTAGACCACGGAAGTATACCTGAAGCGGCGCGGAATAGAACGCCGTTCGTGCGCGGGGTCGGCGGCTACTGGGACGGCGACAGGCTGCGCAACGCTTCTTCTGCTTTCTTCGCTTCGTCTGTTCCGGTGAAGCGCCGGATCAATTCGCGGAACTCGCGCTCCGCACTTGCGGTCTTGTGCGTTTGAATCAGCGCGCGGCCCTTCTCGAGCATGGCCGGGGCCACCCTCGAACTCTTCGGATAATTCGTGATGACGCTGTCATAGGCGCTGATCGCCGCGTCGTAGTCGCCCTGGGAGTAAGAGATCTCGCCGAGATTGAACTGCGAATTCGCGGCGAACGCGCCGTCAGGAAAATTCTTCAGATAGTCGTTGAACTCCTGCCGCGACAGATCGTAATGGCCGCTGTCCAAGTCTCGTGAGGCGTTCGAGTACAGCGTGTCGCCGGAAATCGGCTGCAAGCTGGACGCTGTGGGTTGGTCTGTCGAAGGCGGCGCTTGACTGGGATTGGCGGAACTGTCGGTCCCTGTCAGCGGCGTGGTTCCCGGCATTGTTCCCGGATTCGTCCCGGGATTTGTGCCCGTGGGCGCAGTCGTCGGCGTCGAACCCGAAGAGACCCTGGCGCTGATCTGCTGGAGCGTGTTCTGGATGTCTGTCATTTGCTGTGCGAGCTTCTGAACCCGCGCCTGCATGTCCTGCATGTTGTCAGACACGCCCTGCACCTGCTGCGTCAGCGAGCTATTGTTCGCGCCGTTATTCGCGGAGGCGTCCTGCAACGTCTTTTGCAGCGCGCCCATCGTTTGGTTCAAATGGCTCGACGCATCGAGCGACTGCTGCACCAGCGTCTGCATGGCCGCGACCTTCGTATCGAGGTCGGTCCGGATGTCCTGTTGGTTCTGCAAAATTTGGTTGACCGTCTGCTGAATCTGAATGATCTCGCGCGAGACCGCGTCGGCCGTGGGAGGAGTCAGCATTGCTCCGCCCATCGCGCCTGCCAGCAGAATGGCCAAGAAAAGCACGATAGTTCTTGCACGCATAAAGCGCCTCCTAATGGTACGCCGAGGCGCCGCAGCATCGGCGGCTGCAGCGCCTGCGGCTTCACTGCCAGATTACTACTGCTGCTGAATCATTACAAAGTGCGCACGACGGTTCTGGTGCCAGCAATCCTCGTTGTGCTCGGTGCAGAACGGATGTTCTTTGCCCCAGCTCATGGTCTGCAGCCGGTCCGCGGTGATGCCGAGCGACACCAGGTATTGCTTCGCTGCGTCGGCGCGGCGCTGGCCAAGCCCGAGGTTGTACTCTTCCGAGCCGCGTTCGTCGCAATGCCCTTCGAGCGTCACGCGAACCTGCGGATAGGAGCGCAGAAACTCCGCATCCTTCTGCAGCGCATCGCGCGCATCGGACGTGAGGTCCGACTTGTCATACTCGAAAAAGGCATCCTTGACGTTTTGATTGAACAGATCCGCCACGTTTGGCGCGGGCTGCTCTTGCGGTGGCGGAGGCGCCGATACGGTCACCTGCACGTTCGCCGTCGCCGTGCCGCCGGGTCCCGTGGCCGTGATCGTGTATGTCGTTGATTGCGTCGGGCTGACGTTCGTCGACCCTTCCGCTGCCACTTTGCCCACGCCTGGTTCAAGATCCAGGTCGGTAGCGTTCGTCGAAGTCCAATTCAGCGTGGTGCTTTGGCCGCTTTGGACCATCGTTGACGACGCGGTTAGCGTTACCGTCGGCTGCGCCGGCGCAGGTTGTGCAGGCGGAGGCGGCGGAGGCGCCGGCGCCACCTTTTTCTTGCAAGCGCCGGCAAACACGAGTGCCATGAACGCACTGAACAAAACTAAACTTCTACGAATAGTACTGCTCTGCATTTCGACAATCCTCCTTCGCGCCCTGGGCTGCGCGAGAGATCAGATCAGGGCCGTTATATTTAGAATGATTCGGACCTATACCTAGCCTATTCACAGCTTGTTCAAACCTATTCAAACCAACGTTCAGTAAGGCAACTACCCCGAGGAAAACTGCACAAAACTCGATCGCATCAGCGCAAATCAGTGCCCGTTAGTGCCATGACCAGTTCGGCGACTCATTCCTCCCCGAAGAAGTCAGTTCGCGCGCCGCACTCCCGTCCGCGAGCATCGACCAAATCTGCAGCGAGCCGCTGCGCGTCGACTCAAATACGATGTGCCGGCCGTCCGGCGCCCAGCTCGGCCGCTCATTTTCTCCTGAGTCGCGAGTCAGTTCAATCAGTTGATGGCTCGCCAGGTCCATTACATACAAATCGTAATTTCCCGCCGGCCGGCGCCAGCTGAATGCCAGCAGCTCGCCGTTCGGAGACCACGCGGGGTCGATCACGTAACCTGTTGCGGGCAAATCCGCCGCAGCCACTCCCGTGGCTGCCGAAAGAGGTATCTTCTGCACGTTCGATCCGTCCGCATTCATTTCGAAAAGGTCCGGCAAGCCGCCGCGGTCGCTGACAAAAATAATTCCGTTTCCGGTTTTCGGATTCCACGTCGGCGACGTGCTCACGCCCAGCGAATACGTGAGCCGGTGCATGTGGTGTCCAAAAGCATCTGTGACGTAGATTTCCGGATCTCCCTGCATGCTGGCCATAAAGGCGAGTTGATTTCCGTCGGGAGACCACGCGGGGGACGAATTCGTTCCGGGGAATCGCGGAAACGAAATCACGCGGTTGGTCAGCGTGGAATACATGCAAACCTGCGCCGAAACAATGTTGCGATAGGGTTCAAAGCACGTAAAGGCGATATGCGAATCGTCCGGCGACCACCGCGGAGTAAGCGATGTCGTCGCCAGGTGCGTCAGTTGGTGCTGATTCGCGCCGTCGTAATCCATTTCCCAAATTTCCTTGTGCCCGCTGCGATTGCTCACAAACGCGATCTTCGTCTGCGCTATCCCCGGCACTCCGCCGCTCAAGCGCGAAATGATGTCATCCGCAAACTGGTGCGCGAGCTGCCGCGCGCCATCTTCGGTCGCGTCTGCATTATAAATTTTTTCGAGGACCGAGAGCGCCGGCGTTTGATGCACATCGTAAAGGTAACCGGATAGCGACAGGGAAGTGCCGTTGGCCGTCAAATTTCCAAACGCCACCATCATGGCATTCGCGGGCGCCTGATTCCACTGTTCCGAGTTGAGTTCATTGGGTACGCTCGGAACGTTCACGGGATAGAAGCTCGGGCTCACCATATCGACGATGCCCGAATAGCTCAAATCGTCTGTCAGGACTTGATGGAACACCTGCTCCAGCGGAGACGGTGATTTGAATTCAGGAACGGCCAGCTTGACCTTCTGCACGCCAAGCCCCGTGCCGGTTTTGAACCAATCTTGCGAACCCTGCGCAAAGGCGCCAGGTGGTGCAAGCGCCATCATAAAGGCAATTACGGACCAGATTCCTAAGACTTTTTTCATCCTTTTGCGCACCCTCCACAAACTGTACTGGCCATCGCCACCTTGAAATCCACTCGCGCCAGCCGACGGTCACTCGCTGCGATGAAACTCAAACCAAAATTCCACATTCACCGAAGATCCGCTATAGCCGGCCGGCAAATGATCCAGAGGGTTCGAACTCTGAATCGCGCGAACCGCTGACGTATCCACCGACTGATTTCCGCTGGACTGCGTAATTTGAATATTCGTGACCGTGCCGTCGCGAAGAATCGTAAACGTCGCAATGCAGCGCGGCGCGAACGACACCGTCGGGTCCACCGTCGATTCCAGCCAGTTGCTGCTTACGCGTCGCTGCACCGCTTCTACGTACCACGGAAATTGCGACCCAAAGCTCCCGCCGCTTGATCCGGAGACTCCCAGGCCTCCACGCGTGGTCTGATTGAGCATGAAAGTGGACGTCGGAACTTGCGGCGCGCCTCCATTCCCGTAGGGAATTGCGTTTTTCGGCGGCGGAGTCGGATTTGGAAGCACCTTCGAAGGCTTGCCTAGATATTCGGGCTGTTTGTATTTGTCGAATTTCGGCAGATAAATCGCCTTCGACTCATCCGGGGGCGGAGGCGCTTTTGGTTGCGGCGCGGGGATGTCTTTTGGCTGCACTTCGGTCTGATAAAGCCCTTTGGTGTTGTCGACCACACGGCTGTTCGTTGCCACGTCAGGCTTGGGCAGCGGAATCGCTGGCACATTCCCAACCAAGTTGACGTTGATCGTTCCCTGGCCGCCGGCGCCGCCCCACGTTTCGCCGCGATGGGAGAACACCGCCGAGGAAATCAGCGCGCCAAACAAAATCACGTGAAACACCACCGAGTAGCCCAAAGGGGCTTTGAGATTTGGCGCGGATTGGTAGGGAAGGCTTAGCTCCATTTCACTGTGTGCGCGGCTCACCCTGCAGCGGCTTCGTTACCACGCTAATATTGTTGATGCCGGATTGCCGCAGCGTGTCCACCACCATTGCCCAGGTGCCAAACGGCACCGCTTCATCGCATCGCACGTAAACCGGCGTATGCGCGATATCTTTGTCCTCAGCCAGGACCCTCTGCCCAATCTCGTGAATATTAACCGGATCCTTTCCCAAAAACAGCTGCTGGGCGCGATCGATGCTGATGACGATTCGCGCCTGGTTGATTTCCTTTACAACCTTGGTTTTTGGCAAATTCACTTGGATCCCCGACTCCAATAGCGGCGCGGTGATCATGAAAATCACCAGCAGCACGAGCATCACATCGACGAACGGTACGATGTTGATCTCGGAAAGCGTCGTGCCGGGTTGTCTTTGGATTTGCGCCATAGCCGCTCAACTGTAAAGCGTTTCGATCTTGCTGACGAATTCCATCGCGAAATTGTCCATGCGAACCGCGAAGTCGCGTATGCGATAAAGATAAATATTGTACGCGATGACCGCCGGAATCGCCGCGAACAATCCTGCGGCCGTCGTGATCAGCGCATCGGCGATGCCCGGAGCCACTGCGCGGAGGCTCGATTCGCCCGCTTCTCCCAGGCCTGCAAACGCGTCCATCACGCCCCACACCGTTCCAAACAGGCCGATAAACGTGGCAATCGAACCGATGGTTGCCAGCCACGGCATCCGGCTTTCCATGCGCCGCACTTCATCCGCGGACGCCAGCTGCATTTCCACTAGCACCGCGCGTGGATTCTTCAGTTTTCCCGCAGGATGAGGATTGCCTCCGGCAAGCTGGCCCTCGAGTTCGCGATAACCGGCATCGTAAACACTCACAAACGGCGAGCCGCTGGAGCCCGCGCGGAGTGTATTGGGATCCGGCAGCCCTCGGCCGGTCCGGAAAAGCTGCATAAATCGCCGCGTACGCGGCTCGGCGACGGCAAACAAGCGGTATTTTTGAAAAATAATGGCCCAGGAGAAAAGCGAAAGGAAAAGCAGAATCAGCAACACAGCCCGCGCGACCCAGCCCGTCTGGAAAAAGATCGCGCCAAGTCGTCCCACAAGCATCACGCCAGCGACGTGCAAAGTGTTTTTGTCTCCCGAGGAAGCGTCCTCGAACCCCAAAAATTACCGTAGCATAGGCAGTTGGAGCGGTCAAATAAATCCATCGTAATCCGATATTTTCTGGTGTATGTAACGACACATTCACGCAAAACTCCGGCAGGTCTGCGCTTCAACGTGCCCTGTGCTAGACTTTACAGCTGACATGGCGGCCAGAATCGACATCGCTCTCGCGTCCCTGCTGGGCAAACCAAGCGGCGTTTCCGCCGATTTCGACGCCTCCCAGGCGCGCTCGTTTTACATCGAAACCTTTGGCTGCCAAATGAACGCCCACGACTCCGAAAAAGTGGCCGGTCTGCTTCTCGCCCGCGGCTACCGTCAGGTGGAATCGCCCGATTCTGCCGACATGGTTCTTTTCAACACCTGTAGCATCCGCGAAAAGGCTGCGCAAAAGGTATTCACTCGCCTCAACGATTTTCGGGGGCCGCGCGGCCAAAGTAAAATCGTGGGCGTGCTCGGCTGCGTCGCGCAGCAGGAAGGCGAACACATTTTCGAGCGCGCGCCTTGGGTGCGCATGGTCTGCGGCTCCGCAAGCTACCGCAACTTGCCCGAGCTGCTCACCGAAATTGAGGCCGGCGGCACGCGCGTGACCGGCTTGAATTTGGACACCGATGAAACCTTCGAAACCGAAGTCACCCGCCGCGACAATCCCTTCCGCGCCTATCTCACAATCATCGAAGGCTGCGACTATGCGTGCTCCTATTGCGTTGTCCCACACACGCGCGGTCCGCAGCGCAGCCGCACCAGCGCTTCGGTGCTCAACGAAGTGAAGCATCTTGTCGAGGGCGGCTTCACGGAAGTTCAGCTTCTTGGCCAGACGGTGAATTCCTATCGTGATCCTTCCACCACGGGGATGAATTTTGCGCAACTACTCTACGCCGTCGCCGCCGTGCCCGGCATTCGCCGTGTGCGTTTCACCACCTCGCATCCCAACGACTTCACGCGCGAGATCGTCCGCGCCATCGATTCCACTCCTGCGCTCTGCGACCACATTCATTTGCCGGTGCAGTCCGGCTCGAATCGCGTGCTCAGGGAAATGCGGCGCACTTACACGCGCGACGACTACATGGAAAAGATTGCCTGGGTTCGTAGCGCCCAGCGCCGCTCCAGCATCACCACGGACATCATTGTCGGATTCCCCGGCGAAACCGGCGCCGAATTCGGGGAAACCATCTCGCTTCTCGACGAAGTAAAATTCGACGGCGTCTTTGCTTTCAAATATTCGCCTCGTCCCAACACGGCTGCAAAAGATATGGCCGATCCTGTCCCGGAAGACGTAAAAAGCCAGAGACTTGCGATTCTTCAGCAGCGGCAGCGCGAAATCCAGATTTCGCAGAACCAAACGCTCCTCGGCAGTGAATTTGAGGTGCTCGTCGACGGCCGGCACGAATCCCGCGCGCAATGGTCCGGCCGGACAACCAGCAATCGCATCGTAAATTTCACTTCGCCGGCGGAAAATCTTCTGGGACAATATTGCCACGTCAAGATCACCGGAGCTGGGGCGAACAGCCTCATCGGCGCGCACCTCGGCTAGTCCGGTCCGCAAGGAGGGCCCATGGATCGCAACGAAGAGCGCAAACTGGAAGAGCAGCGCAAAGCGGAAGAAGAAGAGCGCAAAAAGCGCGAATTGCCCGCGGAAGGGTCGCGTGACCGATTGACCGAAAAGGTGCTGCGCGAGCGATTGACCGAAAAGACGCGCTGGGGCCAGGGAGGCTCGCCGAGGGCCGTCGAAACAGGTAAGCGGGAAACGGAACGCGAAGTTAAGATCCGCGGATTGATGATGGACCCCGTGACCAACATGCCAGTCGTGGTTCTGAAGGCCGTGCAGGGTCCCGGAACTTTGCCGATCTGGGTGGGGATCTACGAAGCCAACGCCATAGCGCTCGAAATCGAAAAAGTCCAGACGCCGCGCCCGATGACTCATGACCTGCTCAAGAATGTCCTGCTCGGCCTGGATGTCCGCGTCAACAAAGTTGTCGTCAGCGACTTGAAGGACGACACGTTTTACGCCCTTATCTGGATGGAGCGCGGCGGCGAAATTATCTCCATGGATTCGCGGCCCAGCGATGCGCTGGCTTTGGCGCTTCGTCTGGATTGCCCGATTTACGTGGAAGAGAGAGTCTTCAAAAGCTCGCAAAACGCCGGCGGAGGCGCGGAGAAGACCTCAAATGAAGAATTGAAACGCTGGCTTGAGAATTTGAACGACGAAGATTTGGGCCGCTACAAGATGTAAGCTGGACGCTCAAACGCTAGACGATGGGAATTAAAAACGGGGAGCGCGACATCGCTCCCCGTTTTTGTTTCTTGCCATTCTGTCGAACCGGCTACGCCACTTCGCGCGCGCGATTGGCTCGGGCTATTGTGTGGACTTAATGCGCATGCCGTAAAACGACCGATAGACAAAGAGGAATGAAATTAAGAAAAACACGGCCGCCAGTACGTGCGTCAATCCGCTGCCCCTTGCGGCCGTCAACTGTACCGCCAGTTCCACGGCCAATAACCCGAACAGTGTGGTGAACTTGATCACCGGGTTGAGCGCCACAGAAGACGTGTCCTTGAACGGGTCGCCCACCGTGTCGCCGATGACGGTCGCGTCATGCAGAGGCGTGCCTTTTTGCTTCAGCTCAACTTCCACGATCTTCTTCGCGTTGTCCCATGCGCCGCCCGCGTTGGCCATGAAAATGGCCTGGTACAGGCCGAACACGGCAATCGAGATCAAGTAGCCGATAAAGAAGAACGGTTCGACGAACGCGAACGACAACGCTGCGAAAAACACGGCGATGAAAATATTCAGCATTCCCTTTTGCGCGTACTGCGTGCAAATCTGCACCACCTTTTTGCTGTCGGCGATCGACGCTTTTTCCACCCCTTCGAGCTTGATGTTGGCCTTGATGAACTCGACCGCGCGGTACGCGCCGGTGGTCACCGCCTGCGTCGACGCTCCAGTGAACCAGTAAATGATCGCGCCGCCGGCAACGATGCCCAGCAAAAAGGGCGCGTGCAGCAGCGAAAGCTTGTCCACATTCACGGTGATTCCCTTGGTGAGCGCCATGATGATGGAGAAAATCATCGTCGTGGCCCCGACCACCGCCGTTCCAATGAGCACCGGCTTCGCGGTCGCCTTGAACGTGTTGCCCGCGCCATCGTTTGCTTCCAGCATTTCTTTGGCGCGCTCGAAATTCGCGTTGATGTGGAAATCGCGCTGCAGCTCCTGCTTGATGTCGGGGATTTGGTCAATCAGTGAAAGCTCGTAAATGGATTGCGCGTTGTCCGTCACCGGGCCGTAGGAATCTACGGCAATGG